>NZ_JADPCJ010000043.1 GCF_015670795.1 Collinsella aerofaciens | reverse complement strand
GGGTATCGGGTTCCCACATTCATCCGCACATGTGCGGATGAATGTGGGAGGTGTTCGGATAAAGTTGATAATCAAGGTATCGGAGAAAAAATACCGTTCGCCGGTCATAATGATTGTTCCGGCTTTGGGCTTGTCTATAATAACCCACGTAAAAGAAATGCGGAAGGTTACCGAGTCCCCTCGGACGTGGGCCTAACCAAAGTCTTAGAACGGGTGTGTCTCAATGGGTGCATTCGATTGATTTTGGTTGGGCTATATTTATGAAGGGACATGTCACCATGGGTTTCTTTTCTCGCCTAATGGGTGGTTCGGATAAGCAGACGACTGCGGCTTCCGAGTTCGAAATCCTCGCTCCCGTTTCCGGCGAGCTTGTTAATCTAGAAAAAACCAATGACCCCGCTTTTAGCAGCCGTGCAGTGGGCGATGGCGTTGCCGTGGTTCCCCAAGAGGGAACGGTGTGCGCTCCTGTTTCCGGTACCGTCGCCGCTCTGTTTCCGACTGAGCACGCGCTGGGCATCATGTCCGATAACAGCTCTGCTCAGGTGATGCTGCATATCGGAATCGACACTGTTAAACTTGAGGGCAAGGGCTTCCATGCGCTTGTTGCCCAGGGTGATCACGTTGACGCGGGCCAGCCCCTCGTCGAGGTCGATTTCGACGTGGTTCGCGCTGCCGGCTTTGATCCCACGGTCTTCGTTATCGTGTGCGAGCGTTCGGAGAACTCGACTCTTCGTGAGCATGCTTCCGGCCCTGTTGCTGTTAAAGAGCCTGTCGTCTGGCTTTCCGAGTAAATTCTTGTGGTGGGTACCGTGGTTATCAAGCGAGTTTTTAACAACAACGTCGCAATGGTCACTTCGGACGATGGCTCCGAGCTCATCGTCATCGGTCGAGGCCTCTGCTTTGGCCGTCATGCCGGCGATGCCATCGACGAGGCGTCGATCGAAAAGACCTACGCGTTGCAGGAGGGAACTTCTCAGGACTCGCGTACGATTGACCGCTTGGCACATCTTTTGGAGTCCATCCCCACCGTCAACCTCGTGATTTCCGAGGAAATCGTTCAGATGCTTCGTCGAGAGCTCAATGCCGACATCAACGATAAGATTCTCATTGCTCTCGCAGACCATATCAGCCTTGCTTTGGAGCGCGAGCGCAAGGGCGTCCCCTGTGAGAATCCGTTGCTACTCGAGATCCAGCAGTTCTATCGCAAGGAGTACGCGCTTGCGGGCCGTGCGCTGCAGATTATCAAGGAGTATATGGGCATCCAGATGAGCGAAGAAGAGCAGGGTTTCATTACGCTGCATATCGTCAACGCCACCATGCCGCAACGCTCCGATCGTCTGATTGTTTCGGTCCAGCTTGTTCGCGACGTGCTCGCGATTGTTTCTGAGCGCTATGCTACGACCCTCGATGACACCTCGCTGCCTTACGAACGTTTCGTTCGTCACCTGCAGTTTTTCGCACAGCGAGCGCTCGATCCTACGGCCGGGCAAATCAACGGAGACGCGCTGTTCCGAATCGATGAAACGGCGTATCCGTGTGCATTCTCGTGCGCGGACGCCATAGCCGCTCACTTGTCGTCTATCTATAACGTTGTCGTTACCGATGCCGAAAAGAGTTATCTCGCATATCACATTGTTAACCTGCTTGGAGAACCTGGTCTCTAGGCATAACGTGCCCACACATCGATTGATATAAGGCAAGGCTCACGGTCTTGTCTAGGGCACATCTGTCTTAATTTGCGGAAAAGGAAGGGGAGTACCGCTATGACCGCAAAAAAGAAGTTCAATTTCAAAGCGCCGTTGGAGGTGTTCGCGAAGTCGATCGTCCAGCCGATGATGTATCTCTCGGTTGCCGGCATCCTGCTCATCGTGGGCATTATTCTGACCAACAAGACCATCTGCGCTTTGGTCCCCGTACTGGGCTCCGGTCCGTTCCAGCTTGTGGGCGCCGTTGTCTATCAGTCGCTGATGTTTATCATCAACAACCTCTCGATTCTGTTCTGCGTGGGCATCGCCGGCGCCATGGCAAAGAAGAACAAGGGTCATGCTTCGCTGATCGCCCTGATGTCGTTCTTCCTGTTCCTGCAGGCTAACAACATCGTGCTCAACGCCACCGGCTCTCTTGCCGATGCGAGCGGCATGCTCGGTCTTACCGGAACCGGCCAGGCCACCGTTATGGGCATCCAGGTACTCGATACTGGCGTGTTTGGCGGCATCATTCTCGGTTGCATCACCGGTGCCGTGTTCAACAAGTACTCGAACAAGCAGTTCCCCATTGCCCTTTCGATGTTCTCGGGCGTTCGCTTCCCGTTCCTGATTATGATCATCATCTCCTGGATCATGGGCGCTGGCTTCTGCATCGTTTGGCCTCCGGTTCAGGGCGCCATCTCCTCCGTTGCCGGCATCATTAAGGAGTCGGGCAACATCGGTCTGTTTATCTACGGCATGCTCAACAAGCTGCTCGTTCCCACCGGTCTGCACCACCTCATCTACACCCCGTTCCAGTTCTCCGATGTGGGTGGCACCCTTACGCTGGGCGATCAGGTTATCGCCGGCGCCTATCCCATCCGTGTTGCCGAGATGGCAATGACGGGCCAGCCCTTCTCCGATAGCACCTATTTCAACAGCTACACCTTCAACAACCTGTGGCCCTACATCGGTATCGGTCTCGCCTTTATCGTCACCGCTTACAAGGGGAACAAGGATAAGACCAAGGCCGTTATCATCCCGCTGATCATCACCGCCGTGCTCTCCTGTGTCACCGAGCCCATGGACTTCCTCTTTGTCTTTGCCGCTCCCGTGCTCTTTGTTGTTCACTCGGTTCTTTCCGGCATCTTCCTGGTCCTGCTCAAGGTCCTCTCCGTGCCCGCTTCGACTGCAGGCGGCATCATCAACATCGTGGTTTCCAACCTGGTCCTCGGTGTCGACAAGACCAACTGGCCGGTTATGCTGGTGCTTGGAGTCGTCAACGCCGCTCTGTACTTCTTCCTCTTCACCTTCCTTATTAAGAAGCTCAACCTCCACACGCCTGGTCGCGAGGAGGAGTCCGAGCTCGCCGAGTCCGTTGCCGAGGGCGAGGCCGCCGCGTCTGTCGCGGTGAAGCAGGGCGCTGTTGCCGCGGCTCCCGCAGAGGGCGTCGATGCAGGTATTGCCGACCTGGTCGCAGGTCTTGGTGGCAAGGACAACATCGAGGAGCTCGAGAACTGCTTTACGCGTCTCCGCGTGAACGTTAAGAACCCGGACCTCATCAATGAGGACCTCATCAACCACGTGCCCAACAGCGGCATCAACCGCAACGGCAATAATATCCAGATCATCTTTGGCATGAAGGTCGCCGAGATGCGCGACAAGGTCGAAAACGCAATTGAGAAGGAGCAGTAAACAATGATCATTACTCTGTGTGGTGGCGGATCCACCTTTACCCCCGGCATCGTCAAGTCCATCGCCCTGCGCAAGGACGAGCTCGACGTTGACGAGATTCGTCTGTACGACATCAACGAGGAGCGCCAGCGCAAGATCGGCGTGCTCGTGGACTGGATTTTGCACGAGGACCTCGGCCTGGACATCAAGCTCACGGTGACCACCGACAAAAAGACGGCTTTTACCGACGCGAGCTTCGTGTTTGCCCAGATGCGCGTGGGCGGCTACGCCATGCGCGAGCAGGACGAGAAGATTCCGCTGCGTCACGGCTGCGTGGGTCAGGAGACTTGCGGTTGCGGCGGCCTTGCCTACGGCATGCGCACCATCTTCCCCATGGTCGAGCTGATCGATGACGTTGAGAAGTACGCCAAGAAGGACTACTGGATTCTCAACTACTCCAACCCTGCCGCCATCGTCTCCGAGGGCTGCCGCGTGCTGCGTCCCAACGCTCGTATCATCAACATCTGCGACATGCCGATCGCGATCATCGACGTGGTTTGCGCCGCGCTCGATATCGACAAGAAGGATGTCGAGTACGATTACTTTGGCCTCAACCACTTTGGTTGGTTCACCTCGATCCGCCACAAGGGCGAGGAGGTGCTCCCGCAGCTGCGCGAGTACATCAAGGAGCATGAGATTCTGCTGCCCGACTCTTACCTCAAGGGCATGGGCTCGCTCATGGCAAAGAAGCCCGAGGAGGCCGTCGACGAGCACCCCGAGCAGAACCGCCACACCAAGGGCAGCTGGTACTACGTCTGGAAGGGCGAGTACGAGATCATGGAGTGCTTCCCGGAGTACCTGCCCAACACGTATCTGAACTACTACCTGCAGCAGAAGGAGTTCGTCGAGCACTCCAACCCCGAGCGCACCCGTGCTAACGAGGTTGAGGAGACGCGTGAGAAGAACCTCTTTGATGGTATCGACCATTACGAGAAGACGGGCGAGATCGACGAGAGCACGTTCTATGCGGGCAGCCACGGCGACTGGATTGCCGATCTGGCTATCGCTCTGAAGAACGACACCAAGCAGCGCTTCCTGGTCATTTGCGAGAACAAGGGCGCCATCCCCAACATGCCCTACGACGCTATGGTCGAGCTGCCTGCCTACATTGGCAAGAACGGCCCCGAGGTCATCAGCCGCGACAACATTCCGCTGTTCCAGCAGGGCCTCATGATGCAGCAGCTGAACTCCGAGAAGCTCATTGTCGAGGCTACGATCGAGGGTTCGTACGAGAAGGCGCTTAAGGCCTTTACGCTCAACAAGACCGTGCCGTCGATGAAGGTCGCCAAGGAGGTTCTCGACGACATGATCGAGGCCAACAAGGGTTACTGGCCCGAGCTTAAGTAAAAGCAACAGGGTCGCTGGCCGCATGCCTGAAGCAATGCCCCGCCCACGTGATTGCGTGGGCGGGGCATTGTCGTTTGGTAACGCGTTTTATCAAATATGGCATTTATCTGCGATAATGTTCATTTTCACCGCTGATGGTGACATTTCATACCGCCTGCCGAACTGCGTGGAGACCTAACAACTTTATAGGTCAGTGTTGTGCGTGTAGCAATTTCGCCCGGCCTCGCCTCCGGGCTGCCATGTGAGAGGGGATCTTATGGCTCGACTGCACGTAATGGAACGCAGCCACGCTCAGGCCGTCATGGACGACCTGCACGATGCACTCGGACGTCGTCTGGCGGTGAGTTCACTCGCCCCGTGCCCCGTCGAGTTTACGGCGGCGCTCGTCAACCTGTGCTCCACCCAGAGCTGCGGCAAGTGCACGCCCTGCCGCGTGGGCCTGAGCGCGCTGAGCGACCTGCTCGCCGATGTGCTCGAGGGCCGCGCCGACGAGTCCACGCTCAACTTGATTGAGCGCACGGCCCGCACCATCTACCTTTCGAGCGACTGCGCCATCGGCTACGAGGCCGGCGCCATGGCGCTCACGGCCATTCGCGGCTTCCGCGATGACTTTGAGCATCACATCCGCGAACACTCCTGCGGCTTTGACCGCGAGGCCCGCGTCCCGTGCGTCTCGGGCTGCCCGGCGCACGTCGACATTCCCGGGTACATTTCGCTCGTCGAGGCCGGTCGCTATGCCGATGCCGTCAAGGTCATCCGCAAGAACAATCCGCTGCCGCTCGTCTGCGGCCTGGTGTGTGAGCATCCCTGCGAGATGCACTGCCGCCGCGGTATGGTCGATGACCCCATGAACATCCTCGCCCTCAAGCGTTTTGCCGTTGAGCACAGTGACCTCAACGACCACAAGCCGCATGTAGTGGACAACACCGGGAAGCGCGTCGCCGTGATCGGCGGCGGCCCGGCCGGTCTTTCCTGCGCTTACTACCTGGCCGTGATGGGCCATAAGGTGACCATCTTTGAGCAGCGCCACCACCTGGGCGGCATGCTGCGCTATGGCATTCCCAGCTACCGTCTGCCGCGCGAGCGCCTGCAGGCCGAGATCGACTGGATCTTGAGCGCCGGCATCGACGTGGAGCTCGACCATTCCGTGAACGGCGAGGAGCTTGCCCGCCTGCGCGACGAGTTCGATGCCGTCTATCTGGCCATCGGTGCCCACAGCGACAAGAAGCTCGGCCTTCCGGGCGAAGAGGCGCCTGGCGTGGAGTCGGCCGTCAAGATGCTGCGTGCCATCGGCGACGACGAGCTGCCCGACCTGAGCGGCCAGCGCGTGTGCGTCATCGGCGGCGGCAACGTTGCCATGGATGTGGCTCGCTCTGCCGTGCGCTGCGGTGCCGAAAAGGTAAGCATCGTCTACCGCCGTCGCATCTGCGATATGACGGCCCAGGATGCCGAGATCGCCGGTGCCCAGGCCGAGGGCTGCGAGGTGCTGGAGCTGACGGCCCCGCTCGCCATCGAGACGGGCGAGGACAGTCGCGTGAGCGGCCTGCGCGTGCAGCCGCAGATTATCGGTGAGCCCCGTCGTGGTCGTCCGGCTCCGCGTGCCGCCGCCACGCCCGAGCGCGTCATCCCCTGCGAGCGCGTGTTCGTCGCCATTGGCCAGGACATCGATTCCAAGCCGTTTGAGGAGATGGGCATTGCCTGCAAGTGGGGCTGCATCGTCACCGATTCGGACGGCGCCGTGCCCAACTTTAATGGCCTCTTTAGCGGTGGCGACTGCCAGACCGGCCCCGCCACCGTCATCCGCGCCATCAATGCCGGTCGCGTGGCTTCGGCAAACATTGACCGCTACCTGGGCTTCGACCACAAGATCAAGCTCGACGTGGAACTGCCGACCGTCCAGTTTAAGGGCAAGCACGAGTGCGGCCGCTGCGAGCTGGGCGAGCGCGAGGCCGGCGAGCGCATCCACGATTGGAATCTGGTCGAGCAGGGTCTCACCGAGCAGGAGGCACGCCAGGAGGCAAGCCGCTGCCTGCGTTGCGATCACTTTGGCTTTGGCGCGTTCCGCGGAGGGAGGAACCTGGAATGGTAGAGCCCAACAAAACCACCGTCATCGACAACACCGAAAACGGAGCGCATAACATGGTCAAGCTCACTATCGATAATTGCGAGGTCGTGGTTCCTGAGCACACCACGATCCTGGATGCGGCCAAGTCCGTCGGCATCCAGATTCCCACCCTGTGCTATCTGCGCGATCTAAACGAGATCGGCGGCTGCCGCGTGTGCGTGGTCGAGGTCGAGGGCTGCGACCAGCTGGTCGCCGCCTGCAACAACTACGTGCTCGACGGCATGGTGGTCCACACCAACAGCCCCAAGGCGCGCGAGGCCCGTCGCACCAACGTGCAGCTGCTGCTGTCCCAGCACGATTCGCAGTGCACGAGCTGCGTGCGCAGCGGCAACTGCAACCTACAGACCATCGCCAACGACCTGGGCATTTTCTATCTGCCGTATCAAAGGCATTTGGCGGGCGAGGGCTGGGATTTCGATTTTCCCATCATCCGCGAAAACGACAAGTGCATTAAATGCATGCGCTGCATCAAGGTGTGCGAAAGCGTGCAGGGCCTAGGGATTTGGGACCTGACCAACCGCGCCACGCATACCGCCGTGGGCACCCGTGGGCGTGCGCCGATCGGCAAGACCGATTGCGTCGCGTGCGGCCAGTGCATCACGCATTGCCCGACGGGCGCGCTGCGCGAGCGCGACGACACCGAGACCGTGTTTGACGCCATCGCCGATCCCGACAAGATCGTGCTGGTGCAGATTGCGCCGGCCGTGCGTAGCGCCTGGGGCGAGGAGCTCGGCATTCCGCGCGATGAGGCCACCGTCGAGCGCCTGGCCTGTGCGCTGCGCCGCGTGGGCTTTGAGTACGTGTTCGACACCGATTTCTCGGCCGATCTCACCATTATGGAGGAGGGCTCCGAGCTGCTCGAGCGCCTGGGTAAGGCCGCCAAGGGCGAGGGCGACAGCCGCAGCTGGCCCATGTTCACGAGCTGCTGCCCGGGCTGGGTACGCTTTGTGAAGGCGCGTTACCCCGAGTTTGTCGACAGCCTGTCCACGTCCAAGTCGCCGCAGCAGATGTTCGGCGCCATCGCCAAGACCTACTACGCCAAGGTGCTGGGCGTGGAGCCCGAGCGCCTGTTTGTGGTGTCCGTGATGCCGTGCACGGCCAAGAAGGCCGAGTGCGCGCTGCCGAGCATGGTGGGCGAGGGCGGCACGCCCGATGTGGACGTTGCGCTGACGGTGCGCGAGATGGTGCGCATGGTCCGCGCGAGCCACGTGAGCGTGGATACGCTAGTTGAGGAGCCGCTCGATACGCCGCTGGGCTTTGGCACGGGTGCGGGTGTGATCTTTGGCGCCACGGGCGGCGTGATGGAGGCCGCCGTGCGCTCGGCCTATTACCTGGTGACGGGCAAGAACCCCGACGCCGACTTCTTTACCGATGTGCGCGGCCTGGACGGCTGGAAGGAGGCCGTCGCCGATATCGATGGCACTAAGGTGCGCGTCGCCGTGGCACACGGGCTGGGCAACGCTGCCCGTCTGCTCGACGCGATTCGCGACGGCCGCGTGAGCTATGACTTCGTTGAGGTTATGGCGTGCCCGGGCGGCTGCGTCGGTGGCGGCGGTCAGCCCATCCACGACGGCTGCGAGCTGGCAGCCGAGCGTGGCCAGGTGCTCTGGGGCCTGGATGCCGCTGCGGACATTCGTTTCTCGCACGAGAATCCCGATGTCCAGGCGTGCTACCGCGAGTTCTTGGGCGAGCCGCTCTCGCCGCTGGCTGAGGAGCTGCTGCATACCGACCATCACGCATGGACGATGCCTAACGAGGGGACGTGCTAGCGATGCGCGCGTTTGATTTTGAGATGTCGCGCCGGGGGTTTGCCTCGGCGCTTGCCGCGGGTGCGCTGTCGCTCGCACTCGCGGGCTGTGGCGGCGGGGCTGCCGGTGCCGGGTCCGCCGCGGGCTCGGCTGCCACGGACGGCGCCGGTGCTGCTGCAGAGCCGGTCGAGGTGCGCGTCGCCTCGCTCAAGGGGCCGACCTCGATTGGTCTGGTGCAGTTTATGGACCGGGCAGTCGATGGCGAGACGGACAATGAGTTCGACTTTGCGATCAATACTGCCGCCGATGAGATTGTGCCCAAGGTCATTCAGGGCGATATCGACATTGCCCTGGTGCCCGCCAACGTGGCGAGCGTGCTCTATAACAAGACTGAGGGCGCGGTGCAGGTCATCGACATCAACACGCTGGGCGTGCTGAACGTTGTGACGGGCGACGCGAGTGTGACCTCGTTTGGCGATTTGGCGGGCCATACCGTCTATATGACGGGCAAGGGCACCACGCCGGAGTACGTCATGAACTACCTGCTGGGGCGCGCGGGCCTGGCCGGCCAGGTGGCGCTTGAGTTTAAGAGCGAGCCCACCGAGGTGCTGTCGGCCCTGCTTGCCGATCCTTCTGCCGTGGGCGTGCTGCCCGAGCCGTTCAAGACCGCTGCCATCGCAAAGAGCGAAGGCAGGCTGTCGGCTCCGGTAAGTCTGACCGATGTGTGGGATGAGCTGGCAGGTGACACGGGTTCGCGCCTGCTGACGGGCGTGACCGTGGTGCGCCGTGCCTTTGCCGAGGAGCATCCCGAGGCCGTGGCGGAATTCCTGAGCTGCCATGCTGCGAGCGTTGAGGCCGTGAACGCGGCGCCGGCGGACTGGGCTCAGGCCGTGGTCGATGCGGGTATCGTGGATAACGCCGCGATTGCCGAAAAGGCGATTCCAGGGTGCATGCTCGTGTGCCAGACGGGGAGGGATATGAAGGCGGCGCTCGGTGGGTACCTGCAGGTGCTGGCCGATGCGGACGCGAGCGCCGTGGGCGGCAAGCTCCCGGCTGACGATTTCTACTGCATGGAGTAGCCCGTGCGTGCGTTTGCTCGACAAATGACAGAGCGTATGAAGGCGGTGGCGGCAGCAGGTGCCGTTGCCGCCTTTTGGCTTGCCGTGTGGGTGCTGATGGCGGGTTTCGTGGCGCAGCCGTTGATTTTGCCGGGGCCGGGCGCCGTCGTGGTGGCGTTGCTGCGACTGGTATGCGATGCCGGCACATGGGCGATTCTGGCAGGCTCGGGTGCGCGAATCTTGGGCGGGCTGGCGCTTGCCGCGGTGTGCGGCGGCGTACTGGCGGGAGTCTCGGTGCGATCGCTGACGTTTGCCCGCTTGGTGGCGCCGGCGCTTTCGTTTGTTAAGGCGACACCGGTTGCCTGCGTGGTGGTCCTGCTGCTCATTTGGTTGGGGTCGGCGCGCGTGAGCATTGCGGCGGTCTTTTTGATGGCACTTCCGGGCGTGTATTTTTCGTTGGTCGAGGGTTTGACGCAAGCGGATAAACCGCTGGAGCAGATGTTTCGTCTGCATGGCGTGCGGGGCTGGCGACTGTTTTGCGCCCATACCTGGCGCGAGGTCCTGCCGTTTGTGCTTTCGTGTGCGCGTGCCGTGATCGGCATGAGCTGGAAGGCCGGCGTGGCGGCGGAGCTCATCGGCATGGCGACGGGCACCGTGGGCGAACGCATCTATCAGGCGAAGCTGCTCATCGAGACGGCTGATCTGCTGGCGTGGACCGTGTTGGTCGTTGCCGCCTCGTGGGCGTGTGAGCGCGTGCTGGTGTGGCTGCTGCGGGTTTCGGGACCCGTGGCGTGGCGCGCGGCCGTGCGGGCACATGGGCATGGACTGCGCGGGCGTGCGGGCGGCTCTGCTGGTGGCGGGGCTGCGGCGGAGCTTGCGCTCGCCGTGGGCGACCGGGCACCCTGGGCTCCGGCGCTGGATGGTCTGGTGCTCAACGTGCCCGCGGGCGGGCGTATCTGCGTGATGGGAGCTTCAGGCGTGGGCAAGTCGACGCTGCTTTCGTTGACAGCGGGGGAGTGCGCGCCGTGCTCGATGGTGTTTCAGGATACGCGCCTGGTTGAGGACGCCTCTGCTTTGGATAACGTGCTGGTGTGCGCCGATGCACGCGTGAATGCCTCGAGTGCCGCTGCCTTGTTGCGCCTGCTGGTACCGGGGATCGATGTGCATGCCCGCGTGGCCGAGCTCTCGGGCGGGCAGCGCCGTCGCGTCGAGATTGCCCGAGCCCTGCTGTGTCCGGGCGGCGCAGTGATTCTGGACGAGCCCTTTACCGGTCTAGACATCGCTGCGCGCGACGCATGCGCCGAGGCCGTGCTCGACTTGCTCGACGGCCGTATGCTGTTGCTTGCCACGCACGATTTCGCTGACGCTCGGGCCCTCAATATCTCGGACATCATCACGCTCTAAATACTTACCCAGCAACAAAATGATCCGTTTTTCTCCGTCTCCATAGGGCCGGGTATGGTATTCTATCTGCGGGGTAATACTTAGGAATACCAAGTAATACCAACGCCGTAGAAACAAACTCCAGATGCGGGCCAATCGGGTTGCCTTCACAGCCCGTCGCCCAGCCGCGTGGCCCGCATCTATCCGCATCACCGTCGTTTCAAAAAGGAAGCGCATGGCAGAACACATGACCCCGGTTGTCGCGAAGGTCTTGCCCGAGGAAAAGGCGGCCTTCGCGGCGGCAACCCAGCTCGTGGGCACCACGCCGTCCAACGCCATCCGCATGTTTATCGCCGCGTTCAATCGCTGCGGCACCTTCCCGTTCGACATTTCGCCCAACGGGGCCTTTGGCGCTGCGCCCGATTCTCGTCAACAATGACCGTCCCAAACTGCCGGCACTTGGGGACGTTCCTTTTAATATGAGCAGGACATTGTCAAGAGGCAAAATCGGGCCTGGCCCCAACGATATGGGGTCAGGC
>NZ_JADPCJ010000042.1 GCF_015670795.1 Collinsella aerofaciens | reverse complement strand
CCGTGGGCGCCAGCGGAATGTGGGGTCACCGCGCGGTCCGCATCTGATGGTGTCGACGTCAATGGTATACGGGTGCACCATCGACGTCTTCAATACAGAAGATATCAGTGCGGAATGTTTTCAAAACCAAGCCCGGCCCCGGCCTGCGGTAACGTTGCTGGCGGTTCTTGGGCATCGCTTGCTGGTGGGGTTCCTTGTCTGAGTTGGACTTAGTTGGTGGGACCACTCATCTCGGTCGCTGTCCCGCGCCGTTCCGGCGCGGGAGGCGCGCCGCTGCGGGAGTGCTAGTCGGTCATTATTGGCGCCGAAGCACCGTCCCGTCCCAGCATCGCCCTCAGCTTCTCGAAGCTTTCCTCGCTTAGGCAGTGCTCCATGTGGCAGCCCTCTTGCGACGCGACCTCAGCCGAAACACCCGCATCCTCCAGCAGCCCCACGAAAAAGCAGTGACGCTCCCACATTTGACGAGCGACCTCCAGACCACGCTCCGTCAGATGAACATCTCGCTTGCCCATTTCGACGTAGCCGTTGTTCTCCAACGTCGCCATAGCTTTTGAAACGCTTGCCTTAGTTACGCCAAGGTACTCTGCAACATCAATCGAGCGCACGATGCCCTGACGTTGCGACAGAACGTAGATCGATTCGAGATAGTCTTCTCCGGATTCACGTAGGGCCATGGGCCGCCTTTCGCAATGATTGCTAGTTAGCCTTTGGATACTTTCCACGGCTAACTTTACCGCAAAAGTTGCCCATGTCTTACTACTTTGCCTAAAAGTTAGCCGCGTTTCACAAAACGTGCGGGACGAAAACAAAATGGGGACGCCCCGCAAGGAATGTCCCCAGGTGCCAGGTGCCGGCCCGCAGCTACACGAGTCCAAAGTGCTTCGCAGCGTTGTAGATGCCGTCGTCGTCCACGGCAGTCGTCACATAGGTCGCTGCAGCTTTCACCGTGTCCTGCGCGTTGCCCATGGCCACACTTGTGCCCACGGCCGAGAACATCGACAGGTCGTTCTCGCCGTCGCCAAAGGCAATCGCCTCGCTCGCGTCGATACCAAGCCGCTCGAGCGTCGCCGCCACGCCCAGGTCCTTGCCGCCGTTAGCGGGAATAATGTCGCAGAACAGGTCGCACCAGCGCGTGGTGAGCGAATGCGACACGGCGTCGGTCACGATATGTTCGTCGGCCGGGTCCACAAAGGCGCAGAACTGGTAGACCGGTGCGTCAAAGGCGTGCTCAAACGGCTCCTCGTGGTAGACGATTCCCGCGTTGCTGCCAGCCGTCACCACGCGCTCGGACAGGCGGTTCACAAACGAGTTCTCGCCCTGCATGCACAGCGAGTCGTAGCGCCCCTGCGCCACCTGGTCCACAATCACCGCGACGTCGTCCGGATCGATCGGACAGCTGCGGTAAACCCCCTCGGCATCAAAGCAGTGCTGACCCGAGAGCGTAATGTACGCATCCCAACCCAGGTCGAACAGCCAGTCCGGTATCTGGTAGGTCGGGCGACCCGTGGCGATCACGCACGCAATCCCCTGCTCGTGAAAGCTATCGAGCACCTGCTGCGCCGACGCCGGAATCCGGTGCGTCTTAAAGCTCAGCAGCGTGCCGTCGATATCGAAAAATGCGGCCTTGATCATCCTCGTCTACTCCTCGCCCTCGAGCTTTTCGCTCGCCTCGAGCCACGCCATCTCCAGCTCGTCCATGGCGGCGTGAGCCTCGTCGATCTTTGCCTGCTGCTCGCCGAGCGCCGTGTAGTTGGTGGGATCGACTTGGGCCATTGCTGCCTCGGCCTCCTCAACGCGGGTGCGCTGCGTCTCCATCTTGCGCTCGAGCGAACTCACCTCGCGGCGGAGCTTCTGGCGCTCGGCGTTGGACAGGCCGTTGGGCTGACCGCTCGACTTGGGCTTTTCGGCCGCAGCTGCCGCGGCACCGGTGTCGAACGTGCCGGTCTTGGCGCTCGGCGCGCCCACGGGCTCGCCCTCGGCGGTAGCGTTGCACAGGCGCAGGTACTGGTCCACGCCACCGGGCATATGCGTCAGGTGGCCGTCGAGCAGCGCCCACTGCTGGTCGGTCACGCGCTCCATCAAAAAGCGGTCGTGCGTCACCAGGATCAGCGTGCCGGGCCAGCCGTCCAGCAGGTCCTCGACAATCGCGAGCATGTCGGTATCCAGGTCGTTGCCCGGCTCGTCCAGGATGAGCACGTTGGGCTCGTCCAGAATCGTCAGCAACAGCGACAGGCGACGGCGCTGGCCGCCCGAAAGATCGCCGATGCGGCTCCAGAGCTGCTGCGTCGTAAAGCCCAGGCGCTCGCAAAGCTTCTCGGGCGAAGTCTCCTTGCCGTCGATGACGTAGTACTTCTTATAGTGGCTGAGCACCTCGCGGATCGTGTCGCCCATGTAGGGCTCGAGCTCCTCGAGCTGCTGCGACAGCACGCCAAAGCGCACTGTCTGGCCAATCTTCACGCGGCCGCGCGTGGGCGCAATTTTGCCCTGGATCACATCAAGCAGCGTCGACTTGCCAGCGCCATTCTCGCCCAAAAGACCATAGCGGTCGCCCGCACCAATGAGCCAGGTCACGTCGGAGAGTACCTGCTTGGGCGCGCCGTCGGTATCGGCATAGCCGGCGTCCACGTCGACCACATCGATAACCTGCTTGCCCAGGCGGCTCACGGCCAGGCGCTTGAGCTCCAGCTCGTCACGCACGGGCGGCACGTCGGCGATCAGCTCACGAGCGGCATCCACGCGAAACTTGGGCTTGGTGGAACGAGCCTGGGCACCGCGGCTCAGCCACGCGAGCTCCTTGCGCGCCATGTTGCGACGGCGCTCCTCGGTAACGGCGGCCATGCGGTCGCGCTCCACGCGCTGCAGGATGTATGCCGAATAGCCGCCCTCGAAGGGATCGACCTGGCCGTCGTGGACCTCCCACATGCTGGTGCAGACCTCGTCCAAGAACCAACGGTCATGCGTGACCACGAGCATGGCGCCCTGGCCACGCTGCCAGCGGGCCTTTAAGTGACGCGCGAGCCAGTTGATGGTGCGCATGTCCAGGTGGTTGGTGGGCTCGTCGAGCATGAGCACGTCGTAGTCGCCGATCAGCAGGCGCGCGAGGTCCACGCGACGGCGCTGGCCGCCCGAAAGCTCGCCCACCGTGCCCTCCCAGGGCACATCGCTAATAAGGCCGGCCAGAATCTGGCGCGTGCGGGGGCTCGACGCCCACTCGTACTCGGGCGTGTCGCCCACGACGGCATGATGCACGGTGTCGGTATCGACCAGGTTATCCTTTTGGCCGAGCAATCCAATCGTCGTGTCGCGGCGGTGCGTCACGCGCCCGTCATCGGGCTCCAGCGTGCCGGCGAGCACGCTCAGCAGCGTCGACTTGCCGTCGCCGTTTTTACCGACAATACCAATGCGGTCGCCCTCGCCCACGCCGAGCGTCACGCTATCGAAAATATGCTTGGTGGGAAACTCTAGGCTGACGGAATCGCATCCCAAAAGAATCGCCATATGCCCTGCTCCTTCGTAGAAATTCAACGTTGTCCATGATAGCAGCGAGCCCCACCCCAAACCACCACGAAGGCGCCTGTCCCCTTTGTGGCGGTCGTTTCGGTCGCAGAGCAAAAAGGCGGGCCATCTCCCAAAAGAGATGACCCGCCTCTCCAATCAGTCCCGCGGCAACCGTGGCCGCCGCGGGCCTCAAGCATGTCCCGGACTAGGAGAACATGCCGGTGAGGTAATCATTCAGCCGCTTATCCTTGGGCCGTTGGAAAATCTCGTCAGTCTCGTCGTACTCGACCATATCGCCCATGTAGAAGAACGCCGTGCGGTTGGACACGCGCGACGCCTGCTCCATGTTGTGCGTCACGATGACAATGGCGCGGTCGGCCACGATCGACGACATAAGGTCCTCGATCGCCAACGTCGAGATGGGGTCGAGCGCCGAGCAGGGCTCGTCAAACAGGATCACGTCGGGGTTGAGCGCCAGCGTGCGCGCGATGCACAGACGCTGCTGCTGGCCGCCCGAAAGCGCATAGGCGCTCTTGTCGAGCTTGTCCTTGACCTCGTCCCACAGCGCCGCGCCGCGCAGACTTTCCTCGACCATGCGGTCAAGCTCGTCACGGTCGGTGATGCCGTGGTGCTTAGGCGCAAACGTGATGTTGTCGCGAATGGACTTGCGGAACGGGTTGGGCTGCTGGAACACCATGCCAATGGAACGGCGCAACTCGTACGTGTTCTCGGTCTTGGTGTTCACGTTGCGCCCGCGGTAGTTGATCTCACCCTCCACGCGGCAACCGCGAATCTCGCGATTCATCAGGTTGAGGCTACGCAAGAAGGTCGACTTACCGCAGCCCGAAGGCCCAATGAGCGCCGTGATCTCGCCCTTGTGGAAGTCGAGCGACGTATTGTGCAGTGCATGGTGGTCGCCATAGTACACGTTGACGTCCTTGGTGGAGAGCACAACCTCGTCGCTCACGGCCTTGCCGCTCACGCGCACGCGCCTCTCGCTCTCCCCCACGCTCGACAGGAAGTCCCGGGTGTCGGACGATGCCGCTTCGGTTGCGGGCGTTACATTCATCTCGCTCATTCGGCCGCCATCTTCCTTGCCAGTTGCTTGCCCACAATGCGGGCGATTACGTTAAACAGCAGCACGCAAATCATCAGCAGTGCCGCGGTACCCCAAACGATCTGCTGGGCCTCGGGGCTGCCTTCGCCATAGATCTTGTAGATATGCACGGCGAGCGACTCACCGGGGCGGAACACGTTCCAGGCGCAAGTAGGGCTCGACAGGTTAAGGCTCAAGAAGTTGAGGCGAACCGGCGAGCTCATGCCCGAGGTAAAGAGCAGCGCCGCGGCCTCGCCAAAGACGCGGCCGGCCGAAAGCACGATGCCGGTCACGATAGCGGGCATGGCCTCGGGAATCAGGATGTGCAGCATGGCCTCCCAGCGGGTGAGGCCCATGGCCAGGCACGCATCGCGCTGGGCCTGCGGCACGTCCTCGAGCGCCTGCTGGATCACGCGCACCAGAATGGGGATATTGAACATGGTGAGCGCGACGGCGCCGGAGATGATGGAGTACTTCCAGCCCAGCTGCACCGAGAACACCAGAAAACCGAACATGCCGACAACGATGGAAGGCAGCGAGGACAGCGTCTCGATGGCAGTGGAGGCAATGTCGCGGACGGGTCCGTCGGGTGCGTACTCAACCAAAAAGACCGCGCCACCCAGGCTGATGGGCACCGAGATGATCAGGGTGATCAGCAGCAGGTAGAACGAGTCGAACAGCTGGTAGAGCACGCCGCCCTGCGTTCCGTTGGCGCGCGACGGCTCCGTGAGAAAGCCCGGCTGGAACAGCGTCGAGATGCCCTCGAACAGGATATAGGCCACCATGGAGACGACGATGAGCATGACGATGGCGACGATCGCCGTCAACACGCCCGTGGCGAAGCGGTCCTGCTTTTGGACACGCCCGAGCCTCGCCTCGTCGATGTGGATACGCGTGCTAGCCACGAGCCTTCGCCCCCTTGCGGCCGATAAGGTGGATGATCAGGATGAAGATGAGACTCATGCCCATCAGCAGCAGACCGAGCGCCCACAGAACATCGTCCTGGGCCGAGCCCTCGGCATAGACCGCCATAGACGTGGTGAGCGTGGTGGTGATGGTGGACGCCGGCGACAGCAGCGACGTCGGCATGGCCTCGATACCGCCGATGACCATGCGCACGGCGAGCGTCTCGCCAAAGGCGCGGGTCATGCCAAGGATGACCGCGGTCATGAGCGACGGCATGGCGGACTTGAGCACCACGTGCCAGATGGTCTGCCAGCGGGTATAGCCCAGCGCGAGCGAGCCCTGTCGGTAGCTGTCGGGCACGGCGCGCAGGCCATCGACCGAAAGCGTGGTCATGGTCGGCAGGATCATGACGGCCAGCACGATGGCGCCGGGCAAGATGCCCAGGCCCGTGCTCACGTGGAAAACGGACTTCATAAGTCCGACGACCACGTGAAAGCCAATCAGTCCAAAGACGACCGAGGGAATGCCGGTCAAAAGCTCAATAAGCGGCTGAAAGACCTTGGAACCAAATTTGGGTTGGATCTCGACCGCAAAGATGGCGGAGCCGATGGCGATGGGCAGCGCGATGAGCGTGGAGAGCACCATGACCGCAAACGAGGTGACGATCAGGGGCAGAGCGCCGGTATAGGGCAGGCCGTTTTCGGCTGTGTTGGCCAGGTCCCACTTGGTGCCGGTGAAGAACTCGACGACTGAGACGCCGTCCTTGACAAAAGCCGAGAGGCCCTTTTGGGCGACCATGAAGATAAGCGCGGCAACGACAAGCGTCACGAGCGCTACGCACGCGCCCGTGACGCCCAGGCCCACGTTCTCAAGGTCGCGCTTTGGCAGCTGTTTTGCCATTGCAAACCTTTCCGGGGGCGATTACTTATTTAGCAGAGACCTTGCCGCTGGCGTCCTTGACGACCTTCATGGCAGAGACGGGGATAAAGCCCTGCTCCTCGACGAGCTTGCCCTGGACGTCGTCGGAAAGCATGAACTCCAGGAAGGCCGTGGTGGCCTCGTCGGCGTCCTTGGAGCAGTACATGTGCTCGGTAGCCCAGATCTTGAAGGAGTCGTCGGTGACGTTTGCGCTCTTGGGCTCGACGCCCTCGACCTTGATGGCGTTGAACTTGGAGTCATCGAAGTGCGAGAAGTCGAGGTAGGAGATGGCGTTATCGGTGCTGCCCATCTGAGTCTGGACGTCGCCGGACTTGTCGAGCTCGGCGTCGCCCTTAAAGTCGACTGCCTCGTCGCCAAAGACGGCAGCCTCGAAGGTGGCGCGGGTACCGGAACCGGCCTTGCGGTTGAGAACGACAATCTTGGCGTCGTCGCCGCCGACCTCCTTCCAGTTGGTGATCTGGCCGGAGAAGATGCCCTTGAGCTGCTCGAGGGACAGGTCGTCGACCGTCACGTTCTTGGAGACGACAGGACCCATGCCCACGACGGCGACCTCGTGGTCGACGAGCTTCTTGACCTGGTCGGCCTCGAGCTTGGTCTCGGCGAAGACGTCGGAGTTACCGATGGTGACGGTGCCGGCGGCAACAGCGGTCAGACCTTTGCCCGAACCGTTGCCCGAGCCGGAGACGGAGACGTCGGGGTTGGCATCCATGAACTTCTCGGCAGCGGCCTCGACGAGAGCCTGGAACGAGGAGGCACCGTCGTAGGTCACCTCGCCGGAGACGGACTCGGCAGCAGCGGCGCTACCCTTGTCGGCGGCGTCGGATGCGCCTGCGCCGCCGCAGCCAACGAGACCGAGACCGACGATGCTGGCAAGACCACCAGCAAGGCCGAGGAACTGACGACGAGAATAAGCCTGATCGAGCATGATCTTCCTTTCGTACATGCGAATCGCGGGCACCCTGCCCGCTTTGCTGTTTGGAAAGATACGACCCCGACCGGGCAGCACCCGCGCCAACTGCGGTTTCTTACGGGCATTTGATAAACCCTTACCGCAAGCGCGGCAGGGCTTTACAAACGAATAACAATCCCGCTGACAAGCATGGCCCGCCTTTTACACCGATAAAAAAGAAGTTGCGGTGAAATAGTTCCTGTTTGGCCATCAAATGGCCCATTCTAGGAACTATTCCACCGCAACTTAGATTGGGAAACCGCGAGACCTTAAAGCTCTAATTCATTCAAACGGAGGATCGCAACAATATAGATCTTGAGCGCCTGCTTGAGCTGTTCCTCGTTGGCGCACTCGTTGGGGCCGTGCATCTTGCCGCCCCACGAGGGCAGCTCCAGGCCGGTCTCCTCGGGGCCAAACGAGACGGCGCGGGCAAAGTTGCGCGCGTACGTGCCGCCGCCCATGGCAAAGGGTTCAGCATGCTTGCCGGTGAACTCGTTATAGGTATCGATAAGCGCCTTCACGGCCGGATCATCGGCAGAGACCGAGAACGGCACCTTCGCGCGACCCAGCTGGCACGTCACGCCGAAACGGCCCACGAGCGGATCGAGCTGCTCGCGGATGGTATCGGCACTCGTGCTGTCGGGGAAGCGCACGTCGATGACCTGCTCGATATGGCCATCCGCCACGCGGATGACGCCAGCGTTGCAGGTAAGCGGGCCAAACGCCGGACTCGTCGCATCGATACCCAGGCCGCGGCCATAGGCGTCCGCATGCACAAAGGCCAAAAACTTGACAAACTCGTGCTCGGCGGGCGTCAACAGGCGCTTGTCACGGGCGCCAAACGCGTCCTCGGCCTCGCGCAGATACGCCACGATCAGGCCGACAGCGTTGATAGTGCCCTCAGGCATCGAGGCATGACCGCCAATGCCGTGGGCAAAAATCTGCGCATGCCCGTTATCGAGTGTCGTGATCTCAAGGCGATCGGCGTTCTCGACCGGCGCCGGCAGCTCATCGGCGGCAATCGCGAGCTCGCAGATGGACTGCGACGGAATGGCATTGCTCGCCTCGGCGCCGCTCCACGACACGATGCGCCCGCCGTCGATCTTGGAGCTCACGAACGTCGCCCCAAACTGGCCCTTCTCGGCATTGCAGACCGGGAACTCGGCATCGGGCGTAAACAAAAAGTCGGGGTCTGCGTGGTTCTCCAGATAATGGTGAACGTCGGACATGCCCACTTCCTCATCGCAGCCCAGCAGCGCGCGGAAAGCATAGCGCGGGGTAATGCCGTGCTTGAGCAGATAAGCGCCGGCGTAGAGCGACAGCACCGCCGGACCCTTGTCGTCAATCACGCCGCGACCGAGCAGCCAGCCCTCGCGGCGCTCCATCGCAAACGGGTCGGTGTTCCAACCGGGGCCAGCGGGAACCACGTCCACGTGGCAGATAGTCGCGAGCTGCTTGTCGCCGCGACCCGGGATATCGGCGATTCCCACATAGCCCCCGTCGTCGCTCGTCTGATAGCCGAGCTTTTGCGCAATGCCGAGCGCGCAATCGAGCGCGTCACGGACCGGGCGGCCAAACGGCGCACCGGGCTCCGCATCGGCAGCAACGGCCACGGACGGATAGCTCACCAGTTGTTCGATATCGGCAACGACATCCTCCCAGACCTCGTCGACATACTCGGCAACGCTCTGCTCCACCTGATTCATGAACGACCTCCTTACCAATGAGCGACGGGTACGCCCGCCCCTCACATTATGTCTATTAGATAGCGAAAAGTTTAGCAAGCTCGGCCACCGAGTGCACCACCGCATCGGCGCCCGCGGCCTCGTGCTCCCCCGGCGCTGCCGCGCCCGAATAGATGCCGATGCACGGCACGCCCATCGCGTGCGCGCCCTCCACATCGTTAAAGCGATCGCCGATCATCACGGCATCGTCGGCCGTCGCGCCGAGCGCCGCCAGGGCATCGCGAACCGAATCGGCCTTGGTCTCGCGTCCCTGCGGCGGATTCATGCCAACCACAGCTTCGAACTGGCAAAGCCCCAGCTCATGAACCATATCGATGCACTTCGCCTCCATGCGAGACGTCGCCACGGCCATACGCTTGCCCTGGGCGGCCAACCCATCCAGCAGCTCGGGGACCCCATCGAACACGGGGTACTCCTCCGGCCCCAGCTCATCAAAAAAGGCGCGGTACTCGTCGGCCACCACAAGCGACTCCTCGCGGGAAAAGCCGTAAAAGTCGTGAAAGCTCTTCCACAGGGGCGGCCCGATCATACGGCGCAGATCACCCATCTGCGCCTCCGAAAACCCGCGCGCAGCCAGCGTCTTGCGCGTCGAGGTCATCACTGCCCGGCCCGTATCTGCCACCGTGCCGTCAAAATCGAACAACACGACCGGCCGTTTGCCTATCTCCAACGCCTCCATCGGCATTCCTCTTCCCCAGTTGACGATTTCCACACCGACACTTCAAACTGTTGACTATTCAACAATTGAACCTAGTAATGTGGAACGACTCTACTATACTTGTCGCACTTTGCTCTCAGAAGGCGGCGCGCAAGCGCCCCAACGAAAGGTGCAATTATGTCTTTTGCCATCATAACCGACTCCACGTCGGACATCTCCCCCGCCCACGCTCAAGAGCTCGGCATTTACGTGATTCCGCTGCATGTGATTATCGAGGGCGAGGACCTGCTCGACCAGGTGCAGATTACCGCCGAGGAATACGTCGCGCGCATGGCCGGCTCCGAGCAACTGCCGCACACCTCGCAGCCGAGCGCCGGCGAGTTCAAGGCACTCTTTGACCGCGTGCTCGCCGACGGCCATGATAGCGCCATCTTTATCTCACTGTGCAGCAAGTGGTCCGCCTGCTATGCCAACGCCAGCCTGACGGCCGAAACGCACGAACTCGACGTGCGCTGCATCGACTCGCGCACCGGCTCGGGTGCCGAGGGCCTGCTGGTGGAGTACGCGCTGGCCATGCGCGAGGACGGCCGCAGCCTGGACGAGACCGAGGCGCAGATCCGCGCGACGCTGCCCGACGCCCACCTGCTGCTGATTCCCCGCACGCTCGAGAACCTCGTTAAGAACGGCCGCGCGCCCAAGCTCGCCGGCCAGCTCACGCAGATGCTCAACATTCGCCTGGCCGTTTCGCCGGAGTGGAAATCGGGCGAGATCAAGGCCATCAAGAAGGGCCGCGGCGCCAAGCGCATCGTCGTCAACACCATGGCCGACTGCCTCGCGTTTTTGGCTGAGCATCCGGGTTCAAGCGTGCGCGTGCTCACGACCGGCGCCGCCGAGGAGCAAGAGCTCGTCAGCCAAGCGCTCGCAGGCCAAGACTATGTAGACGCCGGCACCGGCCCCATCGGCTGCACCATCGCCACCCATGTAGGCATCGACGCCATCGCCATCAGCTACTGCCCCCGCTACCAGCCAACTCACTAGGGACGCCCACATCAGTTGCGGTGGAATAGGGACTGTTTTTGGCTTATTAGCCGCCAATCAATCCCTATTCCACCACAACTTGGAAATCGGCGATCAGCCCAGCGGACCCTGAAACAGCTCCTGATGAGTGCCCATTCTCACCAGCCTAATCATTGGGTTAGTCTTATGGGGAAGATAAAGAACGACCACATCGACCAAGCCATCGGATAGGTGGAAATCGATGTGGCCGTTGCAGTTTCCGCCCGGGTTTGAGAGCTCGTGGGCGCCATACTCCGCCGGAAGTGACCCATGAGCCACAAGCTCTGCAACCGCCGCTTTAAACTCACTTTTTAGCTGCGGATGCATGCGCATCGTTCGTTTGTAGTCCACCTTAAATTGAGCCTCGACTTTAATCTCGAACATCGCTATTCCTCATCGAGGAATGACATAAGCTCATCAGCGTTATTGAATGACGGGCTATCGTCCGGCAAAATCCCCAACTCATGAGCCTCGGCGATCACCATGGCACGCCTCGTCGCCTCGTTGGGCACCTCCGCCCTTCCTACAATCTCAAAAGGAATCTTTCGCTGATTTACCAGCTGCCGAACGGCAAGATTGAGATAGGAATTGAGGCTGAGGCCGACCGAATCCAAGAACTCAGTCGCCTGCTCCTTGAGCCCCTCTTCGATTCGAACCGTCGTAGGCTTAACTGTTGCTGTAGACATTTGCGACCTCCTCGCCCTCGTCTTTTACACAAGTATACCCAATATAAATGGCAATCTGATGTTAAATAACATCAGATTGCCATGCGTATTCATGTCGCGTGGGCACGATTGATCTACATCAGCCCGCTCAGGGCGATGTCGACGGCTTCGTTGAGGTCGTCGGTGATGTGCACGAGCTCGGGATCGAGCGGGCTGATCATACCGGCGTCCATCACCGGGCCGTTGAGCCAGTCGAACAGGCCCTGCCAGTACTCTGTGCCCACCAGCACGAGGGGCATGCGCTTGACCTTGTGCGTTTGCACCAGCGTGAGCACCTCGAACATCTCGTCGAGCGTGCCAAAGCCGCCGGGAAACACGATGGCGCCCGAGCTGTATTTGACGAACATGGTCTTGCGCACAAAGAAGTAACGGAAGTCCATGCCGAGGTTCACGTATTTATTGAGCCCATGCTCGTGCGGCAATTCAATGCCCAGGCCAACTGACTTGCCGTTGACACTCGCCGCTCCCCTGTTGGCCGCTTCCATGATGCCGGGGCCGCCACCGGTGATAACCGCCACGCCGCGCTGGGCAATCTTACGGCCGACCGTGCGCGCCGCCTTGTAGGCCGGGTCCGTCTTGGGCGTGCGGGCACTACCGAAGATGGTCACCGCAGGCCCTAACTCGGCAAGTGCGCCAAAGCCATCGACAAACTCGGCCTGGATGCGCAGTACGCGCCACGGATCGGCATGCAGCCAGTCGGTCGACTCCTCGGGCGCCAGCAGGTTGGCGTAGGTGTTGTCCTTAGGAATCATGGGGCCGCGCATGACCACGGGGCCGCGGCGGTACGTCTCGTCGTAGGCAGGCTCGCCCTCGACGTTCTCATTCTTAATCATGGGCACTCCTATCGAGAAAAAGAAAAGCGGGCGGGGTCGACGCCATGCGCCAAACACCCGCCCGAACATCAACTATTCGGTATGGTACCCACGATGCATCAAGTGCTTGCAAGCTATCGGTCAGCGGTCGTGCGGCCGGTGTCAGCAAATGTGACGACCGGCCGTCGCTCGCCCCTTGCCGTTGCCCGCGCTCTGCAAGCGCCCGCGCCGCTCTTAGTAGTCCACCGCCGCAGGGCTGTTCATCCAGTCGCTCACAAACGCGCCGTAGCGGCCCTCGATAATGGCCTGGCGGGCACGCTGCATAAGGTTGAGCAGGTAGTAGATGTTGTGCATCGAAAGCAGGATGCCGCCGAGCATCTCCTTCTGCGTGACCATGTGGCGAATGAGCGCGCGGCTGTAGCCGCCCGTGCACACCGGGCAGGTGCAGGTGGGGTCGATGGGGCCGTCGTCGTGCGCAAAACGCGCGTTGCGGAAGTTAAGGCGACCTTCACTGGAGAATGCCGTGCCCATGCGGCCGGTGCGCGTCGGCAGCACGCAGTCGAACATATCGATGCCCACGCCCACGCCGCGCACGAGCGTCGTCGGGTTGCCGACGCCCATCAGGTAGCGCGGCTTGTGCTTGGGCATGTACTCGCTCACAAGCGGCGCCAGGGTCTCGAACATGGTCTCGTGGTCCTCGCCCACCGAGTAGCCGCCGATGCCGTAACCGGGGAAGTCACCGCACTCCTCCAGATGGCGCAGAGAGCGCAGGCGCAGATCCAAATGCATGCCGCCCTGGACGATGCCAAAGAGCGCCTGGTCATCGCGGGTGTGAGCCTTGTAGCAGCGCTCGGCCCACATGCTCGACAGCTCCACCGCGCGCTCAACGTAGGCGCGCGTGGCGGGATAGCCCGGGCACTGGTCCAGCTGCATGCAGATGTCGGAGCCGAGCTTCATGGCGATCTCCATGTTGTCCTCGGGTGTCCAGAACACGTGGCGGCCGTCGTAATCGTTGACGATAAAGCGCACGCCCTCGTCGGTGAGCTTGACGGCGTCGTTGTGGCTGAACACCTGGAAACCGCCCGAGTCGGTGAGGATAGGACCGTGCCAGTTCATAAACTTGTGCAGGCCGCCCAGCTCGGCGATAGTGTCCTCGCCGGGACGCATGGACAGATGATAGGTGTTGGCAAGCACGATCTGGGCGCCGAGCTGTTTGACGGTCTCGGTGGGGATGCCCTTGACGTTTGCCTTGGTGCCCACGGGCATAAAGATCGGCGTCTCGATGTCGCCGTGCGGGGTGTGCAGCACGCCGGCACGCGCATGCGTCGTCGGATCCTCGGCGATCAGGTCGAATTTAAAAAGGCTCTGGTCCATAAACTGGAACTCCTTGGTTGCGGTTCATACGCAAACCATTATACGGGCAACCCGCAAGAAGCACCGACTCGACAGAAACTGGTGCAAAGGAAACCTACCCCTTGCACCAATGCACCAGGATAAAAATGATCCGTTTTCCTCCGTCCCCAACGGATCATTTCCGACAGCCACAGCAACGCCGATGTTTTGGTACCGACAGACACTATGACCCAATCCGAGGGCACTAAAAAGATAGGAGCCCCCGCTCGTGACCGCGGGTCGGGGCTGCGACAATGATGTTGAAGTGCCATAGGCGCAGCCGCGCCGCAACGAGGTT
>NZ_JADPCJ010000041.1 GCF_015670795.1 Collinsella aerofaciens | reverse complement strand
CGCCGGAGGAGTTCCGGAACCGGGCCCTTGCGGCGTAGTCGCTATTTATTCAGTCCAAGTTTCGGGGCGCAGTTCACTGTCCCCATTGTGGTGGTTTAGGGCTCCCAGGGGCAGGGGGCTTCGATGTGGATGTGCTCGCCGGTTACGGGATGCGTGAAGGACACGCTGTGGGCGTGGAGCATCAGGCCGCAGGGGCGCGGCGTTCCGTACAGGTCGTCGCCAACCAGGGGATGATGCTCGCTTGCCAGGTGCACACGGATTTGGTGCTTGCGGCCGGTGAGCAACTCGACATCGATATACGAGCGCGCGGGCAGGCCACGACGGCTCTTAAGACGTTTGAGCACCTTCACGCGAGTTTGAGACGGCTTGCCGCTGGCGCCGACGCGCATCTTTCGGCTGTCGTGACGGTCGCGGGCGATGGGCTTGTCGATGAGCTTCTCGTTCCAGTCGATCTTGCCCTCGGCCAGCGCCAGATAGTGCTTTTCGAAGGCGTGGTCGATGACCATTTGGTCAAAGGCGGGCTGCGTCTGTTTGTCGAGCGAAAACAACACCACGCCGGTGGTGTTGCGGTCCAGGCGGTTGAGCGGCTGCATGTCGGTCGCGGCAAAGCCGTCACCCATCGCCAGCAGCAGGTCGCTGGCGTAGTCGGTGAGCGTGCGCTCGCCGGTGCCGTCGCCGTGGACGATCATGCCGGCGGGCTTGTCGATGGCCATGAGCCAGGCGTCGCAGTAAAGGACTTGAGGTTCTTCGTTCACGTGTAAGCCTTTCGGTTAGCTAATTCCCACAAACATGCAGCCCGAGGTGGCGCCGCGCAGGCGGGCGGCGGGCTTGCGGCCGGCCTGTGCTGCTTCGACGGCACGACGGACGCGGGCGACGGCACGGCCCACCTCATCTGTCTCGAGCAGCGTTCCGTCTACCATGAGACGACGCACGCCGGCATCGAGCAGCTGAGGAACCTGCGGCGTGAGGTCGATGGGGTAGGCGTCGTACAGGCGAGAGCGGCCATGGATGTCGGTGCGTACGGGCATGACCTTGCCGTCGATATTCTTGAGTGACAGCTTGCGGGCGCGCAGGCGGCAGTTAGCGCAATCGTGGATGCAGCCATTGGCCACCTGCAGGATGCAGTGCTCACTCGTCATAACGCGCGGGCGGCCGAACACAGTGATGCCCAGGGCTGCGGGCGCGGCGGTGCCAAGCGAGACGATCTCGTCGAGCGTGATCTCGGGCGAGAGCCAAAACGCACCGGCTCCGCGCTCGGCAAGTGCCTCCATGCAGGGCGTGTTATGCACCGGCAGGCAAGAGCGAATCTCGGCCGTGGCGCCGGCATGAGCGGCTACGGCGAGCTCGGAGATATTGCCGACGGCGACGGTGGCTCCGGCATTGATCCAAGGATCGACGCGCTCGTGGTCGACGGCGCGGCAGACCTCGCCGAGTACGGGCACGATACCCTGCTCAAATGCATCGGCAGGGGAGAGTCCGACAGCCTCGAGCGCGTCGGTGGTCATGTAGATGCGCGTTGCACCCTCCGCTCGCGCTGCCTCGGCGGCCTCGAGCGAGGTGACGGTGGCGCAGATCTGCGGCTCGTCGCGGTAGTGCTCGGGCATGGGCCGCGTACATTTGTCGAGCACCGGCAGCTCGAGCGTGCGGGCACGCTCGTCATACGGTGCCAGAATGGCCTCCTCCAGCGCCTTGCAGGCGGCGGCGCGCACCTTGTGCACAGCGGAGAAGCCCATGCCGCAGCCCTTATCGAGCGCCACATCAAAGCTCGCGGACTCAAAGGGCGAGGACCCCATGCGGCCCACATGCTCTACCAGATCGGACGCCTCGACCGCGCGGGTCTTGGCGGCCTCGACGGTAAAGCCCGTGGCCGTGGCCGTAAGCGAAGGGGCGTCGCAGCAAGTAAGCGTGACGGCAAACGGTTCGCCCAAACGCGCCACAACGGTTACATCAACGGCGCGGCGGCGCAGCACATCGCGCTTGAGCGCGGCGCCGGCAGCGTCAATGGCGCGCTGGCTTCGAATCACGCGCACGCGGCAGCCCTCGGGCATGCTGCGAGGCACGCGGCACTCGATGATGTCACCGGCGGCGGCATCATCGGCGGCAATGGTGGTCAGGAACTGGTCAAACTCGTTATCGTGGCGAAGCTCCAGCAGGTCGCCCTTGCCCACGGGCTCAAACAACTCAATGCGGGCGATGGCGGCGCGCCGACGGCGGTCGTCGGGCTTGAGGCCGCGCACATCGCGGTTGGCCGGGCGGCTGCCCAGCACCGTGCCCACGATCTGGCCGCGGTTGTTGGAGCGCTCGTAGCTCATCATCTCGTCACCCGAGGTACCGTCTTGGTAGGCGTGCGTAAAGTCGCGGTTAAAGCAGCGCTTGAGCTGTCGCTGGCGGGCTGCATCCTCATCCTTGGAGGTCGAAACATCGGCCAGCATGTCATCAATCTGATGACGATACACGTCGACGATGGAGTACACGTAATCGGGGGCCTTCATGCGGCCCTCGAGCTTGAGCGATGCGGCGCCGGCGTCATACAGACGGCGAACAAGCTGCGAAGTGTTGGTGTCGCGCGGGCATAGCGCACGCTCGCGACCGGCAGGGGAGAGCGAGCGGCCGTTCTCGTCGATCAGCTCGTAGGGCAGGCGGCAGGGCTGGGCGCACATGCCGCGGTTGGCCGAGCGGCCCGCCATGGCAAAGCTCGAGAGCAGGCACAGGCCCGAGTAACAAAAGCAGATGGCACCGTGGCTAAAGACCTCGAGGTCCACATCGGGTGCGGCGTCGTGGATGGCGGCGATCTCGTCAATGGAGAGCTCGCGCGACAAGGTCACTCGGTCGGCGCCCTGCTCACGGCACCAAAGGGTTCCGCGGTCGTCGTGGATGTTTGCTTGGGTTGAGATGTGCGTCTCGATGCCGGGCATGGTGCGCTTGACTTCAAAGAACAGACCCCAGTCCTGGATAATGAAGGCGTCGGCGCCCAGCGTTGAGCAGCGATAGATGAGTTGCAGCGCATCGTCCATCTCGGACTGCTTGATGACGATGTTGACCGTGACGTAGACGCGCGACCCGGCTAGATGTGCGGCGCGGCAGGCTTGCTCAAAGGTCTCGTCGGTAAAGTTGGTGGCCTTGCGGCGGGCGTTGAAGCTGCCCATGCCGCAGTAGATGGCGTCTGCCCCGGCGGCGAGTGCGGCGGCAAGGGGCTCGGGTCCTCCGGCGGGCGCTAAAAGCTCGGGTCTGCGGTTGGTGGTTCGACTGGCGGTTGCGGTCATATCCTGCCTTTCAAAATGCTCAGATACTCAAAAGTATAGTGGCGTCGCTGCGGTGGGCGACGCCCGCAGCCTAAGCAGGACAAAGTCTTCAGCAGCTTGGACTGGCTGCTCCACATGAGAACCGTTCAGCGGTTCGGGGAAACCGTTGGGCGATAAAATATTCTCGCAACGTGATAATAATCTTGCATCGCGCGGAAACCTTGAGTACTATCCCAATCAAGCGCGGTGTTCAGACCGAACTGTGCCTCCCGGTGTGAACACCGCGCTCACGCTCTCTCAATTGATCGTAAGGAGAAAAACATGAGCAAGACCGTCGTGTCTTCCGATAACGCACCCGCAGCCATCGGCCCGTATTCCCCCGGTATCCAGGCCGGCAACATGGTGTTCCTGTCCGGCCAGCTGGGCATCGATCCCGCGACTGGCAAGATGCCCGAGGGCGTCGAGGCCCAGGCCAAGCAGTCCCTCGCCAACGTTGAGGCCCTGCTGACCGCTGCCGGCGCTACCTTTGCCGATGTCGTCAAGACCACGGTCTACCTGGCCGACATCGCCGACTTCGCTGCCGTGAACGAGATCTACGCTTCCAAGTTCGAGGCTCCGTTCCCCGCGCGCAGCGCTTTCCAGGTTGCCGCTCTTCCGGCCGGCGGTCTGGTCGAGATCGAGGTCGTCGCCGCTCTCTAAGGCGTTGGCCACAACTAAACATGACATGCAAAAAGACCCTGCAGCGCGTGCGAGCTGCAGGGTCTTTTATCAAGTGACGGATCGCTTGTGGAGCCGCGCTCCATTTTGCCCGTTAGCCTTCCTTGCGGACTATTTGCAGGTAGCGGTAGACGCTGGGCTCCGAGATGCCCAGCGCGGTGGCGGCGCAGGACACGGCGCCCTTGAGCATGAACACCCCGTTGCCGTTGAGGTGGCGAATGACGTCCACGCGGTCGCTCTGACCAAGCGACGCCACATCCAGCCCGCGCGCGCTCAGCAACTCGGCAATGCTGCGGTCGATGAGCTCCTGTGTAGACTCCGAAAGACTTTCGACCTCGATAGACGCGGGCTCCGCCTGCCTTGGCACAGCGTCGAAGCAGGCCATGAGCTGCTGAGCCATGGCGTTGATGGAGCGTACCGTGGAAAGATCGGTGTTGACGCAGAGCATGCCGACGATCTCGTTATCCTCGCGGATAAAGTACGTCGCTGACTCCAACGTCTTGCCGCCGGCACCGCGCCCCTCGTAGCCCGTAATAAACGGCAGGTCGCGATACTTGGCGTCGTGCATGATCTTGAGTGCCAGATCGGTGGCGGGACCGCCGACCTTGCGGCCGCTCACGATGCCGTTGCGAATATCAACGATGGCGTGGTCGGGATCCGAGAAATCGTGCAGCACGATTTCGCTGTTTTTGCCGAGTACCTGCTCCAGAAAATCGACCATCGGCAAAAAGCGACGTACGGTCTCGTTCACGGGCAACTCCTTTGGGTGAAATCGGAAATGTTCATAACAATTTTTTCTCATGGTAACACGGTGTCTATTGATTCACATATTCGCAGGTACATTGCGTAATACGGACGAGCGGTAGGAATTTGGCGGTAAACGGTCGACCAAAAGAAAAGTTAGATGCTATTTTGACAGGACACTTTCCTGACCTGCGGAAATGCATTGTCTCAGCTCAAGAATAGTCTGATAACAAAAAATTATTATTGAGAATGAGAAAAATCTTTAATACGATATGCAACGAAGGCACAACCTCACCCCCGCACTGCGTCACAATAGAGCGCTAGATGCGAAAACAACTACTTCGAGGATTGGTGGTCAAATGGCCCAGGAGACGGTTACGAACGGCACTGAAGCCCTGTTCACTCGCGAAGGCATGCCGCCCGTTACGGAAATGATTCCGTGTGCCCTTCAGCATGTGCTGGCATCGTTTGCCGGCATCATTACCCCGGCGGTCATCATGGCCGGCGTCTACGGCTTTAATAGCCAGCAGAGCACCGACATCATCCAGGTCGCCCTCATTCTTTCGGCAATCGACACGGCCCTTCAAGCCTTCGCTCCCTTCCGTCGCATCGGCGGCGGCCTGCCCATCGTCATGGGCGTTTCGTTCGCGTTCCTGCCGGCCCTGCAGGCCATGGGTGCCTCGGGCTTTAGCTTTGGTGCGCTGCTGGGCGGCGAGATTGTCGGCGGTGCCGTCGCGGTCCTCTTTGGTCTGGCCTACAGCAAGATTAAGTGGCTGTTCCCGCCCGTCGTGACCGGTACGGTCATCTTCTCCATCGGCGTTTCGCTGTATCCCACGGCCGTCAAGTATATGGCCGGCGGTATGGGTACGCCGCTGTGGGGCACCCCGCAGGCCTGGTGCGTCGCTCTTATCACCTTCGCCGTGGTCTTTGCGCTCGCCAACTTTGGCAAGGGCACGCTCAAGCTGGGATCCGTGTTCTTTGGCATGATCGTTGGCATGATTGTCTCCATCCCCTTTGGCATGATCGACTTCTCCAGCGTCGCCACCGCTCAGGTCTTCGCCCTTCCCAAGCTCATGCCCTACGCACTCGAGTTTGATCCCGAGGTCTGCATTACCCTCGCCGTCGTGTTCCCCATGGTCGCCATCCAGGTTATCGGCGACGTCTCCGCTGCCTGCCTGGGCTCCATCGACCGTATGCCCACCGAGCGCGAGCTTTCCGGCGCTATCGTGTCCCAGGGCCTCACCTCTATGGTCGGCGGCCTGCTGGGCGGTCTTCCCACCAGCGCCCTTGGCCAGAACGTGGGCATCATCTGCTCCAACAAGGTCGTCAACAAGTGGGTCTTTGTGATCATCGCGGCCGTCTTTGCCATCGCCGGTCTGTTCCCGCAGCTCTCTGCCGTCCTTTCCGCTATCCCGCAGCCCGTCATCGGCGGCGCGACCGTCGGCGTCTTTGGCACCATCACCATGAACGGCGTGCGCATGTTCACCCGCGAGGGCCTCACGCAGCGCACTACCACCATCGTCGGTACCTCCGTCGTCTTTGGCCTGGGTATCTGGATGGCCAGCGGTTGCCTTGCCGGCGAGGGTATGCCCACCTGGGTTTCCACCGTCATCGGCTCCAATGCCGTAACCCCCACCGCCATCATGGCCATTGTCCTTAACCTGATCCTTCCGCAGACGCCGGTCGTGGCCCAGCACATCGATGCTGCCAAGGACGCTGCCGTGGATCTGGTCTTGCCCGAGAGCAAGAAGTAACCAATTCGGTGCTATTCGTCGGCGGACGCATCGCCTCGTCCGCCGACGTCATGCGGCGCCAAGCCGCACTTCAAAGGGTTTGTCCCTTTGGTGAAGCGTTGACGGGAGAGGGCCCGTTTCCGGTGTAGGCCGGCGCTTCGCACTCCGCCATGTCAGAGGTGTCAAACCCCGCCTCTGATGTCGAAGGGAGCATCCATGCTTCTGGTCGCTAACGGTTCCGTCTTTACCCGCAACGCTCAGACCCCGTTTATTCCAAACGGTGCGGTCGCCATTGACGGAGATACGATCGTCGAAGTGGGCCCCGAGTGCGAGCTCAAGGCCAAGTACCCGGATGCCGAGTACGTCGACGCCCAGGGCAACCTCATCATGCCCGGACTCATCAACTGCCACACCCACATCTATTCGGGTCTAGCCCGCGGCCTTGCCATCAAGGGCTGCAACCCCACCAACTTCCTGGAGAATCTTGAGCAGCAGTGGTGGAAGATCGACGACAACCTGACGCTCGACGGCACCAAGGCCAGCGCCTATGCCACGATCTTGGACTCCATCCGCGACGGCGTCACCACGATCTTCGATCACCATGCGAGCTTCTGTGAGATCCCGGGTAGCCTCTTTACCATTAAGGACGCAGCTCAGGAGCTGGGCATGCGTTCGTGCCTGTGCTACGAGGTCTCCGATCGCCGCGGCCAGGAAAAATGCGACCAGGCCATTGCCGAGAACGCCGAATTTGCCCAGTGGGCCGCCAAGGAGCGTCGCGATAACGACAACCATATGATCGCCGCCATGTTTGGCGGACATGCCACCTTTACGCTTTCGGACGAGACCATGGATAAGATGGCCGAGGCCAACAACGGCCTGACCGGCTTCCACATCCATGTGTGCGAGGGCATGAACGACGTGTGGGATTCCCGCCTCAACCGCGGCGGCATCAGCCCCGTCGAGCGCCTGCTGCAGCACAACCTGCTGGGTCCCGACACCATGCTGGGCCACTGCATCCACGTGACGCCTGCCGAGATGGATATCGTCAAGGAGTCCGGCACCTGGCTCGTCAACAACCCCGAATCCAATATGGGCAACGCCGTGGGCTGCGCCCCCGTGCTCGAGTTCTTCCGCCGCGGCATCCCCGTGTGCATGGGCACCGATGCCTACACCCACGATATGCTCGAGAGCCTCAAGGTCTTCCTGATCATTCAGCGTCACAACGCCGCTATGCCCAACGTGGGCTGGTGCGAGGCAATGACGATGCTGTTCGAGAACAACGCCAAGATGGCCAGCAAGTACTTCGATCGCAAACTCGGTGTGCTCGAGGCCGGCGCTGCCGCCGACGTCATCGTCATGGACTACAAGCCCTTTACGCCGCTGAGCGAGGAGAACATCGACGGCCACATGCTCTTTGGCATGATGGGCAAAAACTGCCGCACCACCATCATCAACGGCCGCGTCCTGTACAAGGATCGCGAGTTCGTTGGCATTGATGAGGACAAGATCAACGCGTGGACCATGGCTGAGTCCAAGAAGCTCTGGAGCACGCTCAACGATCGCACCTACTAATTACAAGTAGATTCACGCGCGTCGGATGTTTCGCCGCGTTCGACGCGCGTATAGGCGGCCTCCGCGGGGTCGCCGGCGCTGTGCTAGCGCTACACCGTATTTGCGCCCGTCGCGCGGTCTCGCCGGGCGTTACAGAGAGGAGCTCATTATGAGCGACATCATGAGGCCGATCCCGTTTTCGCAGCTGATGAACTGGATCATCGAGGAGCACAAGACTCAGGGCGCCGTCTTTGGCGTGCGCAAGATGGTCACGACCAACCAGGAGGGCGCGCTTCCCATTTTTGACGAGCGCATCGAGACTCCGTTTGGCCCGGCCGCCGGTCCCAATACGCAGCTGGCCCAGAACATCGTGGCATCCTACGTGGCCGGTTCCCGCTTCTTTGAGCTCAAGACCGTTCAGGTTATGGACGGCGAGGAGCTCTCCAAGTGTGTGAACAAGCCCTGCATCGTGGCGCAGGACGAGTGCTACAACTGCGAGTGGTCGACCGAGCTCGAGGTTCCGCAGGCCTTTGCCGAGTACGTGAAGGCATGGTTTGCCTGCCACCTGATCGCTCGCGAGTACGGCCTGGGCAGCCCGGATGGTTTTGTCTTCAACATGTCCGTGGGTTATGACCTCGAGGGCATCAAGAGCCCCAAGGTCGATGCGTACATTGAGGGCATGAAGGACGCCAGCGGCTCCGAGGTTTGGAACGAGTGCCGCACGTGGGCGCTCGCTAACCTGGACAAGTTTGAGCATGTCGATGCCGCGTTTGTCGAGTCCATCCCGGCGCGCGTCTCCAACTCCATTACCGAGTCCACGCTGCATGGCTGCCCGCCGGCGGAGATCGAGCGCATCGCGACCTATCTGATTACCGAGAAGGGTCTCAACACCTACATCAAGTGCAACCCCACGCTGCTGGGCTATGAGTTTGCCCGCCAGCGTCTGAACGAGCTGGGCTTTGACTACATCGTTTTCGATGACACGCACTTCCGTGAGGACCTGCAGTGGGCCGATGCCGTGCCTATGTTCGAGCGCCTGATTGCCCTGTGCGCCGAGCGCGGCCTGGAGTTTGGCGTCAAGCTGACCAACACCTTCCCCGTCGACGTGACGAGAAACGAGCTGCCCTCTACCGAGATGTACATGTCCGGCCGTTCGCTGTTCTCGCTGACCATCGAGGCCGCCCGCCGCATTACCGAGCAGTTTGACGGTAAGCTGCGCATCAGCTACTCCGGTGGTGCCACGGTCTACAACATCCGCGCCCTGTATGATGCCGGCATTTGGCCCGTCACCCTGGCGACCGACGTGCTCAAGCCCGGTGGCTACGAGCGCTTTAGCCAGATGGCCGGCGAGTTTACCGACCTGGATGGCAAGCCGTTTGCGGGCGTCTCGCTCGAGGCCGTGACCGCGATTCAGACCGACTCGCTCACCAACCCGCTCTACAAGAAGCCGCTGCGCCCGCTGCCCGACCGCAAGGTCGCCGGCAAGAGCCCGCTTTCCGACTGCTTTACTACGCCGTGCCGCACGAGCTGTCCCATCCAGCAGGATATTCCCGCCTATCTGGCGGCTGTTGACGAGGGCCGCTTCGAGGACGCGCTCAACATCATCATCGAGCGCAACGCCCTGCCGTTTATCACCGGCACCATCTGCCCGCATCCCTGCGGCCGCGCTTGCGAGCGTGCGTTCTACGAGCCCGAGGGTGCCCAGATTCGCGCCAGCAAGCTCAAGGCTGCCCGCGAGGCCATGACCGCCGTGCTGCCCAAGCTGCGCGCCCAGGCCATTGCCAACGACGGCGAGCACAACGTTGCCGTTATCGGTGGCGGCCCGGCCGGTCTGGCGACGGCGTTCTTCCTGACGCGTGCCGGCGTGCCCGTCACTATCTTTGAGGCCCGCGATTCGCTCGGCGGCGTGGTCCGCCACGTGATCCCCGAGTTCCGTATTGCGAGCGACGATATCTCCCACGATGCCGAGCTCTGCCTGGCCTTTGGCGCCAAGGTGCAGCTCAACGCTCGCGTGGATTCCATTGAAGAGCTCAAGGCCCAGGGCTTTACCGACGTGGTCGTGGCCACCGGTGCCTGGATGCCCGGCTCTGCGGGCTTGGGCGAGGGTGCCGAGCTCGACGTGCTGGAGTTCCTCGAGACCGCCAAGAAGGGCGAGAAGCTCGAGCTGGGCGAGGACGTCGTGGTCATCGGCGCCGGCAACACCGCCATGGATGCTGCCCGCGTGGCCAAGCGCCTGGCTGGTGTGAAGAACGTGCGCCTGGTGTATCGCCGCACCAAGAAGCAGATGCCCGCCGACGAGGAAGAGCTTGATCTTGCTCTTGCCGACGGCGTTGAGTTCTGCGAGCTGCTGGCGCCCAAGGCACTCAACGGCGCCGTGCTGACCTGCGATGTTATGGAGCTTGGCGAGCCGGATGCAAGCGGCCGTCGCAGCCCCGTCGCCACGGGCGAGACCGTCGAGCTTCCCGCCACCACGGTGATCTGCGCCGTGGGCGAGGGCATCGACGCCAGCCTGTACGATGCCGCGGGCGTCGAGCACGACCGTCGCGGCCGCCTTGCCGCCACCTCCACCGGCGTCGAGGGCGTCTGGGCTGCGGGCGACTGCCGTCGCGGTCCTGCCACCGTGGTCGAGGCCATCGCCGATGCCGCCGAGGTTGCCCGTGCCATCGCCGGCGTGGACTTTAACAAGTACGCCGACCAGAATGCTCAGGCCGGCCGCGAGGACACCTGCTACGAGCGCAAGGGGTCGCTGTGCCGCGACAAACGCAACTGCACCAAGACCCGCTGCCTGGGCTGCGGCTCGGTGTGCGAGGTCTGCTGCGACGTGTGCCCCAACCGCGCCAACGTGGCAATTAAGGTGCCGGGCCTGGCCAAGCATCAGGTCGTCCATGTCGACGGCATGTGCAACGAGTGCGGCAACTGCGCCGTGTTCTGCCCTTACCAGGAGGGTCGTCCCTACAAGGACAAGCTCACCCTGTTCTGGAGCGAGGAGGACATGGAGAACTCCGAGAACGAGGGCTTCCTGGCCGTGGACGAGGACCACTTTAAGGTTCGCGTCGCCGGCACGGTCCGCACCGTCTCGGTCGATGCCGTCAACACCGGTCTTCCCGAGGCCGTCCGCCTGACCATCAGGGCTGTGCGCGACAACTATTCGTACCTTCTTAAGAAATAGGCGAGTCTCTTATGGCCAAATCCATTCAACATAACGTGGCCTACGTTGCCTGCGGAAGCGGTTGCGCCTCCGCAGGCGGCGATGCCCGCTGCAGCGAAGGCTGCATTGGCTGTGGCGCCTGCGTCACGGCTTGCCCCCACGGTGCCATCTCACTGGTCGACGGCGTTGCCCGCGTGGACCGCTCCAAGTGCACGGGCTGCGGCCTGTGCGGCATGGCGTGCCCGCAGCGCGTGATTGCCTTCGTTCCCGGCTACCAGAACATCCTGGTGCGCTGTAACAACACCGACAAGGGCGCCATTGCGCGCAAGATCTGCGACACGAGCTGCATCGGTTGCGGCATGTGCGCCAAAAAGTGCCCTGCCGGCGCTATTCGCATCGAGGACAACTGCGCCCATATCGACGGCGCGGACTGCCTGTCGTGCGGCATGTGCGCGGTTGTGTGCCCGCATGGCGCCATTCACGACCGCACCGGCATTGCCGCCGGCGTGTAGAAGGGAATCACCATGGCACAGGAATTCACTTTTACCGTTAACGGCGTGGAGCGCACGACGACTCAGAACAAACCGCTGCTGCGCTACCTGCGGGACGACCTGCATATTCACTCCGCCAAGGACGGCTGCTCCGAGGGCGCGTGCGGTACCTGCACCATCCACGTGGACGGTGCGGCCGTCAAGGCGTGCGTGCTGACCACCGCGCTTGCCGCCGGCCGTAACATCGTAACCGTCGAGGGCCTGCCCGAGGACGTGCGCGAGGCCTTTGTGTACGCCTTTGGCGCCGTGGGCGCCGTGCAGTGCGGCTTTTGCATCCCCGGCATGGTCATGGCGGGTGCGGCACTCATCGCCGAGGACCCCGAGCCCACCGAGGAACAGATCAAGTACGCCATTCGCGGCAACGTCTGCCGTTGCACCGGCTACAAGAAGATTATCGAGGGCATTTCGCTGGCAGCCGCGGTGCTCCGCGGCGAAAAGCAGATCGACGAGGACCTGGAGCGCGGCGATGACTACGGCGTGGGCAAGCGCGCCTTCCGTATCGACGTGCGCAAGAAGGTGCTCGGCGAGGGCAAGTACCCCGACGACATCGACGAGCTCGACCAGCCGGGCCTGACCTATGCCAGCGCCGTGCGCTCGAAGTACCCGCGTGCCCGCGTGCTCTCCATCGATACCTCCAAGGCCGAGGCCCTGCCCGGCGTGGTGGGCATTCTGCGCGCCGAGGACGTGCCGGTCAACCAGGTCGGCCACCTTATCCAGGACTGGGACGTCATGATCGCCCAGGGCGATATCACCCGCTGCGTGGGCGATGCCATCGTGCTGGTGGTTGCCGAGGACGAGGCGACGCTCGAGAAGGCCAAGAAGCTCGTCAAGGTTGATTACGAGCCTCTGGAACCCGTGCGTAACATCGCCGAGGCCAGGGCTGCCGACGCTCCGCGCCTGCACGACAGCTTCTTTGCCTTTGGCAACACGGTGGAGCTCAAGGACAACGTATGCCAGAGCCGTCACGTGACGCGTGGCGACGCCGCCAAGGCGCTGGCGGAGAGCGCGTTTACCGTGACGCAGCGCTTTACTACGCCCTTTACCGAGCATGCTTTCTTGGAGCCCGAGTGCGCCGTCGCCTTCCCGTACAAGAACGGCGTCAAGGTGCAGTCGACCGACCAGGGCGCCTACGACACGCGTAAAGAGTGCGCCCACATGTTTGGCTGGGATAGCGAGCCCGAGCGCGTGGTCGTCGAGACCATGCTCGTGGGCGGCGGCTTTGGCGGCAAGGAGGACGTGTCCATCCAGCACCTGGCCGCGCTCGCCGCATATAAGTTCCAGCGTCCCGTGAAGTGCAAGCTCGCGCGTGCCGAGTCGCTCGCGTTCCATCCCAAGCGCCACGCCATGGACGGCACCTTTACACTGGGCTGCGACGCCGAGGGCAACTTTACCGGCCTGGATTGCGAGATCAACTTTGATACCGGCGCCTACGCGTCGCTGTGCGGCCCGGTGCTCGAGCGCGCCTGTACGCATGCCGTCGGCCCCTACAAGTACCAGAATACCGACATTCGCGGCTTTGGCTACTACACCAACAACCCGCCCGCCGGCGCGTACCGCGGCTTTGGCGTTTGCCAGTCCGAGTTTGCGCTCGAGAGCCTGATCGACCTGCTGGCCGAGAAGGTCGGCCTGGATCCGTGGGAGATTCGCTACCGTAACGCCATCGAGCCGGGCGAGGTTCTGCCCAACGGGCAGATTGCCGACTGCTCCACGGCGCTGAAGGAGGCGCTGCTCGAGGTCAAGGATGCCTACTATGCGCATCCCGGACACGCCGGTATCGCCTGCGCCATGAAGAACGCCGGCGTGGGCGTGGGCCTGCCCGATGCCGGCCGCTGCAAGATTCGCGTCGAGAACGGCGTGGCCGTGGTCTATGCTGCCACGTCCGACATCGGCCAGGGCTGCAACACGGTCTTTTTGCAGGACGTTGCCGAGGCATGCGGCCTGCCGCTTCGCTGCATCGCCAATGGCGAGTGCTCTACCGAGAACGCTCCCGACTCCGGCACCACGTCTGGCTCGCGTCAGACGGTCGTGACCGGCGAGGCCGTGCGCGGTGCCGCCTTCCTGCTGCGCGATGCCATGCTTGACATCGAGGCCGGCAAGCATGCACCCGATGCTCCTGTGAGCGCCCATGGTGATGGCATCAAGATCGAGTACGACGACGGTCGCGCCTATCAGCTGCACACACAGGAACTCGTCGCCGGCCAGGGTATGCATCCTCAAGATCCCGCTGCCGCCATCAAGGCGCTCGAGGGCTGCGAGTTTGGGTACGTGTACCTGGAGCCGACCGACAAGCTGGGCGCCGACGTTCCCAACCCCAAGAGCCACATCTGCTACGGCTTTGCCACGCATGTGGTCATTCTGGATGATGACGGTCGCGTGAGCGAGGTCTATGCCGCGCACGATTCCGGCAAGGTGGTCAATCCCATCTCCATCCAGGGTCAGATCGAAGGCGGCGTGCTCATGGGTATGGGCTATGCGCTTACCGAGGATTGGCCGCTCAAGGACTGCGTGCCCCAGGCAAGGTACGGCACGCTCGGACTGTTCCGTGCGCCCGAGATTCCGGATATCCACGCCATCTACGTGGAGAAGGATGAGCTGCTGCCCGTGGCATACGGCGGCAAGGGCATCGGCGAGATCGCAACGATTCCCACGGCGCCCGCCGTACAGAACGCCTATCGCGCATTTGACGGCAAGCTGCGTCCAGATCTGCCCATGGTGGATACGCCCTACAGCCGCGCCCGTCGCCGCGGGTAGGGTAGGGTGCGGACAGCCATTGCTGATGGGCTGTTTGCGCTCAACATCAACTACATACGCTGCGCCTTTGGCCCCGGCTCCATCTGAACTGCCTCCCATTTCTTGGACATGAGAAATGGGAGGCTTTGGAGTGGGAAGGATAAACTGGACTTTCTTTTAAGGATCCTCAAGCGTATTGCCGCTCGTATTCCACTGGAGACATG
>NZ_JADPCJ010000040.1 GCF_015670795.1 Collinsella aerofaciens | reverse complement strand
GCTGCTCTACAGTCCTGCGCAAGACGGAAAGCACATTAAGTGCTTTCCTTTGCGTGCGGAACTCGCGACAAACTTAACCCCCGCCCTCAGCCCCGGAAGCCCTCCCTGCCGTCACATTATTCAACCAGTTTTGCGGGCGTGCGCCGCTGCGCGGCTAGCCCGCGTGCTCCTCGGCGGGGTTGGTCTGATTGTTTTTGTTGAAGCTCTGCCTTTGGCTCAAATGGAAACGGGGGACGCATTTGCATCCCCCGTTTTTGTTGTGGTTACTCTAGATCAATAAATTTGGTGCTTATGATCTTGCCGTCTTTTACTAGCATTCTGGCCATGGTGGGGCCTCGGGTGCCTCTGGGGTAGCTAGCGCTGCCCGGGTTGAGGACTAAACAACGGCCCACTTGGGCTTCTTTGGTTACGTGGGTGTGACCATTGATGGCTACGTCTACGGATCCCACCGGAAGGTCTTCGCGGTAGTGGGCTACGGCGAATTTGAGGCCTTCGTAGGTAAAGAGCGCAAGACGGTCTACATCGGGACCGTAGTCGCGGTAGTAATCGTTGTTGCCCAGTACGGCCCGCACGGGGGCGATGGTGCATAGGTGCTCGTAGTCCATCTCTGACGTGAGGTCGCCGGCGTGGATAATCAGGTCTGCGCCCTCAAGCTCATCCAGGAGCGCAGGCGATAAATAGCCGTGGGTGTCCGAGATGATGTCGATACGCTTGGCGCTTGCACTGTTCATGGGATCCCTTCCGCAAAAAACGATTCGGCAGATACATACAAAAAAGCCCCACGGCTCCGCAGACGATGGGTCTACAGGGCTGCGGGGCCAGTGTGCTAGAGACTCAGAGCCTTCTTGAGCGGCACGACGCGGCGGCGCGAAACCGGCACGCGTTCGTCGACGCCCGTAATGCCCAGCTGGATGGCGCCCGAGGGCACCGTCTCGACGTCCGTAACGCACGCTAAGTTGACGATATAGCGGCGGTGAACACGGAAGAAGCCAAAGTCGCAGAGCTTGGCCTCAAACTGCGCCAGCGAGGTCGTCGACAAAAAGCGATCATCGACGGTATAGATGCAGGAGTAATCGTCCTTGGCCATGATAAAGCGAATGTCGTCCACGGGAATGAGCACCTTGCGGCCGCCCTTTTCCACCGGGATACGCTCGATGGTCACCTTGCTGTCCGTAACCGGCTTGGCGCGTTGCATGACCTTCTCGATCGCGCGATCCAAGCGAGCTTCCTCGACCGGCTTCATCAGATAATCGACGGCATCCACGTCGAATGCCTCGACCGCATGGTCACTATACGCAGTCACAAACACGATCGCCGGCGGATTTTTGAGCTTATGCAGCGCCTCGGCAAGTTGCAGGCCCGAGGCACCGGGCATCGAGATATCGAGAAACACGACATCCACGCGACTTTCCATAAGCATCTCGATGGCGGAGCGGACGCTCGACGCCTCCGTGATCGTGCCGATCTTGCCCGTTTGCTCGAGCAGGAAGCGAAGCTCCGAGCGAGCCGGCGCCTCATCATCCACAATCATCGCACGCAGCATAGGGATAAAACCTTTCGTCAACTAACTACGCCGGGCATCCGTCGCATGACGTTGAGCCCGTAGCCCTTTATTTTACTCTTGAATGTCAAAGATGCTCTCTGACAAATCAAGATGAAGGAGCACTTTGGTGCCCTTGCCCGGCGCCGATTCGACACGCGTATAGGAGTGCGGCCCATAAAAGCGATGGATGCGCTCCGAAATATTGTGCATGGCCACACCGGCGCCGCCACCCTGGGGAGAGCTGGCGTCGGGACGGGCAGAGCGCTCGTCAAACAGTCTGGCGGCGGTACCCTCATCCATGCCCACGCCATTATCGGCCACGGCAATCAAGATTGCATCCTCGCCGTCTTGGTGAACGGTCACGTCGATCCTCAGGGCGTCGTCATCGCCCATACCATGACGTACGGCGTTCTCGACAATCGGCTGGATCACGAACGCCGGCACCAGCGTATCTTCCACGTCCTCGGACACATCGAACGTCGCAAGCACGCGGTCCTCGCCAAAGCGGGCCTTCTCAAAGGTAAGGTAGCGCTTGGTCTGTGCAACCTCGCGCGAGACCGGAATAAGCGATCCCGAGTTGTCGAGCGTGGCACGATAGAACGATGAGAACTCACGAAGCAGTTCGCGGGCCCGCAGCGGGTCGGTGCGCGTAAACGATGCAATGGTGTTCAGCGTGTTGAACAGGAAGTGTGGGTTAATCTGCGCCTGCAGCGCACGCACCTCGGCGCGCGCTGTGAGTTCCTTTTGCACCTCGAGCTCGTGGATGGCGAGCTGCGTGGACAAGATCTCGGCAAAGCCCGAGGCAAGCGCGTACTGGGTACGGTCGACGGCGCGCGGGGTCTTGTAGTAGAACTTGAGCGTGCCGACGGTACGATCGCCCACCTTGATGGGGGCGATAATGCCGGCGGGGACTTGGTTGTGCGAGCCATCCGAGCCCACGACATCCACCATACGGTTGAACGACTGCACGATGCCATGTTCGATAACGTAGCGTGTGGCAAGCGTGTGGATGGGAGAATCTGGCAGTAGTTTTTCCTCAAACTCGCCCGCGCAGGCCAACACGTTGCCCTCGTCGGTGATGGCCACCGTCATGGCGCGCGTCTCGGGCAAAATGCGCCGGCACACCAAACGCGCCGACTCCTGCGTCAGACCGCCCTTAATGTCCTCGAGCATGGCCGAGGCCACCGAGAGCGTCTCCTCGGTGTACTGGGAGCGCACCGAATCGGGATTGAGCGTCAAAAAGATAAAGATGCACAGAAAGATGCACAGCAGCGCGCAGGCAATCACCGTGGCGATCGGCTCGATACCGGTCACCAAGGCAAAAATAAAGTACACCAGCACGCAAATGGCGCAGGCAACGGCAATGATGCGAAAGATTGATATTGAACTATCGCGCTGGGCGCGGCGGTCGATCATTCGGCCCCCTCCAGGATACTGATCAGTTGTGCGTCACGCCAAAGCCCGTCCATGATCTTGGGCCAAAAGCTCTGGAAACGCAGGTAGCTTGCGGCGTTTTGGCGCGCGTAGGTCTTGGCCTCGTCAATACCGTGGCGCCAGATGCGCAGGTAGCCCTCATGCTCGCGGGTAAACACGCTGCGGACCATAGCGGTCTTGCGCACGCGGTCGTCGAGCTCGCGCGAAATCCACGGGCCCGGGTAGGGCATGAGTGATGCCGCCGTAACGGGAATGAGCTCCTTTTGATGCGCGGCGAATGTCAACTTGGCCCGTTCGTAGTACCAACGGTATACATCCTGCATAAAGCGCGGTGAGCGCTTTTCGGACTCCGGAGGCAGATGGCGCACGGTCCACTCGTTATCGAACCACACGTCGTAGCCAAACATGCGCATGTTAAAGAGGTAATCCAAGTCCTCGCCGCGGGTGATAAACGGGTCAAAGGCCACACGCGTAAAGGCGCGGGCGTGCAGGGCCATCAGGCCGCCGCACACGTAGTTGGAGCGCGAGATGCGGGTGCCCGAGAGCGCCTTTTTCATCCAACGGTTGAACTCGATGCGCTTGGTCCACCAACGATGGCAGATGCCCGCCTTGTCCGTGGGAGCCAGCGGCGAGCCGTCGCGATCGTAGAAATAGCCGCTCTTGACCAAGATCGGCAAGCCCTGACGCGTCTGCTGCCCCAACGCATAGGTCGCGCGCTTCATAAAGTCGGCGTCGATGACAGTCTCATCGTCATCCAAAAAGATAACCGCGTCATGCCCCAGCACAGCGGCACAGGCTAGCCCCATGTTGCGGATGGCACCGTAGCCTCGCAGGCTCACGCACTCGCCCGAACCCTTGGGCGCGATCTGAGCAACCCGGTCTGCAATGCGCGAGGCCTGGGTGTTGGTGACAACGGTGACCTTGAGCGTGGGATGCGCGTCGACAATCTCGCGCACGCGCAGCGACACATCGGCTGTGGCAGAAACGGGACAGACCACCAAAAGGATGATGCGCGGGATGTCACGTACCTGCTCAAGCGAGGCCAGGCAGCGGTCGAGTTCGGGATTGTCGGCGTTGAGTCGCGTCGAATGGTCATAGGTGCCAGGGGCGTTTGCGCAAGCGTCATCGCCCGCCCAATACGTTGGAATCACGACTGTGGCGTTCATGCCTTACCCTCCCTGCAACACAAAAACGGGACGCCGCCAAACACAGGCGACGCCCCGCGACCTAGCTGATTCCATCATACCCACTTGGGCAAATCATTGCTCGCAAGTCGCAATGTTTATTGCGGATAACCCCAAAAGAGTACCGTGGACAGGCACAATAGCCGCTCGCTCCTATGCGGCATGCTCTGCCGCCCGAGTCATGCGGGACAGGCGGACCAGCAGCATAAAGCCAACGATCAGCAGCACGCCAATGGAAAGGACGCCCAGCGACGGGTTGCCGGTCAGCGAGGTGACGACCGACACTAGGAAAGTGCCCATGACGCTTGCATAGCGACCGAAGATGTCAAAGAAGCCGTAGTACTCGTTGGACTTTTCCTTGGGGATAATGCGACCAAAGTAGCTACGGCTAAGCGCCTGCACGCCGCCCTGGAACAGGCCGACCATAATGGCAAGCACCCAGAATTCAAAGGCGGTCTTTAGGAAGAACGCGGCGAACAGCACAATGCCCATGTAGGCGGCGACTGCCACCAGGATCATGTTGAGCGTGCCCACGCGTCCGGCGAGCTTGCCGTAGATGATGGCGGACGGAAAGGCCACGAACTGCGTGACGAGCAGCGCCAGGACCAACTGGGTCGAATCGATGCCCAAAGCCGAGCCGTAGCTGGTAGCCATGGAAATGACCGTGTGCACACCGTCGATATAGAAGAAGAACGCAATCATGTAGACCAGCACGGTCTTGTTGTGGGCGATCTCGCGCATGGTGTGTCCGACCTCGGAGAACACACCGCCCACGATGTGGCCGATGGTGTCCTCGGGACCGCGCTCGCGACCGTACTTTTGCTTATAGGTGCGAATGAGCGGCAGGGTAAAGATGAGCCACCAGGCACCAGTGATGATAAACGACAGACGCGTTGCCAGCATGGTAGGGACGCCAAGAGCGGGGCCACCCATGATGAGCGCCAGGCAGATGACGAACGGCACGGTGGAACCGATGTAGCCCCAGGCATAGCCCGAGCTGGACACGGCGTCCATGCGCTCGTCGGTGGTAATGTCGGGCAGCATGGCGTCGTAGAACGTCATAGAAGAGTTAAGGCCGATGGTGCACAGCACGTACACGGTCAAAAATGCCATGGCGGACATTGGGATAGCCTGCGCCAAGCAAAGCACCAGGCCCGTGAGGAAGAAGCCCAAGAAGAACTTGATCTTGTTGCCGGCGTAGTCGGCAAGCGCGCCCAGAATGGGCATGAGCATGGCGATGACCAGCGAGGCAATCGTCTGCGCATTGCCCCAGGCGACCACCAGGTCGGCCGAAGAAGCGCCGGTATTGATGGCGTTAAAGTAAATGGGCACAACCGAGGTATTGAGCAGCACGAGGGCCGAATTGCCCACATCATACATAACCCAGTTACGCTCGAGCTTGGTGTATTTCATGGACAGGGACCCTTCGTATTCGCCCGATATGCAGTTAGTTCATCGTACCCCAATTGTCCAGAACCGCCGGTAAGGATTCGGCAAAGGGGCACGCACGGGCCCTATTCCTCGCGGTCGAACTCCTCATCGGCATTGAGCACGCGACCGCTGTAGTTGACGTGACTGGTCACGGCATCCATGTCACCGGTCTCGATAAAACGTGCGACCGTGCACTCGTAATCGACCAGCGCGCGATCAAAGACCTCGGGGAAACTCTCGTTCGAGACCTCGTCGGTAAAGGGATTCTTCCATGTCAGATGGCCCAGGTTACCGGTGCGCTCGGGCAGCTCCGTCGTCACGCGATGGGCAAGGCCATCGAGCAGCGAGTAGTCGTGCACCAAGCCCTCAACCAGCGAGATCGCGCGCGTCTTTGCGGAGCCGGCCGGCTCAATCGCGCGGTAAAGTCGCTGCATATTGGCAACGGCAGCACCGTACTCCCCCGCCGGAATGTCAATGCCGTACACGCGTCCGGCAACATAGCTCATCAGCACGCCGGCCACGCGATTGATGCGATCGGTGGTGACGATCTCGCCCGCCGGCGGGTAATCGTCGACCGTAGCGCCATCGCGTTTAAGCTGCAGCATCAGTACATCCAGGTCGCTCTCGATCACGGCATGGACCTGACTGCTCGAATCCTCAAGCTCTGAATCGGACTCCACGATGCCAAACTGCTGCTCGTAGACAAAGGGGTGGGCGTTGCGGTCGAGCACGTAATGAGACAGCAGGCCCAGCGCAAAGGCGCGACCCAAGCTGGCGTCGCGCGGCAGCAGATGCGACACGCCGTCGCGCAGGCACGCGAACTGGCGAGACATGCGCGACCGATGCATGACCTGCGCCAGCAGCGTGCAGTCGGAAACACGCGGTGTCAGAATGTGAAAGAAAAACGGGTCGGGGCCTTGGTTGCCCAAGATAAAGGCAATGCGCTCTTCATCGGACGTGATGACGCCCTGAGGAAGACGGTCGATGCTTTCCTCGCCAAACAGATGATGGGTGATAAGCGCGGGCATAATGATCCTTTCGATTTCATTCGATGCCACCCATTATGCCCACCGCGCGCCCATGCCAAACCTGCGATGGCAAACGACGGCACGCAAGCCTCTTACGCAAGCCCCAGGTGCGACTTGACCTCGGCGGCACGACGACGGGACACCGGCACCGTCGAGCTCACGCGGTCGAGCCTGAGCTCCATCAACCCCGTGGAGCCAATCTCAACATTGTGCACGTCTTCCAAATTGACCAGATAGCTGCGATGAACACGAATGAAGCCCTCGGAGCCCAAGCGACGTTCGAGCGAAGAGATCGACTCATTGATCAGGTACGTTCCCTCGGCGCAGATGGCGTTGCAAAAATCGGCGCGCGCCTCAAAGTAGCAGACGTCTGCGGCGGGAATGAACACCTTTTTGCCCCCGCGGTCCACCGTCAGACGCAAAGGCTGGCGCGGAGCGTGGATAACACGACGGACACCCAAGGCTGCCTCGATCTTGTCGAGCGCCTTTGACAGGCGTGCGTCCTCGACCGGCTTGACGACATAATCGACGGCATCGAGGTTATAGGCATCAGCCGCATACTCGGCAAATGCCGTCACAAACACCACGACCGGCGGCGTCTTTAGGTTCTGCAGCGTCTCGGCAAGCTCAATTCCCGAGCGACCGGGCATGGTAATGTCTAAAAACAGCACGTCGGGCTTGTTCGACAGAATCGACTCCACGGCTTCGGTGACATTGCCCGCCTCGGCAATCTGGCCCACACGCGTATCCTTTTCCAACAGATAGCGTAGCTCAGCCCTAATTGGAGGCTCGTCATCAACTACCAGGATGTTCCAACCCTCGGACATATGTGCTCCCCCTCTTTTTCTCTCAATCCAACCGCGTGCTACACCGTCAACGGCGCCGGCTCATGCGGCTCGCCGTTCAGCTCGACGATGACCTGCGTTCCCACGCCCTCCTGGGACTTCACGCGCATGCCGGAATCTTCTCCGTAAAAGAAATGGATGCGCTGAAGTACGTTGAAGAGCGCCAGGCCGCAACCTCGCTTGACGGAGCCGTCGGCGGTAATGCTCTCGGGCTCCTCTCGGCGATGTTGCTCAAACAGATGCGCGCAGACCTCTTCGCTCATACCGATGCCATCGTCCTCGACGATGATCTCCAAACCGTCATCGGTCTCGAAAGCCCCAACATGAATAGAAAGCGGCTCGGTCTCGCGCTGCGCGTGCTTGATGCAGTTTTCGAGCAACGGCTGCAAGATAAACGGCGGCACCATGCAATCGCGCACCTCAAAGTCGATATCGACCGAGACGCGCAGACGGCCGTCGCCATAACGAGCCTGCATAAGATTGATATAGCGAGTGCCCTGTGCCACCTCGTGCTCGAGCGTTGTGAGGGTATCGGAATCAGAAAGCGTCTGACGGTAGTAGTTGGAGAAGTCGATCAGCAGCGATCGCGCCTTGTCGGGCTCGGTTCGAACGAGCGACACGATGGTGCTGATGGTGTTAAACAGAAAATGAGGATCGACCTGCGATTGCAAGGCGCGCAGCTCCACGCGGGCCGTAAGCTCGTCCTGGCGCTCGAGCTCAAAGCTCGCAAGCTGCGTGGAAATGAGGTCGGCAAAGCCCGAGGCAAGCGCCGTCTGGCGCATATCGATGCTGCTCAGACGGGGATAATACAGCTCGAGCGTGCCCACGCAATGCCCGCGCACGGTAAGCGGTGCGACAATACCGGCGCGCAGGCGCGGAAAGTAGCCACCTGTCTCGGTCGAGGCATCACGCGAGAACACGCTTTGCTCACCGCTGTTGATCACGTTGAGCGTAGTCCGCAGCACCACCGGGGTGCCCGCGGGGCATTTTGCCGAGTCCTCGCCCCAGCTTGCCAACACCTGCTTGCCGTCGGTAAAGCAGATGGCAGAGGCGATAGTTTCGGACAGGATGATCTTAGAGGCGCCCAGGGCAGCTTCGGGCGTAAGGCCGCGCGACGTGTAGGCGAATATTTTTGAAGCGATGGCGAGCGTGCGGTCGGTTGCGCTCGATGTGAGGTCGTCGGGAACGACAAAGACGTACGAGAAGAAGAAGCACAGCATGACCAAGCCGGCAATGACGACAACGGCCGGAACGGGATTGGGATTATCGGTTAGATCCCAGATGAGCAGCAGGATAAGCAGCGGAACGACAATACCGAGCAAGATGGCTTGAACCACATGCTGAGCGGTACGAAAGACCTTGGTAGAGTTGTAGCTCTTGCCCAGAATCAGCCTATTGAGATCCACCGTCATCTCCTTCTTACCGACGCACCCCATAGCAATAAAGAGGGCCGCAAACGACCCTCTCCATTGCATTATGCAATCAAATACTGTGTTTTACATCAAGCCATCGATGAACGGTAGCTTAGGCGCTGTACTTGTTTGCCTCGCCGAAGGTGCCGCCCTCGACAATCCAGCCGTCCTTCATGATGACGTCCATGTTGTCGGTGTTGAGCACGTGGATGTCGGCGGCGACGTCACCGTTGACGACCAGCAGGTCGGCGCACTTGCCGGCCTCGATGGAACCGGTCTCGTCCTCGATGTGGCACATCTTGGCACCGTTGAGGGTGGCGCAGGTGATGGTCTCGACCGGAGTGAAGCCGATCTTGTCGACGAACTCGTACATCTCCTCGATGGAGCAAGTGCCGTACGGGGTGACGAAGGAGAAGGAGTCGGAGCCGATCGTCATGACGACGCCGCGCTTCTTGGCCTCGCGCAGGCAGTCGTAGTTGCGCTGCAGCTCCTTCTCGACCAGAGTGCCCTCGTACTTGTCGTGCAGCTCGGGAACGTAGACGGGCGGATAGGTGGCGTACCAGGTGGGCAGGAAGGCGATCGTCGGAGTGAAGAAGGTGCCCTGCTCGGCCATGAGGTCCATGGTGCGCTCATCGATATCGAAGCCGTGAATCAGCTGCTCGCAGCCAAAGCGAACGGAATCGTAGGCAGCGGCGTGGTTGTTGTAGCAGTGGCTCCACACGGGGATGCCGACCATCTTTGCCTCTTCGACCACGGCCTGAATCTCCTCGGAGCAGTAGTGCTGGTCGCGGCCGGAGTCCCAGCGCCAGATGCCGCCACCGGTAGCCCAGATCTTGATGGCATCAGGATTCTCACGCAGGCGGCGACGGACGGCCTTGCGCAGATCCCAAGGACCGTCGACCTGATCGCCCCAGGGGTGCGATTCCTTGTTGAGCTCCTGGCTGCAGTGGTGGGAGTCGCCGTGGCCGGCAACGCGGCAGAAGCCAAGGCCGGTGGCCAAAACGCGCGGGCCCTTGAAGACGCCCTTGTCGATGCAGTCACGGATCTGGATACCAAAGCGGCCGATCTCGCAGACGGTGGTGAGGCCGTGGGTGAGGCAGTCGTAGGCCTGCTTGACGGCGACGGCCTGCTTCTCGAGGAGCGGCTGCATGACCCAGTCTGTGTCATCGTCGGTCAAGTTGCCCGAGAAGTGCAGGTGGGTGTCGATCAGGCCGGGAAGGACGGTCTTGCCGGCGGCGTCGATGACCTCAACGCCCTCGGGAAGGTCCTGCATGGCGCCGGCGTACTCGATCTTGCCGTTGTCGTCGACGAGAACGAGGGAGTTCTCGACCGGCTCGGCACCGGTACCGTCGATGAGCTTGCCGCCAACGATTGCATACTTAGTGGACATGGTTCCTCCTTATGGATCCATATATGTGGGTGAGGCCGTGTTGGGTCGCGGCCTCACAAAGCTACCCAAGTGATGCCGGGTTCGGTGCGCGGAAGAGAGGGCCCCGCGCACCTGATCCGCCCCGGCTCGGCGTTACTTTTTGCGGGAATTGGTGAAGGCCATGAGAGCCAGGCCGACGGCCAGCCAGCCGATCACGATGCTCCACTCCACCATGTTGAGGGAGGCGGGAGAGAACGGAATCACGAGCAGGCCGATGATGATGGCGCAGGCAGCGATAGCGAGGCCGATGCCAAACTTGCCGCCGGGCACCTCGTAGGGACGAGGCAGGTCGGGCTCGGTGAAGCGCATACGCAGGCAAGCGAGGGCGACCATGCCGCAGGAGAAGATGAAGGCGAGAGCCGACACGTTGGTCAGAGGGATGAGCATGTTCTTGCCCAAAAACGGTCCGACGACGGTGATGACGCCCAGAACGACGCAGGCAAGCTTGGGAGCGCCGGACTTGGGGTCGACCTCGGCGAACTGCTCGGGCAGCTGGCCCTTGCGGCCCATGGCGAGCATGATGCGGCTCGTGGCGCCGTAGAAGGAGTTCATCGGGCCCATGGGTCCAAGCGTGGCGATGACGAGCATGGCCAGGTACAGGAGCATGTTGATGCCCTTGAGGCAGGCGAGCGCGGGAACCGGGCTCTTAACAAACTCATGCCAGTCGAGGATGGTGCCGAACGAGTAGATACAGACCATGTAGAAGCCGCCGGCGGCCAGCAGTGCCAGGGAGATGATCTTGCCGAACTTGTTCCAGTTGAGGCCCTCGGCTGCTTCCTCAGCCTGCTGAGGAATGGTGTCGAAGCCGGCGTAGAAGAACGGGGTCAGAACCAGGACCGACACGATGCCGGCAAACAGGCTGGAGCTCTCGGTAGCGGCCTTGCCGCCGCCAGCGCCGGTGACCTGGGAGAACACGGGCATGGCATTGTCCGGCGAGCCGGTGAACAGCGAGACGCCCATGGCGAGCAGCATGCCGCAGAGCAGAGCCTTGGTCAGGAAGGCCTGGAGCTTGGCAGCCGAGCTGGCACCGCGGAAGTTGAGGAAGATGACGTAGACTGCAAAGCCGAGCGCGATCAGCGTCGGGAACAGGTAAACGTCGGCCCCCAGGATGGTGTAGAGCTTGACGGCGCGCAGCCACTCAAGGCCGGGCAGGCTGCCGAACATCTCGGACACGAGGGTCGAAATGGCGATGGCCTCCCACGGGCACAGGATGCCGTTGCCCAGGGCCAAAAGCCATCCGGTGATGTAGCTCAGCGTACGGCCAAAGCTACGATCGACATACTCGACGATGCCGCCCGAGATGGGGATAGCAGCCGTGAGCTCACCGAAAACAGCTCCGACGGGCACGAGGAAGATTGCACCCAAGAGGAATGCGATCATAGCGGGAACGGGACCGCCGCCCACGACCATCCAGTCGCCGACCTGCAGAACCCAACCGGTACCGATGATGGCACCGAAGCCGATGGTGAAGAAGTTCCAGAGCGAGAGCGTTTTCTTCATGCCGCCGTTATCCTCGACTGCAACTTCTGCATTCTTGTCCGCCATTGTTCCCCTCCTTTCCTTTTTGACGCCCCTTGGCGTCACCCCTTGCGCGGTCCGTTTTGCCGCGCGCTTTTTTCCATGGCTTTAAGATACGGCCTTGGCGCAGCAGCGCCGCTCGCAGCTCGACCGAAGGCAGAACTGCAAAACGAGCGGCACCGTTTTTGGGACGAACGGCGGGAGACGTCATTCGTCTTGGACGCTTTCATCTTGTCTGCTTTTGAATACCTGTTGCCGTGACGCTTGGCGCGCAGCGCGGCAACGTTCATACCATTTGTCAGGCTTTTAGCGCACATACCCATGTGTCGTGCATCTTTTTATGTAGGATAGACAAGTTACACATGAGGCAAGGTGATTCGAATGGCATACGGATACAATGACGGCGACCAACGGCCACAAAGTGTGCGCCTTGCCGGCCGCACCACGCCAACGCCCAGAAGCACCTCCGACAACGACAACCCGCAGCGCCCCCAAGAGCAGCTCGGGGCTTCTTCGCGGCAACAAAGCCGTACCGTGCAGCAGTCAGACCGCGTGAGTACGAGCACACGCCAACGCCAGACCGACACATCGCAGCCACGCCGCTACGATCGGCATAAGACCGACTACTACGTCAAGCGCTCCTTTTCGCGACCTCAACGCGATCGCGGCAATTCCGCCCCTCACCCCGCGTCGCACACCACAAGCCACACGCTTCCGGCCCGCCGCCTACGCCTTGCGCTTTGCTCCATCGCCGCCTGCCTCGTCTTTGTGTTTTTGGGATCCTGTATCTCCCACGGATCAGCCGGTCTTGAGCCCACTGCCGAGGACAAGCTGCTTAAAGCTCCCGTCGCACCTGGTTACTCCTTTGCGTTCTCGACCCCACGCTCGCAATGGCAGGCCGGCACCATGCCCCACATCTACCAAATTGACCCCGCATGGTCGGAGCTGCCCTATGCCGGTGGCACTATTCGCGAAAACGCTTGCGGTCCTACCTGCCTCACCATGGTCTATATCTTTAAGACCGGCCATACCGATAAGACGCCGGTCGATATATGCGCGCTGGCCGAAGCCGGCAACTACGCCCCCACTGGTGCCACCGAGTGGTCGTTTATGACAGGCGGTGCGTGGCAGCTGGGGCTCAACGGAACACAGCTCTATAACGATCGCGAATCGATTACTCAAGCACTTCGCTCGGGTGCGCCCGTCATCGCCGCAGTGCGCCCCGGTACGTTTACCAACGTAGGCCACTACATCGTGCTCTACGGCATCGACGATGCCGACCAGATTGGCGTCTACGACCCCAACTCGGCCAGCCGCAGCGCCCGCCGCTGGGGCGTCGTAGAGGTCCTCAACGAAATCGAAGCCATGTGGGCCTACTACTAGTCATTGGGGACAGACTTAAATGAGTGGTCATTGGGGACAGACATAAATGACCAGCCACTGTGGACAGCCCTTGCGGATGCCGCTCATGGGCGGACGAATAGGCCCATTCCCAGCTGTCAGGAGCTACCTTTAAGGACTGTCCCAAGCTGCCGGCAGAAAGGGAACGTCCCCAAGTGCCGGGTTTCATGAACAGCTACCTCAATAGCAAAAGCCCCGCAGTCGGAGCGGACTGCGGAGCTCATGAAGAGAGGCTAGTTTGTGGGCGCTTTGCCTGGCGCCCACGAGAGAGGCAACAGAGTAGAGACTACTCGTGAATGCGGGTACCGGAGAGGCCAGCCATGGTCTCGGCGGCCTTGTCCAGGGCGCCGATGATGCAGGTGCGGCCCTTGCGGGAACGCGCGAACTTGATGGCAGCGCGAACCTTGGGCTCCATGGAACCCTTGCCGAACTGGCCCTCGTCGGCCAGGCGCTCGGCCTCGTCGGCGCTGAGGTCCTCGAGCTCCTCCTGGTTGGGCTTGCCAAAGTTGATGGCGACATGCTCAACGGCGGTCAGCAGGAACAGGACGTCGGCGTCGCAGTCCTCGGCCAGCAGCTCGCCGCCCAGGTCCTTGTCGATGACGGCGGGAACGCCCTTGTAGCAGCCCTTGTTCTCGTAGTCGCGGACGACGGGGATGCCGCCGCCACCGCAGGCGATGACGATGAACTCGTTGTCGAGCAGGTTGAGGATGGAGTCAGCCTCGACGATCTTCTTGGGATCGGGGGAAGCGACGACGCGACGCCAGCCGCGGCCGGAATCCTCGACGAAGACCTTGGAGGGGTCCTCGGCCATGAACTCCTTGGCCTGCTCCTCGGTGTAGAAGGGGCCGATCGGCTTGGTCGGGTTCTTGAACGCGGGATCGTCCGGGTCGCACTCGATCTGGGTGACGACGGTTGCGGCGTGCCAGCGCTTATAGCGCTTGTGCATCTCGCGGCCAATGCCCTGCTGCAGGTGATAGCCGATGTAGCCCTGGGACATGGCGCCGCACTCGGGCAGCGGCATCTCGGGAGTGCCGATGGCGTCGTGGGCGGCGGCGAAGGCGTTCTGGATCATGCCGACCTGCGGGCCGTTGCCGTGGGTGATGATGATCTCGTTGCCCTGCTCGATCAGGCCGAGAAGAGCGTGAGCGGTGTTGCTCACGGCCTCGATCTGCTCAACGGGGTTGTTGCCGAGGGCGTTGCCGCCAAGGGCGACGACGATACGATCGGGCTTGCCAAGAGGCTTAGACATTGCTGGAATCCTTTCTGTAAAAGGCCTACAACCCATTAATAACCTGCGTCCGTGCGATACGCGAGTTTATTAAGGTTTATATTCTCTTTATCGCTCATTTTATTCATTTTGAAAATAGCGGAACGGTGAACGGTCGTTTTTGTCCGCTCAGCGTACAGAACTCCAGCTCAGACATATCTACGTAATTTACGTGCGACTTTATTTAAATGAAGCGAGGATTATGTCGGATTATGCAAACTACATCTCTGCTAAACACAAAACGGACAGCGCAATATCTTACTCGCGCTATGCGAGATTCTATGCACTTATAAGTCAAGTATGCACCACTGCAAAAACAAGGGGCTTTTCATCCAGCAAAAGGAATAAAGAAGCGCTCCGAAAAGGCGGCAACAGCCAAGTCCCCCATCCATCCCCAAAGTGGCGCGAGGTTTCGCGGCAAAGCCGCGAAACAGCGAAAGGAACGGGATACCCGGCCAACTACGTCCTTCATCCGCCCACACAATCCGAGGACATAGTCGTAGCAGGATCTGAGGGCTGACCTTCGCGGACACTCCGCAGGACGAAAGAACCCCCACCGCACGTTGAACTGCACCCCAAAACTTGGACGGCTTAAATAAAAACTACGCCGCAAGGGACTGTCTCCGGAACTCCTCCGGGGT
>NZ_JADPCJ010000003.1:46242-133727 GCF_015670795.1 Collinsella aerofaciens | reverse complement strand
CCGTGGGCGCCAGCGGAATGTGGGGTCACCGCGCGGTCCGCATCTGATGGTGTCGACGTCAATGGTATACGGGTGCACCATCGACGTCTTCAATACAGAAGATATCAGTGCGGAATGCATTCAGAGGGAAACCCATCGGGTCCCTTCGTCCTCGGTCTTCGGGGATTAAAGCTGAGGAGAAGAATTGTGCGCTTTTCGCCTTACGACTGTAGCGGCCGCGGTCCCAAGCGGGGTCGTGGCCGTTTTGTTGTGGGTCAAATATGAACGTTGTGTTAATGAGTCGGTGGACGGTGGTGTTTTTCGGTGAGCGGCGTATCCTTCCAACGGTTTATCTAGTGTGTCAGTTGAAAAGGAAGAGGGCGCTCGTCATTGTTTGAATGTGAACTGCCGTTTGACCACAAGACGTTGCACCTGGAGCTCGAGGATAAGAACTTCGCGGGTGTGATGGAAGGTCATCAAAACGAGTTTAAGACCACGAAATCGCAGGAAGAGCTGGTAGAGGAGTCGCTTGCCAACCCTTATGGTTCGCCTTCGCTCGAGGAGCTTTGTGCTGGCAAGAAGGATATCGTCATTATTAGCTCCGATCATACGCGCCCCGTTCCCTCGCGTGTGACGATGCCTATTCTGCTGCATCACATCCATTCCGCTGCGCCCGAGGCTCGAGTGCGTATTTTGGTTGCTACGGGTATGCACCGTCCGTCGACGCACGAGGAACTCGTCAATAAGTATGGCGAGGAGATTGTTGCCAACGAGGAAATCGTTATGCACGTCGCGACTGACGACAGCATGATGAAAAAGATTGGCACCCTGCCTTCTGGTGGCGAGTGCATCATCAACAAGATTGCCGCCGATTGCGATCTGCTGCTTGCCGAGGGCTTTATTGAGCCGCACTTCTTTGCCGGTTTCTCTGGTAGCCGCAAGTCCGTCCTGCCTGGCATCGCCAGCTACAAGACCATCATGTACAACCACAACGGTCAGTTTGTGAACGATTCCCATTCGCGTGCCGGCAACCTGTGCCACAACCACGTGAGCGAGGACATGTTTGCTGCCGCCGAGATGGCTCACCTTGCCTTTGTGCTTAACGTGGTGCTCAACGGCAAGCACGAGGTCATCGGCTCCTTTGCCGGCGACATCCACAAGGCGCACGAGGCTGGCTGCGAGTTCGTGAAGAGCCTTGCCGGCGTTGAGCCCGTCGAGTGCGAGATTGCCATCACCACCAACGGCGGCTACCCGCTCGACCAGAACATCTATCAGGCCGTGAAGGGCATGTGCTCTGCCGAGGCTACGCTTCCCGAGGGCGGCGTGATCATCGACGTCGCCGGTTGTGCCGACGGCCACGGTGGCGAGGGCTTCTATCACAACATCGCCGACAACGATCCGGCGGAGTTTGAGCGCGCCTGCATCGACCGTCCTAAGGACGAGACCCTGCCCGACCAGTGGACGAGCCAGATCTTTGCCCGCATCCTGGCGCATCACCCTGTGATCATGGTCACCGACCTGTGCGATCACCAGATGATCAAGGATATGCACATGACGCCGGTCAACACTCTCGATGAGGCGCTCAAGCTCGCCTTTGAGATGAAGGGTGTCGATGCCAAGGTGGCCGTCATTCCCGATGGCCTGGGCGTTGTCGTCGCGCAGCACTAGTACGCGGCCTAAACGAATCGTTTATAACCGACAAGAAAGATAAGGTTTTATGCTTACCAAACTCCTCTGCGAATTCGGCGCAACGGCCCTCATGATCATCTTTGGCGTGGGCGTGCACTGCGATACCGTGCTCAAGGGCACCAAGTATCAGGGCTCCGGCCACATGTTTGCCATCACCACCTGGTCTTTTGGCATCTCGGTCTGCCTGTTTGTCTTTGGCGGCGCCGTGTGCATGAACCCGGCTATGGTGCTTGCCCAGTGCATCGTCGGTCTGGTGCCGTGGAGCAGCTGCATCCCCTTCATGATTGCCGATATGCTCGGCGGCTTTGTGGGCGCCGTAATCGCTTGGCTTATGTATGCCGATGAGTTCAAGGCTTCCGAGGGCGTCGTCGACCCCATTGCCCAGCGCAACATCTTCTCGACCAACCCCACCACCGAGGGCACGAACTATGCCCGCAACTTCTTCTGCGAGGCCATCTGCACCTTCGTGTTCATCAGCGCCATCCTTGCCGCTGCTAGCCGCGCTGGCGAGAACGTTCTGATGCTCGCCATCTGCGTTGGCCTGATCGTTTGGGCCGTTGGCATGGGCATGGGCGGCATCACCGGCTTCGCCATGAACCAGGCTCGTGACCTTGGTCCTCGCATGGCCTATCAGGTGCTGCCGATCAAGAACAAGGCTGACAACAACTGGAAGTACGGCCTGCTTGTTCCTGGCATCGCTCCGTTTGTCGGTGCTATTGTGGCCGCGCTGTTTGTGCATGGTTTCTTGGGCATGTTCTAGTCAAAGGACGGCTCTATAAGGTCCGGGCTCGGTAGGGGTTAACTTTCCAACGCGTCCTCGGACATGCAAAAAGGCTCGCTGCGCACTTCGTGCGGCGAGCCTTTTTGCGTCCTGCGGAGTGCGTTGGAAAGTTAACCCCTACCGAGCCCTGGGCATTCTTGGCTGTGTTCGAACAAGCAACCCAACATATATATCTGAATTTGGATGGGAGGGGCTTGTTGCTGGTAGGGGCGTTGGGCTGTAGTCGATACTTTGGGATGGATTGTGCTTTGGGTTGGGGCGGGGCTTTGAGATGAGGGCGGAACTTTGGGATGAGGGGCTTACTTAGTTGAAGAGGGGTTTTATGGCTGAGAGGTAGTCTTTGGCTACGTCGGCTTTGTCTGCTTGGAAGTTGTGCCAGGCCCACCATTGGACGGTTGCTACGAAGCTTGAGGCTATGTGGTGTAGTAAGAAGCTGCGGTCCATGGTGCTGGCGGGGCCTGCGGGGTCGGCGGGGACGGTTTCGGCTGCGCGCGACATGATAGTCTTGCGGAGGCAGTCGGCGAAGACGCGTGAGCCGGCGCCGGCTACCAGTGCCCGTACGCCCTGGCGGCGCTCCCAGAGGTTGTTGAGGATATGCTCGACCTGCACGAGTGGGTCGTCGAGCGGTGTGCCATCGTCGTCGAGGGCATGGGTGCAGATGTCGCTCACGAGCTCGGACAGTAGGTCGTCTTTGCTCTTAAAGAGGCCGTAGAATGTCGCGCGGCCTACGTGAGCGCGCGCGATGATGTCGCCGACGGTAATCTTGCCGTAGTCCACTTCGCGTAGCAGCTCGGAGAACGCCGCAACGATGGCAGCGCGGCTTTTTTCTTTGCGGGCATCCATGGCTATGCATCCACGTGAACGAGCAGACAACGGAGCGTGCCGGAGCAACCCTCGTAGGGGCGCTTGCCGGCGCCGTAGCCGACGGCTTCGATGCGGTAGCGTGAGGGCAGTTGGTCGGACGTACGCAGCGCGGTGACGATGGCGGCGCCCGTGGGCGTCACGAGCTCGCCGGCGACCGGTGCGGGCGTGAGGGCGATATTGCTCGCCTGGCACAGGTTGACGACAGCGGGGACGGGAATGGGCATGAGGCCGTGGGCGCAGCGGATGGTTCCGTGGCCCTCGGAGAGCGACTCGACGACAATATCCTCGATACCAAGGTCATCGAGGCAGATGGCGACCGAGCAGACGTCGACGATGGAGTCGACGGCGCCTACCTCGTGAAACAGGACGGTCTCGGGCGTTTTGCCGTGAGCCTTGGCCTCGGCGGCAGCGAGTGCGGTAAAGATGGCGAGAGCGCGACGCTTGGCGCCATCGCTTAGCTGCGAGCCATCGATGATGGCGGTGACGTCCGCCAAAGAACGATGGTGATGGTGGTGGGCGTGATGATGGCCCTCGTGGTCATGGTCATGCGCGTGCTCACCATGGTCATGATGGTGGTGCTCATGCGTGTGCTCGGCAGCTGCTTCGTTGCCGTAGAGCCAGGCCATATCGTGATCGTGGTTCTCGAGCTCCTCTGCAAGCTGGACGTCGAAATCGCAGGCGTCGATGCCATGCTTGTTTACGCGCGTCACGGAGATCGAAAAGCCGTCGACCGGCAGCGTGGCGAGCTGTTCGCGCAGGTGCTCCTCGCTGGCGCCCAGGTCGAGCAGGGCCGCGACGGTCATATCGCCGCTGATGCCCGAGGTGCCGTCGATGATAAGCGTGTGCTGATGATTGGACATGGAATGCTCCTTAGCGGGCGCGGGGTGTGCCGGCGCTCAGATGATTGATAAGACTTGCCTGGTAAGCGGCGCCAAAGCCGTTGTCGATATTGACGACCGATACGCCGCTGGCACAGGAGTTGAGCATGGCGAGCAGTGCGGCTACGCCACCAAAACTTGCGCCGTAGCCCACGCTGGTGGGAACGGCGATGACCGGACAGCTCACCAGGCCGCCGATAACGCTCGCCAACGCGCCCTCCATGCCGGCGATGGCGATGACCACCTGTGCCTGGGCAAGTTCCTCGGCATGCGCGAGTAGGCGGTGCAGGCCGGCGACGCCTACGTCGTAGAGGCGGTCGACCTCGTTGCCATAGAACTCGGCCGTCAACGCGGCTTCCTCGGCGACGGGCAGGTCGCTCGTGCCGGCGCAGGCGACGACGATGCGTCCGTTGCCGGTAGGGGAGGGCTTGCCGCCCACGAGGGCGAGCTGCGCGTCCGGGACATATCCCAGGTCGATGCCGTTGCCGAGGAGCTCCGAGGTGCGGGCTGCCTTTTCGGCATCCAGGCGCGTGACCAGGATGCGCTCCTGGCCGGCATCGCGCAGCGCTTCGATAATGGCGGCAATTTGCTCGGCGGTTTTGCCGGCGCCGTAGACAACCTCGCCGGCTCCCTGGCGCACCCCGCGCGAAAGATCGAGCTGCGCAAAACCCAGATCGGCGGTCGGCGCCGTCTGGATGCGCGTGAGGGCGACTGCCGGGGCGACTGCTCCGTCGGCAACATCGCTCAGCAATTGCTCAAGATCTCGCTTATCCATATATGTTCCCTTCGACGGTGCAAAGTCTAGCACTCAAGGGCAAGTTTCCGAACACTAAGACAAAATTGTTCGGAAACTATAGGACAGACTGATTCAATTGTTAGACGGATCGGCTAGTCACGCAGGATGATGTCCATGGCGAGCATCAGGTTGCGCTCGTCGATGGCAAACGGGGCGGCTTCGCGCGTCTTGGGCTTGGCGCAAAACGCGATGCCCGTGCCCGCAGCCTGAATCATGGGGATGTCGTTGGCGCCGTCGCCGATCGCGACGGTATGGGCCATGTCGACACCGCACTCAACTGCCCAGTCCAGCAGCTGGATGAGCTTGGACTCTTTGGTCACAATGTTGGCAGCCAACTTACCGGTGAGCTTGCCGTCCATGACTTCCAGGCGGTTGGCCAGGCAAAAATCGATGCCCGCGGCGGTTACGATCTTGTCAGCGACCTCGTGGAAGCCGCCGCTTACCACGCCGACCTTCCAGCCCTTGCTGTGTGCCGAGCGCACAAGCTCTAACGCGCCGGGGGTAAACGTCACGCGCTCAAAGGTGCGCTCGAACACACTCTCGTCCAAGCCGGCAAGCAGCCCCACGCGTTCCTCGAGCGCCTGCTTAAAGTCGAGCTCGCCGCGCATGGCGCGCTCGGTGATCTTCGCCACTTGCTCGCCTACGCCGGCCTCCTCGCCCAACAGGTCGATGACCTCCTGGTTGATGAGCGTGGAGTCGATATCCATAACGATGAGGCGTGCAGTCATGGTGGGCCTTTCCGAGTGCAGTTGTATTGGGGCACATTGTCGCACGCGGCGCGCCTGGGCGACGGCCGCGGTGCGTCAATTGTTTCGTCTCCGTCAAGTCTTTGGGCAAGAGTTACTTTTTCGCGGTACATCGACGTGGGTGCGATAAGATAGAACGCCATGTCCGGCTGCGCGGTTTACGCAGGCTGGGCAAATCTGTACGACGCCGCCCGGAACGACACGGGGCGGCACAGATCCATAAAGGAGGATCACTGGTATGAGCCAGACCCGTCCCATCGATGAGCATTCCATGCACACCCGTACCTGCGGCGAGCTTCGCTTCGAGAACGTGGGCGAAGAGGTCACCCTCACCGGTTGGGTGAGCCGTCGCCGCGACCACGGCGGCCTTATCTTCTGCGACCTTCGCGACCGCGAGGGCATCACGCAGCTCACCTTCGACCCCGAGCACTCCGATGGCGATGCCTTTAAGATCGCCGAGACCATGCGTCCCGAGTGGCCCATCAAGATCCACGGCGTCGTGCGCGCCCGTGGCGAGGAGACCACCAACACCAAGCTCGCGACCGGCGAGATCGAGGTCCTGACCGACCACGCCGAGGTGCTCAACACGTCCGTCACCCCGCCGTTCCAGATCGAGGACGGCATCGAGACCAGCGAGGACACCCGTCTGCGCTATCGCTATCTGGATCTCCGCCGTCCCGAGATGATGGCCAACCTCAAGCTGCGCTCCGACTTTACCTTTGCCATTCGCGAGGCACTGCACAACCGTGAGTTCATGGAGGTCGAGACGCCCTCCCTGTTTAAGTCCACGCCCGAGGGCGCCCGCGACTTCATCGTTCCCAGCCGCATCCAGCCGGGCAACTTCTACGCCCTGCCGCAGTCCCCGCAGCTTCTGAAGCAGCTGCTCATGGTTGGTGGCGTTGAGCGCTACTACCAGGTTGCCAAGTGCTTCCGCGACGAGGACCTGCGTGCCGACCGTCAGCCCGAGTTCACCCAGGTCGATATCGAGATGTCCTTCGTGGACCAGAACGATGTCATGAGCGCGCTCGAAGAGGTTCTTGCCGATGCCTTCGGCCGCATGGGTGTCGAGATGCCCACGCCGCTGCGTCGTATGAACTACTGGGATGCCATGGACACCTATGGCTCCGACAAGCCCGATACCCGCTATGGCATGCACCTGGTCGACCTGACCGACATCTTTGCCCACTCCAAGTTCAAGGTCTTTGCGACTGCCGCAAACGAGGAGGGCTCCGTCGTCAAGGCCATCAACGCCAAGGGCGCCGGTGCCTGGGCACGTGCCAAGATCGATAAGCTCGCCGGCGTGGCCTCCACGTTTGGCGCCAAGGGCCTGGCATGGATCGCCTTCCGCGAGGACGGCTCCATCAACAGCCCCATCGTCAAGTTCTTCTCGGACGAGGAGATGGCCGCTCTGCGCGAGCGCATGGACGTCGAGCCCGGCGACCTTGTGATGTTCGCCGCCGGCCCGCGCCTGCTCTCCGACGAGATCCTGGGCGGCATGCGTTCGCACATGGCCAACGCACTCGAGATCAAGCGCGAGGGCCACGACTTCCTGTGGGTCGTCAATTTCCCGCTGTTCCATTGGGACGAGGACCGCAAGGCCTATGCTGCCGAGCATCAGCCCTTTACCCTGCCGACCGAGACCGACATCGCCAAGATCGAGGCCGATCCGCTGGCGGCCGGTTCGTGCACCTACGACTTTGTCATGGACGGCTTTGAGGCCGGCGGTGGCGGTATGCGTATCCACAACGCCGAGATGCAGATGTCCATGCTCAAGCTCCTGGGCTTTACCGAGGAGCGCGCCGAGTCTCAGTTTGGCTTCCTCATGGAGGCCCTCAAGTTTGGTGCGCCCCCGATGGGCGGTTTCGCTCTGGGCCTGGACCGCGTGTGCATGCTGCTCACCGGTTCCGACTCCATCCGCGACGTCATGGCGTTCCCTAAGACGGCCAGCGGCTCCGACCTTATGTCGGGCGCTCCGAGTGCCGTTAGCGGCGCCCAGCTCAAGGACGTCAGTCTGCGCCTGATGTAGGGAAGCGGCTACATATTGCCTGTAACGAGGGAAGGACACGTGCCTTCCCTCGTTTTTTATGTCGTGACGTCATGGTTTGGAGGCTTGCCGTCGTGCGCCGGGAAACTACAACCCGGAATTTGCGTCCAGAACGGGTCGCGCTTTCCCAAGGGGGGTCCTCTGGGAAAGCGCGACCCAGAATTCGGCAAAATAATGGGGCACAGTTTCCGGTTGAGCTGTCTAACGGAAACTGTGCCCCAGAATGAGCGCTCAAAACGGGGCAGGCTTTCCGCAACAACTGTCTGGCAGAAAGCCTGCCCCAGTTTCTTATAGCGAGTCTCTCTGGATCAGCTGCATGTGCATCACGGAGGTGGTAGGCTCGGCACCCTTGATCATGTCGAGCGCAATGTTGGCGGCCATGTGGCCTTCTTCGCGCAGGGACTGGCGGACGGTCGTGAGCGCGGGGACGCAGCGCGTCGCAATCTCGTGATCGTCGAAGCCGACGACAGAAACGTCCGCAGGAACGGATAGGCCTGCCTCGTTGAGTGCGGTGATGACGCCAGCCGCGATACGGTCCGATCCGCAGAGCACGCCATCGAAAGCAATCTTGCGCGCGAGAATCAGGTGCATGGCCTGATAGCCGTCTCCGCTGTTCCAGCCGGTATAGATAACGTTTGCGTCTGGGAGGTCTTCGCCCAAGACGGCGCGGTAGCCGCGCAGGCGGTCGACAACAGCGGGGTTGTCTTGCGGTCCCAACACGGCGACGATATCTTTGCGGCCGCGCCCCTTCATGGCGAGTGCCGCAAAGCGTCCGCCCTCTTCGTCGTCAGAGTAGACCGTCGAGAACACATCGCGATAGGGGTGGCCCTCGAGCTGGCCGCACAACACGGTGGGTACGCCCAGCTCGCGCAGCACCTCGAGCAGCTCGCTGCCTTTGTAGGGAGAGACGTCGATCACGGCGTCGAACGAGCGGCGCTCAAAGTGCTCGCGTGCGCGGTTGCGCTCATGCGTAGAAGACGCCTGCAAGATAACGGGCAGATAGGACGACTCCGACAGTTCCTCGGTAATGCCGCTCAAAAACTCGCTATAGGTGGGGTCGCTGAAGAGTTCACTCAGAGGCGCGGTCACGAGCACGGCGATGATTTCCGTGCGCCCGACAGCGAGCGCTCGGCCACGAGCGTTGGGGACAAAATTGACTTCCTTGGCCGCCGCGCGGACGCGCTTTTTGGTTTCCTCGCTAATGCGGGGCGAATCGTTGAGGGCGCGCGATGCCGTGGAGCGCGACACGCCGGCAGCTGCGGCAACCTCGGCAAGCGTAGGTGCGGTGCGAACTGGTTGTGTCATGGCGTCTCCTGGAAAATGCGGTCGATGTTGTCACTGATACGGGCTAGTGCGGATACAGCTTACTATAGTGCGCCTGAACAGCGTTCATGATATCCGGTGACCGGTGTCGTTTTGCAACCAAGCCGAAATCGAATACGTCTCGTGTGGGTGAGATATCAGCGGGCGTGGAGGTTGCCTACGAGCTTAAGAACGATGTCTTGTGCTGAGTTTCGATACTCAGGGTGACATAAGTGTTGCGATTGTACAACCGGTTGCACCGTTAACCCGGCCAAATCGACCGTTCAGCGGACAACCGGTTGCACAGTATTTTGCATCGCCCGTAAGATAAGGACAACCGGTTGCACAAGAATCACTACGATGATGAAGGAGCATCACCATGGACGCCATTAACGATTGGGAAAACCAAGCGCTCACCCACAGGAACCGCCTGGCACCCCATGCGTACTTTATGGGTTACGAGACCGCCGATCTCGCTGCAACGTACAGCCGCGAGCTGTCGCGCGGGTTTGTCCAGCTGTCCGGCTCGTGGCAGTTCCGCCTCTTTGAGGGCCCCGCTGCCGTCTCCAACGAGGAACTCTCCACGTACAAGCCCGAGTGGGATCACGTGGAGGTTCCGCACCTGTGGCAGGTGGACGGCTATGGCAACCTTGCCTACACCGACGAGGGTTTCCCGTTCCCGGTTGATCAGCCGTTCGTTCCCTCCGACGACCCCACGGGCGTCTACCAGCGCATCGTCAACCTTCCCGCCGTTCCTGCCGGCGCTCGCGAGATCATTCGCTTCGACGGCATCGAGAGCTATGGCGAGCTGTACGTCAACGGTCAGTATATCGGCATGACCAAGGGTTCGCGCCTGTCTGCCGAGTTCGACGTGACCGACGCGCTCGTCGAGGGCGACAACCTGTTTGCGGTCAAGGTCCTGCAGTACAGCGATGGCAGCTACATCGAGGATCAGGACATGTGGTGGGCCTCGGGCATCTTCCGCGATGTGTACCTTATGCAGCGTCCCGCCGCGCACCTGGTCGACTTTAGGTTCCGCACGCACCGCGAGGGCGATGCCGCTCTGATCACGCTCGATACGGTTGCCGAGGGCGCTTCCCGCGTTGTGTTTACGCTCAGCGATGGCGAGAACGTGGTGGCTACGGGTGAGTGCGTCGACAGCCATGCCGAGTGCAGCGTGACCGATGCCCACTTCTGGAATCCCGAGGACCCCTTCCTCTACGATCTTACGTTTGAGGTCTACGACGACGACAAGGTGAGCGAGTACGTCCCGCATCGCCAGGGTCTTGCCGAGGTGACGGTCGAGGGCAATCATATCTACCTCAACGGCACTTACTTTAAAATGCATGGCGTCAACCGCCACGATCACGACGATCACAAGGGCCGCGCCGTGGGCCTCGATCGCATACGCCGCGACCTGGAGCTCATGAAGCAGCACAACATCAACGCAGTGCGCACCTCTCACTATGCCAATGACCCGCGCTTCTACGAGCTGTGTGATGAGTATGGCATCATGCTGGTCGCCGAGACCGATATGGAGAGCCACGGCTTCGAGAATATCGGCAACATCGCCCTGGTTACCGACGACCCGGCATGGGAGCCGGCCTACGTCGACCGTATTGAGCGCCTGGTGATGCAGGAGCGCAACCACGCGTGCATCATCATGTGGTCGCTGGGCAACGAGAGCGGCTATGGCTGCAACATCCGCGCGATGTACGCCAAGGCTCACGAGCTCGATGGTCGTCCGGTCCACTACGAGGAGGACCGCAACGCCGATACCGTCGACGTCATTTCCACGATGTACTCCCGTGTGTCGCAGATGAACGACTTTGGTGAGCATCCGTTCCCCAAGCCGCGCATCAATTGCGAGTACGGTCACTCCATGGGCAACGGCCCCGGAGGCCTGTCCGAGTATCAGGAGGTCTTCGATCGCTGGGATTGCATCCAAGGCCAGTTTATCTGGGAATGGTGCGACCACGGTCTGGCTGCTGTGACCGAGGACGGCATTGCCTACGATATGTATGGCGGCGACAACGGCGATTACCCCAACAACAGCAACTTCTGCATCGATGGCATGGTGTTCCCCTGGCAGCAGCCGAGCCCGGGCCTTACCGAGTACGGCCAGGTCATCTGCCCGGTTCGCATGGCTTATGACGCCGAGGCGGGCGAGCTGACTGTCACCAACAAGCGCTGGTTTACCACCCTCGAGGATGTTTGCCTGTCGGCGGAGACCCTGGTGGACGGCGACGTGGTCTGCCGCAAGACGCTCATGCCCGGTGCGGTTGCCCCCGGTGAGTCCGTCCAGCTTCCGCTGGTGATTCACGAGGCCGCGGTAGGCGAGACCCTGCTGACTGTGCGCGCCTACACCATGGCCGCTCACGTCTGGTGCGAGCCGATGTTCCAACTGGGCGCAAACCAGTTTGCCATCGCAAACCATCCGGCGCCGGCCATTGCGGCTCCCACTCGTCCTGAGCTTACGGTCGAGGAGACCGAGCAGGAGATTCGCATTCACTCCCTCAACGGCGAGCTGACCTTCAGCAAGGTAAACGGCACCGTGAGCGAGTGGAAGGCATCCGGCCGTGACGTCATGGCCTCTGGTCCCCAGGTTGGTTTTTGGCATCCGCTCGTCGACAACCACGCCCAGGAGTACGACTCCCTGTGGAAGGACAACTTCATTGATGTAATGCAGACGTCCACCCGCAAGGTTTTTTGGAAGCAGGACGGCAATGCGGTCGTCGTTACCGTGAGCCAACGTATTGCTCCTCCCGTCCGCGCGTTCGGCATGTGCGTCGAGCTTGTCTACGCCGTGCTTCCGAGCGGTCGCGTCGACCTCAAGGTTTCCGGCGAGCCCTACGGCGACTATTCGGACATTATCCCGCGCATCGGCATCTCCTTTGAGGTTCCCGGTTGCGATCGTGCCGTCGAGTGGTATGGCCACGGCCCGGGCGAGAACTATCCGGACTCGCTGCGTGCCAACCCGGTCGGTCATTACCGCACTACGGTCGACGACATGTTCACGCCCTACGTTATGCCTCAGGACTGTGCCAACCGCGAGGGTACCCGCTGGGTTGCCCTGCGCTCTAGCCACGGTGATGGCGTGCTGGTGACTCGTCCGGCCGACGCCGCTTCCAACCCGTTCTCGTTCTCGGCATGGCCCTATAGCTGCGAGGCTATTGATAATGCCAAGCACGTCTACGACCTTGTTCCGGGCGACACGGTCACGGTTAACATCAACGACCAGCTGCTCGGCCTTGGCTCGAACTCTTGGGGTTCCGAGGTGCTCGATTCCTATCGCACCCGTTTTGAGAGCTTCAGCTTTGAGGTGTCCCTGCGACCGCTGACGTCTGCCGATTTGGCTCAGGCGCTGGCACCCATTAAGGAGGCATAAGCCATGCATGTCTTTAACTCGCGCGCCGATTTCGACGCTCAGATGAAGTCCGTCAAGAAGTGGATGCGTACCGGCCAGGCGCTCGACGGCGTTTCTGAACTGCAGCACGATGTGGCGTACTCCATCGGCGACTCGCTGGTGTACTGGTGGGTCTATGCCCGCGAGGCCGCAACCGCCGACCTGGTCGGTCACCGTCGCTACCATGCCGTGCTCGCTCCGCTCGACGGCGACCTGACCGTCGAGGTTGCCCCCAAGGCAGGCCTCACCTGCACCCGCGCTTACAGCGATATCGATGATCGCGAGCGCTTTGAGGGGGCGGGGGAGACCGTGACGATTCCCGCCGGCGGCGTTGCCGTCGTCGAAATTGACGAGGCCTACCGTGTCGTGGCCGATGCCGCGGATCCCCGCGTCGTGGTACTGCACGTGACGGTCGAAGGTTATTCCTTCCCCAACAAGTAGTATTCGTCCGCCTGGACGTTTGCTTCGCGCCGTTAAGGGGGGATGGCTTTGTTGACTCCCTTTTCCCCATTCCCCTTAGCAGGTGCGCCGTCCGTGTTTGCACTTGCAGCTCGGACGGGTTTAGATGACATTTAATAGATGATTGGGAGGGCTTATGAGCTCTGAAAAACGAGGAACGATTGGTTCGTTCGCTCTGCTGGGCATGACGGTCGCCGCCGTGTTCGGTATCAAGAACATCATCAACAACAACGCGGCCATCGGCTTAGCAGCCGCGCCGTCGTTCTTCTTCGCCACGCTTTTGTACTTTGTCCCCTATACCCTGGTTACCGCCGAGTTCGTCGGCCTTAACAAGGACTCCGAGTCGGGCGTGTACGCATGGGTTAAGACCTCGATGGGTGGTCGCTGGGCGTTCCTGACGGCATTTAGCTACTGGTTCGTTAACCTGTTCTTCTTTGCGTCCGTCCTGCCCAACGTCATCATCTACGCGAGCTACGTGTTCTTTGGTGCCAACGCCGAGCTTTCGCAGCTGTGGATCACCATTATCGAGATCGTTGTCTTTGCTATCGCCACGTGGGTTTCGACCAAGGGCGCTAAGTGGATCGGCTCCATTTCCTCCTTCGGTTCGACCGCGGCTCTCGGCCTGACCGCCGTGTTCATCCTGCTGTCCCTGGCTGCTGCCTTTGGCGGCGTTGAGTTCGCTACGGCTCCTACTCCCGCTAACATGGCTCCCGACATGAGCAACTTCGCAACTGCGTGGGGCTTCTTCGGTACGCTTGCCTGGATCATCCAGGGCGTTGGCGGCGCTGAGTCTGTCGGCGTGTTCCTTAACGACCTTAAGGGTGGCGTCAAGGCCTTCGTGCGCACCGTCGTTATCGCCGGTCTGACCATCGGCCTTCTGTATGCAGGCGCTTCGCTGCTGGTTAACCTGTTCATCCCCGAGGGCGGCGTTGCCATCTCCACCGGTATCTTCGACGTATTCGGCGCTGTCTTTGCCCACTTTGGCATTCCCATGGAAGTGTCTACGCGCGCCATCGGCTTGATCCTTCTCGCCGCCACGCTGGGCTCCCTCATGATGTGGACCTCTGCTCCCATCAAGGTTTTCTTCACCGAGATCCCCAAGGGTGTCTTTGGTAGCAAGATCGTCGAGCTCAACGAGCACGGCATTCCCGCCCGCGCTGCCTGGCTGCAGTTCGCCATCGTCGTCCCCATCCTGATCATCCCGGCCCTGGGCTCCGGTAACCTCGACGACCTGCTCATGATCGTCACCAACATGACGGCTGCCACCGCTCTGCTCCCGCCGCTGCTGATCCTGCTTGCCTACTTTATGTTGCGCAAGAACTTCGACGCTGCTCCCCGTGGCTTCCGCATGGGTTCGCGCACCTTTGGCCTGGTCATTGCTGCATTCCTGCTTGTGGTCTTCTGCTTCGTGCTTATCTGCGGCACCATTCCGCTCGATCAGCCGCTGTGGCTGACGCTGGTCTACAACGTCGGCGGCGTGGTTGTCTTCCTGGGCCTTGCCGTGATGTGGTACAACCGCTACATCAACCGCCTGCGCGAAACCGATCCCGAGGCTGCTGAGAACGAGCTTCGCCCCTCCGTCCTCGACATGATGGAGTAGCGGCTAGGATTAATCTACGGCTGTGGAATAAATCGATTCCCTTTCCTAAGGAGGGGCCTTACGAGGCCCCTCCTTTTGTGTTTTGGAGCATGGTTTTGGACCCTGTGGGCAAAAAATGCCAAATATGAGTACTGTTGCAAAAGAGGTGTCATATTTTTCGGCCTGTTCTGAGCGAAAATGGGCTCAAAATCAATTTATCTAACCCCCTATAGACGCGATTCGATGGCTTCCAAAACATTAAAATCGGCCAAATCGGCCAATTTGCTCTCAATTCTGCTGCTACTAAATTTGTGACAGTACTCATATTTGCCACTTTTTGTCCACGGGGTGTCCGAAAGGGTCCTCGACAAGCATCTAACGCTACAATAACTACCACATGGCTGGGTTTGCCAGCCGAATGTACGATGTCGTGGGAGGGGACATGGTCGAGTTTACAAAGACGATTAAAGATCCGTTGGGATTACATGCCCGCCCGGTTGCGCTGCTCTATGACATCATTGCCAAGCATCGTTGCGACGTGTCAGTCAGTATCGGCGATCGCCACACGAATGGCCGCGATGTCATGGGACTCATGGCTCTCTACGGCGAGTGCGGCGAGGACATCATCTTCCGCGTTTCGGGCGTAGACGAGGCTTCCTGCGTTACGTCGATCAGAAATCTCTCACTCTAAGCATGATAGGGCGTGGTAAAGGATGGTCCTTTGCCGTGCCCTTTTGTTTCGTATAGGAAACTTTTTCGAAATCTGAATGGGGACCCTTTCCAAAAAGTTAACCACGTGTTAGTTTACTAAAGCGAACATAGGCGTGGTTAACTTTTACCGCGTCGATGTTGAGGATGAACTGACGTTAGGAGCCACTCATGTCTTGCGGACCGCAGATGCCGGCAATGCCGCTTTCGATGGTAAAAGCGGGCGAAACCGTGCGCGTGTCTCGTGTAAAGGGCAATGAGGATATGAAGCACCACCTCAAGGACCTCGGCTTTGTCGAGGGCAGCGAAATCCACGTGGTGAGCTCGAGTGGCGCCAATATTATCGTCACCGTGCTGGGCGCACGCTTTGGTATCGATTCCAAGGTTGCCATGCACATCATGACCGTCGGTTAGTCTGCAGCATTTCATAAAAACCGAAAGGGGGACAAGAGGATGAAGACGTTGGGTGACGTTAAGGTGGGCGAGAGCTCCACCATCGTCAAGCTTCACGGTGAGGGTGCGCTTCGCCGCCACCTTATGGACCTGGGGCTCATCAAGGGCACTTCGTTCAAGGTCGTGAAGGTTGCACCGCTCGGTGATCCGGTCGAGATCAACGTGCGCGGCTACGAGCTTTCCATCCGCAAGGAGGAGGCCGCCGTCGTCGAGGTCCAGTAAGGACTCGGGGCGCATATTTCTGCAGATAAAGTTAGGTTTTTCTAACTTAATGCAGCATCTTTGAAGTACATTATCCAGCCTGCGCGGAGAAAGCAGCGCAGGCACACAAGGAAGAAGGATTGAATGGCGGATTCTCAGATCCATGTCGCGTTGGCGGGTAACCCCAACTGCGGCAAGACCACGCTTTTCAACCTGATCACCGGCGCCAACGGCTACGTTGGCAACTGGCCCGGCGTCACGGTTGAGAAAAAGGAGGCCAAGCTCCTAAGCGACAAGAACGTTACCATCACGGACCTCCCTGGCATCTACTCGCTTTCCCCCTACAGCCCCGAGGAGCAATGCTCGCGCGATTACCTCATGAGCGGCGAGCCCGATGTTGTCGTCCAAGTCGTCGATGCCACCAACTTGGAGCGCAACCTGTACCTGGCACTTCAGGTCATCGAGACCGGCCTGCCCGTGGTCGTTGCCCTCAACATGGCCGACCTGGTCGAGAAGAACGGCGACAAGATCGACACCGACAAGCTTTCCAAGAAGCTCGGCTGCCCGGTTATGATGATCTCCGCTCTTAAGAACAAGGGCATCAAGGAGCTCTTCGAGCAGGTAAAGAAGTCTGCTGCTTCCAAGGGCCAGGTGCCGGAGCACAAGTTTGATTCCTCCATCGAGGACGTTCTGGACCACATCGAGAACAACCTGCCAGCCAGCGTTCCTGCTAACAAGCGTCGCTACTACGCCGTCAAACTGTTCGAGCGCGACGCGGACGCCTGCAAGCTCATCAACCTCACCAAGGAGAAGGCCGCTCGCGTGGAGCAGCTGGTCGCCCAGTGCGAGCAGGACTGCGACGATGACGCTGAGTCCATCATCACCGGTGAGCGCTACGGCGTGATCGCGCACATCATCGACGAGTGCCTCACCAAGGCCCCGGCCAAGATGAGCACCTCCGAGAAGATCGACCGCGTGGTTACCAACCGTATCCTGGGTCTGCCGATCTTCGTGGTCATCATGTTCTGCGTGTACTACATCGCCGTTTCCACCCTGGGCGGCACGGTGACCGACTTCACCAACGACCAGCTCTTCGGTACCGACGGCTGGTATGTGCTCGGTCAGGGCCGCGATGCATACGATGAGGCTGTCGAGGCCGCGGGTGACGACGCCGACTCGGTCGACCCTGCGCAGTATGGCCCGTATGTTCCGGGTATTACCACCATGGTCCACGACGCACTTGTGGCGGGTGGCACCGAGGACGGTGGCCTGGTCGATTCGCTGGTCTGTGACGGTATCGTCGGCGGCCTGGGCGCCATCTTCGGCTTTGTGCCGCAGATGTTCCTGCTCTTTGTGATGCTGTCCTTCCTGGAGGACTGTGGCTATATGGCCCGCGTCGCCTTCATCATGGACCGCGTGTTCCGCCGCTTCGGCCTGTCCGGTAAGTCCTTCATTCCTATGCTCGTGTCCTCGGGCTGCGGCGTTCCCGGCGTCATGGCCACCAAGACCATCGAGAACGAGAAGGACCGCCGTATGACGGTCATGACTACCACGTTCATTCCCTGTGGCGCTAAGCTGCCGATCATTGCCCTGCTCATGGGTTCCATTATCGGCGATTCTTCCACCACCGCCGCGTGGATCAGCCCGCTCTTCTACTTCCTGGGTGTCTTTGCCGTCATCGCCTCGGGCCTCATGCTCAAGAAGACCAAGCTCTTCGCCGGCCGCCCGACGCCGTTCGTTATGGAGCTTCCTGCCTACCACTTCCCGGCGATCCGCTCTTGGGCGCTGCACGTGTGGGAGCGCTGCTGGGCCTTTATCAAGAAGGCCGGCACGGTCATCTTCGCGTCCACTGTCGTGGTGTGGTTCCTCTCCAACTTTGGTAGCTACAACGGCACGTTTGGCTTCCTGCCTGCTATGGAGGGCATCCCCGAGGAGTTCATGGACTACTCCGTGCTTGCCATGCTGGGCAACCTGGTCGCCTGGATCTTCGCCCCGCTCGGCTTTAGCACCTGGCAGGCCACCGCGCTGACTGTCTCTGGCCTTGTCGCCAAGGAGAACGTCGTCGCCACCGCCGGTTCGCTGCTCTCCGTTGCCGACGCCGGCGAGACCGACCCGAGCCTGTGGACCGCGTTCGCCGGCATGTTCCCGACTATGGGCGCTTGCGTTGCCTTTGGTGCGTTCAACCTGCTGTGCGCACCGTGCTTTGCCGCCATTGGCACCATCCGCAACCAGATGGACTCCGGCAAGTGGACCGCGATTGCCATCGGCTACGAGTGCGCCTTTGCTTGGGTGATCGCCCTGTTCATCAACCAGTTCTACAACCTGCTTGTCCTTGGCCAGTTTGGTATTTGGACGGTTGTGGCCATTGTGCTGCTGGTCGCGATGCTCTTCCAGATTTTCCGTCCCATGCCCAAGCATGCATGGACCGATGAGGACGAGACCAACACTGCTTCCGCCGCAGTTTCCGCTTAAGTCCGAATAGGGATTAACCCCTTTCCACGAGCCCGGGTGTCCCAGCGACACTCGGGCTTTTTGGTGGGGGAGATGTGGCGTTTCCGCAGATAAAACCGACCAAAATAAACCTGTCCCTTTTTGGTAGGTGGAGAATGGGGTAAAGTAAGTGATGGTTAACTAGAGGAGGCTTGCTATGGCACCTATCGATATTGTTGTACTGGCTGTTATCGGTATTGCGTTTGTCGCGGTATGCGTTCGCATCTACCGCAAGGGCACTTGCGCCGACTGCGCTCAGGGCGGCGCTTGCACGGGGCATTGCTCCAACAAAAAGACGTGCGCTGCACTTAAGGGCGTAGACAAAATCGCTGAAGACTTGGGTCGCGGTATCAAATAAGGTCCGGACATCCAAGCGCTCCGCGGGCATCCGTTCGCGGGGCGCTTTGTGCATTTGAGGGAGAGCACGGCGAGTCGAAGAGTATTTTTGGGGTATCGTTAACTGGACTATTAATTGGCAACTTATCTATAACGGAGTAACCGCATGAGCGCTCGCGTAACCATGAAGGACATAGCCGCCGAGCTTGGCGTTTCCATCAATACCGTGCACAAGGCTCTGACGGGAAAGGCCGGCGTGAGCGAATCCGTGCGCGCCAAGGTGAACGCTAAGGCCGAGGCCATGGGCTATCACCGCAACACAAGTGCCTCAAGCCTGCGCCGCAAGGATATCAATCTGGTGTTTTGCCTGCCCCGCGCATCGCGCGAGGGAGCGTACTTTTTCCGTTACCTGTGGGAAGGCTGCAATCGCTTTGAACAGGAGGTCATCGACCGGGGCATTACGGTTGAGCGCGTTGAATTTGGCGTGGGCGGCTACGCTGATGCACTCGAGCAAATCGACGAGCGTCTGCAGGTGGGCGAGAAGATTGATGGCTTGCTCGCCTATGCGCCGGGCGACGATCGTGCGACTGAGCTTTTGGGGCAGATCGCCGAGGCGGGCGTGACGATTGAGCTTGTCGACGGCGACCGTCCGCATTTGAATCGTTTGGGTGCGAGCTTGGCCGATTATTCGACGGCAGGCAGCCTTATGGCCGAGCAGGCGGCAAACCTGGTCCATGCTTCTGGGGCCGACGCCCGCGTGCTCCTTTTGACAGGCGACCCATATACCGATTCGCACTATCTAACCGCCCGCGCCTTCCACAATTACCTGCGCGAACGTGATATTCCATGGCAGGTTGAGGATCTTGCAGGTGCCCATGCGCAAGTCAAACAACTCGAGCATGAGCTCGAAAAGCGCTTGAGTGCGCCGGACGCCCCCGAACTTATCTGTAGCGTTTTTGCCGTTGGTTCCGAAGTGGTTGCCGACGCGCTCGTCTCGACCGGCAAGGCCGGTCAGGTCATGGTGATCGGCAACGACCTGTTTCCCGAAAGTGCTCTGGCCTTGCGCCGCGGTATCTTTACCAATATTGTCTATAAGGACCCGACGAGCCTGGCGTATCGCGGCGCTAAGACGCTGGGCGATTATCTGCTGTGGGGAAGGACCCCGACGGTGCCCGTCCAGAAGGGTGCCGTCGAGATGGTATTTGCCAGCAATGTCGACCGCTACTGCGAACTTGCGGGTATTTAGCCGATTGAGCAGGTACCCCCTCTTGCGACGTGCATTTTTGGGAGTATTCAGCATTGGCATGCCCTGAATGAGGTGCAGAACGACTGTTTTAAGTGCCCCCGATGGCGTAATTTGCCATCGGGGGCACTTTTTATGCCGATCGGGCGCTATCTGCGTTCCAAATAGGACGCTGAGGATGGCGCACGGCGCGCTCCAATGCTGAATACTCCCAAAAATGTACGTCGGGACATGACCCACCTGAGCAAAAGCGCTCAAGTTCGGTGTTCGGGGACGCCAACCGGTCCGCAATGCATGCAAGTCACAGCTCCGGCAACCGTTGAACGGGCAAAACCTACCGTTCACCCCATGGTTGTTAGGTGAACGTTCACCTTTTGAGTCGTAATGGATTAGTATGGTGAACGTTCACCTAGAGGATGACGAGCGTATTGTGCGCCCGCTCCGCAAACAAAGGGGTTGTTTGATGAAAAACTTCATGGACGATCAGGATTTCCTGCTGAGCACCAAGACCGGCGAGGAGCTGTTCCACAACTTTGCCGAGGGCATGCCCATCGTCGACTATCACTGCCACATTTCTCCTAAGGAGATTTGGGAGGACAAGCGTTTCGAGAACATCACCGAGGTTTGGCTGGGCGGCGACCACTACAAGTGGCGCCTGATGCGTGCCAACGGCGTCGACGAGCGTTTTATCACTGGCGACGCCCCTGCTCGCGAGAAGTTCCAAAAGTGGGCCGAGACCCTGGGTCGCTGCGTTGGCAACCCCGTCTTTGAGTGGAGCCACCTGGAGCTTAAGCGCTACTTTGGCTACGAGGGCGTCCTCAACGGCAAGACTGCCCAGGAGGTCTGGGACCTTGCCAACGCCAAGCTCGCCGAGGCCAGTTTCACCTGCCGCAACCTGATCAAGCAGTCCAACGTCCGCATGATCTGCACTACCGACGACCCCGCCGACAGCTTTGAGTGGCACAAGAAGATTGCCGCCGACGACAGCTTTGACGTTCAGGTCGTTCCCGCCATGCGCCCCGATGCCGCTTTGCGCATCGAGCGCGGCCAGGAGTTTGCCGACTACTGCAAGCACCTTTCCGAGGTTGCCGGCGTCGAGGTCAGCGACTTTGAGGGCATGAAGGCTGCCATTTCCAAGCGCTACGACGTTGCTCACGAGCTGGGCTGCCGCGCCTCCGACCACGCACTCGACTACGTTATGTACGTCCCGGCTACCGCCGACGAGATCGAGGCTATCTTTGCCAAGGGTCTGGCTGCCGAGCCGCTTACCGAGGAAGAGGTCCTCAAGTACAAGACTGCCTTTATGCAGTTCGTTGCCGGCGAGTATGTCCGTCTGGGCTGGGCCATGCAGCTGCACTTTGGCTGCAAGCGCGACAACAACCGCGCCATGTTTGCCAAGCTCGGTCCCGATACCGGCTACGATTGCATCTCCAACTACACGCCGTCCGACCAGCTTGCCGATTTCCTCAACTCCATTCAGGAGACCTGCGGCCTGCCCAAGACCATTCTGTACAGCCTGAACCCCATCGATAACACCATGATCGATACCGTCATGGGCTGCTTCCAGGAGGCTCCGACCGCCGGTAAGATCCAGAACGGCTCCGCCTGGTGGTTCAACGACAACGAGGTCGGCATGCGCGAGCAACTCACGGCTCTGGCTAACGAGGGCGTCCTGGGCAACTTTGTGGGCATGCTTACCGACTCCCGCTCTTTCCTGTCCTATCCGCGCCACGAGTACTTCCGTCGCGTGCTGTGCAGCGTGATCGGCGAGTGGGTCGAGCAGGGCAAGTACCCGGCCGACATGGAGCTGCTGGGCAGTATCGTGCGCGACATCAGCTACAACAATGCGGTCCGCTACTTTGGCTTTGACCTGGACACCGACGAGGCCTAAGCCCGCATCGAATCACATCGAACCCTGGGCGCCGTTGCCAAACGCGGAGCCCCGTTTTGCTTGCACGCTAACAAACATCTAAGGAGACACATAGATGGAGAACATCAGCTACGATGCGCTCGAGAAGATCGGCTACAAGGGCTATTTGCTGCCCAAGGATGCTCCCGAGAAGGTTCTGCAGTTTGGCGAGGGCAATTTCCTGCGCGCCTTCGTCGACCGTTTCTTTGACATGGGCAACGAGGCCACCGGCTGGAACGGCAAGGTCGTCATGGTGCAGCCCATCAACGGTGCCTTTGGCTTTGCCGACGGTATCAATGCCCAGGACGACCTGTACACCGTGCTGGTGCGCGGCAAGGAGAACGGCAACACGGTTGACGAGTCCCGCGTGATCAGCGCCTGCAGCCGCTGCCTTAACCCGTATCGTGAGGACGACTACCGCGCCATGATGGAGGTCGCCGTCTCCGACGACCTAGAGATCATCGTCTCCAACACCACCGAGGCCGGTATCGCCTATGACCCGTCCTGCAAGGCCGACGACATGCCACCTGCGAGCTTCCCCGCCAAGCTTGCCCAGGTGCTCCACACCCGCTGGGCTGCCGGTAAGCCGGGCGTCATCGTCCTCGCCTGCGAGCTCATCGATCACAACGGCGAGGAGTTGCTGCGCATCATGAACCAGTATGTGAGCGACTGGGGCTGGGAGGACGAGTTTGCGCAGTGGATGGCCAACGACTGCACCGTCTGCACCACGCTCGTCGACACCATCGTGCCGGGCCGTATCCGCGACGCATCCGAGGCCGCCGCGGTGGCTGAGCGTCTGGGCTACGAGGATCCCTTCCTGGCCGTGCGCGAGCCCTTCCAGATGTGGGGCATCCAGGGCGACGAGTCGCTTGCCGAGAAGCTTCCCTTTGTGAAGGCTGGTCTTCCGGGTGTCTTTGTGACTCCCGACGTCACCCCGTACAAAAAGCGCAAGGTCCGCATCCTCAACGGTGCCCATACCGCCTTTGTTCCGGGCTCTTGGGTTGCCGGCTTTGATATCGTGCGCGACTGCATGCATGACGAGATCGTTCGCGGCTTCATGAACACCATGCTCTACGACGAGGTCATTCCGACGCTTGCCGCCGACTTGGATGTCGAGGACTGCAAGGCCTTTGCCGCCGCCGTCGAAAACCGCTTCGACAACCCGTTTATTGATCATGCGCTGCTCTCCATCTGCCTCAACTCCACGGCTAAGTGGCGTGCTCGTGACCTGCCCACGCTCAAGGACTACGTTGCCGAGACCGGCAACCTGCCCAAGTGTCTGGCGACGAGCCTCGCTACGCTCATCTCCTTCTACACGCAGGAGCTCGTGTCCCGCGAGGGCGACGGCCTGCACCTGCGTCGCTCCGACGGCACCGAGTACACCGCTCAGGACGACGCCTTCGTGCTCGACTTCTACGCCGCCCATGCCGGCACCGACGATGCCCAGCTGGTGCACGATGTGCTCACCAACGAGCAAATGTGGGGCGAGGACCTTACGCAGATCGCAGGTCTTGAGGAGTTTGTCGTCAGCGCGCTCGCCGTCGTGCGTGCCGAGGGCGCCAAGCAGGCCTTCGCCAACGCTCAGGCGTAAATTTCCGGCGCGGACGCGGGTGCGGGACGGCGTGCCCGCGCCTCGACTTCTGCTCAACCTGTAGGGTTAGGACCATTTGCAATGAACACTATCCAGATTAATCCGGCCGATAACGTGATTGTCGCGCTGTCGCCGCTTGCCAAGGGCACCGCCGTCGCGGTTCCCGGGGTGGGCGAGGTCGTGGCCGCGGAGGATATTCCGCAGGGTCATAAGATGGCCGTGCGCTCGATTGCCGCAGGGGAGGACGTCATCAAGTACGGCTTGCCCATCGGACACGTGACGGGCGATGTCCAGCCCGGTCAGTGGCTCCACACGCACAATGTGAAGACCAACCTTTCGGGCGAGGTCGAGTATACCTACAACCCCACACATCCGGTCGTGGATCCCGTTGAGCCCGAGACCTTTATGGGGTTCCGCCGCGCCGACGGTCGTGCCGCGACGCGTAATGAGCTATGGATCATCCCCACGGTCGGCTGTGTCAACGAAGTCGCCCGTGCCATGTGTGAGCAGGCCCAGGATCTGGTCGATGGCTCGCTGGAGGGTGTTTACTACTTCCCGCATCCCTTTGGCTGCTCGCAGACCGGCGCCGACCATGCCCAGACGCGTCGTCTGCTGGTGGCGCTCTCGCGTCATCCTAATGCGGCCGGCGTGCTATTCCTGTCGCTCGGTTGCGAGAACTGCACGCATCAGCAGGTGCTCGACGAGCTCGGTGACTTCGACCACGAGCGCGTCCGCTTCCTCACCTGCCAGGACGTCGCCGACGAGCAGATCGAGGGGCACAAGATTCTGTCCGAGCTGGCTGACCTGGCCAAGCAAGTAAAGCGTGAGCCCATTCCGGCCTCCGAGCTGGTCATTGGTCTTAAGTGTGGCGGCTCTGACGGCCTTTCGGGCATTACCGCCAACCCCACGATCGGTCGCGTGAGCGATATGGTCGTCGCCCGCGGCGGCACGTCGGTGCTTACCGAGGTGCCCGAGATGTTTGGCGCGGAGAGCATCCTGCTTGACCGTTGCGAGAACGAGCAGGTCTTTAACGCTGCCTCCGACATGCTCAATGGCTTTAAGGACTACTTTATTAGCCATGGCGAGGTGGTCTACGAGAACCCGAGTCCCGGTAACAAGGACGGCGGTATTACCACGCTCGAGGACAAGAGTTGCGGCTGCGTGCAGAAGGGTGGCTCTGCACCCATCGTCGACGTGCTGCCGTATGCCGGTCAGGTCACCAAGCATGGCCTGAACATGCTGTGCGGCCCGGGCAACGACATGGTATCCACCACGGCGTTGACGGCTGCTGGCTGCCACGTGATTCTGTTCTCGACTGGACGCGGCACGCCGTTTGGCGCGCCGGCGCCTACGCTCAAGGTGTTCACCAATCAGCGTCTGTGCGACCACAAGGCCAACTGGATGGACTTTAACGCCGGCGTGATTGCCACGGGTGAGCGCACGCTCGACGAGGCCGCCCGCGATTTGTACCAGCTGGTGCTACAGACGGCGAGCGGTAAGCTCACGAGTGCCGAGCGCCGTGGCTGTCACGAGATCAGTATCTGGAAGGACGGCGTCTGCTTGTAGCAGCAAGTGCGCCCAAACATAGCGCTATGTCGTCTGCCCCGTTGGGAGTGATCCCGGCGGGGCTTTTTCGCTTCGTGGTTAAGTGAATATGTTGGAAAATCTGATAAACGTTCACCTATCTCATGGCTGTCCAGCATGGCACCCTTACCAGCAGAAAATAGGTGTGAGGATCTCAATTGTGTCCGTTCGGCGGTAAAAATCGACCGTTCGGGGATAATATGCAAGTGAACGTTCACCTGTCATAAGCAATCGCGCATAATCTAACTAAACGTTCACCCTGAACGCTGGGCAGACAGATGTCAGTGTGGACTCCAATGTCTTGCTGCAAGACAATCGAGAAAAGAGAGGGAGCTCGATGACTAATAAGATCGGAAAAAAGCGTAAGATCACATTCTGGACGCGCTTGGGCTTTGGTATGGGCGGTATGCTCAATTCCGGTGCCCTGACCTTTACGCACAGCTACATGGTGCTGTTCCTGTCCACGGAGTGTGGCCTGTCCGCAGGCGAGGCTGCACTGATCAGCTCGTTTGCCATCTATGTCAACGCTATTCTTTGCCCGCTGATGGGCTTTGTGGCCGATAACTTCTATGCCACCAAGATTGGCCGCATCTTTGGTCGTCGTCGTTTCTGGATCTTGCTGGCCATCCCGATGATGATCGCCGAGCCGCTCATCTTCGTGGCTACGCCGTTTGGCTTCCCGTACTACTTTGTGCTGTACCTGATCTACAACGTCGCGTATACGTTCTGCACCGCCAACCTGTCGCCGCTTACCATCGAGATGACCGACGACTTCAAGGAGCGTACGTACCTCACCGGCTACAAGCATCTCTTTGGTAACGCCGCCGGCTTCCTGATGGCTGCACTTGTGGGCTTCGGCTTTGGCACCTTCGGCGAGACCAACCCGTTCAGCTACTTCATCATCGCTACGATCAACGCTTCGGTCATGGCAATCTCGCTGCTTTGTGTGTACCTGTCCACGTGGGAGCACACCCCCGAGGAGGTCGCTCAGGAGAAGATCGAGAGCGTCGGCGAGGGTATCAAGAAGTTCTTCATCGACGTAATCTCCACCTTCCGCAACAAGTCCTTCCGCAAGGTCCTGTACGCACAGGTCTCCACGAAGCTCGCTGCTGCCTGCTGGTCTGCCTGCCTGTCCTTCTTCATCGTCTACTGCCTGCAGATTCCTAAGTCCTACGAGTCCGTGATGGAGATGCCTGGCAAGGTCGTCGCTATCGTCTGCACCGCCATCTGGGTCGCTCTCATGGCCAAGAAGGGCTTCCACAAGTCTTGGTACCTCGCAAATGTCGGTTGCGCTGCGTGCATCATCGCCTACAACTACTTCGCCTTTGGTCAGATCAATGGCACCTCCACGGTCGCCATCGCCATGATCGCCTACCCCATCATCTTCGCCATCTGGAAGTTCTTCTACGTCGGCTTCCAGTACCTGCCCGATGTTCTGCTCAACTACATCCCCGATGTCGATGAGCTCATCACCCTGCGTCGTCGCGAGGGCATCTACAGCTCCGCTCAGCAGCTCTGCCAGCAGATCGCCCAGGCTATCGCCGTCAACGTGTGGGCTATCGTCCTTGCTGCCTCCGGCTTCATTCAGACCGCCGGCAATAGCGACGCCGTGACCCAGCCCGCTACCGTGCCTCTGTATATCTGCGGCTACATGATCATCGGCTGCGCCGGCTTCTTCCTGCTTGCGGCCGTCCTTGCCCGCGGCATCAAGATCGACAAGGAGCAGTGCGACGTCCTTTGCGACGAGATTCACCGAGTCAAGGAGGGTGGCAAGATGGCCGACGTCAAGCCCGAGGTCAAGGCGCTTTGCGAGGAGCTCTCCGGCTTTAAGTACGAGGACTGCTTTGCCCACAACAACGTTGGCTTCCAGGACGGTAGCGTAACTCCCGCCGAGTAAGGCCGACATATCGTCCAAATCACAGGGCCGTGCCACCGGAATTCCGCCGGCAGGCACGGCCCTTTTTCAACAGCGTACAATTTGCCTTTAGAGCATCTTTTTGAGGGAGAAACCCATGGAGACGAACGTTATCTGGCGCAACGCGCGCGCGGCGGTTATCGAGCTTGACGACGGCGGTTACTTTACCTGCGCCGATACGTGGGAGATCTTTGTCAACGACGAGCCCGCCGGTACCACGAATACGGTCGAGACCTATGTCGACGGCCTGACCCCCGGCAAGCGCAACCTGGTTCGTTTTGTTTGTGGCGAGCGTGAGCTGAGCGTAGGTGTCACCACGCCGGCTGAGCCCTTTACCATCAACGTTCGCGACTGTGGCGCCAAGGGCGATGCCGAGCATGATGACACCACCAACATCCAGGCTGCCATCATGGCCTGCCCCAAGGGTGGCCGCGTGCTGATCCCCGCCGGTAGTTATCGCATCAAGTCTCTCTTTCTTAAGAGCAATATCAACATCGAGCTCGCCGAGGGAGCGGTGCTGCTGGCCCGCCACGATCGTGCCTCGCTTGCCTACATTCCGGGCACGGTCACGGGCAACGAGGGTGCCGGGTATGCCGGCACCGATATGCTGCCCCTGGGCCGCTGGGAGGGCGAGAGCTTCTCGACCTACTGCTCTACCTTTACGGGTCTGAGCGTGCACGACGTGTGCATCTATGGTCGCGGCGCGATCGACGGTCAGACTGATTTTGCCGAGGACAACTGGTGGAACAAGGACTTTAAGAACATCTTTCGCCCGGAGGAGGGCCGTGAGGTCGCCCGCCCGCGCATGATCTTCCTATCCGAGTGTGAGAACGTGAGCTTGGCCGGCTTCACCGTGCGCAATAGCCCGGCGTGGAACATCCACCCCATCCTGTGCGAGCACGTCGATGCGCTCTGCCTGTCCATCGAGGGTCCCAAGAACTCCCACAACACCGACGGCTTCGATCCTGAGAGCTGCGGCTTTGTCCGCATCTTGGGCTGCCAGTTCTCGGTGGGCGACGACTGCATCGCCATCAAGAGCGGCAAGCTGGGTATTGAGCCCGAGCTTCGTCCCGCCACGCACGACGTGCTGATCTCTCACTGCTACATGCACGATGGTCACGGCGCCGTGGTCCTGGGTTCAGAGGCTGCCGGCGGCATCAAGGACCTTACCGTGAGCAAGTGCCTCTTTGAGCGCACCGACCGCGGCCTGCGCGTCAAGACCCGCCGCGGGCGCGGCAAGGATGCCGTCAACGAGGGCATTACCTTTGAGCACATTCGCATGGATGAGGTGCTCACGCCCTTCGTGGTCAACTCCTTCTACTTCTGCGACAAGGACGGCAAGACCGATTACGTGCAGTCTCGCGAGACGCTGCCTGTCGACGACCGCACGCCCGGCTTTGGTGCCACGACGTTTTGCGATATCGAGGCCACCAACTGCCATGCTGCCGCGGCCTATATCACGGGTCTGCCCGAGAGCAAGGTGACGCGTCTGACGTTCCAAGACGTTCACGTGACCTTTGCCGACGATGCCGAGCCCTTTGTCCCGGCCATGGCCTGCGGCGTTGAGCCCATGGTGCGTCAGGGCATCATTGCGCAAAACGTCAAGGTGCTCGACCTGCAAAATGTGGTGATCGAGGGCCAGGACGGCGAGGAGCTGCAGCTCCAGAACGTCGACAAGGTTGTCCGTTCCTAACTCGGGTTGATGACCAGGGCTGCATTGTCGGATAAATCGGCAATGCAGCCCTTGTGCGATACGGCCGTGTGCGCTGCGCTACGCATCATGGTGAAAGGGAATACATGCTCAATAAAACGATTCCTGTCGGGGTCGATGGCTCGTCTGCCACGATTACGTCTTATGTTTTTGCCCCGACCGAAGATGCTTATGCTTTAAAACCGCTGCCTGCAGTTGTGGTCGTGCCAGGAGGCGGCTACGATCACGTTTCGCCGCGCGAAGGCGAGCCGGTAGCGCTCCGTTTGTTGGCGATGGGCTACCAAGCGTTTGTGCTGAACTACTCGGTTGCTCCGGCTGTCTATCCGCTGGCATTGCAAGAACTCGCGCGGGCGGTCGATACCGTCCGAGGCCATGCGGCAGAGTACTGTGTCGATCCTGATCGGATTACGGTCATGGGTTTTTCGGCCGGTGGGCATCTAGTTGGCTTGCTCGGGGCGCTTTGGGACCAACCCTGGCTTGCAGAGTCGATTGCGGCATCTCCTGAGTCGATTCGGCCTGACGCACTTTGCTTGGGCTATCCGGTCGTAAGCTCGGGGGCCTATGCTCATCGTGGTTCATTTGAACACCTAACGGGTGCCGATGGCGCTTTGGCTCAAAAGTTGTCGATCGAGAATATGGTGGGCGAGGGCTTCCCCCGTACGTTCTTGTGGCATACCGCCGAGGATGCATCGGTACCAGTTCAAAATAGCCTCCTTCTTGCGCAGGCTCTTGCCGACCACGGGATTGGCTTTAGCCTACATGTCTTTCCGCATGGAAAGCATGGGGCATCGCTCGCCACGGCCCTAACGGCATTTAAGGGCTGCGCCGAGCATATTCAGCCACAAGTTCAGGGCTGGCCTGAACAGTTCGCTTCCTGGGAGCGTGATGGACGATGAGCGAAAGTATCTATACGCTGCGCGTTTCGAGGGCTGCGGCAGGAGCGTATCCAACGATTTCCGATGCCTTGGCGGCAGCCGATCAGCTCTATCCGGATGCCGAGCAACCGGTGATGATTCGCGTCGATCCGGGCGAGTATCGCGAGCGGGTCGAGATTCATCGCTCGCATGTGACGATTGAGGGAGAGACGGCCGACAGCGTGCGTATCGTGGGCAGCCTGGGTGCCAAGATGCCTTCGGAGGACGGCTCGGGCGTGGACGGCACGCTCGGCACGTTTAGGACCTATACCGTTTTGGTCGATGCCGACGACGTACGGCTCGAGAACCTCACGATCGAAAACGATGCGGGCGATGGGCGCGAGGTCGGTCAGGCGATTGCCCTGTATGCCGATGGCGACCGTCTGGTTGTCGATGCCTGCTGCATTAAGGGGCACCAGGACACACTGTTTTTGGGTCCGCTGCCGCCGCATGAGGCCAAACCGGGCGGGTTTATAGGACCCAAACAGTATGCGCCGCGCCGGGTGGGGCGCCAGTATTTTCGACGTTGCCGGATCGAGGGCGATGTCGACTTTATCTTTGGCGGCGCGCGTGCCTACTTTGAGGGGTGCGAGATTCGCTCGCTCAATCGCGATATGGATGTCAACGGGTATGTAACGGCAGCCTCCACGCCTAAAGGCGAGCCGTACGGATTTGTGTTCCACGGCTGTTCGTTTACAGCTCCGGATGGCGTGGCGCTGGATTCGGTCTACCTGGGTCGTCCTTGGCGCGAATGGGCGCAAACTGTGCTGATCGATTGCTGGCTGGGGCGACATATCAAGCGCGAAGGCTGGTGGGATTGGAATAAGCCGGCGGCGCACAGCTGCGCGCAGTATGCTGGCGCAATCCTGCATGGGCCGGCGGGTGATACTACCGACTGGGTGCCGTGGGCAAATAAACTCGATGTGATGGCTGCCGCCGGGTACGCTCGCGAGCAGGTGCTTGCCGGTGGGGATGGCTGGGATCCCGAGGGCGGCGACGGTGATGCGGTTGAGACGGCTGGGCTATCTGCCAATGGCCGCACCGTGCACATCGAGACGTACTGCGAAGACGAGCCTGCGCTGCGTGCCCGGCTGAAGCGCGAGGGACGTTCGGCTGCTTTTACGGGCAAGACTCCTGCAGATTTTGAGGCGTGGAAGATTGCGACCAGGACTCGTCTGTACGATGTTTTGGGCCTTTCGCTTATGGACCGCGTCCCGATTGAGATTCGTGAGCTCAGCCGCGTGCGGGTTGCCGGCGGCATCGTGCGCACCCATGCGATGCTGCAGGTGGAGCGCGACGTTTGGATGCCGTTCTACCTGCTCGAGCCGCAGTCGCCTAAGCTCGATGCGTGCGGCCGCAAGTGTTGCTATATCTGCCCGCATGGCCATCAGGGAGCGGGTGCTGCAAGCGTAGCCGGTGTTGCGGGCGTGCCGGCGGTCGATGATGCCGTGCGTAAGTTCAATTACGACTACGGTCTGCGTTTGGCACGCATGGGTTACGTGACCGTCTGCCCCGACGCACGCGGTTGGGGATACCGTCGTGACTGGAAGGGCCAGGGCGATGACGAGAACAGCTTTCTGCGCGGCACGTGCCTAAACCAGGCGCGCATGGCCGAGCCGCTGGGACTTACCGTTGCGGGTCTCAACGCCTGGGATAACATGCGTCTGATCGATTACCTAGAGGCGCGCGGCGACATTGCCATGGACGACCTGGGCTGTTTTGGCTTTTCGGGCGGCGGATACATGACGCTGTATCTGGCGGCGCTCGACCCACGCGTATGCAAGACGTTTGTCTCGGGCTACCTGTACGGTGTCGATGATTCGCTGCTGCACCTCAACGGCAATTGCAGCTGCAACTACACACCCGGACTTTGGCGCTTGCTCGACATGGGCGATATTGCCTCGCTTATTGCGCCACGCCCGCTGTTGGTGCAGAGCTGCGAAGAGGATCATCTGAACGGTTCGCGCGGGCTGAAAAATGTTGACGAGCAGCTCGAGATCGTGCGCGATGCCTACAAGTTACTGGGTCGCAGAGATGGCCTGCGGCACGAGGTGTGTCCGGGTGAACACCATCTGGGCGTGACACATCTTGCCGAGGATATCGAATGGCTCGATTCGCACGTTGCGGAATGCGCCCGTGCATAGCCCCTCGGCATGCTGCGAATAAACGGTACGTTCCTGTATGACCGCCGATGGGCGGATGAGGAGAAGATTATGGAAACGAAGAGTTTGAGTGAATCGACCATTTGCTGCTTTGGCGACTCAACGACCTGGGGCGACAACGGCTGCGGTGGGGGAGGCAACGACATCTCGTGGACCTCGCATTTGGGCGCGTTGCTGGGAGGCGCGGTCGTCGAGAACTTTGGCATCAAGGGTTCGCGTATCGCCATCAAGGCCGACCGTACCGATTCGTTTGTCGAGCGCCTTGACGGTATCGACGATGCGGCCGATATCTACATCGTCTTTGGCGGCGTCAACGACTTTAGCCGCAACGTGCCGCTTGGAGAGCTCGGCAGCACGGACGTGCATGAGTTCTATGGTGCACTCGATTACCTGATCCGTACCATCACGGCGCGCTCGCCTCGGGCAAAGCTCGTGTTTATGACGCCGTGCAAGACGAGCGGCAAGCACGAGAAGGATATCCCGGCAAGCGACGAGCTCAACCACCTGGGGTTGACGCAGGTCGCCTACGTGCGAGCGATGCTCGAGGTCTGCGACCGCTACTCCGTGCCGGTGATTGACCTGTATGCGCAAAGCGGTATCAGCCCGTTTTTGCCGGAGCACCGCGAGCTCTATATGCCGGACGGTCTGCATTACAGTCCTGCCGGCTATGAGCGCCTGGCGCATCGCATCGCCGCGGGTCTCACCGCCGTTTGCCGCTAAAAGTCTGCCGTTCGCGAGGAATATAGGGTTAACGTTCACCCTATATTCCTCGTTCGCGTTACACTAGGGGTAACGTTCACCTATCGTTTATGTCAGAGGGGACAGCAATGGGTTGCAATCAAATCCTGGACCGTTATATCGAGCAGTTGATCGAAACCTCTACGCCGCAGGCGCCGGCTTGGAATATCGAAAAGATTCGCGCCGGCAAGGAGAACACCTGGAACTATATTGACGGCTGCATGATCAAGGCGCTCATCGAACTGTACGAGATCACGGGTGAGCAGCGCTACCTGACTTTCGCCGATGACTACATCGATTTCTTTGTCCAGGACGACGGTACCATAAAGCATTACAACCCCGAGGAGTACAACCTCGATAACGTCAATGCGGGCAAGACCCTCTACAAGCTCTATGACCTGGTGGGCAAGCCCAAGTACCGTGCCGCCATGGACACCATCTACCGCCAGCTCGAGACCCAGCCGCGCACCAAAGAAGGCGTGTTCTGGCACAAGGCCGTCTATCCCAACCAGATTTGGCTCGATGGCATGTACATGGCGCAGCCGTTCTACATGCAGTACGAGCTGAGCTTCCACAACCGTCGTGCCTGCTCGGACAGCTTCCATATGTTCCAGGTCGTGCATGACCTGATGCGCAACCCCCTCAACGGTCTGTACTATCACGCTTACGACGCGAGCCGCAAACAGTTCTGGTGCGACCCGGTCACCGGCCTTTCGGCTAACTTCTGGCTGCGCGCCGAGGGCTGGTTTGCCATGGCGCTCATCGACACCTGGGAGCTTATGCCGCCTTCGATGTCGGCCGAGAAGGACGAGATCCGCAAGATGTTCCACGATCTGATCGACGCCATGCTGCCGTATCAGGACGAGAAGACCGGCATGTGGCACCAGGTTATCAACCTGCCCAATATCGCCCCCAACTACCTGGAGGAGTCGGGCAGCGCCATCTTTGCCAACGCCATCATGAAGGGCGTGCGTCTGGGCGTGCTGGGCGAGCGTTACTACCAGTACGGCCGTCGCGCCTTCGACGGCATCTGCGAGACCTGCCTGTCCGAGTATGACGGGCAGCTGGCGCTCGACAACATCTGCCTGGTTGCGGGCTTGGGAAACACCGCGCACCGCGAGGGCACGTTTGATTACTACATGAGCGAGCCCGTGGTCAAAAATGATGCAAAGGGTGTGGCGCCGCTGGTGCTTGCCTATATCGAGACCATGCATCACGACAAGCTGGCCGGTAAGCGCGATCCGCTCGCCCCCTCGGGCGTGTGCTCCATCGAGGACCCGTTTGGCGGATACACCCCGGGCATCAACGCTCATAAGGGATGTGAATAACGTGGGGGCTATTACTCCGGGCGTACGTTTGCACGACCTTCCGCAGGGGACCGTCGAGGAACGCATTCGCATGGCGGGAGAGCTGGGCTTTTCGTGCATTCAACTGCCGAGCAAGGTGCTCTACGCATCGATGGGGATCGATCGAGGCGGCCTGACCCACGAGCTTGCCGACCATTTGCGTGCGGTGCTCGACGAGGCGGGCGTTTCGGTCACCGTGCTCGGCTGTTATAAGAATCTGGCGACGCCCGATCGCCAACAGCTCATGGATAACTTTGCCGAGTACGAGGCATGCTTGAACTTTGCCCAGATGCTCGGCGGATGCCCGGTTGGCACCGAGACCGGTCGCCCTAATGCACAGAACCGCGTTGCTGACGACCGCATGACCGATGAGGCACTCGATGCGTTTGCAGACGGGCTTGCACACGTCTGCGATCGGGCCGAGGCCGTGGGTGGGCAAATTTTGATCGAGCCTGGTTGGAACGAAACGGTCAACACGCCGGATCGCTGCCGTGAGGTGCTAGAGCGCGTCTCGAGTCCGTCGCTCGGCGTGATCTATGACCCGGTATCACTGCTGCACCCCAGTGTTGTTGACGAAGCGCAGGAAATCACCGCGCGCATGCTCTACTTATGCGGCAGTAAGATCCGCGCGCTGCACGCCAAGGATTTTGAGGTCGTTGATAACGAGGACGAAGCCGGTTGGTGCGACGGTACGGGTTCGCGCCTGGTGTGTCATGGCGTGGGCGAGACGGGACGATATGACTTTGAGCCCGTGGTGGCCTGGGCGGCTGCCGCCTGCCCTGGGATTCCCTGCGTGGTCGAGAACAGCGTGCCGGCGACGGCGGCTGACTGCCTGGCGACACTCGAGCACATGTCCGCTCGCTGCGGGGCTTCGCATCGCGAGTTATAGCATTGGCTTTTGCCGTGTCGGCAGATTGAGATTACCTGTATGGGGGCGGCGGTGAAGGGTCTTTATCGTCGCCCCATTGGATTGCATTAAAAAGGGGAGTTGCGTGGCTATCCACATTGTCGAAGAGGCGAATCGTTGCCTGGGTTGTAAAAGGGCGTTCTGCCAGATTAAGGGCTGCCCGGTTCAGACGCCTATTCCACAGGTCATTGACCTGTTCAAACAACGTCGTCTAGAAGAGGCGGGCGAGCTACTGTTCCAGAACAATCCCATGAGCGCGGTCTGCTCCATGGTTTGCAACCATTCGGGCCAGTGCGAGGGCGCGTGCATCCAGGGCCGCAAGGGCGCGCCGGTGCATTTCTCGAGCATCGAGAACTATATCTCCACGGCATATTTGGATCGTAAGGAGTGGAAGCCCGCACCGTCGTGCGGTAAACAGATTGCTGTGGTCGGTTCCGGTCCCGCTGGTATTACCGTGGCCATTAAGATGGCCCAGCTGGGCTGTGCCGTCACGGTATTTGAGCAGCGGCCCGAGATCGGCGGTGTGCTGGAGTACGGTATCCCCGAGTTCCGCCTGCCCCGTGCGCTCGTGCAAAAGTATCGCCACGTGATGTGCTCGCTTGGCGTGCGCGTGCGCCCCTCGACCACCATCGGTGGCGCGCTGCATATCGACGACCTGCTGCGCGACGGCTACGATGCGGTCTTTGTCGGTACTGGTACCTGGCGAGCTCGAAAGCTGGGTATTCCCGGCGAGTCGCGCGGCAACGTGCTGTTTGGTATCGATTATCTGGTCGATCCCACGAGCGTGGCAATCGGGCAGAACGTGGCGGTTATCGGCGCCGGCAATGTGGCCATGGATGTTGCCCGCACGGCGCTGCGTTCGGGTGCTCGCAAGGTCACTGTGTATGCACGCTCGCGCCATATCTCGGCCATCGACGACGAGGTCGAGCTGACCGAGCTTGACGGTGCCGAGATTGTGCGCGGCAAGGCGATCTGCGCCATCGATGATAACGGTCCGGTGTTCGAGACGGCTATCTTTGACGAGGACAACAATGTGGTGGGCTACGAGGAAGAGCTCGACCATGCGTCTGCCGACACAGTTGTGATTGCGGCTTCGCAGGTGCCCAAGGACAAGCTTGTGCTTACGACGGGCGGTCTGGAGACCGACCATCGCGGCCTTCTTTCGGTCGACGAGCGCGGCATGACCACCGTGCCTGGCGTCTTTGCCGCCGGCGACGTGGTCAACGGCCCGCTGACGGTTGTTCACGCCGTAGCCGGCGCCAAGCTCGCCGTCGAAGGCATGACTACCTATCTGGGCCTCTAACTCCATCCCACCCATCAGTTGCGGTGAAATACGGACTGTTTTGGCTGTCAAAAGCCTCGATTGCTCCGTATTTCACCGCAACTTTTTGGGGTTGAGCAGAGGCTGGAGGAACGCGCACGGTCGGGTGCTGCGCGGTTGCTGGTACAATAGGTACGTCAGCAACTGCCGCCGAGCGGCTCAAATGAAAGGAACCCTGTATGGAGTCCTCCGCCTACCCGATGCTCTTTAGTCCGATCAAGGTCGGTACGACCGAGGTCAAGAACCGCGTCTTTATGCCGCCGGTGTCCACCAACCTGGCCGATCATGGCTATGTGACCGACGACTTGGTCGATCATTACCGTGCCCGCGCCAAGGGCGGCGTGGGCCTCATCATTACCGAGGTCGTGACGGTCGAGCCCACCTATACCTATCTGCCGGGTGACATGTGCTGCTACGACGACACGTTTATCCCTGGCTGGGAAAAGCTCGCCGCCGCCGTGCATGAGTATGGCTGCAAGATCATGCCGCAGCTCTTTCACCCCGCCTACATGGCCTTTAACATTCCGGGCACGCCGCGCCTGATCGCTCCGTCCTTCGTGGGACCGTCCTATGCCCGTGAGGCACCGCGTCCCATCACGGTCGACGAGATTCACGAGCTCACGCATCAGTTTGGCGACGCTGCCGTGCGTATGCAGAAGGCCGGTGTCGATGGCGTCGAGGTCCATGCGGCGCACGCCCACGGCATGCTCGGCGGTTTCTTGACCCCGCTCTATAACAAGCGTACCGATGAGTACGGCGGCTCGCTCGACGCCCGCATGCGCTTTTTGCTCGAGGTCATCGCCGAGATTCGCGAGCGCTGCGGCAAGGACTTTATCATCGACGTCCGCATCTCGGGCGATGAGTACACCGATGGCGGTCTGACCCTCAACGACATGATCTACGTCTCGCGTCGCCTGGAGAAGGCCGGCGTCGACATGATTCATGTGTCGGGCGGCACCACCATCAAGCGCGGCTCCGCAATTCCCGCCGCCGGTACCCAGCAGGCCTCGCATGCCGCCTGCTCGCGCGAGATCAAAAAGCACGTCAACATTCCCGTCGCCACCGTCGGACGTATCAACGAGGCCTGGATCGCCGAGGAGCTGATCGAGGACGGCGCTGCCGACATATGCATGATGGGCCGCGCCAATCTGTGCGATGCCGAGTTCTGCAACAAAGCCGCTGCCGGCAACGCCGATGATATCCGTCCCTGCATTGGCTGCCTGCGCTGCCTGAACGGCATTATGTTTGGCAAGCGCATCTCCTGCACCGTCAACCCGGACGTGGAGCGCGATGAGGCCGGCTACGAGCCTGCCGCCGAGGCCAAGAACGTGCTCGTTGTGGGCGCTGGTCCTGCGGGCATGGAGGCAGCCTACATTGCCGCCAAGCGCGGCCACAACGTGGTGCTCGTGGATAAGCAGGATGAGCCGGGCGGCGAGATGCGCATCGCAGCCGTTCCGCCGGCAAAGCAGGAGCTCACCCGCGTGATCAAGTATCAGTACCGTCGCCTGGCCGAGGCCGGCGTGAAGTGCGTATTTGGCACCGAGCTTACTGCCGAGGACATTCAGCGTGACTACGCGGGTTACGAGGTCGTCCTGACTTATGGCGCCGAGCCCATCGCTCCGGCCTTTATGAAGGGCTTTAAGCAGGTTATGACGGCCGACGACCTGCTGGGTGGCAAGGCTTTCCCGGGTAAGAAGATCGTCGTCGTGGGCGGCGGCACCGTCGGCTGCGAGACGGCAGATTACCTGGCCCCGCTGGTCAATGACCTCTCGCCGGCCAACCGCGATGTCACCGTTATCGAGATGACCAAGACGCTCGCCGCCAACGAGGGTGGCGCCGGTCGCGCGGTGCTCATCACGCGCATGCTCTCCAAGGGCGTCCACGTGCTGACCGAGGCCAAGGTGACCGAGATCACAGAGGACACCATCAGTTACGAAAAGGACGGCGAGGTCCACACCATCACCGGTGCCGATACGCTGGTGCTTGCCATGGGCTATCGTCCCAATACCAAGTTGGCCGACGACCTTGCTGCAGCCGGCGTTACCACCCACGTGTTGGGTGATGCCAACAAGTGCGGCAACATCCGCGACGCCATCGGCGACGGCTACAAGATTGCCTGCGAGCTCTAGTCAACCCCTTGGTGCATGTGAGGCCTATCCCCGCGGCGTCAGTCGGTAGATAGCAAAAAGCGGCGGTCGTCCCGTACGTGGGACGACCGCCGCTTGCGTTAGCCGCAATGAGTCGTGCGATTAGAGCCCCAGGAGCTCCTTGACCTTGGCGATGATGGCCTCGTCGGTGGCGTTGGCAAAGAAGTACTCCTGGAAGTGCTCGCCGGCAAGTGCGCCCTTCACCAGGTCCTGATCGATCTCGCCCAGGACGTCGACGAGCGGACGCATGGTCACAGCGCGCACGCCGTCGAGGATCTTCTTGTTGCGCTGCTCGGGCTCAACGCGCTCGGCAGGATAGCCGTTGCCCGAACCAAAGCCAAAGAGCTTCTCGAAGGTGTACTCAAGATTGAGCTCCTGGCCCCAGCCGTTCTTGAGGGCGAAGGGCATGGCAACGGCGTTGCCATCGTTGACCTGGGCAAAGGTGTAGGCGTCGAGCGGGTCGGCAACGTGGCCGCACAGCACGCCGGGGAAGGAGTTACAGGCGAGCATGGCGCCCTCGCCGGTGCCGCAGCCGGTCACGACGTAGTCGGCAGCGCCGGAGTTCAGCAGCACGGCGGCAAGGATGCCGTTCTGCACGTAGGTGAGGGGCTTGGAATCGGCGTCGGCATACATGCCATAGTTAAAGACGGTGTGCCCCATGGGCTCGACAACCTTCTTAAGGGCAGCCTCGATCATAGGGTTCTTGGAGTTCTGAGAGTTCTCATTGATCAGAGCGATCTTCATTGCGAATTACCTTTCTATTTCTAACTTGCGGTGAAATACGGACTGTTTTGCCTGATAGAAGCCAAAACCAATCCTTATCTCACCGCAACTCAAATGAAAAACGAGTGGATGAAACCTGATATGGGCAGTTGCGGCGACGCTTATTGAGGCTGCTTTCCAATGTATGCGAGGATTCCACCGTCGACGTAGAGGATGTGGCCGTTGACGAAGTTCGATGCATCGGAAGCCAAGAACACGGCGGGGCCCTTCAGATCCTCGGGCGTGCCCCAACGGGCGGCCGGCGTCTTGGCAATGATGAACTGGTCAAACGGGTGGCGGCTGCCGTCGGGCTGCGTCTCGCGCAGGGGTGCGGTTTGCGGCGTGGCGATGTAGCCGGGTCCAATGCCGTTGCACTGGATATTGGCCTCGCCAAACTCCGAGCAGATGTTCTTGGTGAGCATCTTGAGTCCGCCCTTGGCGGCGGCATAGCCGGCGATGGTCTCGCGACCTAGCTCGCTCATCATCGAGCAGATGTTGATGATCTTGCCGTGGCCCTTGGCGATCATGCCGGGCAGGCAGGCCTTGGACACGATAAACGGTGCGTTGAGGTCAATATCGACGACGCGGCGGAAGTCCTCGGCGCTCATGTCGAGCATCGGGGTGCGCTGAATGACGCCGGCATTGTTGACCAGGATGTCGGGCGTGGTGCCAAAGTCGGCCTCGATTTTGGCGATGAGCTCGGCAACGGCGGCCTCGTCGGTGACGTCTGCCACGTAACCATGAGCCTCAAAGCCCAGCTCGCGGTAGTGCTTCTCGGCCTCGGCGACCTTGTCGGCGTGACGTGCGTTAAAGGCGATCTTGGCGCCGGCCTCTCCGAGCGCCTCGGCAATGGCCATACCGATGCCATAGGTGGCGCCGGTCACGAGCGCGACCTTGCCATCCAGGCGGAAGCTGTCCATAAGATCAGACATAGCGATCCTTTCAAAAGAAACGTTCATCTATATAAGTCTTGCTTTTCATACAAGGTCAGTATAGGAGAAGAGGGGGAATTAAAAGACAGATTCTCCTAAAAACAGGTGAACGTTCACTTTTAAAAGGTAAACGGTGGTCTCGCCCTTGCCGTGCGGACGTCTATTTGCTCTGTTCCTGCGCTCCCTCTGCGATCATGTTGCGGTTGTACACCAGATGCAGGTACATCGCGTCGTGCGCGGCGGTGGGATTGCGCGAGGCGATGGCGTCGGCCACATCGCGGTGCGTGCGGATAGTTTCCTCGACGAGCTTTTTGCCAGTCACGTCGATAAAGAGGGGGACGGATGCCTTGAGCACGCCCATCAGGCGGGGAACGACGAGGTTTCCGGAGCTCTCGGCAATGGCATTGTGGAACGCGGTGTCGGCGGCGGAGTAATCCTTACCGGCCTCGGCCAGGCGCTCGGATTCATCGCAGAGCTCTTCGATACAGACGACCTGATCGTTGGTTGCGTGCTCGGCCGCCATGCGTGCCATCTGCGGCTCGATCATAAAGCGCACCTCGAGTAGGTCGCGCGCCAGACGCTGCTTGTCGTCGATAAAGGTAAAGCCCAGCGGGTCGTCGGCAACGCCGGGGTTTGACGCCACATAGGTGCCCGAACCCTGCTTAATGCGCACGATATTGCGCGACTGCAGCAACTTCATGGCCTCGCGCACGGTGCTCCTGCCGGCGCCCAAGCGCTCGACCAGCACGGTTTCCTTAGGTAGGCGATCGCCTTGCTCAAGGTGTTCATCCAGAATCAATTGAATGATTTTCTCCGATATTTGCTCGGGGAGTCCCGATTCGGCGCGGGCCATAGCTATACCTTTCATTACAAAATTCATCTGAGCTATTTTAGCGCACCACGGATGCGATATTGGCCGCTGGATTTGAGTCGGGCGGCTTAGATATACCGTTCGCAGCGCAAATACGACCGTTTACCAAATACATCAGATGTATTTCGAACAAATTTCAAAATGAAACATCAGACCTTTCCAAAACACGCTATAGTCATCAGACGAATTCAAAAGGTCTGATGAATTGGAGGAAAGATGTCAGACCCAACGTTTATGGCTGATCCCACCAGGCTGGTCATCGCCGCCATCGTGGGCATCGCGCTGCTGCTTGCGCTCATCATCAAGTTCAAGCTGCACCCCGTGCTTTCGATGATGGTCTCGGCGCTCGCGATCGGCATCGGCGCCGGTATGCCGCTCGACCTGGTGGCGGACACTGTCACCAAGGGCGTGGGCGCCACGCTGCAAAACATCGCCCTGCTCATTGGCCTGGGCTCGATGTTTGGCCAGATTCTTGAAGAGAGCGGCGGCGCCAAGAAGATTGCCCAGACCTTCATCGATACCTTTGGGCAGGGTCACTCTAGCTGGGCACTGGGTATTACCGGTCTGGTCATCGGCACTACGGTGTTCTTTGAGGCCGGCGTGGTCGTTTTGATCCCGCTTGCCTTTAGCGTGGCGTCGCAGACCAAGAAGTCGACGCTCTACTACGGCATCGCGCTGCTCGCAGGACTTGCCGCTGGCTATGCGTTTGTGCCGCCATCGGCCGGTTCGGTTCTGGTCGCCGGCACGCTCGGTGTCGACCTGGGCACCATGATTCTCGTCGGTATCCCTACCGCCTTCATCGCCATGGCGATCGCCGGCGTCATCTGGGGTCGCAACGTGGGCGGTCGCATCTTTACCGATGTTCCGGAGCACTTTACCTCTGCCGAGGGCGCGAGCGACGAAAAGGAGCTTCCCTCCTTTGGCATGGTGCTTGCCATCGTGCTCACGCCGCTTTGTTTGATTTTGCTGGGCACGCTGTCCTCTTATATCCCCATGCCCGCCGAGCTCGCTTCGATTCTCGCCTTCCTGGGCAAGCCGTTCGTCGCCTTGACGCTTGCCACGCTCGTCGCGATGTATCTGCTGGGCGCGCGCCGCGGCTACTCCGGCGCCGAGCTCAAGGCCTTGCTCGACCGCTCTCTTAAGCCCGTCGGCATGATCTTGCTGGTTATCGCTTGCGGTGGCGTCATGCGTTGGATGCTGCAGGACTGCGGCCTAGGTCAGGTTATTGGCCCCATGCTCGAGGCTTCTCCGCTGCCTTTGGTGGTCGTTGCCTTTTTGATTGCCGTCATGGTGCGTGCCTCTGTCGGCAGCTCCATCGTCGCTATGACCATGGCATCGGGCATTATGGCCGCCATGCCCGCGGTTGCAGGAGCCTCGGTGCTCATGCGTGCCGCTATCTGTCTTGCTATCTGCGGCGGTGCCACGGCCCTCTCGCACGTCAACGATGCCGGTTTTTGGATGTGCTCCTCGTTCCTGGAGATTGACGAGAAGACAACCCTCAAGTCCTGGACCGTTATGGAGACGCTCATCGGCCTTTCGGGTCTTGCCTGCGCCCTGGTGATTTCGTTCTTCGCCTAGTTCGCGTAGCTAAGCATCTTTCACCGAGTGCATCGCTCGGTACCCATTTTCACCTGATTCATTAACCAACGATTGGTACAACCGTTCAAACCAAAAGAGGAGAACATCATGGACGAGAAAACCAAAGCACAGATTCAGCAGGAGGCCGCCGACCTGGTTGCCAAGCTGCAGCCGCGTTCTGGCAAGTTCCGCACCATCAGCCCCGAGATGGACCCGCTGCGCCTGGGCTCTGGCTGGTCCATCGAGGATCTGGACAAGCCGCAGGTCATTATCGAGTCGACGTTCGGCGACTCGCACCCGGGTTCTGCCGGCCTGTTTGATCTGGTCGAGGAGGTCCGTGCTGGCGTTGCCGAGGCTGGCGGTCACGGTGCTCGTTACTTCTGCACCGACATTTGCGACGGTGAGGCCCAGGGCCACGACGGCATCAACTACTCGCTGCCCAGCCGCGACATGATCGCCAACATGATCGAGATTCATGCCAAGGCCACTCCATTCGACGCCGGCGTCTTTGTCGCCAGCTGCGATAAGGGTCTGCCTGCGAACCTCATGGCCATGGGCCGCATCAACATCCCCTCCATCGTCGTTACCGGCGGTGTCATGGATGCCGGTCCCGACCTGCTGACCCTGGAGCAGCTCGGCGCCATCTCGGCCCGCTATGAGCGCGGCGAGATTTCCCGCGAGGAGCTCGAGTTTGCCAAGCACAACGCATGCCCCAGCTGCGGCGCCTGCTCCTTTATGGGTACCGCCTCGACCATGCAGGTTACCGCCGAGGCCCTGGGCCTTATGCTCCCCGGCACGGCTCTGCTGCCCGCAACCAGCTCCGATCTGCGTGAGTTTGCGCGCGAGGCTGGCCGTCAGTCCGTGTGGCTCTCCGAGCACAACCTGTGCCCCCGCGACATCGTGACCAAGGAGTCCTTCGAGAATCTCATCATGGTCCACGGCGCCATCTCCGGTTCCACCAACTCGCTGCTGCACATTCCCGCGATCGCCCGCGAGTTTGGCATCGAGATGTCCGCCGACGACTTCGACCGTCTGCACCGTGGTGCCCACTACCTGCTCAACGTTCGTCCCGCAGGTGAGTGGCCGGCGCAGTTCTTCTACTATGCGGGTGGCGTGCCGCGCATCATGGAGGAGATCAAGTCGATGCTCCACCTCGACGTCATGACCGTCACCGGCAAGACTCTCGGCGAAAACCTCGAGGACCTTAAGAACAACGGCTACTACGAGAAGTGCGGCCGCTACTTGGAGAAATGGAACCTCAAGCGCGAGGACATCATTCGCCCGTTTGACCAGGCTTTTGGTACCGACGGCTCCATCGCCATCCTCCACGGCAACCTTGCCCCCGAGGGCGCCGTCGTCAAGCACACGGTTGTTCCGCGCGAGATGTTCCAGGCCACGCTTAAGGCCCGTCCGTTCGATTGCGAGGAGGACGCCATCCACGCCGTCCTGACGCACGAGGTCAAGCCCGGCGATGCCGTTATCATTCGCTATGAGGGTCCCAAGGGTTCCGGTATGCCCGAGATGTTCTACACCACCGAGGCTATCGCCAGCGATCCCGAGCTGGGTGCGAGCATTGCCCTTATCACCGATGGCCGCTTCTCCGGCGCCTCCAAGGGCCCGGCTATCGGTCACGTTTCGCCCGAGGCTGCCGTGGGCGGCCCGATTGCCCTGATCGAGGAGGGCGACCTTATCCAGATCAACATCCCCGAGCGCTCGCTGTCTATTGTGGGCATCGCCGGCAAGGAGATGGAGCCGGCCGAGATCGATGCCGTCCTGGCCGAGCGCCGAGCCGCTTGGAAGCCCAAGGCTAATCGCTATACCTCCGGCACGCTCAAGTTCTTTACCGAGCATGCAGTTTCCGCCATTCAGGGTGGCTACATGGAGTAGCGCACGTACGCATCGAATATCTCCTCTCATAGATGCGCGGCACAAAGAGCCCCGAGCCACGTCACCGGGGCGCGTTGTTCAGCGCCGCCGGGGCGCTCCACTCAAACGACAAGAGACGTCTTACGCAAGCGCCCGCGTCCGTGGATAAAACCACGGGCGTGGGCGCTTCACTTTATTCCCAGCCCTTCCACACGTCAGGCTCGTAGCCAACGGTTGCCTGGCGGCCGTTGCGAACGATGGGCTCACGAAGAATCTGCTGGTTATCGAGCACCTTTTCGAACTTCTGGTCGGCAGCAAGATACTGTACGAGCGCAACCGTGTCGGCATCTTTCGCCTTTGGATCGATCACAGCGTCGATCCCGCCGACGGCGCGCGCCACGCTTTCGAGCTCGCCTTTGCTCATCCCCTTTTCCTTCAAGTCGATGAACTGGAACTTCACACGACGTTCCTTGAAATAGCGCTGCGCCTTCTTAGTATCGAAGCTTTTCTTCGTGCCGAATATCTGGATGTTCATACGTACCGCCTTCGCTCAATTCTCGTCCGTCCATGATACGACAAGGGAGCCGAGCAAAAACAGAGCAGGCGGAGATGGAGGAGGACGGCGACCGACCGTCGGCAAGAGTCGGCCGGATCGGACTGGCGCCCAGCGCGCGCCGGCGACACGCTCGCAGCTGCACACATAGCCGATGTACAAGCTCGCCGCGGCGTTCCCTCGCCCCGCGGTGTGGCGATAGAGAAGCACGCCACCCGTCAACGATGGCGCCTCGGTGAAGAAAATCAACGTCTGGGTTACATCCCTTGAAAGGGGCGAAGACGGCTGCTAGAATACCTCCCCGCTATGAAGGATTTGACCAAAGCATACATCGCAATTCGGCGGCCCCTGGTATACGGGGCCTCTCCTGTTGTTCCCCAAGTGCGCTCTGAGCAGCCGCTTTCTTCCTGTCGTATCTGATGCACGCATAGCACGTGCATGTTATTTCGCCCGTGGGCCGGCGCGCCTTCGGCGAAGAATCGAATAGATACGAAGGAAGCTTATGTCTGATAATTGTACGGTCGCGCCCGCCAATGGGCGCATTACCGGTACCCAGATCCGCATCGTCGCGGTCGTCGTCCTGGGTGCCTTCTTGGCGCTACTGAACCAAACGGTGATGTCGCCTGCGCTGCCGGTCATCATGTCCGATTTCGCCATCGATGCCTCGACTGCCCAGTGGATCATGTCCATATACCCGCTGGTGAGCGGCATCATGGTCCCCGTTTCGGCGTTCCTTATCGACAAGTTCAGCACCCGCGCGCTATTCTTCGGGGCGACGCTGGTGTTCGCGCTGGGCACGCTGCTGTGCGCCGCAGCCCCTGATTTCCTGTTCCTCATCATCGGTCGCGTGTTGCAAGCGGCGGGCTCAGGCGTGCTCATGCCGCTTGTCTCGGTGGTTCCCATGCTGGTGTTCCCCGTCGAGAAACGAGGAACGGCTATGGGCATGGCGGGCATCGTCATGTCGGCGGGTCCCGCGGTCGGCCCCGTCGTAGGCGGCGCGGTGATCGACACGTACGGCTGGCGCACCATGATCGGCGCCATCGTCCCCCTCGCAATTCTCGTGCTGGTGCTGGGCGTGTTCATGCTGAAAAACGTGGGCGAGCTGAAGAACCCCAAGCTCGACCTGCCCTCGGTCGTCCTCTCCACCATCGCCTTCGGCGGACTTCTCTACGGGTTCTCGAGCGCCTCGTCGATGGGTTGGGGCAACCCCGTGGTGCTCGGCTCGATCGTCGCGGGTGTCGTGTGCTTGGTGCTGTTCGTCGTACGCCAGGGCAAAATCGAGGACCCGCTGCTTCAACTGGGCACGCTCAAGACGCGCGAGTTCCGCGTGGCCGCCATCATCGTCACGCTCATCAACGCCGCATGCCTGGTCACCAACACGCTGTTGCCGTTGCTGCTGCAAACCTCGCTTGGCGCTTCGGCCTTCGAAACCGGCATGGCCATGCTTCCCGCCGCGGCGGTGGGCATCATCATCAGCCCTATCTCCGGCGTGGTGTTCGACAAGTTCGGTCCGCGTGCCATCTCGATCGTCGGCCTGGCCCTCATGACCGGCGCCCTGTTCCTGCTCTCGCTTTCGACGGTAAACACGCCCATCTTGGTGGTTGCGCTGTTCTGCATGCTGCAGTCCGCCGGCCAGTCGCTCGCGAACATGCCGGTGAACACATGGGGTGTCAATGCCTTGAAAAATGACATGATCGCCCACGGCAACGCCATCGCGAACACCGGCCGCCAGGTCGCCGGCGGTTTGTGCACGGCGCTCATCATCACGGTCATGACAAGCGTCACCGCGTCGGCCGGCGTCGATGCGAGCATCCAAGTAGCCACCGCCGTGGGCGCGGGCGTCGCTTACAAGGTGTGCGCGGCAATCGGCCTCGTTTCCCTTATCTGCGCCATATTCAGCGTGCGCACCAAGAAAACCGCACCGAAAACGAAGGAGGCATAAGCGATGTCCGAGATTCTGTCCGAGCGCATCCCGCTCGAGCTCGAGGGGACGCCCGTTTCGAGCATCATGATTGAAGAGCCGTTCACCTGCACGCAGGATTGCACGATTTCCGACGTGGTGCGCATGCTCGCCGAAAACGAGGTGAGCAGCATGCCCGTAATCGATGAGCGCAACCAGGTGGTCGGGTTCATCTCCGACGGCGATGTCATGGGAGCCATCGCGCAGCATCGCGCTCACACCATCTTCACGGGCGGCGACGCGTCCATGCTGTACTTCGACGATCAGAGCCTTGAGCAGCGCATCGAAGACCTGAAGGATCGCTGCGTCATGGATTTCGCGACGCGCCAGGTAGTGTGTGCCCGTCCCGAGCAGAGCATCGCCCGCGTCGCCGCGCTGCTGGCGAAGAAGAAGTTCAAGAAGCTTCCTGTGGTTGATGACGAGGGCAAACTCGTGGGGGTCATCCGCCGCTCCGCCATCACCAAATACATCTTCGGCATCCTTTTCCAATAGGGGCAGGTCGCACTTGAGGCGAACATCTCGAGGCATCGAGCCAGCAACTGGACCAGACAACCTTGACACGCACGCGCTTTCCCTCGATGCTTCGGTAAGGGGAGCTGCGAAAATCGCAGCACGGGTGATCGGCGCCGCGCCCCCGAAGGCAAAAGCGAACACGGGAGCGATACGATGGGAAAAGTCCTGGACGAAGATTTGGTTTATGAGATTCTCTCCGTCGTGGCAGAGATTCCGGCGGGATGCGTCGCCTCGTACGGTCAGATAGCGCGCCTCATCGGCAGGGAGAAAAACTCTCGCCTGGTCGGAGCGGTGCTGAGCGAGGCGGATCGCTACGGCGATTATCCCTGCCACCGCGTCGTCAACCACGCGGGACGCCTCGCGCCAAACTTCCCCGACCAGCGAGCACTACTGACGGAGGAAGGAGTCGCCTTCCGAGACAACGGCTGCGTCGACATGAAAAAGCACCAGTGGAACGAGTAGCCAGGCAGCGTAGCGTCGAAAGGAGCGACGCCACGGGGAACGACCTGCGCCCCGCCGCCGGACAACCTATGGCAAAGTGACACGTCCCACAAAGAGCGGCGCACCAGTACGAGACACGACCGCGACGTAAAAAGACCCTATGATACTCGTAAGCATCTATCTGATTGCCCGTCTCGAGGTACCCAAAGAACGAGAGATGCCGAAACCCCTAGACAAAGAAAAAGGTCGGGAGCTTTTATGCTTCCGACCTGAAGTTTCATGGTCGCGGGGGGCGGATTTGAACCACCGACCTTCGGGTTATGAGGTCGCTACGACGTTGTTTCATTAAGACATTTCGACCCAAATTGAAGTCAATATAACTCCAGGTCATTTGATGTTTTCATAGATTTACGAAAGAAAAGTACGCGGAATAATTCGACCCAAATTCGACCCACAACGAGCTTGAAAGCGGTCAGGCGGAGCATTACCCTTGGGGTGTGACCCCACGCAGGGCCTACCACCAAGGGTAATGCCCACCCGCCCCAGCCCTTTGCGCCATTCCGCGCAACCGAGCGCGATTCTCAGGCACTTCAGGCAAGGAACACGATGAACGACCGACCTCTCGTCATGGGCAAAGGAACGAAGCAACGCCGCGACAAATACACGTGGCGCTACCGTCACAGCCTCGGCAAGGATCCGGTCACGGGCAAATACCGCTATTCGCCGTGGCAGACCATACATACCACCAAAAGCCGAGAGGTCGACGCCGCACTCGAAGCCTACAAGGCAGAACTCAACAGCGGCACCTACGTCCAAAAATCGAGGGACACCGTCGGCTCGTACGCAAAAAAGTTCCACGACAACCGCGAAGGAACCATCACGCCGCTCGCCTACTCGACATCCTACTCAATCGAGAACCGGACGCGCACATCACATGCGTGATGCTCATGCTCGACACCGACATGAGAAGGGCAGAAGCCCTCGGGATGACGTGGTCCGATGTCTCCGTCGAGAACAGAAGCATCCTCATTGAGCAGCAGTTCGCGGCCGATCGAAGCGTTCGCTCGCCCAAAAGCAAGAAAAGCGTGCGGAGGATCTCGATAAGCGAGACGCTGACGTCGTATCTCGAATTCTGGAAAAAGGAGCAGGCCCGCGAAATGGAAGCCTTCGGCCTGGAACAAGTCAAAGGCACTCCGCTCGTCCACTCATTCGAACGAACGAAAGACAGGCATCCCCAAGTCAACTTCATGGACCTGAATGGGTTTTCGCGCTGGTTCAGAAACTTCAGCGTCGAGAACGGGTTCGGCAAGTTCGAAGGCGTTCGAACATACCATTATGTGAAGGAAACTGTCGACGGGGAAACGATTTCGAAGCGTTATGAGCATAAAGAGTGGCTCGAATTGAGGGATTACCTCAGGAAGCATCCCAAGGTTCGCGAGGCGAGGCATATCAGCACATATGAGAGCGAGCACCTTCCTTACGGATATTCGGGCCTATCGAGCCACACCGCTACTGCCGCTACTGCCCGCCAGCTTCCGAACCAGCGGGCGGTAGCAGCACCCCGAACATCTCGCCGACAGCGCAGAGAGTCGTCGACCTGGCGGCCAAGGCCGACATCGAGGACGTGATGCTGTGCGACCTGCCCGGCGTCCTGTCCTTCCTAGGGCTGCCACCTGAGACGGAGATGCCGCCGGGCAACAAGGGGAAGACGAAGCTCAAGAAGCTCTACAGGAAGGTGGCGCCGAACAAGGCATACCACTCCGGCGAGCGCGCCAAGGATTTGATCTCGCACCTCGACATGGCAGAGATCAGGGCATCGGCGCCCGTCCAAGAATTGGGATGCAGTTCAATACGAGCTCGGGGCTCTTTTCGTCTAGATTGGGGACGCATGGCCGGACGAAAACAATTTGCGTCTGGTAATAAGCGTACGAAAGCGCAATTTACGTCTTAATTCCGGACGCAAATCAAGACGTAAACCGTTTGTGTCTGCTATAAATCCGCACGAAAACGGTTTTCGTCTTGCATGGCAGTTACCGCTTCTACAGTTCAACTTCCAGTTCGGCTTTGTGTTCGTAGAGGTAATTGCGCATGTAGGGGATGGCAAATGAGACCTTGCCGTACGAGGGGGCCTCGATAATCGATTCTCTTAACAGGCGGCTGCGGACGGAGCTCACCTGTTGAGGCGTTTTGTTTAGGGCATCGGCAACCATGCTGGTCGAGCTCGTCTGCCCCAAAGACGCCATGCTCAGCAGATAAGCGATGCACGTGGGCGGAATGCGCCGCAGCGCGGGCTCAATCACCATGGCGCAGAAGCGTTCGCGTGCCGTTGCAATGCCGCGCTCGGCTTCTTCTTCTCCAATAATCGCTGTATGTGCACGTCTCGCCAACTGCCATGCGTAGTATCCAACGAGTTGGATCATGAAAGGATAGCCTTGCGTTGCCTCGGCAAGTTGGCCGGCAATACCTGGCTGCAACTCCATGCCAGACGCTTCAATGGTTTCCTCGAGGGAGTACGACACTTCGGTTACTGCCACAGCCTTCAGATCAAAGGGGAGGGCACGGCGCAAAAACGTAAGTGTCTTTCCGTTGATGATGCTTTCAATCATCGAAGGCAGCCCAGCAAAAACAAAGGCTATATCAAGGTCTTCGCCGATAACCTGCTGAATCGCAATGGAGAGCGTTCGGACCTCATCGAGCTCTGCGTCTTGAACCTCGTCGAGAGTGATGAGCAGGCCATTTTCATTCTTGGATATTGTCTGTCTCATGGCGTCGCGTAGCGATGGACCGATTCGCTCAATGTCTATGCTGCCGATGGATATGCCAGCTACGGTGGGCTCAAATCTGGCGTGTTTGGCCTGGAATTTGGGCTGCAGCTGTTCGAGAATGCGTTGGCAAAGTCCCTCGGTTGCGACCTCTTTTATGACCGTCCAGCCACGGCTTTGCGCCAAACGTGAGCACTCGTCAAGGAGGACCGTCTTGCCCGTTCCACGGACGCCGGCTATGCGCATTAGGCGCCCCGGGGCACCAGGCCCGTTGACGAGGCCATCATTGAATTCTTCAAGTACATCTTCGCGGCCGATAATCGTGGGAGGTGTTTTACCTGCTGTGGGCTTAAAAGGGTTTGTTTGCATGTGAGCCACCTTTGCTCAAGATATAGCAAGATATAGCAAAGTATAGCAAGATATAGCAAAGTATAGTGAGATATAGCAACGTATAGCGCTGTTTGCGGGTTCTTACGGTGGTGCTATTTCCCGAATGCCGCGCGCACAAAGCGCTGGGCGAACAGCTTATTAGCGATGTTGATGACATGGCCCAAGAACAGCGCCGAGATGGCGGTGGTCACGCCAAAGCCGCCCAGGTTGTGCATGAGCGCGAGCGACAGAACGAGAGACACGGCGACATGCGAGCAGTCGAACACGACTTTTACGTCGCCAAAGCGGCGTTTAATCTTTTCGGCAATGACCTGCACCAGGCCGTCGGGCGCGTTGGGGACAACACCCATGTTGACGACGAGACTTACGCCAAATGCAGTGACAGCGAGGGAGAGCAGCATGGTCTCAACCTGTATGGGGAGTACTGCGGGATGCAGCGGGTTGACCGCCATGAAGAAGTCGGTGAAGCCGCCGATGAGCGTTGAGAAGCACAGCTCGAGCAGGATGCGCGGCTGGAACTCGCTTCGCAAGATGGCTAATTGCGCCACGATGTAGGCGACGTAGGCCGCGGTGATCCAAAAGCCGAGCGTCTTGCCCGTGAGCATGGATAGGGTCGTGGCAAAGCACGTGAGCGCGACGACGCCCAGACCGGATGCCGTCTGGAGACTCATACCGAGTGCCAGTACTGCAACGCCCACCAGATACATCAGCATCCTGATGACGGTATGGAACCAATCGATCTTCTCGCCATTCATGATGATGAGCGGTCGCATGTTGCTACCCGTCCTTTCGGTTGTGTGAAAAAACTGACCCGGACCGGCAAAAGAGGGTTATCGGAGGCACTGCTGTTAAAGCAGAAAAGCCGGCCCCACGGTCAGTTGTCTAGGAAGTGTCTCGCTGTGCCGGAATGGGACTGAAGGGCCAGCGAGACGGGAGGAAAGCAAATGACATTGCGTGGGCAATAGGATGCCAAGATGGTAGGGTGCGTCTTAGCATCCTATTGCTCACGCTTGACGAAATCGGTTTCGTTTGAGCCTTAGTATACGCACGGGATTCTATTTGCAAAGAGAAAAACAATAAAAAGTGAACGTTCACCTAATCGTAACAACTCGTTGGCTGTATCATGGCGGTAGTCGATACGAAACCGATTTCGTATCGACTACGCATGCGTTGTATCTGTCCATTATCTGGTGGTGTAAACGAGGGGTTACACCTGCCGCAAAAGCGGCATTCATCATTGTCCAGATTGAAAGGATCACCATGGAACAGCATACCGATTGCTCGTACTGCATGTGCGGGACCGACAACACGCTCGTCGATGCCTTTGGCATCCCCATGCTTGACCTGCCTGCCAGCAAGCTCATCTTGTTTAAGGAGCAGAGTCATAAGGGCCGCGTAATCGTGGCCTCCAAGCAGCACGTCGATGACATCTCCTGCATGTCCGAGGAAGACGCCGCCGCCTTTATGGCCGATGTCCGCCACGTCGCGGCGGCACTGCACAAGGCGTTCAATCCCGACAAGATTAACTTTGGTGCCTACGGCGACACCATGCATCACCTGCACGTGCATATCGTCCCCAAGTACAAGGACGACCCGTTTGAGTTTGGCGACGTGTTTGCCATGAACCCCGGTCGCGTCACGCTCGAGTCGGCTCAGTACGACGAGATCGCCCAGGCAATTGTCGCCAACCTGTAAGCGAGTAAAAGCTGCTATTTCGAATAGAAGCACTTGGCTTCATTGCCAGTTAAAAGGAGCTTATCTATGAATGCAGGAGTTGTTTCACTCCTTTGGGTGCTGGTGGGCGTAGTCCTGCTGGTCGCCATGATCGTTAAGTTTAAAATCAACAGCATCATTGCGCTTATTCTTTCCGCCATTTTTATCGCCCTTGCCGACGGCATCTCTGTGGGCGACCTTGTCACCACCATGGAAGATGGACTGGGCGGAACGCTTAAGTCGCTTGCGCTGATCATTATCTTTGGCGCAGCCATCGGAAAACTGATGACCGATTCGGGTGCCTCGCAGCAGATTGCCGACACTATCGTTGACAAGCTCGGTATTAAGCTGCTGCCTGTTGCGCTTCTGATCATCGGCGTTATCTTTGGTATGAGCATGTTCTACGAGGTGGCGTTCCTTATCGTTACGCCGCTCGTTATCAGCATCGCCAAAGAGGCCGACATCCCCTATATGCGCCTGATTATCCCGGCTGTTTCTGGTACCACGATGGGCCATTCTCTTTTTCAGCCGCAGCCTGGTCCTATGGCGCTGGTGAGTGCCTTTGGTGCCGAGGTTCCGCCGGTCTACATCTTTGGTCTGATCGTTACGATTCCGACACTTATCTGCTCTGGTCTTTTGCTGTGCCATTTCATCCCCGGTCTCGATGACATGCCGCTTGGCAATGTTATGAAGCCGGCGGAGCGCAGGCCCGCGGACGAGCTTCCGCCGTTCTGGCTTTCCATTCTGGTGCCGCTGTTCCCGGCAATCATCATGATTGGGGCTTCGATTATCAAGAACACGGTGGGTGAGGGTTGCTTTGCATACGATCTTGCCAGCTGCATCGGTAGCGCAGATATCACTATGCTCATCACGATGATTCTTGCCATGGTTGCGTATGGTTATACGCGCGGCATGGATGGCGGAGAGATCTCTAGCTCTATGTCCGATGCTATCAAGGGCGTCGCGAACGTGCTGCTCGTTATCGGTGCCGGCGGCATCATGAAGCAGGTCATCATTACTTCTGGCGTTGGCGCGACGCTTGCCGACATGGTGAGCCTCATGCCGGTGTCGCCGCTGATTTTGGCTTGGGTGATCACGGTGGTCCTGCGCCTGCTCACCGGCCAGGGTACCGTCTCGGCCATCACCGCCGCCGGCGTCGTGGCACCTATGGTTACGCAGTTTGGCATCAACCCGGTGCTTGCAGTACTGGTCTGCGCCTGCGCATCCAATACCATCACGCCTATGTATGACGGCGGCTACCTGCTGTTCCAGCAGTCGTTTGGCCTGTCGATGAAGGATACCTATAAGACATGGGGCCTGTTGGAGCTCGTCAACTCCGTTGTCGGCCTCATCATGGTTCTAATCCTGAGCCTGTTTATCTAGGCGAGAAACGCATAAGACAAGCGTGTCTCACCGCAAGCCGCGGACAGTTGCCTATCAAACTGTCCGCGGGCCTTTGCTTTTTATACCAACGGCATGTCGCACCCGTCCCCCCATAAGTTGCGGTGGAATAGTTCCTGTTTTTGCTGCTGAAGGCTTTGAGCAGGAACTATTCCACCGCAACTTATGGGGGGACGGGGGATGCGATAGTATTGCATGGTGGTATTCGATTAACCGAGGCTTCATCCGAGGGCTTTATGGAACAGCAGCATTATCAGAGCCTGCAAGACCAGGCGTACAACGCATTGCGGTCCAAGATCATCTATGCCGAGCTCAAGCCCGGCACGCGCCTTTCGGCGATTGGTCTGGAAAAGGAGACGGGAATCGGACGCACGCCCATTCGCGAGTCCTTTGTGCGCCTGCGTGAGCAGGAGCTGGTGGAAACGCGTCCCAAAAGCGGCACCTATGTCTCAAAAATCAGCATGGAGCGCGCCGAGAACGCCTGTTTCTTGCGTGAGAAACTCGAGAGAAGCGTGCTCATTAAATGCTGTTCGGCCGCCTCGCCCGAGCAAAAGCAGCGGATTGAGCAGATCCTTGCCGAGTCCGAGTCGCTCGACCATGGCGAAACGCGCCGTTTCTTTGACCTGGATAACCTGTTCCATGAGACATGTTTTGAGATTGCCGGTCGTCACATGTTGTGGGATTGGATGAAGAGCGTCAACACGCATTTTGAGCGATACAACTGGTTGCGTATGGTGTCGCAGGATCTGGATTGGGAACCGATTCGTCGGCAGCATCGCCGGATTCTCGAGGCCATTAAGAGGGGCGATACCGATGCGGCGAGTTATCTGGCGGAGACGCACTTGCACCTGATGCCCGAGGAGCAGGGCCCGGTTATCGCCTTGCATCCCGACTATTTTGAGCTGTCCAAAGACTCGTTCATCTAATCAATCCCCATATAAGTTGCGGTGAAATAGGGACTGTTTTGCGGCCTAGGTGGCGCAAACAGTCCCTATTTCACCGCAACTGCGTTGGGGCGTAACCGGGGCACAAAGCTGCGGCGCCGCTTGGAGGAAAAGACCGGAAGCAAGGGTCCATTCCTCCAGACGGCGCCGCAGCTGTTTTGATGGCTCGGTTTTTGTCGATGTGGCTCAACTGGGCGCGGTTGCCAGCCGAGTAGGCAAAGCGGCTCGGGGGCGTGTCGCTTCCGTCACGTTCTATCAGCATACAAGACGGTTTTGGTTCTTGTTCGTGACGGAAACGGCGCGCTTCCGAGCCGCTTTAAAAGAAAGGGGGCGAGGTCTAGGGCACGCCCCCTTTCACGATAGAGAGCTAAACCTAGCCGCGGACCTTCTTGACGACGTCCATGGCCTCGCGGGCAATCTGCTCGACCTTGGAGAAGTCGCCGTCGGCAAACAGGGCCGGCTTGACCATCCAGGTGCCACCGCAGGCGATGATGGCGGAGGAGCTCAGGTACTCCTCGACGTTGGCGGTGCTCACGCCGCCGGTGGGCATAAAGCGGTGACCGACAAACGGAGCGGCGAGGGCCTTGATGGTGTTCAGGCCGCCATACTGGGACGCGGGGAAGAACTTGGTGACCTTGAGGCCCAGGTTCTCGGCTGCGGTGACCTCGGAGGGGGTTACGGTGCCGGGAAGGACAGGCAGGTCGATGTCGATGCAGTGCTTCACAACGTCCTCGTTGTAACCCGGGGAGACGATGAACTTGGCACCGGCTGCGCGGGCCTGCTCAACCTGCTCGACGGTCAGGACGGTGCCGGCACCAACGCACATCTCGGGCTCGGCCTCGGCCATAGCGGCGATGCACTCGGCGGCGCAGGCGGTGCGGAAGGTGACCTCGGCGGACTTCATGCCAGCTGCCATAAGGGCGTGGGCGAGCGGAGCGGCGTCCTCGACCTTGTCGAGCACGACGACCGGCACGATGCCCAGGGACTCAAGCGTGGTGTAGAACTGATCGAACATGATGTTCCTTTCGATGTATGGCGCGCATGGGCGCGTGATTGCCAAATATGCTGGTCAGGAGCCGATTTTGGATTGGTTATCGGAGGCACTGCTTGGGGTTCAAGCAATTCCAAAACCGGCTGCTCGACCAGTCATGTAGGGAATGCCAGGCAAAACCGGAATGGGACTGGTGGTTTTGCCCGACCGGAAGAATCGGGGAGCGGGCCGCAGGGGTATGGGATTGGAAAGCTGCGGCCCGCGGAATGGGGAACGAATTAACGGGCGACGCGGGTGCCACCGTCGGCGGCGGATGCCACGGCTGCGATCTCGTCTGCGGTCACCAAGTTGGAATCGCCCTTGATGGTGAGCTTGAGGATCGAGGCTGCAATCGCGTAGTTGACGGCGTCCTGCGGGTCAAAGTCGTTGGTGAGGGCATGGACGAGGCCGGCGTTGAAAGCGTCGCCGGCGGCAACGCCTTCGAGCACGTGCACGTCGTGAGCAGGGGAGAACCAGTGCTCGCCGCTCTCGGCGTCAAAGAGCATGCCCATCCAGATGGAGCGCTCGACGCAGGAGATGTTGCGGACGACCGAGGCGACCTTTTTGCAGCCGTACTCGGCGCAGATCTGACGGGCCATCTCGACGTAGGTGTCGCGCTCCTCGATGCCATGGGCAAGGGAACCGGAGACGCAGGTCATGCCGAGGCCGGCGGGCGCATCCTCGTCGTTGGCGATGCAGATGTCGACGAGCGGCAGGAGTTCCTTCATGGTGGCCTGCGACTTCTCGGGCGACCACATCTTGCCGCGATAGTTCACGTCGCACACGGTGGTGATGCCCTTGGCGCGGCAGGCGGCGAGTGCCTCCTTGCAGGCGGCGGCCATCTCATCGGAGACGGCGGGGGTCACGCCGGAGAAATAGAAGACATCGATGCCCTTGAGGATCTCGTCCCAGTCAAAGACGTCGCGTTTGGCCATGTTGATGGCAGAGAACTTGCGGTCGTAGACGCAGCCGTTGCCGCGCTGCGAGGCGCCGACCTCAAACACATAGGAGCCAAGACGGTCGCCCTGACGCACGACGCGCGTTGTGTCGACGCCGTAGGCCTTCAGCGAGCGCAGCGCGCACTCGCCTAGGCGGTTGGTCGGGACAACGGATACGTAAGCGGCCTTGTCGCCTTGGTAGGCCAGGGAAAGAGCGGTGTTGGCCTCGGCGCCACCGTAGCGGACGTCAAACTCGGTTGCCTGCTCAATGCGCAGATGATCTTTGGGCGAGAGCCTCATCATGATTTCGCCGAAGGTAAGAACCGTTTTACCCATGGTCGCGCAGCTCCTTCTTGCTCGTGCGTACACCTTTGATATGGCGTTGGCGCGGAGGTGCCAAGACGGTAGGGTACATCTTTGCACCTCCGCGCCAACGCTTGCCGAAATCGGTTTACGAAATCGGTTTCGTTTCGAGTTGTAGTATACTCACCTACAGCGTTTTGCAAGCGAGATTTTTAAAAAAATGCCTAAAATGGCTCAGACTGCTGACAATTGGGAAACGGGGTGCGCCATGGCGCAGATGAGAATCAAGGACATTGCCGCCGAGGCGGGCGTGAGTCCGGCCACGGTCTCGCGCTATCTCAACAACCGCCCCGGGCAGATGACCGAGGAAACCCGTGCTCGCATCGCGGCGGTTATCGAGCGCACCGGCTATCGCCCACGTGCCGCCGCACGCAATCTGCGCAGCTCGCGCACCAACCTCATCGGCGTGATCCTGGCCGACATCGCCAACCCGTACTCGAGCGCCATGCTCGAAGGGCTTTCCGCCAGTGCCGCCGCGCGCGGCTGCTCGCTTATGACGGCCATTAGCGGCAACGATCCCGCTAAAGAGGCCGAATCGCTCACCAGGCTTATCGACGCCGGCGTGGACGGCCTGGTCGTCAATACCTGCGGCGGTAACGACGAGGCAATCGCCGCTGCCGCGGGACGTTTACCCGTTGTGCTGCTCGACCGCGATGTTGCCGCCGGCGGTGTCGATCTGGTGACATCTAACAACCGTGAGCTGGTCGCCGGCTTGGTAGACGCCTTGGCCGCCGCTGGCAGTGAGCGCCTGTGCCTGCTCACCGAGGCGAGCGACGACAGCCCCGTCCGTCGCGAGCGCGCCGAGGCCTTTGCCGACGAGCTTTCGCGACGCGGCCTTGCGGGCGAGGTCGTCACCCTGGCCGACGGTGGCGCCACGGGCGTCGGTCGCTTGGACGAGACTATCCGCGGCTATGCAGGCAAAAAGCTCGGCCTCATTGCCGTCAACGGTCTGGTCTTCCTGCGTTTGACCGAGGCGCTAGCACAGCTGGGGCCCTCGCTGCCGGCGGGGCTCAAGATCGCGACGTTTGACGACTACCCCTGGAACCATGTGCTCTTTGGCGGCGTGACCACGGCCGCGCAGGACACCCTCACCATTGCCGAGCGCGTGGTCGAGCGCCTGTTCGAGCGCATCGACATCGTTACCACTACGGTGGGCGAGGCCGCAAAGCTCGCCCCCAAGCGCATCGAGGTCCCCGGCCACATCGAACACCGTGCCTCGACCTCGCGCTAGTCTGTGTGATAATATATAGACAATGTCATACAGGAGGTATCCATGGCTGCGTCTGTGCTGAGTGTGCGAGTGGACTCGTCAATTAAAGACTCATTTGCCGAGCTGTGCGAAGAGCTTGGCATGACTTCGTCTGTTGCGGTCAATATGTTTATGAGGCAGATGCTGCGCGAGCGCTCTCTGCCGTTTGTTCCTTCACTTGGTAAAAGCTCTGCGAGCGAAAGCGCCGCGACGGGCATTTTGGATACTGCCCAGATTGAGTCCGCCGTCCGCGAGGCAGCCAGCTCGATTCCCGCCATCAAAACCGTGATTCTTTTTGGTTCGTATGCCCGGGGCGAGGCACATGTCGATAGCGATATTGACTTGCGTCTCGAAGTCGATCGCGAGCAGGGCTTTGGTCTTTTCGCGTTGTCGGCGTTTGGCGAGGCGGTTCGCAAAGAAACCGGGAAGCAGGTTGACCTTGTCTCGAGTGACTATCTTGATGACGATCTTGCCGCGGTAATCGAGCGCGAAGGAGTGATCCTTTATGATCGCGCGTAAGTCAGACAGCCTTCGCGCCCAAGAGGTTTTGGAGGCCATCTCCGAAACGAACGAGCGCATCAAGGCTTTTGATATCACCGAGGACCAGTTTCTGCATGCGAATGACGTGCGGACGAGGGCGTTGGCGGACTCCCTTTTGATGTGTGCGCTTAGGGTGACGGAAGAAGCGGGCAAATTGTCGGAACGCTCGCAGCGGCTTCATCCCGAAATTGAATGGCGTGGAATTATCGGCATGAGAAATTATCTTGCGCATGATTACGGCAATGTCGACCGCTCGGTTGTTTGGGATGCAGTGACGATGGAGTTCCCTGCGCTGGAACGAGCCTGTAGACAAATTGTCTCCGAATCTGAATGCTAACCGCTCGTTCGCAACGGCCTGTTCGCGCACGTTTTTTGAGCGCTTGATACGCTTTAACCCTGCGGAAACATTTTTCTGCGATAGTATCTGCGATATAGACCAGTCGAAACCCGCCCGAAAGAAAGGGGAGCGACATGAACCAGCAGAACATTGATTACGTACTCCGCTCCGTAGAGCAGCGTGACATCCGCTTTGTGCGTCTGTGGTTTGTCGACATTCTCGGCCGCCTCAAGAACTTTGCCATTAGCCCCGAGGACCTCGAGGTCGCTTTTGAGGAGGGTATTGGCTTTGACGGCTCTGCCATCGAGGGCTTTGCTACGCCCGAGGAAGCCGACATGCTGGCGTTTCCCGATGCTTCGACCTTCCAGATCCTGCCGTGGCGCCCGAGCCACAACGGCGTCGCCCGCGTGTTCTGCGACGTGTGCACCCCCGATCGCAGGCCGTTTGCCGGCGACCCGCGCGACGCCCTGCGCCGCATGTTCTATAAGGCCGAGAAGGCCGGCTACCTGCTCAACGTGGGTGCCGAGCTGGAGTACTATTACTTCCCCGACGAGCACACGCCCGAGCCGCTCGACAACGTGGGCTACTTTGACCTTTCGGTGAGCGATGCCGCCCGCGACCTGCGTCGCAACACGGTCCTCACGCTGGAGAAGATGTCCGTGCCCGTGGAGTACACCTTCCACGCCGCCGGCCGCTCGCAGCACGGCATGAGCTTGCGCCACGCCGAGGCCCTGAGCATGTCCGATGCCATCACCACGGCCAAGCTCATCATTAAGCAGCAGGCCTACGAGAGCGGTTGCCACGCCTCCTTTATGCCCAAGCCGTTGGCGGGCGAGGACGGCAGCGCTATGTTTTTGCATCAGTCGCTGTTCGACCACGACGGCAACAACGTCTTTTGGGGCGAGGACGACGAGAAGTACCATCTCTCCGATACCGCCAAGCACTATATGGCCGGCATCTTGGCGCACGCGCGCGAGATCAGCGCCATCACCAACCCCACGGTCAACTCGTACAAGCGCATCACCACGGGTGGCGACTCCGTGCCGCAGTACGCCACGTGGGGCCTGCGCAACCGCGCGAGCATGATCCGCATCCCGGTCTACAAGCCCGGCAAGCAGCTGTCCACGCGCATCGAGCTGCGCAGCCCCGACCCCATGGCCAATCCGTACCTGGTTAACGCCGTCACGCTGGCGGCTGGTCTCGATGGCATCGAGCGCAAGCTGGAGCTCCCGCCCGAGGCCACGGCCGAGACACTCAAACTCACCGACCGTCAGATGCTCGAGGCCGGCTACACGCCGCTGCCGCGCTCGCTCAAAGAGGCGCTCGACGTCTTTGAGGACTCGCAGTTTATGAAGGATGCCCTCGGCGAGCACATCCACAGCTTCTTCCTCAAAAAGAAGCGCAACGAGTGGCATAAGTTTGAGTCCACGATCACCGAGTGGGAGATCAAGCATTATCTGGCGAACTCCTAATCGCGCTGGCTTGTTCCAGTACGATTGAGCTCATTTCCTTGGAGGCCGATATGTCCGAAAAGAGTGCCCTGTTCATGGCGCGCACGACGCGCTTCCACGAGTTTGCCCGCAGCTTGACGACCACCCTGGGTGTCGAGGTGAGCCTGGCCACCCCCGATTCGCCAACTGCGGCGCACGACTTTGACTTGCTGATTCTCGATTCCGATGGCATCCGCAGCGACCGCATCGATCAGATTGCCAAGTGGCTTGACGATCGTGGCGGCGTCCCCATGCTGGTGATCGTCGATGACGAGGCGCTCGGCACTCTGCGTCTGCCGAATCACGCGCATGCCGACTTTGTATGCCCCACGGCGACGCCCAACGAGCTCAAGGCTCGTGCGCAGCGCCTGATGGGCGAGGAGGAGACCGTCGCCGCCGACGATGTGCTCAACATCGATAACCTCGAGATTAACCTGGCTACCTACCAGGTGACGCTCGATAACGAGCCCATCGACCTGACGCTGATGGAGTACTCGCTGCTGAGCTTTTTGGCGACGCATCCCAACCGTGCCTACAGCCGCGAGGTGCTGCTGCACCGCGTGTGGGGCTTTGAGTACTGCGGCGGCACGCGCACCGTCGACGTGCACATTCGACGCATCCGCTCCAAGGTGGGCCCGCAGATCGCGGCACACATCACCACCGTCCGCGGCGTGGGTTATCTGTTTAAGGACTAGATTTCCACCACAAAGGGGACAGGCACCTTTGTGGTGGTATTGACGCAGGTGCGGGTTCCTTTCGGGCCTGCAACAGAACTTAAGCCTTCCTAAAAGATTGCGTTCTCATACACGTGCGCCCGCATATTGGGGTACAACTCAACGTGAACAATGATGGCCCGCCACATGTTTGGCGGGCCTTTGGTTATTAGACGAAAGGATCGCAGCCATGAGCGAGAACGATTCCCAGCGTCCTCAGGATGCGGGCAACGCTGGCGAGACCCAGCAGCAGCCGCGTGTGCAGGTGGAGTCGACGCCTGCCGGCAGTAACATTCCCTACGTGCAGGCTTACGATACACAGACCGGCCAGCCGCTGGGCGGTCAGCAGGTTGTAAACAAGCACACGGTGGTCAAGACCAAGACCAAAAAGCTGCCGATCTTTATTACGGCACTCGCCGGCTGTGCCTGCGGAGCCCTGCTGGTCATTGCGCTCATTATGAGCGGCACGCTCAATATTGGCGGCGGAAAGAATGCCGTGACGGCGGGCGCTTCGGGTTCATCGACGCAAAAGATCACCATCGACTCCGAGGACACCACGCTGGCCGAGGCCGTTTCTGCCAAGGCCCTGCCTTCCGTCGTTTCCATCACCGCCACTTCGAGCGGCAGCCAGAATGGCTCGCTTTCGCAGTCTGCCGATGAGTCGGACAGCTCGGGCAGTGTCGGTTCGGGCGTGGTGCTCGATACCGAGGGCCACATCCTCACCAACAACCACGTGGTCGATGGCTACGACCAGTACGTGGTGACCATGGACGACGGCACCACCTATGAGGCCGAGTTCGTGGGCAACGACGCCTCGAGCGACCTGGCCGTCATCAAGCTCAAGGATGCTGACGCCTCCAAGCTCACGCCGATCGAGATCGGTGACTCCTCCAAGCTCAACGTGGGCGAGTGGGTCATGGCGATCGGTTCGCCGTTCGGCAACGAGCAGTCTGTCTCCACGGGTATCGTGTCGGCGCTGTATCGCTCCACGGCCATGAGCTCCACCAGTGGTAACACCATCTACGCCAACATGATCCAGACCGATGCCGCCATCAACCCGGGCAACTCCGGCGGCGCGCTTGTCAACGACAACGGCGAGCTCGTGGGTATCAACTCGCTCATCGAGAGCTACTCGGGCTCCAGCTCGGGCGTAGGCTTTGCCATTCCGGTCAACTATGCCAAGAATATTGCCGACCAGATTATCGACGGCAAGACGCCGGTTCATCCGTATCTGGGCGCCACGCTTTCGAGCGTCAACGCGCTCAACGCCCGCACCAACAAGCTGAGCACCGATAGCGGCGCGTATGTGGCGAGCGTCGTTGAGGATGGTCCTGCTGCCAAGGCCGGCATTCAGGAGGGCGACGTCATCACCAAGCTGGGCGACGACGAGATCACGAGCGCCGATGGCCTGATCATCGCGCTGCGCAGCCACGAGGTGGGCGAGAAGGTCGAGATCACGCTTATGCGCGGCAAGGAAGAGAAGAAGGTCACGGTTGAGCTGGGCTCCGACGAGGAGCTGCAGAACCAACAGCAGGACGACAGTTCGACCGACACCGGCAACGGCGGTATTACCGACGAGCAGCTGCGCCAGTATCTGGAGGAGCTGCTGGGCCAGCAGGGCCAGGGTCAGGGCTACGGCCAGGGTTACTAACGAGCCATTTCGCACATGCCGAAGCCAGAGGGGCTGTCCCGCCAGCGCGGGACAGCCCCTCTTTTCTTATTGATCCGTTGGGGACGGAGGAAAACGGATCACTTGTGGCTGGCAAGAGGCCTGGTTCGTAATGGTCTGGACAGTTAGTTCAGATACGTATAAATCTGGGGCAGCTTGGGATGCGTTTTGAGCAATTTTTGATTGGGATGGGGCTCGAATGGGTGTTTGGAAGGGAGAGCGGGACGTTTACATGGTCTCGAGGAGCCCAAATTAGTTGAAACAGGGGTGTTCGTGCCTGATTCAGCTCTAGGATTTATACGTATCTGAACTAACTGTCCACCCCGGTCTGGCGGCTGCCGATTCGGTGCGGTTCGAAAGGGCTATTCGGCCTCATTGCGACCGGTGGTACTCTAGTATCCGTTTGAAATCGAGCGAAGGAGTGCCGCTATGGAGCAATCGAGCCTGTTTGGTGACGGCGTGGACATCGATACCGAAACGCCCGCGAGTGCGGATGCCGCTGCACCGACCGATGCCCGTGCCCAGGCGGCAGCACGTGCGGCCGAACTGCGCCACGAGCTCGATTACCACGCCTATCGCTACTACATGCTCGACGCGCCCGAGATCACGGACGCCGCCTTTGACAAAATGCTCGTTGAACTGCAAGAAATCGAGGCTGCCTACCCCGATCTGGTGACGCCCGACAGCTATACTCAGCGCGTGGGCGGCTACGTGAGCGAGCAGTTTACGCCGGTCACGCACATGGCGCGCATGTATTCCATGGACGATGCCATGGATCTGGACGAACTCGACGCGTGGCTCCAGCGCACCGAGGATGCGCTCGGTGCCGGCAGCGTCACCTATACCTGCGAGCTCAAGATTGACGGCTTGGGCGTTGCGCTTACCTATCAAAACGGCACCTTCGTACGTGCGGCCACACGTGGCGATGGCACCACGGGCGAGGACGTATCGCTCAACGTTCGCACCATCAAGGATGTGCCCATGCACCTGTCCGAGCCGGCGCTCGCTCACATGGGCGCCGACCGCGAGCGCACCATTGAGGTGCGCGGCGAGGTCTACATGCCTAAGGGCAGCTTTGTTCGTCTGAACGACGAGGCCGATGCCGAGGGTCGCGACCCCTTCGCCAACCCGCGCAACGCTGCCGCCGGCAGCCTGCGCCAAAAGGACCCCAAGGTCACGGCGCGCCGCGACCTCGCCACCTTTATCTACGCCATCGCCGATACCGACCCGCTGCACGTCCACAGTCAGCGCGAGTTCCTCGATTGGCTGCGTAGCGCCGGCTTTAGCGTCAACCCCAACGTTGCCCGTTGCGCCACGCCGGCCGAGGTCCACGAGTTCTGTGCCCAGGCGCTCGAGCACCGCGGCGACTTGGACTACGACATCGACGGCGTGGTCGTAAAGGTGGACAGCTTCCAACAGCAGCTCGACCTGGGCTTTACCGCCCGCGCACCGCGCTGGGCCATTGCCTTTAAGTTCCCGCCCGAGGAAAAGCAGACCGTCCTGCGCGAAATTCGCATCCAGGTGGGCCGCACCGGTGTGCTCACGCCGGTCGCCGAGTTCGACCCGGTGACGGTTGCCGGCTCCACCATCGCGCGCGCCACGCTGCACAACATTGACGAGATCCGTCGCAAAAACGTGCGCGAGGGCGACACCATCATCGTGCGCAAGGCAGGCGACGTAATCCCCGAGGTCGTGGGCCCGGTGCTCGATAAGCGCCCGGCCGATTCGGTCGACTGGCACATGCCCGAGGTCTGCCCTGTGTGCGGCAGCCCCGTGGTCCACGAGGATGGTGAGGTCGCTTACCGCTGCGTCTCCATCGACTGCCCCGCGCAGCTCAAGGAGCGCCTGCTTCACTGGGTGAGCCGCGGCTGCATGGACGTCGACGGCCTAGGCGACGAGATTGTCGACAAGATGATCGCCGCTGGGCTGATTCACGATGTTGCGGACTTCTACCAGCTCACGGTCGACGACATCGCCGGCTTGGACACGGGGCGCACCTATGCCAGCTCCAACAGCAAAAAGGGCGTCAAGAAGGGCGATCCCATTCCGGTAGGCCTCAAGACGGCCGAGAAAATCATCGCCGAGCTCAACAAGTCCAAGAGCCAGCCGCTCGGTCGCGTGCTGTTTGCCCTGGGCATCCGCCACGTGGGCAAGAGTGTGGGCGAGGTCATCGCCGAGCGATTCCTGTCGATTGACAAGCTCATTTTGGCGAGCGAAGAGGACATCGCCGAGTGCGAGGGCATCGGTCCCAAGATTGCGGCGAGCGTCAAGCAGTTCCTGGCCGTGCCCGAGAACCTTGCCGTGCTGGAGCGCCTGCGCCAGGCGGGCCTGTCGCTCGAGGTCGACTTGGGCGCCGCGCACGCGCAAGCCGCAGCCGACGCTGGCGTGGCGGGCGAGCTCGCCGACGCACAACCACTCGCAGGCCTGACCTTCGTGCTCACCGGCACGCTCGTCAACCGCACGCGCGACGAGGCGGGCGCGGCGCTCAAGGTGCTTGGTGCCAAGGTTTCGGGCAGTGTTTCAAAGAAGACGAGCTATCTGGTCGCCGGCCCCAAAGCAGGCTCCAAGCTCACCAAGGCCGAGCAGCTGGGCGTACCCGTGCTGGACGAGGGCGCACTCGAGCAGATTTTGGCTACTGGTCAGGTGCCCCAGGCTTAGGACATCGATAATCAAATTAGAAAACCTCCCGGAAAGGTTGATACTTTCCGGGAGGTTTTTATTTGGGCGTGGTGGCGGGCAGCATGATCTGCGTCATGTAGGTTGCTGAGGGTGACCCTGCGGAGCGGTGTCGTTCCGGAGCGATAGAAGATTCATACAAAGCAAAGGGGCCCCGCAGTGAGGTCCCACAACGGGGCTGCCCCATTGTGATGAGTTTTATACACTTTAACATTAACATTAACGTGTATACTTAGCAGTGAAGATATATGTTGAGAGGAGCAGTTATGGTTACCGTCGCGTTTTCGGAACTGCGCCAAAACCTTACGCAGGTGGCCGAAAAGGTTGCCAATGAGGGCGAGGAGGTTGTGGTCTTCAAGCGGAGCAAGCCGTTGTTCAAGATCGTGCCGCTCGACTATCAAAGCCCGGTTGCAGTGGAATATGACGCTGCCCAGGAGCGCGGGGGTGCAAAGCCGACGTGCGGCTCGGACAAGCCCAAGCGCGACGTGGGTACGATGTGGCATCCCAAGATCACCTGGAAGGAGATCCGTGAGATGCTCGCGGAGAATGAGGACTACCAGGAGTATCTCGATATCGTAGCCAAAATGCCAAAAGGAACGCCGCTCGATACGATGACGGTTGAAGATGAAAAGCGCGTCGCGAGGGAGCGCTACCTATGAGAGCATTTCTCGATACCAATTTTCTGCTCGATTGCGTGCTTCCGGGCCGGCCGGAGCACGCAGCGGCGCAAACGATCAAGGGACTCGTCGACGTGGGGCTTATCGAAGGCGTTGTTTCGGCCTGCTCTCTCAAGGACGCGTATTACATTCTCACCAAACAGGCCGGCGAGGCGCGCGGGCGCGAGGTAGTGCGCGACTGCCTTAAGAGCTACTCGGTAGAGTCTCTCGACCAAGAGGCTTGTTTTGCCTCCGCCTATTCCGATGAGCCGGACTTTGAGGACGGCTGTATCCGTGCGATGGCCGAGCGTGCCGGCGTGGACTTTATTATCACGCGTGACCGCGCCGCTTTTGTGCGCTCGACCATCAAGACCTTCTCGCCTGCAGAGTTCATCCGTGCGTTTCCGATTCCGGAGGAGTAAAACCGCCATATCGGGGATTGTCCCCGGCGTTTGGCGAGCTTGTTGGGAGGCCCCTGGTCCAGTGACTGTTACAAAAAACGGCTATAGCAAATTTGTTGTACTTCGATCCGAGGACTACGACCTCATGGTTCAGGAACAGGCTAAGGCTCGTCTGATGGCTCGTATAGCTGTGGCCGAGCGGGAGCGTGCTGCTGGCACGGCGCGTGATGCCTTTGAGGCTCTCGATGACCTTGAGGCAAAATATGGCCTATAACGTCAAGATTCTGCCTTCAGCCGAACGTTTTCTGGGCAGTTCTTATTTGGACGGGGCAACCGGCACCGTGATCTGCGTCACGTAGGTTGTGGGGTCGTCGCTGATGATATCGTCGATGAGGGCGATTTCGCGTCGTCCCGCTACGCCACCAACTTGTCAAAAGCCCCGCGCCGGTTGAGCACGGTAAACGCGACAACACAGATAACTGCCGACAAAATCGATCCGCACGGCGAAGCGATGCCCATGGGAAACAGCGTGTTGGAATAGGCATTCGATAGCAGCCATGCACCGGGCACGCGAATGAGCGCCACGGCCAGCACGTTGTGCGCAAAGCCGATGTAGCTCTTGCCATACGCAGCGAAAAAGCCGCTAAAGCAAATGTGGATGCCGGCAAAGATTGCGTCGAAAATATAGCTGCGCATATAGCCGGTGCCGGCCGCGACCACCGCAGAGTCCTTGGCAAAAAAGCCGATAAACGCCGGCGCCACTAGCCACATCAGCACCGTGATCAGGCAGCCGTACACCAGCGAGATCGTCATGGCGTCTTTGAGCACCTGACGTGCACGGTCGCCCTTGCCCGCGCCGGCGTTTTGCGCCGTGAGTGCACTGACGGTAGCGCCCATGGAACTCGGCACAATGAACAAAAAGCTGATCATCTTCTCGACCAGGCCCACGGCGGCGGCGTCGACGAGCCCTCGGTGGTTGGCGATGACGGTGATAAACATAAACGCCACCTGGATGCAGCCGTCCTGCACGGCCACGGGCACGCCGATCTTAAGAATGCTGCCGAGCACCTCGGGCTGGGGACGCAGGTCGCTGCGCTTAACGTGGATGTTCGTGCGGCGGCTCTTAAGCCACACGAGCGCGAGGGCAACGCTGGCCGTCTGGGCGGTTACCGTGCCGAGCGCCGCGCCCACGGGGCCGAGCCCCATGTGTCCGATAAACAGAAAGTCGAGCGCGATGTTGATGATGCATGCCACGCCAATCACGTACATGGGCGAGCGCGAATCGCCCAGCCCGCGAAAGATGGCCGAAAGAATGTTGTACGCGGCGATAAACGGAATGCCGACAAAGCAGATACGCAGGTAGGCGGCGGTTCCTTCGACTGCCTCGGGTGGCGTGCCAATGAGCGCCACAACCTGCGGGCACAGCGCAAGCAGGACAACGGCCAGCACCACCGAGACACCCATAAAGAGCGTGATGGTGTTGCCGATGGCGGTCTCGGCGCGGTCGAAGCGACGCGAGCCCACGGCGTGGCCGACGATGACCGTCGTTCCCATGGCCAAGCCCACGAGCGTCACGGTAATGATATAGAGCGTCTGAGCGCCATTGCCCACGGCGGTGATGCCGGCGGCGCCGCTAAACTGCCCCATCATGTACAGATCGGCCATGCCGTAGAGCATCTGCAAAAAGTACGAGAGCATATAGGGCAGGGCAAAGACCGCGATGGTCTTAAGGACATTGCCGCGTGTGAGGTCGTGTTCCATGGGCGGGGCACTTTCTGACTGGGTTTGTTTGCGTACCAGTGTAGTGAAAACCCTACAACGATTGTAGAGTCAAGGTTTGTGATGACGTCGGAGCGAAAAAGTCTCGCGCACCATTATTCCGAGTGAATATGGACACACATCACGAGAACTCGCCGCCGGCGCTAACCTTGCAGAAAACGATTTCGGAATACTTGACACCATTATTCGGCGCGCAATAATACGTGCGTTTGCGAACAACGTTTGATGGGGGTTGAACCTGCGTGCGCAATCTCAAAATACTGTTTTCCTATCTAGGGGCATACCGTCGCGATGCCATCCTCGGCGTGTTCTTTGTGTCGGTCGAGACGGTGCTCGAGCTGTTTATCCCGGTCATCATGGCCAACATCATCGATGTGGGCGTGCCTGCGTGTGATATCAACTACATGCTGCTACAGGGTGCGTACATGTTGGTGTGCGCTGCGCTTTCGCTGGTACTGGGCTTGGGTTATGCCCGCACGTCCGCCCGCGTTGCCTCGGGCCTAGGCGCTAACCTGCGCGAGGCCGAGTACAAAAAGATTCAGACGCTCGCTTTTGGTAACCTGGACAACTACGACGCCAGCTCGCTCGTCACCCGCATGACCACGGACATCACCGTTATCCAAAATGCTGTGGGCAACGGCTTTCGCCCTATGGTGCGCGGCCCGGTGACGCTTATCGTCGGCCTTATCTACGCGCTGATGCTGTCGCGCCCGCTCGCCACCGTCTTTGCGATCATCTTGCCCGTGCTTGCAATCGTACTGGGCGTCATCACCTATCGCGTCAGTCCGCTCTACCGCCAACTCCAGACCTCGATGGACCACCTCAACGGCGTGGTACAGGAGGACCTCACCGCCGTGCGTGCCGTCAAGGCCTACGTTCGTACCGAGCACGAGGAGGCCAAGTTCGACACCGTCAATACCGAGCTCGCGCGCACTGCGACAAAGACCTTTGGCAACGCGGTGCTCAACCTGCCGGTGTTTCAGCTGTCGATGTACGTGGCTGCGCTCTCCATCCTGTGGATTGGCGGCCACATGATTCTCGCCGGCAAGCTGGGCGTGGGCTCGCTCACGGGCTTTATGAGCTACGTGCTGCTGATCATGAATTCGCTCATGATGATTTCCAACGTGTTTTTGCTGCTCACGCGCGCTCTTACGAGTGTGGGCCGTATCGCAGAGGTGCTCGATGAGGAGTCCTTTATCGCCAACCCCGCGGGAGACCTCGCGATTGCGGCGCCAGCGGACGGCAGTATCGAGTTTCGCGACGTTTCCTTTAAATACCGCGCGGATGCAGCCGAGGATGTGCTCCAGCATATCGACCTTCGCATCGAGAGCGGCTCGACGGTGGGCATCCTCGGCGGCACGGGCTCGGGCAAGAGCTCGCTTGTGCAGCTGATTGCGCGCCTGTACGACGCCACCGAAGGCGCCGTGCTTGTGGGCGGACACGACGTGCGCGACTACGACCTCGCCGCCTTGCGCGACGCTGTGGGCATTGTGCTGCAAAAGAATGTGCTGTTTACGGGTACCGTGCGCGAGAACCTGCAGTGGGGCAATCCGCAGGCGTCGGACGATGAGCTCCTCGCGGCTTGCCGCGCGGCGTGCGTGGACGAGTTCCTTGATCGCATCGGCGGGCTGGACGGCGAGTTGGGCCAAGGCGGCGCCGGTGTCTCGGGTGGCCAGAAGCAACGCCTGTGCATCGCGCGCACGCTGCTCAAGCATCCGCGCGTGCTCATTTTTGATGACTCCACCAGCGCGGTCGATATGGCGACCGACGCTAAGATTCGCGAGCACATCGCCCGGATTTCCGATACGACCGTGCTCATCATCGCCCAGCGCATCGCGAGTGTCATGGATGCCGATCGCATTGTGGTGTTGGACGACGGTCGTGTCCACGGCGTGGGCACGCACGAGGAGCTGCTGGCGGGCGACAACATCTACCAGGAGATTTACGCCTCGCAGATGGAGTTTGCGAGGAACGCGGAAGCCGGCGACGGCAGTGACGATGGTTGCGCGAATGATCCGTTTTCCTCCGTCGCATGCGGATCGCCCTTGGAAGGGGGTGAGCGTCATGCCTAAGACCGCAGCCCAAGCACGCCCGGCCGACCTCAAGCGCACTGTGCGCCGCTTGCTCTCCTACATGGGGCATGCCAAGTTCTCGTTGCTCGCGGTGGGCGTGCTCGCCTCCGTCGCCGCCATCGCGAGCCTCGCCGGCACCTACATGGTGCGCCCCATCGTTAACGGTTTGGCCACGGGCGGGGAGGAACTGCTTGCCAAGCAGGTCATCCTGACGGCGATCATCTACGCCGCGGGCGTGCTTTCGGCCCTGGGCTACTCGCAGATCATGGTGCGCGCGGCCCAACGCGTGGTGTCCGATATTCGCCGCGACCTGTTCGCGCACATCCAGACGCTGCCGCTCAGTTATTTTGACAGCACGCGCTCGGGCGACATCATGAGCTTTTTCACCAATGACGTCGACACCGTCTCCGAGGCGCTTAACAACAGCTTTGCCAACGTGATTCAGGCCACCATTCAGGTTGTGGGCACCACGGCCATGCTCATCATCCTTAACTGGCAGCTCACGATTATCACACTCGTGTGCGATGCGGCCATTGTGCTGTATGCGCGCTATTCGGGCGCGCGCTCTAAGCGCTTCTTTGCCGCCCAGCAGGCATCGCTTGGCGACCTGGACGGATATATCGAAGAGATGGTCTCGGGCCAAAAGGTCATCAAGGTCTTTAACCGCGAGGCGGCGAATGTCGCCGGCTTCACCTGCCGCAACGACGAGCTTCGCCGCACCGGTACCGCCGCCGTGAGCTATGCCAACTCCATGGTGCCCATGACCGTCGTGATTGGCTACGTCAACTATGCCATCGTCGCCGTGGCGGGCGGCATACTCTGCATCAAGGGGCTCGCCGATGTGGGCGCACTTGCAAGCTACCTGGTCTTTGTGCGCCAGGCCGCCATGCCCATCAACCAGTTTACGCAGCTCGGCAACTTCTTGCTCAACGCGTTGGCCGGTGCCGAGCGCCTGTTTGCGGCTATGGACCTTGAGCCCGAGGTGGACGAGGGCTGCGTGGAGCTGGTGCAGACGGGCGACGCCGCGTGGGCGTGGAAGATTCCCGAGGGCCAGGGCGTGGGCGCGTACGGGCACTTGCATGACGTGGCAGCCGTTGATGAGTCGGGCCGCGCGGTGGCCGCCGACGGCATCGAGCTCACGTGCGGCTTGGTCCCGCTTGCCGGCGACGTGCGCTTCCATGCCGTGGACTTTTCCTACGTGCCGGGCGCCCGCGTGCTCACGGACCTCAACCTGTTTGCCAAGCCGGGGCAAAAGATTGCGTTTGTGGGCTCCACGGGCGCCGGCAAGACGACCATCACCAACCTCATCAACCGCTTCTACGAGGTCGATGACGGCGAGATCACGTACGACGGCATCGACGTCAAGCACATTGCCAAGGCCAGCCTGCGCGGGTCGCTCGGCATTGTGCTGCAGGACACGCACCTGTTTAGCGGCACCATTGCGCAGAACATCCGCTTTGGCAAGCTCGACGCGACCGACGAGGAGGTGCGCGCCGCTGCCGAGGCCGCCTGCGCCGACTCGTTTATCCGCCGCCTGCCGCGGGGCTACGACACACCGGTCACGGCCGACGGCGCCAACCTGTCGCAGGGTCAGCGTCAGCTGCTCGCCATCGCGCGCGTGGCCGTCGCCGATCCGCCGGTGCTCATCCTGGACGAGGCCACGAGCTCCATTGACACGCGTACCGAAAAGCTCATCGAGCGCGGTATGGACCGCATCATGCGCGGTCGCACCACGTTTATGATCGCGCACCGCCTGTCCACTGTCCGCGACGCCGACGCCATCATGGTCCTCGAACACGGCCGCATCATCGAGCGCGGCACGCACGAAGAGCTGCTCGCCCAGCACGGCGAGTACTGGCAGCTGGCGCATGGCTTAAAAGAGCTGGATTAACCCGTTCGAGCACGATGCTTTGATCCCTCCGTGCCCCTCACCTCGCCTCAAACCATCACAACATTCGACGTTTTTCGCCAAAATCGGGAAAAGCATCGAATGTTGTGATGGTTTTTCTGCCACTCGAACGGGCGGAATCGCTTTCTTGCGCACGAAGGTGTGCGGACTCGTGGGCAGGGGAATAAGGTTGGTTATCCGACTCCATTGGAGGGCTCATGGACCTGCCGATCGTCCTGTCCCATAAGACTGCCTGGCTGTACCACAACGTGGCGCGCCCGTCCGAGCCGCTCTCGCGAGCAAGCAGCCTATACGATGAGGACTCGCTTGCTAACGAGGCGGAGCCGACCGCGAGCCTGCCCAAATTGGGACTCGATGCCAAGGGGCTGAGGGCTTCAACGGCAGTTGGAATCGTTGCCGACTATCTGGTCTCGCTCGGTATTCCGCGAGAAGAGCTCGATCATATCGACACGCTCGTCAACTTCGATTTTGAGCGCTCGACGCCGGCTGGATTCAGGTGCCACGTGTTTGGGGCGCCGGTACCTCCAGGCCATCTTATCGAGGTGGCAGAGGGCCTTCTGGTGGTTGATGAGCTCATGTGCTTTGTCCAGGCGGGTTCGTGGATGAGCGAGCCCGAGCAGCTGGAATATGGCTACGAAATCTGCGCCCGATACCATTTGAATCATCTGTCGACAGGCGATTATATCGAGATGGGGCAGAGATATACCGTTGCCGACTTGATTGCTTATTGCAATGAGAACCGATCTCGTCAGGGGGCCATACGCGCGGCCGCCGTGCTCAGGCGCGTGCACGATGGCGCGCGGTCGCCCATGGAGACGGCCACCGCAATCATGGTTGTAGCAAAACGTTCCCAGGGCGGGCTGGGATACGCCAAGATCGAGCTCAACCATCGGGTCGATGTTCCCAACGAGTTCAAGTATCTCGCAAAGGCCGGGTATTTCGAGATTGACGTATATGCGCCTGCAAGCGGTACGGGGATTGAATACAACGGCTCGGACCATCTTGATAAACAGCGCAGCGCGTCGGATGCGGAGCGTATGACCGTGCTGAGCGCGCTGGGCTTTAGGATGATCGTCCTCACCGGGACTCAGTTTGCCCACCAGCTGCAATTGCACCGGGCGATGAACGCCATCGCGCTCGCTATGGGCCTCAAGTGCGACCGAAGCGAAGCGTTCCAGAAACGTCAGAACGACCTGCGAGAATTCGTGATTCGGCACTGGGACGGCGGCCTTTAGGGGCGTTTTGGTCCTTCTGCGGGGTGCCGTGGGTAGGCAAACCATCACATCATTCGACGTTTTTTGCCAAAAACGGGAAAAGCGACGAATGTTGTGATGGTCTGTGCTGAGGATGGGCTTGGGAAGCCGGTTTTGCTCGAAGCGGCCTGTCCTGTCGTACGGGTGTCGGCGTGGTTCTCCCGTGGGGTATTATGTTTTCCGAAGAATAAAACGCCGCGTGAGGGGAGGGCTGCGTGGACGGGCACGTGCAGCATGACGGCTTTGGCCGCGATATCAACTACCTGCGCATTGCCGTTACCGACAAGTGCAATTTCCGCTGCATTTACTGCATGCCGGCCGATGGCGTGGCGCCCCGCGCGCACGACGAGCTGCTCAGTGCCGAGGAAATCGCCCGCTTTGTGCGCTTGGTGGCGGGGGAGGGCATTCGCCGCGTGCGCCTGACGGGCGGCGAGCCGCTGGTCAGCCGCCGTATCATCCCGCTCATTCGCGACATCCGCGCGATTCCGCAGATCGAGGATATCTCGCTCACTACCAATGGCGCCCTGCTGCCCAAGCTGGCGCCGCAGCTCAAAGATGCCGGGCTTAACCGCGTCAACATTTCGCTCGACACACTCGACCCTACGCTGTTTGGAAAGATCACGCGCCTGGGTCGACTCGAGCAGACCATGGCTGGCATCGACGCGGCGCTGGCTTGGGGCTTTGAACCCGTTAAGGTCAACTGCGTTGTGGTGCGCCGACTCAACCAGGATGTGGCGGCCCTTGCACGCCTGACCGTCGACCGCCCCATCCACCTGCGCTTTATCGAATACATGCCCATCGGCGACGAGCACACGAGCTCGCATTGCGCCGTAGACCCGCATGCGCCCGCGCTCAATCCCGAGCTGTGGGACGCGAGCGATACCGTGCCGAGCGACGAGCTGCGGGCGCGCATCAATGCCGGGGCCACCGCGGCGGGACTGGGCGAGCTCGAGCCGCTCGGCATCAACGACGCTCCTGCCGGCGCGGGCCCTGCGCGCTATTGGCACTTTCCGGGCGCGGCGGGAACGGTTGGCTTTATTAGCGCCATGTCCAATCATTTTTGTGCGAATTGCAACCGTCTGCGCCTGACGGCCGATGGCAACGTGCGTCCGTGCCTGTTTAGCGATGCCGAGTATTCGGTGCGTGAGGCGCTGCGTCGTGGTGATGATATGCAGGTACTTTCGATTTGGCGCGATGCCGTGGCCCACAAACCGCAGGAACACGCGATAATTGAGGGTACGCAACGATTTATGTTCCAAATCGGAGGATGATCATATGGCCAAGAGCAGGTACGCCGATGCCACCAAGGCCGCTCGCAGGGCCGCGATGTCTGCCCACAAAGTCACGGCTGCGGCGAATGCTGGCAGCGCCGACGCGTCCGCGCAGCCGACTGCCGGTGCTGCCACCGAGCCCGCCCGCGACGCCCGTCGTGACGAGCTGACGCACGTGGACGCCAAGGGCGAGGTGCGCATGGTCGACGTGTCCGACAAGGCCGAGACCCATCGCATCGCCATCGCCGAGGGCGCCATCCTCATGCATCCCGAGACGCAGGCTATGGTGCTGCAGGACCGCGCCAAAAAGGGCGACGTGCTTGCCTGCGCGCGCGTGGCGGGCATTATGGCCATCAAGCGCACGAGCGACATTATCCCCATGTGCCACCCGTTGCTCATTACCAAGAGCAAGTGCGATATCGAGCCCATCGCTGCGGCGGGGACGCCGGCCGATGACGTGCCCGAGGGCTGGGCGCCGGCGCGCGCGGACGGGCAGGTTGGCTTTCACGTACTGGTTACGGCCGGCGTGACGGGCAAGACGGGTATTGAGATGGAGGCCCTGACCGGCGCGAGTGCCGCGTGTCTGACCATCTATGACATGTGCAAGGCGGTCGATCGCGGCATGGAGATCGTCGACGTGCGCCTGCTGCACAAGGAGGGCGGCCGCTCGGGCATATGGGATCGCGCAGAGCGTCAGGCCGCTGCCGTTGAGGCCGTGGCCGCTGACGGTGCCGCGCCCGCGAGCGCACCCGTCGCCGTCGCGCCTGCAGCTCCGACACCGGCCGTCCCCGCGATCGCGTTTATCGGCTACCAGAACTCGGGCAAGACCACGCTTGTCGAGAAGGTCATTGCCGAGCTCACCCGCCGCGGCCTGCGCGTGGGTTCGCTCAAGCATCATGGGCATCACGGCTTTGATATCGATGTGCCTGCTAAGGACACCTGGCGCCATCACCAGGCCGGATCCAAACACGTGGGCCTCATCTGCGCCACGCGCTGGGCGGAGTACGCCGACACGCGCGAGGAGGACGAGATGCCCGCGCGCGAGCTGCTGTCGCGCTACAACGATGTCGACGTGGTGATCATCGAGGGTTACAAGACCGAGGGCTTCGACAATATCGTGGTCGCGCGCTCCGGTGTCGACCGTCTGCGCGGCAAGAGCTCGCTCGACCTGGTCGACGGTCACACGCTGGCCCTTGCCTGCAACGAGGCCCTGGCGCGTCAGGCCTTCGACGCCGGCTTTGCGACCCGAGCCATCAACATCAACGACGCCCGAGCCATCTGCGATCTCATCCAAGATCATCTGGCCTAAAACCTGCCAAAAAGGGACAGGTTTATTTTGGCAGGTTTTATCTGGGCAAACGTCATTTCCACCACAAAGGGGCCAGGCACCTTTGTGGTGGATTTTGCTTTAGTAGATGTGTGGGACATGCCTTACAATCTACCAAGTAGTTCATGACGGGCGAAAAACGGAGAGAAGGGGCTTGATGCGTCCTTAATGTTTCATGCGGATAGATTGATTTGACAGACGGTGGCGAATGCCCGCCGTCCGCATTCGTATGAAACAAGGAGTCTCCATGCTCGCCTCTCTTTTCTCAAAGCCTCAATCATCGCTGTCCGCGCAGGCTAAGCACCTGGTGGCAATGCGCTTCCTCATATATACCGGCTTTCAGACTAGTTATTTTATCGGCGTTATCGGAACGCTCACCTATGCAGACGATGCCTCGGTCGTGGCGACATCGCTGGCCGTCCTCTTTATGAACGTCTTCGTAATCTTGGGGTCCTTTGCGGGTGGCGCTGCGCTCGACGCCTGGGGCCCGCGCCGTCATTTCTTGCTGAGCATCGTGGGCACGCTGGCAACCGGCGCGGCGATCCTCGTTTTTGGCAGCGCGACCGGCATCGTCCTGCTCGGCGCGGTGCTCCTGGGCTTTGTGATGGGGTTCGCCCAGCCCATCGCTACATCCTATCCAGCCTACCTCACCGATGATCCTCTCGAGCTCAAAGGCATCAACTCAGCCATCGTCATGTTTTCAAACGTGAGTATCATCGTCGGTCCCACGCTGGGCGGCCTTGTCGCAGCGGCTGCGTCGTCGCGCGCGGTGTTCGTGCTCATGATGCTCTTTACCGTACAGGCGCTCGTTGCCGGTTGGGGCTTTAGGCCGCAGACCAGCCATGCCGCCGGGCATACGGATGCCGATTTGGCAGAGGAAGGGGAGCGTGCGGGACAAAGCTCTAACTCCGGCACGTCCGCCCGCGTCACCTTCGTGACCAGCATCAAGACAGTCTTTACCAACAGCGTCCTCACCCTGCTGTTCTGCATCATATTTCTTTCGAACTTTGGCTATGGCGCCTTTGACCCGCTGGAGTCGTTCTTCTACCGCGATGTTCTGCGCGTCGGTGTCGAATGGATGGGCTGGCTCTCGTCGGCCAGCGGTGTGGGCGCGGTGCTGGGCGCTGTGGTCGCGCTCCGCTTGCCGCCGCGCTTCGTCAGCCTCAAAACGCTGCTCGTGGCACTCATGTCCGTGGGCGTGGGAAGTTTGATTTATGTGGGGACACCGTACGTGTGCGTGGCCCTTATCGGCCAGATTGTCCTGGGCGTGGCCTGGGGTGTTGTCAACCCGCTCCACAACACAATCGTGCAAACGACGGCTCCGCTCGAGCAGCTCGGTCGCGTTAACTCGGTCATGGGCTTTGGCAACATGTTCGCCGGCGTGGCCCCGCTGGCGATTGCCCCGTGGCTGGCGGCGACGTTTGGCGTGCAGCAGACGCTCGTAGGGGCGGGCATGATCGTGACGGCAGTTCCCGCGGCGTTGCTGTTGTTTGGGCACCGGCATTTTGATCGTGCTGCACGGCAGTAAAAACCATCACAACATTCGATGAAAATCTCGATTTTGGCGAAAAACATTGAATGTTGTGATGGTTTGCGCCCCGGGTCCGGCCACCCTTCGGGTTCGGCCGCCACAAAGGGAGGCAGGCACCTTTGTGGCGATTGGGTCCCAACGGCCCGTGCCTTGGTATACCATGTACGCCGTTCACGAATACACCCCACACCGCCGCACAACCCAGAAAGGCCCCCATGGACACCACCTTCAGCCACATCAAAGCCGTGTTCTGCGATATCGATGGCACGCTGCTCACGAGCCAGCACACGGTGTCCCCGCGCACCGTGGCGGCGATCCACGCCCTGCGTGAGCGCGGCGTGCTCTTTGGCCTGTGCACCGGGCGCGACGCCCACGCGACCGAGGCCATGTACGAGCTCTGGGGCATCGAAGGCCTGGTGGACGTGCTGGTGGGCTGCGGTGGCGCCGAGGTCATCGACCGCGCGCACGACATCAACGAGCTGAGCTATCCGCTACCGGGCGAGACCATCGCGCGCATCTGCAAGCACATGGCGGACCTTCCGGCAACGCCCGTCTGCCCCCGAGACGGCGTGTTCTACGTGCCCGAGAGCAACGCGTGCGTCGAGCACCTGTCGCGCGTCGACGGTGTGCCCTACCAGGTGGTCGATTTTGCCGAGTTGTTGCGCGAGCCGCAGCCCAAGGTGATGTTTACCATGGCGCCCGAGGTGATGCCGCGGGTGATTGAGCGGGCGTCGACGTTTGCCGATAACACTGTTAAGGCGGCGGCTCTGCAAACCACGCAGCGGCTCTACGAGTTCATGGATCCGCGCGTGTCCAAGACGCGCGGCCTTGTGCGCGTGGCGGAGCTCAACGACATGGAGCTCCAGAACATCTGCGTGTTTGGCGATGCGGACAACGACACCTGCATGGTGGCCGACGCCGGCGTGGGCGTGGCCATGGCAAATGGCAGCGACGCCACCCGTGCCGCCGCCGACTTTGTAACCGCGAGCAACGACAAAGACGGCATCGCGATCTTTATCGAGGAGCATCTGCTGTAGCGCCGGGGGAGAGCCACCATAAAGGGGGGGGCAGGCATCTTTGTGGTGGCCTCAGGCGATTTGGGCGAATTGATGCCTAAAATCTGCGCGAAAATTCAGATATGGTTGTCTGAACATTGCGCTTCTAACTACCGATGAGTTAAAGATATTCCCATCAATTTGGTAGTCTATTCATCCCGGCTAATGACCTACCGTTCACGGTCGATTTTCGACCGTTCACAGGATGTTTGCTCTTGAGCAAAATGTTGTGCAAATAAATCTAATGCCATTAAAAAATAATAGGCAACTAAATTACCAGCAGAAACAAAAAACAGATAGCGAATAAACGAAGGTAAATCCGAGCAAATGTCAAGAGAATTGAGAACCGAGTACAAAAATGTCGGTTTTGTTGTTCGGATGTTTAAACAATAGTTACAATAGTATTACTAAGCGTGCGCAATTACAGGTTGCGCAGATATGTTTGATAGTGAAAGAGCAAGATCGCGGTCTCTTGGGGAGGAGACATCGATGAAAGCGAATTCAGAAAAAACTAAGCAGAGTAAAAAAGCGACGCGCCGCGTACTGGCAGGCGTTTTGTGCGGAGCCTCCGTTTTGAGCCTGGTGCTGTCGCTCGTCATGCCTCCGATCTCGCAGGCCATTGCCAACGATGCCGAGGCGGGTGCAGCCGAGGAAACTGTGGCGGCGGCTGATTCCTCAAGTGAGTCTACTGATGTAGAAAACACCAACAACGGGGATACCGAGAACCAGAATAGTGACGACGCTGAGGGTGGCGAGGGAGAAGACGCCGCTGCCGCAGGGCTGCCGTCCGACGACACGAAGGTCGAGGGTGACACGCAGCCTTCCGACGCACAGCCTGCGGATGATGAAAATAACGATGAAAACGCTCCCGCCACCGTCAGTGCCGATGACTATACCAAGGTAAACGGCGATGTTGCTAAGGCATTTACCAATGGCGGCAAGTTCCAACTGACGGGTCCTGCCCATTCGAATCAGCAGATTGCCATCGACAAAGCCACCACCATCGATCTTAACGGCAACATGCTCTACAACGACGCCGGCGTCTACAACGACGCCGGCGCCCCAGACTCCTTCTTTGTGGTCAAAAAGGGAGCCACGCTCACCATCGAGGACTCAGGTAAAACTTCAGGTAAAACAATAGACGAACAGTCTCGGGCCGAAACGACGGCAGGTCAGCCTGCGATTATGACGTGGGAAGGGGGAAACGGATCTAGCTCTAATGGCGTTGCACCCAAGAGTCTTACTTACTATGAGACTACGAGCGCGCCCAAACAAGATGGACTCGGGACCACCGAGACTACAACTAAGCATGTCGTCAGCGGTTTCGGCGCAATCGTTGCTGCATCCCACAGCGGTTCGGTCAAACAAGTCATTTCGGTTGCGGATGGCGGTACGCTTAACCTCAACGGGGGCATGATCACGACACCGGGGGATTTGGCCGGCGACGGTCATATCATCCTTGCCGTGGGGAATAGTAACGAAACTCAGGTGAATATCAATGGCGGTTTTATTACCGGCGCGAATCTTAATCAGCAGCGTGGCGGCTGGGGCGGTGGCCTGTGCGTAGTGGGCGCGGAAGTCACGGTCAACATGACTGACGGCGTGATTGCAGCGAATAATGCCGCTTCTGGTGGCGGTATTTATGCTGAGAATGCCAAGCTGAATCTCTCCGGTGGTGTCATCTCGGGCAACGCTACGTATTCTGATTCGGATGGTCTCGGTGGCGGCATCTTGGTTTCGGGCGGTAGTGTGACCGTTTCTGGTGGCTACATCACTAACAATAAATACGCTAAGTTTTGCGGCCACGATGGCTGGGGTTGTCATGGCGGCGCTGGGCTTGCTGCCAATAAAGGCGCCCATGTCACCATTTCTGGTGGCAAGATTACTGGCAATTATTCTGAAGAAGCTGGTGGCGGCGTTTACGTTACCAATCAAAAGCAACAAGGTATGGCATGGCTCAAAATTACGGGAGGAATTATTGCCTCTAACGTGAGCCACCGATCTGAAGGTGCCGGCATCCGAGTGGGCCAGCAGGTTGACGCGATGATTAACGGCACTCCAAACAGCAAAGTCTACATTACTCACAACCGCTGCATGTCTCGCTTTGACTGGGGCGGTGGCGGCATCTTTGTTCAGGGAAACTCGATTGAGGGTCAGGAAAAGACCGCTGGTAGATTATTTGTATACAACTCGTACATTAGCAGCAATACCGCTGGCGGCTATGGCGGCGGCGTAGCAGCCTGCCCCACGGGCAAGACGTTGGTAACGAACACAAAGGGCACGGCAATCTTTGGCAATTTGTCTGCCGGCGCTGAGCAAGAATTCAAAGAATACAATCGGGCAGATGGCACTGGTAATGATGGTACGCCCCATCTTTCAGCTGGTGGTGCTGAAGGTACTAATAAGACTGAAGATCAAGAGGCATACAATTCGGAGGATTTTCGCAAGTACGGTCATGCCGATTTCTTCCTCGCAGCGACAGGTCACACAACGCCGGTCGCAGTGGTAAGCGGCAAGATGCTTGGCGATATAGACGCCAAGTATTCGGGAAGCATTGAGCTAAAGGGTCCCATTACCATCCCCGCCAACGGTGTTGCTCAGGTAAAAAATAGCATCGGTCTGATTTCGGGTGTTAGCGCCAAGGATAAAGCGGTGGCTGAGGCAGTACAGAATGATAGAGTGACAACTTTCATCACGGACAACTATTCCTGGAACCATGGTGGCGGCATCATGTCGAATGGCGACTTGTACCTAGGCGAGCCTGCGGATACGTACGTCTACCCGAGCCTTAAGTTGAAGGCAACCAAGAAGTTGACCGGCCGCGACCTCAAAGATAAGGAGTTCACCTTTACGGTTTATCGCAAGGCCTCGGATACTGCGAAGGCGCCTTATTGGAAGAATGATGAATTCGACAAAGGTGGCTGCGAGTTTGTCGAATCTGTCCCGAATAACGCTGACGGCAACATCGCCTTTGACCTTAGCGAAGACGTTCGCAAGCAGCTTCTTAATAACGAAGACGTTCGCAAGCAGTTCTTAGCGAATGGTGCTGCCGAAATTACATACTACTTGGTCGAAGATGCGGGCAAACTTCCTGGTGTCATATACGATCGTGCTGTATATGAGATTAAGGTGACAGTCAAATACACGTCGACTGTACTTATGTCTGTTCCGATACAGGGAAAGACGGATGAGTTTAAAAATCTTAATGTCTATAGCTACACGATTGATCGTGTGGACGTGACTAAGAATCCTGGGGGTTCAGCTAGCTCGCCGAGGACTGTGTCAGTAGATGCTAATGGGTATTATTCGATCGTCGACTCCAGCAGCGCAACCTCCACCAACAAGGCAACCTTCACCAACAAGTACGACCCTGAGGTTTCTTGGACTCCTGAGGCGACTAAGGTCGTTGAGGGTGGCGAGATGAAGGAGTTTACACTTCAGCTTGCGACAGACAGAGACTTTAATCACATCATCGGAACTGCCGTGACCTCTGGTAATGATAAGGGGCAGACGCTATCGTTCAAGGACGTCACTGATAAAAATAAAACGGTTGAGCTCAAGTACTCGCTCTCTGATATCAGGAATAATCCCGACCCGGGCGACTCAACGGGTGGCCCTTCCAAGACCTTTACGTACTATGTGTGCGAGAAGAACGAAGGATCGACCTATCCGCATTACAAGTTTGATCAGACGGTCTATAAGCTTACGGTTGTCGCAAAGGATGACGATGCTGGAATCACAACCAAGGTGACCTACACCCAGATCAAGGATGCTGACGGCAAACCCATCGACGAAGCGGCTCCCGTGGAATACAACGATGGATCCGATACTACCAAGCCCAAGTCCATCCCCACCTTCACCAACACCTACTCCACCTCTTTGCCCCTTTCTGGTATGTCGGGCGTCACTCTGACGTACCTTGCCGGCGCGGTGGTGCTTTGCGCTGCTGCGGTCTGGATGCACATTCGTCGCAAGGCGAATGCGAAGGGAGGTAAGCGTCGTGAATAAGAAAGTTTGCTCCTTCCCGATCTTGTTTGCGCTGCTTGCCCTTCTGATCGGCACCTGCGCGGTTGTGTTCCCCGCTTCCGCGCAGGCCGCGCCGACCTCGACCGGTTCCATCACGGTGAGCGGCACCGTGGCGCGCAGCTACGACGCCTACCAGATCTTTAGCGCCAACGTCGTCGACGGCGACAGCGACGCCAAGATCGCCACCGCCCTCGCCTGGGCAAGCGACGCCGCGCGCGACGCCGCGCTGCCTGTGCTGCACAGCGCCGGCATGCCCAGTTCCCAGACCACCGCGCAGGAAGCTGCCGAGTGGCTAAACACCGATTCCCACCTTACGGGCGCGCTGAGCGCACAGCTCGCTCGTTCCCTCCAGCGCTCTGGCGCCGTGTCTGTGGCCCTTAACGCCGGCACGGCGGCCGAGCTGCCCTGCGGCTACTGGCTCATCGTCGCCGACGACGACGCCATCGCCCAGGGTGAGGCCGGCACCGCGCCGATCATGGCCCTGGTCGGCGGCAGCGCCGTTACCGTCAAGCCCAAGGCCGCGACCCCCAAGGTCGCCAAGCACGTGCTGGAGGACGGCACCGCCGCCTGGCAGAAGGCCGCCGACGCCACGGTCGCCGACGACCTGTACTGGCGCCTCTCGGCCACGGTCCCGGCGGGGCTCACGGCCTACGACACCTACACGGTGCGGTTCGTCGACACCATGAGCGCGGGGCTCGACCCCTCCAAGGTGGCCGCGAGCGTGCGCGTGTACGTGGCGGCGGGCGCGGACGGCGGCTTCGACGCCGTCTCGGCCGGCAAGGACGGTCGCGCCGGCACCGAGCCCGCGAAGGGTTGGACCGACATCACGGCCCAGTGCGCCACCAAGGTAGCGGCCGACGGTAAGACCTTCACCGTGCGCACCGGCGACCTGATCGCCGCGCTCGGCGGGGCCGACGCCTTTGCCGCGGGCGCCCGCGTGGTCGTCGTGTACAATGCGCCGCTCAACAGCGCGTGCAACCACGGCATCGCGAAGGGCAACCCCAACGAGGTCTACCTGCGCTACCCGCGCTCTCCCTTTGCCGACCAGTCCGGCGACGCCGGCTTCACCCGCACGCCGAGCGACGATGCGTGCGCCTACACCTGGGATCTCGCGCTCACCAAGCGCGGCAGCGACGGCGACAAGCCGCTTGCCGGGGCGGTCCTGAGCATCGCCGACGACCGCGGCCGCACGCTGGCGGCCGACGGTACGTGGGATGCGGAGGGCAAGGCCACCGTCACCACGGGCGAGGACGGCCGCGTGACCGTCTCGGGCGTGGACTCGGGCAAGCTGGAGGTCCGTGAGCTCAAGGCGCCCAAGGGCTACACCGCCTTTGAGGGCACGCGCTCAATGACGGTCAAGGCCGAGGGCCTGGACGTCGACCAGGTGGCCGCCGCCAAGCCCAAGCTCACCATCACGGCCGAGTCGCCCCTGCGCGCCGACAGCGCGGACGGGTCGACGGGCAGCCTGGAGGCGTCTCTCATCAACACGCCCACCGGCACACCCCCTAGCATTACCACCGGAGGCTTTATGCCCTCGACTGGCGATATGGCAATGTACGCCGCGGCCGCCGCAGCGGTCGCCGGAGCCGCGCTCATCGTGGTCGCGCTCCTGGTCAAGCGGGGAGGTGGCAGCCATAAAGAGTAGCTGGCAGCCCCACAGAGAGCGGGGCGAGACGTAGCGAAGTAGATGCTAAGACACAGACAGACAGATTTAGATCAAATGGAATTCGAGCAGAAAGCAGAGGAAAAGAAGATGAGCATGAGCAAGAACATCGCACGCCTGGCAGTAACCGCCGGCCTCACAGCAGCACTGAGTTTCGGCGGCGTCATGGCCCCGGTGACCATGGCGTTTGCTGATGATGTGGCGGCTGCCACGACCAATAGCATCACCATCAATAAGAACACTGAGAACGGCGATGCGAAGTACAAGGCATACCAGATCTTTAAGGCCGATGTCGTGGACAAGGACGGGAAGAAGGTCGCGTCCAACGTCGATTGGGCCGACGGACTATCTGCCGCTGCTAAGAATGGCATCATTGCCGCCATAAAGAGTGACGAGAAAGGCGGCGAGCTTCCCGAGACTCCCTCTGCACAGGACGTCGCCGACTGGATGGCCACATATCTCCAGGATGCTTCTCAGGTTGTGAACAATGGTGATTTGCTCGATACGATTGCTAGCTTGGTCAAGGACACTACTCCTGTCACGCCAAGGGGAGCTTCTACCGCTGCTTTCGCCGCGGACATCTCAGTATCATTTGATAACTCTGGCTACTATCTCTTCCTGACGGACGTTGACTCTATCGGCACTGCGGATAGCCATTCCGGCAAAAAGCAGACTGGTACTTCCCCGATTTTCGCTGTCGTGGGCGGCAGCGCTGTTGAGGTTACCGAGAAGACCAGCATTCCTACGGTCGAGAAGAAGGTCAAAGACGACAAGCCCGGTAGCGATTGGAAAGACAAGGCAGATTCCCAAATGGATCAGGACGTCCATTACCAGCTGACGGGCACCGTTGCCGACAACATCGCCACGTTCGACACCTACTATTATGAGTTTAACGACGTGCTCTCTGCCGGCCTTACGGCAGACGCGGGCACCATTGAAGTTAAAATCGGCGATAAGACCCTTTCTCGTAACTCGACTGAGGGCGACAAGACTGGTTACGATGCTTCGATTGATAATACAACTAACACGTTGACCGTAAAGTTTACCGACCTCAAAACTGCTGCGAACGTAGCCGGCGCGACGCTCGACGGCCGCTCTAATGTCGTCGTCACTTATACTGCCAAGCTCGACCACAAGAAGGTCGATAAGGTTACTGTTGGCGGCGAGGGCAATCCCAACAGCGTCAAGCTCATCTACTCCAATAACCCCATGAGCGATGGCAAGGGTGAGTCCGTGCTCGATACCGTTCGTGATTACACCTATGCGCTTAAGCTCGTCAAGGAAGATTCGGAAGACAACACCAAGCTCAAGGATGTTGAGTTTACCATCAAGGCCACGGGCGCTGACGAGCTTGAGACTGGCAAAGTGGGCCTGCAGTATGTTCAGGAGAACGGTTCGCTTGGCAATGATGAACATCGGTTTAAGACTAATGAGAGTGGTGAAATCAGCGTAACCGGACTCGACGCCGGTACCTACACGGTGCACGAGGTTGAGGGCAGTAACCCTGGCTACAACACGTTGGATGACTTTACCTTCACCATTACCGCCGAGGGTCTTGGTGAACTCGAGGGCAAGACGTTCGCTGGGAACACTGATCCGAATACGTTGAAAGTGACCGCAGGGAAGGACGGTTCCACTTTGGTCACCCCGAAAGTCACCGACGGCACCGTCACCCTCACCGTCAAGAACAAGAAGGGCTCTAACCTCCCGTTGACCGGTCTCAACGGCGTGACCTTCACTTGGATCGCTGGTGGCGCGGTGCTGTGCATCGGCGTGGCGCACCTCATCCGCAGCCGTAAGCAGGCTGAGGAGTCCGAGCAGGAGTAACGCTCGCTCACCCATCCCTTTGGCAGGTGGGATGTGATGGCCATGAGACTTGCGGACACTTTTCTCGTCCATCCACGTTCTTGCTTTGCCATTCTCTTTTCGGGGCAGACTCCGCACTGGAGTCTGCCCCGTTCTTTTTGGGATAACGCAGCCAGGCTCCATTGCCCGATGTATCAAGCGTATGAATATCGAACAGATGTTTGCAAATATTGCGTTTACCAGCTGTAAGTGCGAGTGCTCGCAGTAAAATACCCTTGCGACGCATCCCGTGCGCGGGCGGCCGACGACTCGATCGGAGGTCCCCAAATGCTGAAATTCCTTAACGCGCTCGCCGCCCTCGCGGCAGTGGGCTCGTTCGTCATCGCGTTTCTTGACTCGTATGAGGTTCGGTTTAAGGTCCGTAGGCGCACGCGCGGTGCGGACGGTAGAAGGCATTTGCGCCGCAACAAGCGCAAATAAGAATGCCCGGGGTTAGAGGCCCGGGCATTTAACAAAACCAGAAAACTAGGCCGCCCGCGCTTTCGAACACTTACGCGGGGTGCGTCGTTTCCTGTAGTTATTGTATCCCGAATCGCTTCGCCGATTCGGGACATTTTGAAAACGCAAACACGTCGGGCAAACCCGGACAATGCGGCCAGGTTCCGCTGGATGAGGAATCGTGTTTATAGCTATCGAACAAATGTTTGTCAAAATCGCGTTTACCAGCTGCGGGTGCATACGCTCGCAGTAAAATATCCTTGCGACGCATCCCGTGCGCGGGCGGCCGACGACTCGATCGGAGGTCCCCAAATGCTGAAATTCCTTAACGCGCTCGCCGCCCTCGCG
>NZ_JADPCJ010000003.1:0-46142 GCF_015670795.1 Collinsella aerofaciens | reverse complement strand
CCCGTGCGCGGGCGGCCGACGACTCGATCGGAGGTCCCCAAATGCTGAAATTCCTTAACGCGCTCGCCGCCCTCGCGACGGTGGGCACGTTCGTCATCGCGTTTCTTGACTCGTATGAAGTTCGGTTTAAGGTCCGTAGGCGCACGCGCGGTGCGGACGGTGGACGGCATTTGCGTCGAAAGCGCAAATAAGAATGCCCGGGGGTCGGATCCCGGGCATTTAACAAAAGCTGAAAACTAGGCCGCCCGCGCTCTCGTACACTTACGCGGGGTGCGTCGTTTTCTATTGACATTGTATCCCGAATCGCTCAGCCGATTCGGGACATTTTGAAAACTCAAATGCGGGCCCATACTCGCACTGCGCAATGCTGCTAGGCTGCGTTGTCCGGCGTGGAAGCTCGCTAATCAGCTATTATTTGTTTAGACAACTTGAGTTGTAGAGGAGTGACCGGCGATGGTGCAGGGCGCCAAACATATGAAGAGCAATAACGCCGCGACAAACGGTGGCTCAAGCCCTCAGCCCAAACCTCAACCAAAACCCAAGCGTCGTCGCAAGCGGTTGCCGCGCTGGGCCGACCGGCTCATCACCATCGTCATCATCCTTATTGGCGTGGGCCTTATGACCTGGCCGTGGATCTTGGATCGGCTCGAGGCCTCGGGCGTGTTCAACCAGATCAGCACGGTGTCCAGCACCGTGGATGCGCTCTCCGAAGAGGAGCGCGAGCGCATTCTGCTGCAGGCGCGCTCCTATAATGAGCAACTTTCCGGCGAGGCCACCGAGCTTCCCGCCGACCAGATCGAGCCCTACGCTCAGCAGCTCATCTTTGACCGCGACCCCATGATGAGCTGGGTCGAAATCCCCTCCATCGACGTGAGCATGCCTATCTACCACGGCACGAGCGAGGAGGTCCTCATGGCGGGCGTCGGCCACCTGGAGGGCACGAGCCTGCCGGTGGGCGGCGCCTCGACGCATTGCGTGCTCACCGCGCACTCGGGCATGCGCAACCTGAGCATGTTCGACGACATCCATTCGCTGGAGCCCGGCGACCTGGTGCTGCTGCACACCATGAGCAAGACGCTCGCCTACAAGATGGTGGACTCCGAGGTCGTGCTGCCCGAGGAGATGGAGTCGCTGACCATCGAGCCCGGCGCCGACAGGGTGACGCTCGTCACCTGCACGCCCTACGGCGTGAACGACCATCGCCTGCTGGTGCACTGCGTGCGCACCAAGTACAACAAGAAGGACGTCGACAAGCAAAAGTCGCTGGCCGACCGCCACTGGGGCAAGCGCGAGTTTGCCGTGCTCATCGTGGTCGTGGCCATTGTGCTGTTGCTGCTGGACATCGTGATCCACGCGGTCCGCAAGCGCCGCAAGGCCAAGGCCTCGGCATAAGACATCGTTCAGAACCACCACAAAGGGGACAGGCACCTTTGTGGCGGTCGGGGCTTTCAAACCATCACAACATTCGATGAAAATCTCGATTTTGACGATAAACGTCGAATGTTGTGATGGTCTTCGTTGTGGGCGGGACGGTTTTCGTTGTGGACAGGACGGTTTTCGCTACGGACGGTGCGGTTTCGCTGCAGAACCGCCGGCCTGTCGCCTGCCAACCGCCGCCCTCGTTACGTTTTCGCTGCATTTAGGTAAAGCGCCTGCTCCAAGCTGGCGTTGCCTTGTATACTAGAGCGGTTTAACTGTTATGCGGAAGGGAGCGCCTATGGCACTCAGCGAGAAAGACGTGCGCGGCATCGCCGAGTACGCAAAGATCGCACTGACCGATGACGAGCTCACCCAGATGACGTCCTACATGAACGACGCCGTCCAGATGCTCGAGCCCGTCTTGCAATATGACTTACCCGACGTGGAGCCCACGTTCCATCCTATCGGAAGCCTGTCCAACGTGATGGGCGACGACCTGCGCGAGCCCGAGCGCGACCTGCCGCTCGGCGTCGCGCTCGAAAACGCCGGCAGCGCGCGCGAGCGTTACTTCCGCGTGCCGTCCATTTTGGGAGAGGGGGAGAGCGAGTAATGGCGCTAAGCTTCGATTCCCTTACCGCCGCCCAGATTGCCGCGGGTGTTGCCGCCGGCGACTTTACCGCTACCGAGGTGGCCCAGGCCTCCCTTGACGCCATCGAGGCGCGCGAGGGCGGGGTCCAGGCATTCCTGCAGGTGGCGCCCGAGCTTGCGCTCGAGGCCGCTGCGCGCGTGGATGCCGACCGTGCCGCAGGCAAGCCGCTGCCCCCGCTCGCGGGCGTGCCGCTGGCCATCAAGGACAACATGAACCTCGTGGGCACGCGCACCACCTGCGCTTCCCGCATGCTCGAGAACTACCAGAGCGTCTACACCGCCACCTGCGTCCAGCGCATGCTCGATGCCGGCTGCCTGCCCATGGGCAAGGCCAACATGGACGAGTTTGCCTTTGGCAGCTCCACCGAGAGCTCGGCGTTCCACCGCACCAACAACCCCTGGGATACCGAGCGCGTGCCCGGCGGCTCCTCGGGCGGCTCCGCTGCCGCCGTCGCTGCGGGCGAGGTCGCGCTCTCGCTGGGCTCGGATACCGGCGGCTCCATTCGCCAGCCGGCGTCGCTGTGCGGCGTGGTGGGCTTTAAGCCCACGTATGGCGCCGTGAGCCGTTACGGCGTGGTCGCCTTTGGCTCGTCGCTCGACCAGGTGGGGCCATTTGGCCGCACGGTCGAGGATGTCGCGCTGGCCATGAACGCGCTTACCGGCGCGGGCCACGATCCGTACGACTGCACCAGCCAGGATTGCGCCGTCGACTTTACTGAGCATCTCAACGACAGCATCGAGGGCAAGCGCGTGGGCATCATCCCCGCGTTTATGGAGGCCGAGGGCCTGACGCCCGAGGTCAAGGCCGCTGTTCAGCGCGCCGCCCAGGAGCTGCAGAACCAGGGCGCCGAGCTGGTCGAGGTCGACCTGCCGCACCTGGACGCCGCCATCGCCGCCTACTACGTCATCGGCCCGGCCGAGGCGTTCTCCAACCTGGCCCGCTTCGACGGCATTCGCTACGGCTATCAGGAGGAGGGCTGCGCCAACCTGTCCGACCAGAGCTCGCTCTCGCGCGCCCACGGCTTTGGCGCCGAGGCCAAGCGCCGTCAGATGCTCGGCGCCTACCTGCTGAGCTCGGGCGTGTACGACAAGTACTACTACGCTGCGCAAAAGGCCCGCACGCTTATCACGCAGGACTACGACGCCGCGTATGCCAAGGTGGACACCATCCTCATGCCCGCCTCGCCGCGCACGGCCTTTAAGTTTGGCGAGATCAGCGACCCCACGCAGATGTACCTCTCCGACCTGTACACCATTTCGCTCAACATTTGCGGCAACGGTGGTATCTCGGTGCCGCTGGGCCTGGGCGAGGACACTCATCTGCCCGTTTCTGCCCAGCTGGTGGGTCCGGCGTTTAAGGACCGTCAGCTGCTCACGTTTGCCCGCGCCCTGGAGCGCGGCTTTGCCGATGCCGCTACGGGTGCGCCCGCGCTTTCCGTCGCGCCCGATTTTGCCGGGAAGGGGGGCGAGCTGTAATGAAGGAGCTTTCCGAGGTCCTGCAGGATTGGGAGGCCGTGATCGGCCTGGAGATCCATACCGAGCTCACCGCACTCGATACCAAGATGTTCTGCAACTGCAAGCTCAGCCACGATGACGAGCCCAACGCCAACGTGTGCCCGGTGTGCCTGGGCCTGCCCGGTGCCCTGCCGGTGCCCAACAAGCGTGCCATCGAGAGCATCGTCAAGGCCGGCCTCGCCACCAACTGCGAGATCCAACGCCACTCGATGTTCTACCGCAAGCACTACTTCTATCCCGATATGGCCAAGAACTTCCAGACCACGCAGGGTCCGGTCGCTTTTGCCATGTACGGCCACCTGGATCTGGACGTGACCGGTCGCGGTGCCGCCGAGCGCCCCGACTGCGCGTTTGGCGAGGCCGAGGCCCAGAGCCTGGCGAGCGCCTCGGCCAACGCCGAGGGCCTGTCCACGTCCATGACGTCGACCATGCGCGAGGGCAATCAGCGTGCCGGCCACCTGGCCAGCTACGATGCGTCCAGCCTGCAGATGCCCGAGCGTCGCGAGGACGGTTCCTACACGGTGCCCATCCGCATCCTGCGCATCCATATGGAAGAGGACGCCGCCAAGATGGTCCACGTGGGCGGCGCCGAGGGCCGCATTACCGCCGCGGCCGAGTCGCTCGTCGACTACAACCGCTGTGGCACACCGCTGATTGAGCTCGTTACCGAGCCCGACCTGCGCACGCCCGAGGAAGCGCGTCTGTTTATGGAAAAGCTCCGTCGCATTTTTGTGACGCTGGGCATTTCCGACTGCTCCATGGAGAAGGGCTCCATGCGCTGCGACGGCAATGTGTCGCTGCGCCGCCGCGGCGAGACCAAGCTGGGCACCAAGACCGAGCTCAAGAACCTCAACTCGTTTAAGAGCCTGCACGACGGTCTAGCCTACGAGATCTGCCGCCAGGCCGAGGTGCTCGAGGAGGGCGGCATCATCTATCAGGAGACCCGCCACTGGGAGCCCAGCCGCAAGCGCACCGTGGTCATGCGCGTGAAGGAGACGGCCGACGACTATCGTCTGTTCCCCGACCCCGACCTGGCGCCGTTCGATCTGGACGACGAGTTCATCGACCGCTGCCGTGGCGAGATTCCCGAGCTGCCCGATGCCAAGCGCGTCCGTTTTGAGGCCGACTTTGGCATTAAGACGGCCGACGCCGAGCAGATTGCCGGCGACCCGGAGTTTGCCGAGTTCTTTGAGGCCGCCGCTGCCGGAACGGCTGGCAAGGAGGCTCAGACGGTCGCAAACCTGCTGGTGAACGAGATGATCGCCTACCTTAAGGGCGCGGGCGTGTCGCTGGCCGAGTCCGGCATTGCGCCGGCTCAGGTGGCGGCGCTTGCCAAGCTGCTGGCGACCGATGCCATCAGCTCCAACCAGGCGCACGAGGTCTTTGAGGCCATGGCCCAAACTGGCGACGACCCCAACAAGATCGTCGACGAGCGTGGTATGCGCCAGGTGAGCGATGCCGGCGCGTTGCAGCCGATCGTGGACGAGGTGCTGGCAAACTGTGCCGATCAGGCACAGCAGTATCGTGACGGCAACCAGAAGGTCATCGGCTTTTTGGTGGGCCAGTGCATGAAGGCGAGCCGCGGCAAGGGTAACCCGAAACTCTTCAACGAGTTGCTGAGAACGTCGCTCTCGTAGCTGCGAGGCCGGGGAAGCCCCGAGTCGCCGGGGTATTTCCTCCAAATTTCAAACAGTCCTATGCAAGACGAAGGCTACATTTAGTGGCCTTCTTTGCATGCGGAACTCATTTGGAGCAAACACCCCGGCGACTCGGGGCTTCCCCGGCCAGACGACTCGGCCGTTCGGGTCAGGCGGGCTGGATTGAATTTGGTGAATGAGGGTGCCGTTGGCGCCCTCATTCTTTATATATGTTGGGAGCGCCAGGTGGTGGGGGTGGTGCCGGTGTGTTGCTTGAATGCTTGGGCGAAGGCGGCCTGCTGAGGGTAGCCTAGACGCTCTGCCACCTGCGCTATCGTGAGCGCGCTATCGGCCAAAAGGTCCTGTGCTCGCTCCATACGGCGTCTGCGAATGTAGGCGCCCAGGGATTCGCCAGTTTGGGCCTTAAAGGTGGCGCATAGTTTGGAGCGGCTTGTGTAGAGCCTCTCGGCCACCTCGTTGATACCCACACGCCTGCCTTTGTCGAGCGCGCGCTCGATCATTGCCGTTGCTTCTTCGGCAATGGTTATGCTGACGCGTGTGTCTGCCGCCTGCCGTGCCTGCTTGTGGGCCGCGCGCGAACAGGCGAGCTCCGCGACCATGGCCTCCACGATGCCCTGCATATAGACGTGTCCGCCTACGGTGCGGGCGCGTTCCTCGTTAATCCGGCGCAACGTGTGGCAGATGGCAGACGTCGCTTCCTCGTGCCATGGCTCGGCAAACGCCTCAAAGATTCCCGCGAACTCGGCGGGATAGCGGTGCTCCAGTTCGTCAAAATATCCAGGCAAAAAGAGTACCGAGCGCGAGTGATAAAGCTCCCCCGCAAACAGCGGGCTTAATTCCTCGCCACAGTTATCTTGGATAAAGCTGCAAACGGCATTGTTTGGCCACGGTCCATGCAATGGTTTAAGGTTCGCGGGTGTTATGCCAGCCTCGGGCATGCATGTAAGTGTGGGCGCGCTGACCTCGCTCACGCAGGCGTATGGCTCGGGTGTGTATTCGGCCAGGTGCATATCGCGCGTCGGGGTGATGAAATGCTCCATGACGATGCAGGCAGGGGAGAGAGGCATGATCCATGCGCGGCCGTGTGCCCGGTCGTTTGCCACCTCGCCGGTAAAGACGGCGCCCTTGCCGGTAAGCTCCAGGCCAAACTGCTCAAATTGCGGTGCGTAGAGCTCGGTTATGTCGGTCGCTGCCCGCCGTATTTGCAAAAGCGTCCCCTTCCTTTGCGGAAACGTCCATGCCTGGCTCGATTGTGTGCCTTGGCTAACATATCAATGATAAGTTGATTGAGGTTAACTCTCAAGCCGTCAGAAGGGAACCTTATGGCAAAGGGATCAAAAAGGGAAGGCGGCGGTATCGGCGAGCTGCTTGCATATGCCGGCGACCGTAAATTCCTAACTTATTTGGGCATGGCTCTCTCGGCGCTCTCGCAGCTGCTGAGCTTTGGCCCGTTCGTGTGCATTTGGCTTGTCGCGCGCGATCTGATCGCTGTGGCACCTAACTGGAGCGAAGCCTGTGACATCGCGATGTATGGCTGGTGGGCCGTGGGGTTTGCCCTGGCAAGCATCGTAGTTTATTTCGTGGGGCTCATGTGCACGCACCTGTCTGCGTTTCGCTGCGCGTCCAATATCCGCAAGACTACGAGCGAGCACCTGCTTAAGCTGCCGCTTGGCTACTTTGACACGCACGCCACCGGTGAGCTGCGCCGTATTGTAGACGGATGCGCCGCCTCCACCGAGACCCTGCTCGCGCACATGCTGCCCGATATCGCCGGCGCCACCGCCATGGTCGCAGGCCTGCTCGTGCTGCTTTTCGCCCTCGATTGGCGTTTGGGGGTGGCATGCCTTATCTCGGTCGTCGTTTCGCTTGGCGCCATGGCCACCATGATGAGTGGCAAGGGCGCCGAGTTCATGAAGGCCTACATGGGAGCGCTGGTCAAGATGAACAAGACCGGCACCGAATACGTACGCGGCATCCCCGTGGTCAAGGTGTTTCAGCAGACGGTCTATTCCTTCAAGGCCTTCCACGATGCGATTGCCGAATACGCCGACATGGCGCAAAGCTATGCGGGCACGTTCTGCCGAGGTCCGCAGGTACTCAACCTTACGGCGCTCAACGGCCTCGTGGCATTCTTTTTGCCGGTGGCGTTGCTGCTAGCTCCGGGCGAGACGGATTTTGCGCACTTTTTGGCCAACTTCACCTTCTACGCGATTTTTTCGGCCGTGGTGCCCACAGCCATGACCAAGCTTATGTTTGTGGGCGAGGCGTCTCAAATGAGTGCCGATTCGCTGGCGCGTATCCGAAGCATCATGGATTCCAAGCAGCTCTCCGTGCCCGCCCAACCCAAGCACCCTGCCGGCAGCGACGTACGATTTGAGGATGTGAGCTTTACCTATGAGGGCGCCGAAGCGCCTGCCGTCAACCATGCGAGTTTTAGCGTTTCCGCTGGTAGTACCCTTGCGCTTGTGGGTCCTTCGGGCGGCGGCAAGTCAACCTGCGCAAGCCTGATCCCGCGTTTTTGGGATGTTTCCTCGGGTCGAGTGCTCGTAGGCGGTGTGGACGTTCGCGATATGGATCCGCACGAGCTTATGGACCAGGTCGCCTTCGTGTTCCAGACCAACCAGCTGTTCCGGCAAACACTTGCCGATAACGTGCGCGCCTCCAAGCCTACGGCTACTGACGACGAAGTGCGTGCGGCCCTCTCCGCAGCTCAGTGCGACGACATTGTGGCCAAGCTCCCACAGGGCATCAATACCATGCTCGGTGCCGGCGGGGCATATCTTTCGGGCGGCGAGGTCCAGCGCGTGGCACTCGCCCGCGCAATCCTTAAAGACGCGCCTATCGTGGTGCTCGATGAGGCCACGGCGTTTGCCGATCCCGAGAACGAGGCGCTCATCCAGCGCGCCTTTAGCAAGCTGGCGGCGGGTCGCACGGTCATTATGATTGCGCACCGGCTTTCGACCGTAGTGGGCGCAGACCAAATCGTGGTGCTCAACCAGGGCAGCGTGCAGGAGTCGGGTACCCATGCCGAGTTGCTGTCCCAAGAGGGTCTGTATGCCAAGATGTGGGCCGAATACGAACAGGCCGCGAGCTGGAAGATCACTGCTGCGGCCGCGGATGACGCCGTCACGAAGGGAGGCGAGGCCTAAATGTTCGCCTCATTCCAAAAGAAGTATTTCCTATCCGATAAAGGCGTCGCCGGCGTAAAACGCGGCGTCTTCTGGACCACGCTCACCAATCTCATTACCATGGCCGGCATGGGCTTTTTATTCCTGGTCATGGCCGGTTTTGTCGAACATCTCGCCACCGGCGCCGACCTGCCGGATGCCCTGCCGATCGTGGGCGGCCTCCTGGTCTTTTTCGTGCTGCTCTTTGCCTCTAACTGGCAGCAGTATTACTACACCTACTGCATCTTTTACGAGGAGTGCGGCAAGCAGCGTATGGAGATCGCCGAGCGCTTGCGCAAACTGCCGCTGTCGTTTTTCGGTCGTCGTGATCTGGCCGATTTAACCGAGACCATCATGGGTGACGTCCAGGCCATGGAGCACGCCTACAGCCACGTGCTGGGAGAGCTTTGGGGTGCCATCATCGCAAGCGCCATTGTGTTCGTGGCGTCGCTGTTCTTTTGCTGGCAGCTGGCGATTGCGGCGTTTTGGAGCGTTCCCGTGGCCTTTGCCGTGCTGTATCTAACACGCGGCCCCATGACTCCGGTGTTCGATCGCGTGCGCGCCGAGAAGGTTAAGGTCACCGAGGCGATCCAGGAGACGCTCGACTGCGTTCGCGAGATCCGCGCCACCAACCAAGAGGCCCATTATCTTGAGGGACTCAACGCCGTGATCGATGCCGAGGAGCGCGAGACCACCAAGGGCGAGCTCGCTAACGGGCTTTTGGTCAACTCCGCCTTTGTCATCCTGCGTCTGGGCATTGCCACCACGCTGGTTACGGGCGCCGCGGTGGTCGCCTCCGGACAGGTCGACTTTTTGGTGATGTTTGCCTTCCTGCTTATGGTGAGCCGTATCTATGCGCCCTTTGACCAGGCGTTAATGTTAATGTCCGAGCTGTTTGCCGCCGAGTCGTCTGCCAAGCGCATGCGTTCCATCATGGAAGAGCCTGTGGCGCGGGGCAGCGAGAAATTTGAGCCCGCGGGCCACGATGTGGTGTTCGATCGCGTGGCATTTGGCTATGGTGCGGGCGAGGACGGACGCGCCGGCGAGAAAGTTCTTACCGATGTGAGCTTTACCGCCAAGGAAGGCGAAGTCACGGCACTGGTCGGTCCTTCGGGTTCCGGTAAGTCTACGGTGAGCCGCCTGGCCGCGCGTTTTTGGGATGCCACCGAAGGCACGGTCACCGTGGGTGGCGTGGATGTTGCGAGCGTTGATCCCGAGGTACTGCTGCGTGATTACGCCATTGTGTTCCAAGACGTGCTGCTCTTTGACGACACCGTGATGGGAAACATCCGCCTCGGGCGTCGTGATGCCACCGATGAGGAAGTGCTTGCGGCCGCGCGTGCCGCCAACTGCGACGAGTTCGTGAACCGCATGCCGCGGGGCTACGACACCATGATCGGCGAGAACGGCTCCAAACTTTCCGGTGGCGAGCGCCAGCGCATCTCCATCGCCCGCGCGCTGCTCAAAGATGCGCCCATCGTGCTGTTGGATGAGGCGACGGCGAGCTTGGACGTGGAGAACGAGACTGTGGTTCAGCAGGCGCTCTCTCGTCTGCTCGCAGGTAAGACGGTTATCGTGATTGCGCATCGCATGCGTACGGTGGAAAATGCCGACAAAATCGTTGTGCTCAAGGATGGTGTGGTTGCCGAGCAGGGCACTCCGGCGCAGCTTAAGGCGGCAGGCGGAGAATTTGCCCGCATGGTCGCACTGCAAAAGGAAGCGGCTGCCTGGCAGCTGTAGGAAAGGGGACCAAGATTTCCAAAGGTTAACTTTGGTTGACCATAATAGTTCGACTAAACTAGTCTCAAAAGCGTGCTCGAGCAAACTAATGAACTCGGGTGCTAAAGCACCATGCCGCGCTTGTGCGGCAAAAGGGAGAAGCAACATGAAGAAGTCGACGTTTAACACCCTGCTTGTCGGTGGCGGTTTTCTGCTTGGCACGGCCGGCATCAAGCTGCTCACCAGCGCTCCGGTAAAGAACGCCTGCGTGCAGGGCATTGCGTGCGGTATGCGCGTCAAGAACTGCTACCAGGACATGGTCGAGCAGGCCAAGGCCAATGTCGATGACATGGTTGCCGAGGCCGCCTACATCACCCAGAGCGAGACCGCTGCTGACGAGGCAGCCGAGTAACGCTCCCAGGCACAAACTATGAGATTCTCGATTATTAGCGAGATCCCCGGCAGGACCCGTCTTCAATTGGCGGGTCCTGTGCCAGAGAGCGATCTCGACGCACTTCTTAAGCTCAGCGGCGATATCGACGGCGTGCACAAGGTGCGCGTTTATGGCCGTATTGGCCAGATGGCGCTCGAATATGACGAGCAATGTCGTGCGAGCGTGCTCGACGCCTTGGGCGCACTCGATGCCCAGGCCATTGCCGACGCAAAGACGGGCTACGTGATGCAACTCGAGCCGCGCAAGCACAAACTCGTTATGGACCTGGCGACACTCGTCGGCGCCCATTACGCACGTCGCTGGTTCTTGCCGACGCCTCTGCGTGCGGTGTTTGTCGTGGCCGGTTACATGGCATTTTTGCGCGCTGCCCTTCATGAGCTGGCACAGCCGCGCCTGACCGTTCCTGTGCTCGACGCTTCGGCCATCGGCATTTCGTTCGTCAAGCGTGATGTCGACACCGCGGGCCAGACGATGTTCCTGCTCAACGTGGGCGAGCTGCTCGAGGACTACACCCGCGCCATGAGCGAAAACGAGCTCATCAACTCGCTGCTCGATGTGCCCGACAAGGCGCAAAAGGTCGTCGGTGACACCGAGGTGAGCGTTGCTGCGACCGAGCTCGAGCCCGGCGATCTGGTCGCCGTACGCACCGGCATGTCCATTTGCATCGACGGTGTTGTCGAGCAGGGGAGCGCCATGGTCAACCAGGCGACCCTGACCGGCGAGCCGCTTGCCGTCGAGCGCAGCGCAGGCGACGACGTGTTCGCCGGAACTGTCGTGGAAGACGGCAGCATCTTGGTGCGCGTGCGCGCCAACACGGCGCAGACCAAGCTGCGCTCGATCGTCTCGCTCGTGCAGACCGCCGACTCACTCAAGTCCGAGGGCCAGTCGCATATGGAGGACCTTGCCAACAAGATCGTCCCGTGGAACTTCCTGCTCGCGGGCCTTGTCGCTCTCACCACGCGTAGCCTCATCAAGACCTCGGCGGCGCTGATGGTCGACTACTCGTGCGCACTCAAGCTCACGGGTTCCGTCGCCGTCATGACTGCCATGAGCGATGCTGCCAAGATGGGCGTCATGGTCAAGGGCGCCAAGTACTTTGAGTCGTTTGCCAAGGCCGACACCATTGTGTTTGATAAGACTGGCACGCTCACCGAGGCCCAGCCGCGTCTTGCCTGCGTACTCACCACCGATGGTTGGAGCGAGGACGAGATCCTGCGCCTTTCCGCTTGCTTGGAGGAGCATTTTCCGCATCCGGTGGCGCGCGCCGTGGTCAATGCGGCATGCGAGCGCGGGCTCGAGCACCGCGAGCGCCACGCTGCCGTCGAGTACATCGTGGCGCACGGCATTGCCTCGTCCATCGAAGGGCGACGCGCGATTATCGGCTCGGCACACTTTGTGTTTGAGGACGAGAGCGCGCAGCTCGATTCCGACATTAAGGAGCGCATTGAGTCCCAGATGCAGGGGCTGTCGCCGCTGTATCTGGCGGTCGACGGCAAGGTCGTCGGCGTGCTCGGCATCGAGGATCCGCTCAAGCCTGGTGTCCGCGAGGCCATCGCCGACCTACATGCGCTGGGTGTCAAGCACGTGGTCATGCTCACGGGCGACTCGGAGCGCACGGCCGAGCGCATTGCTCGCGAGGCAGGTGTCGACGAGTTTAAGGCCGAACTGCTGCCCGAGGACAAGTACGCCTATGTGGAGCGCATTAAGGGCGAGGGGCGTCACGTTGCCATGGTGGGCGACGGCGTCAACGATTCGCCGGCGCTCGGTTTGGCCGACGTGGGCTTGGCGATGGGTGGCGGAAGCGACATCGCCAAGGAGGTCGCCGATATCATCCTGACCGATACGGATCTGGCCGCGATCGTGCGCCTGCGCCGCATGAGCCAGGGCCTCATTGATCGTCTGACGAGCTCCTACTCTAAGGTGATGCTCACCAACTCAGCGCTCTTGGCACTGGGCATTACCGGCACGATTACCCCGCAGACGTCATCGCTGCTGCATAACGGCTCGACGATTGCCTACAGCCTGAGCAACGCGAAGGCTTACCTGCATTAGCAGACGTGTTCGCCCACGTTATCTGGCCTGCGCCCAGACGGCATCGGTGTCGTCCAGGTGCAGGTCTTTTGCATTTGACCATTTGCTAGCTTCTCTATAAAGTGGTGCTAGCATGGCTAGCAATTGAAGGGAGCGGGATCGACGTGGGTGCTGTTAGTGGCATGGCGCAGGTGAATGTTCGCGTAGATCGCTCGGTTAAAGAGCGCGCCGAGGAAGCGCTACAGCTTTCGGGCAGGTCACTGCCCGAGCTCATCAAAAAGGTCGTGGCCAAGGTCGCGCAGGGTGGCGGGCAGTGCGAGGAAGTGCTTTCGGCCGTCGACGACCGGCAGCAGACCGTCGCGCCCGATACGCCGTTCGCCGCGTCGTGGGCAGCGGCAGACCGGCTTTATGCAGATTTGGGCATCGCTGTGTCGCCCGTATCCGACGATCGCGGTTGGGACGCAATCTATTCTGAAGCCATGGATGAGCATTATCGCCAAAAGGGGATGATCCTGTGAGCGGGGCTTCCCTCAAAATAATGGTGGATGCCAACGTATGGGTTGATTCGTTTTGCGTCGACCATGCCGAGTCGCTTGCCGCGCGTGCGTTTATTGGGCAGGCGGCGGAGACGGGGGCGTTGCTGTTCTTCCCGGTGCATATCGCTAAGGACGTGCTGTACGTTGTCCAACACGAGCTGAAGCGTAGCGTTCTTGCCAGCGGGGGAGCGCTCGACGAGGCTTCTGCCCGCGCGATTGGCGATGCGGCGCTGGCGTTTGTTCGGAATATGACCGAAAACGCTATGGCCGTGGGCGCCGATGCATCTGATCTGTGGCTAGCTGACAAATATCTGACGCTCCATCGCGATTACGAGGACAACTTGGTACTCGCCGCGTGCAAGCGCGCGCAGGTTGATTACTTGGTGACCAACGATCGCAAGCTGCTCGAACATGCCGATCTTGCAGCAAAGACACCTCGTCAAATGATGCCGATTCTTGCTTTGGCCGAACGTGGCCGCGCGGCTATCGGTTGACGCGAACTGTTTGCGGGCCTCTTGGACGACGATGCGCCAAGGGGCCCGCGTCTGCTATTTACAAAAGCTCGGCCTTGATGGCGGGACTTTCTGCGAGCTGCTCGGCTGCCTTTTCGTCGGAGCTGTCGAGTGCTGCCAGGCTGCGGTAGACCCACTCGTTGACCTGGGTGTTCTTGACGCCTGCGGTCTGCATAAGGGCACCTACCTCGCGGATTGCTGCGAACAGATCGGCTTTGGGACCCGCGAGCTCGACCTCAATGCCGTGGTAGGCGGTCACGCCGCGGTTCTCACTCACGTGGTCGATAAAGCCCTCGACGGTCTCAAGCTGCTGGGCGAGAGCTGCATCATCGTCAGCGTCCAGCGCGACGAGTGCGTTCGATACCGTGAGGGCGGGATGTCCGCAGGGGACAAAGCCCTCGATGACATCCATAGCTTCGGTAATGGTTGAGCCCAGGCCTGCGAGGGCATTGACGAGTTGCTGCTTGGTATCCATAACGGTCCTTTCGACGGGTCAATTTTGCTTGGCGAAAATATACGTGACGTGATCGGTAACAAAAGTGCGAAGTGTGGCGCACATTGGGGTCTTCACAGCTCGTGCATAGAACAGCTGTCCGCTTTCAGAACGTGGTAAGATAACACTCCACAAGCGGGGCTCGCCCTGCATGTTCCTTGAAAAGTCGACGGGTGTTGGGTGCTCGTGCCCAATGCCATCCAGACTTCCCGACATTCGGGGGCGACTGGTTTCGACACGATAGCTCTGAGAGAGGAAGCAAGCCGAGGTCTCCTCGCCTCGTTAAACAGGGGTACCGTCAAATTGAATTGACAACAACTCTTCTTTTGAGCCTATGGCTCTCGCTGCTTAGTTTATAGCGGCGCGTCAACCCGGTGATTTCCCCGACACCGGCGCGACGTCATGTTAGGGGAATGCTCCTGCGCACGTAATCGGTATGGCGCGGGCTAAGACCGAACCGGTTAGGACGCCGCGAGCGTGTCGCTGCGCGCAAAGTGTCCGAGACTAAACCAGCGACTGAGCTTGGAGATGCCAATCAGGGGGCTTTCGTGGACCGGAGTTCGATTCTCCGCGCCTCCACCAATAGTTATAAGCAGGTAGGTAAACGCACCTATCTGCTTTTTTATTACTTATAGATACCGCGGAGAATCGAACTCTGCGCAGGGCGCGAGCGTTAAACAAACGCGGAGCGTTTGTAGCGAGCGGGCGAGGGCGCCGGCAGGCGGCCGAAGCCGGTGCGGATTTGCGAAGCAAATACGCGGATTCTCCGCGCAAACTTTCGGCTCAAAACGGATGCGATGTTTATCGAATTTCAGCTGGCTTTGCCTCGCATCAGCGAATTCCCGTACCGCGGAGAATCGAACTCTGCGCAGGGCGCGAGCGTTAAGCAAACGCCTCAGTGACGCAGAGTGGGACACGCTTTCCCAACGGCGGTCCAAGCGGAAAGCACATCCCGGAATCCCGCCTCAAACTGGGACGCACTTTCCGTTTCGCCTGCCGCCTCAAAAAAACCTGCGCGCCCTCCATCCCAAAACTGGGTAGAAGAAAGTCAAAACGTAATCGCAGGAGGTCAATATGACTGCAGAAGATAAGGCAAAGAACGCCGGCAAGGTCGCGCTCGTCTTGGAGGGCGGCAGTTTTCGCGGGCAGTTTACTGCGGGCGTGCTCGACGTTCTCATGGAGGCCGGCGTCGAGATTCCGGCGGTCTACGGTGTATCGGCCGGCGCCCTCAACGGCGTGAACTACAAGTCGCACCAGATCGGCCGTGCCAACCGCATCAACCTGGCTTTCTGCAGCGACAGCCGCTTCATGGGCGCCGCATCGTTTGCGTCCACGGGCTCTATCGTCGGCTACGACTTTATCTTCAACGATGTCCAAGACCGCCTAGATCCCTTTGACAACGAGGTGTTCGACGCGAGCCCCATCGAGATGTACGCCGTCGCGACGGACATGCTCTTTGGAACTGCCACGTACCTCCCGGTTAAAAGCGCCGTGCTCGATCTCGACGCCGTGCGCGCCTCGACCTCGTTGCCGCTGGTGACGCCGCCGGTCGAGATTGACGGGCACAAATATGTCGACGGTGGCGTGGCCGATTCGGTCCCCATCGAGCATGTGCTCGAGGAGGCGGGCTTCGATCGCGCGGTCGTCATCGTCACGCAGGACCGTTCGTATGAGAAAAAGCCCTACGAGTTTTTGCCGGCCGCGCGTGCGCGTTATGCCGACTACCCCTATCTGCTCGAGGCTATCGAGACGCGCCACGACCGTTACAACATCCAGCGCATGCACCTGTGGAAGTATGAGCGCGAGGGCCGTGCGTTGGTCGTCGCTCCGCAAAAGCCGGTCGAGGTCGGCCATGTCGAGCACGATCCGGCAAAGCTTTTGGACCTGTATATCCAGGGCCGTCAGGAGGCAAAGCGCCTGCTCGCGGAAATCCAAGAGTTCGTTGAGCGCTAACGACGGCGAACCCTCAAAAAATGACAACAGCTAAAGAGCTGGAAAATCACGGCTCGTGGATGACATGTGCAGAAACTCTGGTCGGAACCAAAATACCTGTTGACTCGTACGGCGAGCGGGGTAATATGGACGGGTTACTTGCAGAGCCCCGTGAATCTCTGTAACAACACGTACTGTACATGGAGGAGTCTAAGTGATTTCGAAATCGACTCACTACGCCAAGCAGGGCGAGGTCCAGCGCAACTGGGTTCTCGTCGACGCCGATGGTGCTGTCCTGGGCCGTCTTGCCACCCAGATCGCAATGATCCTGCGCGGTAAGAACAAGCCCCAGTTCACGCCCAACAGCGACTGCGGCGACTTCGTTGTCGTCATCAACGCCGATAAGGTCCAGCTTACCGGTAACAAGGCCGACACGAAGACCTATTATCGCCACAGCGGCTACAACGGCGGCCTCAAGGCTGAGAGCTTCCGCCAGGCTATGGAGAAGCACCCGGAGAAGGTCATCGAGCGCGCCGTTCGCGGTATGCTGCCCAAGACCACCCTCGGCCGTGCCCAGATGACCAAGCTTAAGGTCTACGCTGGTGCCGAGCATCCGCATGCTGCCCAGAACCCCACGAAGATTGAGCTGGAGGCTTAAAGATGGCTGAGAACACCGTTGTCTACCAGGGTACCGGCCGTCGTAAGAACGCCGTCGCCCGCGTCCGTCTCGTCCCCGGCACCGGCAAGGTGACCATCAACAAGCGTGACGCCGAGCAGTATTTCGGCCGTCATCAGCTCGTTGAGAACGCCCTTGCTCCCTTCAAGGTGACCGACACCGCCGGTCAGTTCGACGTTATCGCTCTGTGCGATGGCGGCGGCATCTCCGGTCAGTCCGGCGCTCTGCGCCTGGGTATCGCTCGCGCTCTTCTGAACGCTGGCGACTACCGTGCTGACCTCAAGAAGGCCGGTTTCCTTACGCGCGATGCTCGCGTGGTCGAGCGCAAGAAGTACGGCCTCAAGAAGGCCCGCCGCGCTCCCCAGTTCTCCAAGCGCTAAGGTTTTATCTCCTTTCGAGATACAATGTACAAGCGGGGCCTGCCGATTCCTCGGCGGGTCCCGCTTTTCTTTTTCGACTAGGGTGGGCGGTTGCATATCGCCTGCTAGGGAAGGAGCGATCCTATGCCCCAGAACATCTTCGGTACCGACGGCGTCCGTGGCGTCGCCAATGCCGACCTCTCGTGTGACCTCGCGTTTCGCCTGGGCCGCGCGGCGACCAAGTTTCTTGGTCCGGACATCTGCATCGGCCGTGACACGCGCCTTTCGGGCACCATGCTCGAGAGCGCTCTGACCGCCGGCATTATGGCCGAGGGCGGCCGTCCGCACTGCTGCGGCGTCATCCCCACGCCCGCCGTGGCGCTGCTCACTGTTCAAAACGAGCTCGACGGCGGCATCGTCATCTCTGCTTCGCACAATCCGCCGGAGTTCAACGGCATCAAGTTCTTTAGCCGTAAGGGTATGAAGCTTCCCGATGCTGTCGAGGAAGAGATCAGCGCCTGGGTCATGTCCGAGGAAGCCATGGCTGCCGACACGCTTCCGACCGGTGCCGGCGTGGGCCACATCATCAAGATGAAGGATGCCCGCAAGGCATATGTCGACCACGCCATCGATACGCTTGATGGCCTGAGGCTCGACGGCCTGGTCGTTGCCGTCGACTGCGGCCATGGCGCTTCTTGCCAGACCACGCCCGCCGCGCTGCAGCGCCTGGGTGCCACGGTCCATGCCATCAACACCGATTACTGCGGCACTGACATTAACGTTGAGTGCGGCTCTACGCACCTCGAGCCCCTGCGCGAGCTCGTGCTGCGCACCCATGCTGATATCGGTCTTGCCCACGACGGCGACGCCGACCGCGTACTGTTCGTGGACAGCGAGGGCAATGAGATCGACGGTGACTACATCCTGGCTATCTGCGGTTCTGACCTCGCCGCTCGCGGCAAGCTCGCCAACTCCGAGATCGTCTCGACCGTTATGTGCAACCTGGGCTTCTCCATCGCTATGAAGGAGCAGGGCTTCGAGATGGTCCAGACCGCCGTGGGCGACCGCTACGTTCTGGAGCGCATGCTCGCGGACGGCGCCGTCATCGGCGGCGAACAGTCCGGCCACATCATCTTCCTGGAGCACAACACCACCGGTGATGGCCTGGTGACGGCTCTGCAGCTGCTGGCCGTGCTCAAGCGCACTGGTCGTACCCTCACCGATCTTGCCGGCATCATGAAGAAGTACCCGCAGGTACTCGTCAATGTGCATTCCGACAACAAGGCCGGTTTGGACGATTGCCAGCCCATTTGGGACGCCGTCGCTGCTGCCGAGAAGGAGCTTGACGGCCGCGGCCGCATTCTGGTGCGCCCGAGCGGTACCGAGCCGCTGGTCCGCGTGATGGCCGAGGCCGAGACGCACGAGCTGACCCAGCGCGTTGTCGACGACATCGTCGAGGTTGTCAAGCGCGAACTTCCCTAATGGTCAAAAACCGTTGCCAAGTGGTAAACTGTTAAGGTTATTTTGATTGATTGGTATGTCCGAGGGGGAGCATGTTCACTAAAGTCCTAAGGTCTTTTGGTATGCGTGGTCGAGTCCTTACGCTGGATGCTCCCATCTCGGGCGATGTCATTCCGCTTTCCGAGGTAAACGACCAGACGTTTGCCACCGGCCTTTTGGGCCAGGGCGTGGCGATTCGGCCCACCGGAACGCGTGTGATTGCACCGGCTGATGCCAAGGTCGAGGCCATTTTTCCCACGGGACACGCTGTTGCGCTTAACACGGTCGATGGCTTGGACGTGCTCATCCACGTTGGTTTGGACACTGTTCAGCTCGAGGGCAAGCACTTTACCGTGCATGCGCAAGTGGGTGACATCGTCCATAAGGGCGATGTACTCATTGAGTTCGATCGCGAGGCAATTGCTGCCGAGGGCTACGATGTGACGGTTCCCATCTTGGTGTGCAACTCCGTTGAGTTCTCGAGTATCAAGGGCTCCGTTGGCGTGCATGTCGAAGAGATGGACCAGCTCATCGTTGCTCGCGAGCGCTAGCAAGTGCACGTGGCCATTAGCCTACAATTCAAACACGTTTACGGAGGGCGCCCTTGAAAGAGGACGCCCTCCGTGGCAAGATGGGAAACGTCCGAGGCTAAACAGCTTCGGGTCACCGTGGACGGGCAGGGGCCTCGACGCGGCTAGACACGAGACACATACATTACGCGACCTCGCCCTGGTGGCCGCACACGTTGGTTGCGGCCGACGCGGGCCGCGGGCAAGTGCTTGTAAGGGAGCCTTGCCTCTCTTGTACGAGAAAGGACGCGTAATGAAGATCATTAAAGCTAAAGACTACGAGGATATGAGCCGCAAGGCCGCCAATATCATCTCGGCCCAGGTTATCCTCAAGCCCGACTGTGTACTGGGCCTTGCCACCGGCTCCACCCCGATCGGTGCCTACAAGCAGCTCGCTGCTTGGTACGAGAAGGGCGACGTCGACTTTGCCGAGGTCAGCACCTACAACCTGGACGAGTATCGCGGCCTTTCGCACGACGATCCCCAGAGCTATCACTACTTCATGCGCGAGAACTTCTTCGATCACATCAACATCGACCTGAACAACACGCATGTGCCCGATGGCTCCAACCCCGACGCCGCTGCCGCCTGCTCTGAGTACGACAAGATCGTCGCCGACGCCGGTTACCCGGATCTGCAGCTGCTCGGCATCGGCAACAACGGCCACATCGGCTTCAACGAGCCCGATGACCACTTCTCCAAGGGCACGCACTGCGTCGACCTCACCGAGAGCACCATTCAGGCCAACAGCCGCCTGTTCGACAGCATCGACGATGTTCCCCGTCAGGCCTACACCATGGGTACCCAGACCATCATGTATGCCCGCATGATCCTGGTCGTCGCCAACGGCGAGGCCAAGGCTCAGGCCGTGCATGACATGTGCTATGGCCCGGTTACGCCCGAGTGCCCGGCTTCGATCCTGCAGCTGCACACCAACTGCGTTGTCGTTGCCGACGAGGCCGCCCTTTCGCTCTGCGAGTAGCGCGAATCCTGCACCTCGACATAGCCTTGCCTGAGGCCTCCGCTTTGCGGGGGCCTTTTTGCTATCCCTTTCCGCCCGCTTGACCAAAATCTTGGCGCAAGCTTGACGAATGCCGGATGCCCAACAGCTTGATTCATTCCATACCAGATTCTATGCAAAAATGCCACTAGAAGGTCGTAGACGGTAGCGGGTGCTAGGCGAGTTGAATGACATGGCTGAACCTTGTTCATCTGCGTTACACTGCCGCTTAGATGGGACAAGCTGACAAGCTCATTTACCTGGTTAAAGACCGATTGGTCGGGGGATTAATAACAATCGGCCCTCGCTGTACAAAAACTTGCCGCTTGCGTACCAAAAGACAACCTAAAACACAAGGTCGCTCTATTCATAGCGCGGCTTGTATGGTCTTGCGGCTACAGTGTCCATACGGTCGAGTTGAGGAGCGGGCATGGTAAACGATTTGAGCGGTATAGACGACCTCGAGCTGATGCCGCTGGGCGGAGGCTATATGGTGCGACGCGAACGCTTGATGAATGAGCTTATCGCCAAGGGCCGAAAGGCCGGCATCGTGGTTCTTTATGCGCCCGATGGGTTTGGGAAGACCTCAGTGCTGCTGCAGTACACCCATGAGGTTAAATGCGACCCGACGCGAGGCCCCGTGCGGATTATCGAGGCCGATCGCGCCACTGGGCGCGAGGTGTTTATGCAGCTCGAGGTGGTTACCGAAGAACTCAAAGACAAACCGCGCTCCCTTATCGCGATTGATAATGTGCCAAACCTCGATCAGCACGATACCGAAGACCTCATCGACAGGATTCGCGGCCTGCGCGCTATGGGGGTAGGGGTCTTTATCTCCTGCCGTCCTTCAAATCGTCAGCTGATTCATGGGCTGGGCGATTCGGTTAAGATCAATGCGCAGATGCTTAAGGTGCATGCCTATGAGTATTCGGCGTGGGCATCGGCGTTTTCGATCAGCACATCGCTCGACTTTTATCAGCTCACGCAGGGCGTGCCCGAGCTCGTTTCGGCATTGCAGACGGGTCTGTATGGCCAAGGTGACGTAGCCGGTCTGCTCGAAAACGAGATTGTCAACGTATATGGCGCGGCACTTGTCGATCTGGCTTCGCTCGACAATAATGCGCTGTTTTGCGTGGCATGCCTCATGGTTTTGATGGGCGAGGGCAATATCGCAGAACTCGAGGCTTGTGGGGTGAGGCTGTCGATGGTCGACCAGTCCTACTTTGTACGCGACTACCCGATCTTTGGCTTGGATCCCGCCGAGCGGAGTTTTACGTGTCTGGGCACGGAGGATAACGGACGCTTGCGTTTGCGTAAGTTGGTGGCCGAGGTTCGCCCCGAACTGGTTCCGAGGGCGGCCCGGATTTTGCTTAAGGCGGGCCGATGCGATGCGGCGATGGGCCTGGCGGACGCCTTTTTGGACCGTGAAGCGGTCCTTGAACTTGCTGGGCAGTATGGGGTCGATCTTGCTCTGACGGGGCACGGGGCCGATATCTGCCGAGCAGCGCTGGGCACGATCGATGCCGACGATCCGGCTCCAGAGCCAACGCCTGCCGAGGCGCTCGGCGTATATCTGGCAGCGGTCAGCGTGTCCAATACAAAGCTCGCCCGCTATATGGCATCGGTTATCGAGCGCGGGGGCGAACGGGCGGCCTGCGAAATAGATCCTGTTTCATGGAGGGTGGCCCAGACGCTGACGGCTGTTTGCTATGGGGACAACGGGCTTGGGCTCCCTACGAACCTGGCCGTGCCAGAAATCGAGACATCCCATACCGCACTCGATATGTTGTCTGCGCATATCGAGGTCAAGCGGTGCCTGACCGAGCGGGGAGATGACGACGGCGTTCTACGGCAGCTCAAAACGAGCAAGGCCTACGACTGCGAGCTCGACATCGCGGGGATTGTTATACGGGCCGATAGCATGCTGGTGGAGCTCTTTGACGGGTCGTTTGCGGGAACCGACGAGCGCGACGACGAGATGACGGTGGTGCGGGAGGCGCTCGACGTACGTGGGCTTAAGGCGATGGCTATCTGGGTGCGTATGGTGTTGGCGGCACGGCGGCTCCTTTCCGGCTTGCCGGTAACCGACGATGCGGCGTTCAACGAGCTCGATCGTTTTGCCGTGCGCATGCGCGACAACCAGATTCAGCTGTTTGGTCTGTTGCTAGAAGGCTGGCAGTCACTGGCAGAGGGACGGCCGGTTAATGCAAAGTTCCGTGCGGTCCAAGTGCTCAAACTTGCCGAGGAGTCGATTGCGTATATGCGCGATAACGCATTGCTGCTGGAGCGCGCGGCATATCTGCGTAACACCTCGATGGTTTCGGTGCGCGAGGAAGCGGAGCTACTCGATATAAGCCAGACGCAGGTTGGTGGCGCAGAAGCCTGGATGGTGGCGCTACATTTGGCCTGTGCGGGCCGAGACAGCGACCTTGCGGCCTGGATGTCCATGAATCGCGCGGGGATTCTAGAGCCATCGTATCGGCTCTTTGCGCGCCTTGCCATGCATTGTCTGGGCGAGCCGGCGGCCAGGATACGCAAGAAGCTTCCCGTGCGCGAGCTGTCGCGGTACTCGCTGCGCGACGATTTGGAAGGGGAGGGCGAGCGCCTGTTCCAGGCCGGCGAGGTTGAAGCCGTTGATACCATCGACCATATCGAGATTCGCATGTTTGGTGCGTTTCGCGCCGAGCGCGACGGGTTTCCCATCACGGACAAAATGTGGCGCCGCAAGAAGGCGGCGACACTTGCCGAGCGGCTTGCGCTGGGCATGGATGCGCTCGTCGATCGTGAGACGCTGGCCATGGAGCTGTGGCCCCATGCCGAGTTCAATAGCGCCCGCAACAACCTGTACTCGACGATATCGCGCTTGCGGTCAGCTTTGGGACCGACGCCGGATGGCAAGTCGTGTGTGCTCATCCAAAATGAATGCATCGGACTCAACGGCGACTACGTCAAGACCGATGTACGGCTGTTTGACCAGATAAGCCGCGAGGTTTTGGGAAATCGCACAGGTGCGCGCGGACCCCATTTAGTTGAGCTGTGCCTTAAGATTGAGCAGCTTTATGCCGGACCGCTGTATGTTCCCAATGGCTGTAATCCCACCTACTTTTTGCGTATGCGACGCATTATGCAGTCAAAGTATATCGATTGCATGATTAAGGGAGCAAATGCCGCTCTAGAAGAAAACGATCTGCAGTCGGCGATTTGGCTGGCGGAGTCGGGGCTTCGACAGGAAACGGCGCGCGAGGATATGGTGCGCTGCGCCATGCGCGTCTACAGTGCGGCGGGGCGGCGGCGCGATATCGTTGAGCTGTACAGCGGGCATATGCACCATCTGAGGGAGCAGGTCAATGGCGTGCCCGAGCCCGAGACGCGGCGTCTATATGAGCGCTTGGTGGAGGGGCGGCTCAATCGCGTGCTGGTCGAGCGATAAAAAACGGGCGCCCGAAGTACTTGGGCACCCGTAAGCTTGCTATGTGTTGGCTCGCCGGATCATTGGCTCCTAGACGAGCTTGATCTTCTCGATGTCCTTGCGCGAGGACTCGCGATACAGCGAGAACTTGCGGCCGATGACCTGAACGACCTCGGCGTGGCAACGCTCGGCGAGCTCCTCGGCGGCTTCGCGGGCGGAAAGGCTGGAGCCATCGAGCACGGAGCACTTAACGAGCTCGTGCTTCTCCAGGTAGGCGACCGTCTGCTCGACGGTGCCCTCGTTGACATCGGACTTGCCGATGATGATGGCGGGGTTGAGGTGATGGGCCATGCTGCGAAGCTGCTTGACCTGGGCTCCTGTCAGTGCCATGGGTTCTCGCTTTCTATGTTATGGGGCGCCCCACGATGGGGCCTTAATCTACGTGAACTGTCCCACGATAGCGCAGGAACGGCGTGGTGTGGAGCGCGTTTGCCCAGTTCAAAAAGAATGCGGATGCCGAGTGAGTGGGCGGTGCGGGCTGCGAGCAGGCTATGAGCGGGGTGCAGAGACCGGCTCCCATGCAATAAACGCCCAACGAACCTTGCGAACGTGATCGAGCATATAGCGCCCCTGCGGCACGCCCTTGGAGCCCGGCTCGCCGGCATGGGGGTTCTCAATCATGTGTTGAGCGATGTAGTCGCGCAGGCGGTCAACCTTATCCTCGTTGCCATGCTCGAGCATACGGGAAAAATCCGCCACACCTGCCTCAAGGCTTTCGAAGGTATCGCGACGAGGCGATTCAAAGTACGTAACCTGCGGCAACGCACCCATCTGAATGAGAATGTTAAAGGCATACACAAAGCCATTGCTGCAGGTAACGGAGGCACCGATGGCGTTCATCAGGTGCAGGTCATAGCGCGGGCTGGAGTTGGCGACCATCGTGACAGCACAACGCCGACGAGCCGTACGATCAAGCTTAGCAAGCGCGCCTTTTAGATTGGTCGTCGTAACTGACCGACTGGCAAAGGCAACATCCACCGCTTTCGCGACCGGTCCAACCAGATCCCAATCGTCATCCCAAGCAAGCTCAAGCGGCGTTATGCGCCCCTCGAGCCCGAAATACTCAATGCCGGCATCAAGGGTGCCCAACATAGCAGGAGAGAAGTCGGCAGCAATCACAGGATGTCCGTCTTGCGCAAGCGGAATAGCAATCGACCCAGCCCCACACCCCATATCAAGCACCGATTCACCAGGCTTTAACGCCAACAGCTTCATAAAGTCTCGGGCATACGGAGCAGTCTCAAGCGGCCGAAAATGCCGAGCCCTTTTATCCCACTCAAAAGAATCATCAGCTCGATGTCGAGCTGCCTGCATTTGCATCCATTCCTGATTCCAATCAGCAGAAAGGAGCTCAGAGTGAGCATCCCCATCAACCACGGGCCAACCTCCTGGCAACAAAAAAGCGACTCCTTCCAAAAGAAGAGCCGCAACCAGCATATATCAGAAAGAACCGTTCCAACGCCAAACCGCCGCACCAGCCAAGTGGTGCAGGAGCGAAGCAACTGCAACCGGGATAGAACCCAACTGAGGTCCCGTTGTGCGGGAGCCCCGCCGCCGGGCGGCAGACATATAAGGTCGATCGCGAGTTCCGCACGCAAAGGAGGCCACTTAATGTGGCCTCCGTCTTGCGCAGGACTGTCCGAGCAGGCGACCTTATATGTCTGCCGCCCGGCGGCGGGGCTCCTCGCCCGAACCCCTCAGCTAGTTCTTCAGCGAGTTCAGCGGCGCCGGGAAGCGTCCACCGCGGTGGGCAAGCACGGTGCCGGCGTTGGGGTTCACCGGCATGATGGGCGCACGGCCAAACAGGCCGCCGTACTCGACGCAGTCGCCCACGCTCTTGCCGATGGCAGGAATCACGCGGACGGCCGTGGTCTTGTTGTTGATGACGCCGATGGCCATCTCGTCGGCGATGATGCCGGCGATGGTCTCGACTGGAGTGTCGCCGGGGATGGCGATCATGTCCAGGCCAACGGAGCACACGCAGGTCATGGCCTCGAGCTTCTCGAGCGAAAGCGCACCGGCCTCGACGGCGGCGATCATGCCGGCATCCTCGGACACGGGGATGAAAGCGCCGGAGAGACCGCCCACGCTGGAGCTGGCCATGACACCGCCCTTCTTGACGGCATCGTTGAGCATGGCGAGCGCGCAGGTCGTGCCCGGGCCGCCGCAGGTGCCCACGCCGATGATCTCGAGGATACGGGCAACGGAGTCGCCGATGGCAGGCGTGGGAGCCAGCGACAGGTCGACAATGCCCTTCTCGACACCCAGGCGATGGGCGGCCTCGCGGCTCATGAGCTCGCCGGCACGGGTGATCTTAAAGGCGGTCTGCTTGATCTTTTCGGCGACTTCCATCATCGATGCGGAATCGGGCAGCGTCTCCAGGGCTGCGGCCATAACGCCGGGGCCCGAGACGCCTACGTTGATGACGGCGTCGGCCTCGCCACCGCCGTGGACGGCGCCCGCCATAAACGGGGAGTCCTCGACCATATTGGCAAAGCAGACAAATTTGGAAGCGCCGACGGAGTCCTGGTCGGCCGTGAGTTTAGCGGCATCGATGATGGTCTGGGCGGCCATAAGCACGGCGTCCATGTTGATACCGGCGCGCAGGCTGGCGACGTTGACGCTGGAGCAGACGCGGCTCGTGGTGGCGAGCGCCTGGGGGATGGACTGGATGACGCGACGGTCGGCGTCGCCGATGCCCTTCTGGACGAGCGCGGAGAAGCCGCCCAGGTAATCGATGCCGAGCGTCTCGGCCGCGCGGTCGAGGGCATGCGCGATGGGGGTGAGGTCCTCATCCTTGCAGCACGCGGCAATCTGCGCCACCGGGGTGACGGAAACGCGCTTGTTGACGATGGGGATACCGTACTCGCGCTCGAGGTTCTCGGCGGTCTCGACCAGATACTCAGCCGTGTGCGTCACGTGGTCGTAGATCTTCGTGCACATGCGGTCGAGGTTCTCGTCACCGCAACCCATGAGCGAAACACCCATGGTGATGGTCCTGATGTCGAGGTTCTGCTCCTCAACCATGCCGCGGGTTTCCGCGATTTCTGCGGGCGTGATCGCCATCCTTGCGCTCCTATCTGCCAAAACGAGCATAGTCTTATCTATTCTAACGTGCCGCACGTGCCAAGTGGCGCATGCGGCACGTTTTGGTGCTCGGTTGTTTCCGTTGTGTTACTGCCCAAAGACCTCTTCGGCGATACGAGCGCTTTCGGCGGCGTCCTTAGCGTAGTAGTCCGCGCCGATCTGCTTGGCGTATTCGGGGGTGAGTACGGCGCCGCCCACGATGATCTTGACGCCCGGCACCTCGGCATGGAGCAACTTGATGGTCTCCTCCATGGCGACGACCGTGGTAGTCATAAGCGCCGAGAGGCCGACGAGCTTAATGTCACGCTCCTGCACGGTCTTGAGTACCTCTTGCGGGTCGACGTCGCGGCCTAGGTCAAAGACGGTGTAGCCGTAGTTATCGAGCAGCATTTTGACGATGTTCTTGCCAATATCGTGGATGTCGCCCTTGACGGTGGCCACGCAGATCTTGCCCTTGTCGGCGATCTCGCCGGCGGGCATCAGGCGCTTGATGGTGTCGAAGCCCACGCGTGCGGCCTCGGCCGAGGCCATGAGCTGCGGCAAGAAGAACTTGCCTTGGTCAAAGAGGACGCCAACCTCGTCGAGGGCGGGGATAAAGTGATTGTTGATGAGGTCCATGGCGTCGTGGTCTGCCAGCAGACGCTCGGTCTCGGCAGCGATCTCGCCTTTGCGGCCCGAGACGACCATGCGACGAATCGGGTCGTCGTTGCCGTCGGTGCCGGCGGTGCCCGCGGCAGGCGCGGCATCACTCGATGCAGCCTGAGCTGCTGCCGGGTTGGCGGCGATCTTGTACGGATCGGTCCAGCCGGCGTAGCGCTCGATGTATCCGGTCGAGCCCTCGTCCTCAACGCTCAGGACGCGATAGCTGTAGACGGTATCCATAAAGCGCTTGGAACCCGGGTTCATGATGGGGGCGTCCAGGCCCGCGCCAAAAGCGGCAGCCAAAAAGACCGAACCCAGCAGCGGGCGAGCGGGCAGGCCAAAGCTGATGTTCGACACGCCGAGCGCGCATTTGACGCCCAGACGCTCCTTGCACAGGGACATGGCGCGCAGGATCTGCTCGGCCTGGCGTTGATTGGTCGAGGCGGTCATGACCAGGCAGTCGATGAGGATGCGGTCCGGTCCGATGCCGTAGCGGGCAGCCTCGGCCACGATGCGCTCGGCGATGGCGAAGCGGGCCTCGGCGGTATCGGGGATGCCGCCTTCGTCGAGCGTAAGGCCGACAACGTTGGTGCCGTAGTGGGCGACCAGCGGAAAGATCTCATCCATGATCTGCTGCTTGCCATTGACCGAGTTGATGATGGGCTTGCCGGCGTAGCGGCGCACGGCGGCCTCGACAGCGGCGGGATCGGTGGAGTCGATCTGCAGCGGCAACAGCGTGGAGCCCTGGAGCTGTTCGGTCGCCTGTTGGATGATCTTGACCTCGTCGATCTCGGGCAGGCCGACGTTGACGTCCAGGATATCGGCGCCCTGTTCCTGCTGGCTGATGCCCTGGCTCACGACGTAGTCCAGATCGCCGTCGCGCAGGGCCTGCTGCAGGCGCTTTTTGCCGGTGGGGTTGATGCGCTCGCCGATGACGGCGATCTTGTGGCCGTCGCAGGGAAGGTCCACCACGGTCTGGGCGCTTGTGACCGACATGCTGGGCTTGCGGTGGCGCGGGCTGGGCGTGTGGTTGTCGATAAGCGTGCGCAAGGCCGCCATGTGCGCCGGCGTGGTGCCGCAGCAACCGCCCACGACGCTCACGCCGTCGGCGATCATGCCGGCGACGGCCTCGGCGTATTCGGGGGCCTGGATATCAAAGACGGTGTTGCCGTCGTCGTCCACATGGGGGAGTCCTGCATTGGCCTGCACCATAACGGGCTTGTCCGTAACGGTGAGCATACGTGCGGCGAGTCCTCGGAGCTCAGCCGGGCCCTGGCTGCAGTTGATGCCCAAAACGTCGGCGCCGATGGCGTCGAGCGTGATGGCGGCCACCTCGGGACTCGTACCCAGGAATGTGCGGCCGTCCTCCTCAAAGGTCATGGTGGCAAAGACGGGCAGGTCGGAGTTCTCGCGGCAGGCAAGGACCGCCGCCTTGATCTCGGCAAGGTCGGTCATGGTCTCGATAATAAAGAGGTCCACACCCGCGGCGACGCTGGCGCGCACCTCCTCGGCAAAGAGGTCATAGGCTTCGTCAAAGCTGAGGGTACCCAAGGGGCGAAGCAGCGCGCCGATGGGGCCGATATCGCCGGCGACGTAGCGGGCACCGGCCGCGCGGGCGCAGGCGACAGCGGCGGCAAAGACATCTGCCACGGTGGCGGCACCGTCGAGCTTGTGGGCATTGGCGCCAAAGGTGTTGGCGGTGATCACGTCGCAGCCGGCCTCGACGTACTGACGCTGGATGTCGGTAATGACTTGGGGCTCCTCAAAGTTGAGCAGCTCGGGCAGGGCGCCGGCCTTCATGCCGGCCGCCTGCAGCATGGTGCCCATGCCGCCGTCGAACAGCAAGTGCCCCGTGCCCTCGACGGCCGCATGCAGGCGATCGTCCTTAATGCGCAGATCGCCGATCGTGCGCGTCTTGTACGTGGCACCGTTGCGACGTGCGGCATCAACGGGTGCCGCCAATGCAGTGCCGTCAGAATCATGAGTGATAAGCGGAGTAAACATTGAGGGCTCCTAATGGCTGGAATAGCAGGTGGTGTGGGCGGCGCGGAAGCGGCAGTGCTCGCGCATGCGGCAGATATTGCAGGTGGGGCGGCTCTGGGCGTCGTGGACTTCGCCGTCGAATAGGCCGATCACCGCGGTCACGCTTTTGGTGGGCATGAGCAGGCTGGTGGGTGTGACGGTAAGCCCGATGAGCCGCGTGGCGTTGAGCGCATTGACGATCGAGCGCTGGGCCGAGAGCGGGCAGTCGCCGTAGCCGGGACTAAAGCGCCAGTTGCCGGCGAGCCCATGAACGGCGGCGTCCGTCTTGACCTGCTGGTCCATTTGCTCAACGGCGGCTTCTACGTAAGCGGAGCACGCGGCGTCGAGCACGGCGCCCTCCAGGGGATGTTGGGCTCCCGTGGTGCGCAGGCGACGCTCGGCGTCCATGCCGAGGGTACATGCCATGAGCGCGGCAAAGCGGGCATCTTTGAGATGTCGATAGATATCGCGACCTCGCAGCTCAACGTTGGTGCCGACCAAGTGAATGCAAGGCTCACTTTGTTCGTCCACGCCCGTGGCATCGACGGCAAACACGCGGCGCACGCCACGGGGCTCAATGTCAAGTTCCAGACGCTCGACCACAAGCTCAATACGTCGTGACAGCTCGGGTTCAATCTGCTGGCCGCCGTAACCCAGATACCGCAGCATCTCGGCACGGTCGACACGGGGATGGTGCGCAGCATCGACACGGTAAAGCGCCGGCGACGCAAGGTCGGCCGGCACTTCGACAGCGGTTGTATCGATGTGCGGTTTTTCCATTACCCCAGGCGCTCCATAATGGTCGCGGCGATCGCAGGACGGTTCATAGTGTACAGGTGCAGGCCGTCGGCGCCGTGCTCCTTGAGGTCGCAAAGCTGGCGGGCGGCATAATCTACACCGGCTGCCTGCAGGCTCTCGGGGTCGTTCTCGTACTTGGCGAGAATCTTGATGACGGGGGAGGGCAGCGACGCGCCGCACATAAAGACCATGCGGCTGATCTGCGACTTGCCCATAAACGGCATGATGCCCGCGGTAATGGGCACGGTGATACCGGCCTTGTCGGCAAGCTCGCGAAAACGGTAGAAGCACTCGTTATCAAAGAAGAGCTGTGTCACAAAGAAGCTCGCGCCGGCGTCCTGTTTTTGCTTGAGGTGTTCGACCGAGAGGTTGAGATCCACACAGGCAATGTGGCCCTCGGGGTAGGCTGCGGCGCCCACGCAAAAGCCGGCGTCGACGAGCTCGGGGATGAGGTCGCGGGCGTAGGCGTAGTCGGAGGCGGGCTTGTCGTCCTCGGTCGCGCCGGCAGGGAGATCGCCACGCAGGGCCAGAATGTTTTCAACGCCGGCGGTGCGATACTCGTCGATCTTGGCGGCGATGTCGGCGTGGGTGCGGCCCACGCAGGTGAGGTGTGCCACCGAGGGCGTGTCGAATTCGCTCGAAATCATATGCGCGATGGGGGCGGTGGTGGCACCGTTGCCCGAGCCGCCGGCCGAGCAGGTGACCGAGACAAAGCTCGGCGAAAGCTTGCACAGATTGCCTGCCACTTCGCGAGCCGTGTCGAGGGTGAGCTCGCCCTTGGGCGGGAACATCTCAAACGAAACGGGCGCGGTGCCCTGGGATGCTGCCTGCTTAAAAACCTCGTCGACGCGCATATCGTGCTCCTCTAGATACATAATAGTGTGATGTGTTGTAAGGATTCTACAGCACCGCTGTGTCACGGTGGAGTTTCACTCGCTATTTGGGGATACCAATCAAAGATGCCTTGCTATCGGCATTCCCTATAACAGGGCGGTCAATCTAGGATGGGGCTATAAAGACTGGTATCTGATGCAAAATACCAGTTAATAGAGCTCCATCTCAAATTGACTACCCTTAAACCATGGGGAGAGGTCTGCAATTTATGCAGTTGATTGGCTGTTGAGGGTGGCAACGCCGCCTCGATAGGGTAACCTCATTGATTGGTTTCGCGACAGCAACATAACGGTAATGTCGCGGAAACACGGCGAGTCTAAGCTATGACTCGTTCGTTAGTAATCAACACCGCTTCTCACGCGGTGCCGATACGAAGGGAGTTCCGTATGGCCGAACTTACTGACCGCTTCGGGACCATGGTGTTCTCTGAGGAAGTCATGAAGGACTACCTCCCCAAGGACATTTGGAAGCGCCTTGCTGCAACCCTCGAGGACGGTGAGCCGCTCGACCTGGATGTGGCCAACGCTGTTGCCCACGCTATGAAGGTCTGGGCCATCTCCAAGGGCGCTACACACTACGCGCACTGGTTCCAGCCGCTTTCGGGCATTACTTCCGAGAAGCACGATAGCTTCCTCGAGCCCAACCACGACGGCACCGCCATCACCAAGTTTACGGGCAAGAACCTCATCCAGGGCGAGCCCGATGCTTCCAGCTTCCCCAACGGCGGCCTGCGTGCCACCTTCGAGGCCCGTGGCTACACCGCTTGGGATCCCACTAGCCCCGCATTCATTAAGGACGATGTCCTGTGCATCCCCACGGCTTTCTGCTCCTACACGGGCGAGGCCCTGGACAAGAAGACCCCGCTGCTGCGCTCCATGACCGCGCTCTCGCGTGAGTCCAAGCGCGTTTTGGCGCTGTTTGGCAAGACCCCCAAGAAGGTCGTTCCTTCCGTGGGCGATGAGCAGGAGTACTTCCTGATCAAGAAGGACGCTTACCGCAAGCGCAGGGACCTGGTCATCACCGGTCGCACCCTCTTTGGCGCTGCTCCCTGCAAGGGCCAGGAGCTCGAGGAGCACTACTTTGGCGCTATCCGCCCCACCGTCTCGGCCTACATGAAGGACCTGGACGATGAGCTGTGGGCGCTCGGCATTCCCGCCAAGACCAAGCACAACGAGGTCGCTCCCTGCCAGCATGAGCTCGCCCCTGTCTATGGCGAGGTCAACGAGGCCATCGACCAGAATCTGGTCATGATGGAGAAGATGAAGCTCATCGCCTCCCGTCACGACTTGGTCTGCCTGCTGCACGAGAAGCCCTTCGAGGGCATCAACGGTTCGGGCAAGCACAACAACTGGTCGCTTGGCACCGAGTCCGAGAACCTGCTCGACCCGGGCGACACCCCGCTCGACAACCTGCAGTTCATCGTCTTCCTCACCGCGGTGATCGAGGCCGTCGATAACTATCAGGAGCTCCTGCGTGCCTCCGTTGCCTCGGCCGGCAACGATCATCGTCTGGGCGCCAACGAGGCTCCTCCGGCGATTATGTCCATCTTCCTGGGCGACCAGCTTACCGAGGTCGTTGAGAAGATCATCGATGGCAAGGCTTCCGTCCATGCCACGCGCGGCGTGCTTGACCTGGGTGCCGATACCCTGCCCAAGCTGATGCAGGACAACACCGACCGCAACCGCACCTCCCCGTTTGCCTTCACCGGCAACAAGTTCGAGTTCCGTGCCTGCGGCTCCGAGCAGAACGTCTCCGACTCCAACCTGGTGCTCGATGCTGCCGTGGCCAAGTCGCTCAAGTCCTTCGCCGACGCACTCGAGGGTACGCCCGAGGATAAGTTCCAGGACGCCGCGCTCGAGTACTGCAAGAAGGTCCTGACTGACCACCAGCGCATCCTCTTCTCCGGCGATGGCTACTCCGACGAGTGGCCCATCGAGGCCGAGAAGCGCGGCCTTGCCAACAACAAGACCACGGCCGATGCCCTGCCCGCCTTTGTTTCCGATAAGGCTATCGCGCTCTTCGAGGAGACGGGTGTCCTGACCAAGGCCGAGGCTCAGTGCCGCTACGACTGCAAGCTCGAGAAGTACAACAAGCTCATGAACATCGAGGCTACCACGATGGTTCGCGAGGCGCGTCGTACCTATCGCCCGGTCATTACCGCCTATGCCACCAAGGTCGCTAAGGGCCTTGAGACTATTCGTGCCGCCGGTGCCGAGGCCGCCATGCAGTGCGAGCAGAACACGCTCAACAAGCTCTGCAACGGTATCACCACCATCAACGACTCCATCAAGGCGCTCGACGCCGTGCATCAGAAGGCCGAGGGCCTCGATGGTCAGGAGCAGGCCAACGTGTATGCACATGAGGTCGTTCCCGCTATGGATACGCTGCGCGCCGCCGTGGATGCCATGGAGGAGATCGTGGCCGCCGACTACTGGCCGGTCCCGACCTATGACGACATCCTGTTCTACGTGTAGAGCGTAACTGACATATCGTCACGGTATTGAGCCGGGGTCCGCATCATGCGGGCCCCGGTTTTTGTTTGCGAAGGGCGCTTTGAAGCCCGTTTTGCCGCCGATTTGCCTAGGTATAAAGGGCTATGGGCAAAAAACGTCAAATATGAGTACTGTCACAAGTCCTGTAACATTATTTATTTGCAAAATATGTAGTGTTACGCAACATATGTCCAAGTACTTAGCCGATAAACGTCTGCAATTTTTCCGCCGTAGGACGCCTGACGGCTAAATCGTCTTCTGAAGGCATGAAATTGCTGTTACTAAAATGGTAACAGTACTCATATTTGCTATTTTTTGCCCACAGGCCTTGCGATGATGCCGGGATTCGCACCCTGTCGGGTTCGAATCCCGGCATATCGGTAGCAAAAAGCCCGTCACTGCAAGGGCAACGGGCTTCTCAGTTTAAATGGTGCCCCCAGCGGGATGTCCGCGTGCGGCTGACGCCGCCCGCTTTCGCCGCGTCGCTTCGCTCCTTGCGTGCTGCGCTGGAAAACGCTTCGCGTTTCCTCAGCTCCGCACCCTGTCGGGTTCGAATCCCGGCGCATGGGTAGCAAAAAGCCCGCTACCGCGAGGGTAACGGGCTCTTCAATTCAAATGGTGCCCCCAGCGGGATTCGAACCCGCGATATCCACCTTGAAAGGGTGGCGTCCTTGGCCGCTAGACGATGGGGACAGCGGGAAAGAGTATAGCAGACTTTTTTAGCCGTTCACATATCGTTGGCAAACTGAAAAACCACCACAAAGGTGCCTGTCCCCTTTGTGGTTGTGAGGTGCTAGGGGAGGAGCTTCATGGCGGCGTCGTGGGCGGCGCGCTCGCAGGTGTCGTCGAGGGGCTTGAGCGGCAGCAGGGCTGTGGCCTGCGCATCGCCGCGCCGCTCGAGGGTGTGCGCGATCAGCCAGTCAGCGAGTTCGGGGTTCTTGGGCAGCGCCGGGCCATGCAGGTACGTGCCGATGACACCCTTGTAGATGATGCCCTCAAAGCCATCGTCGCCGTTGTTGCCGGTGCCCGCGACGACGGACGTTCCGAGCGGCGTTGCCTCCGCGTCGAGCAGGGTGCGACCCCCATGGTTCTCGAATCCCACAAAGGGCTCAGGTGCCAGATCGGTTTTGACGGCTACGTTGCCGATCAGGCGATCGGAGCCACGTACGGTTTCGGCGGCAATGACGCCCAGGCCCTCAATGCGATCGTCGCCCATGTAGTACGAACGGCCGAGCAGCTGATAGCTGCCACAGATGGCAAGCAGTGTGCCGCCGTCCTCAACATAGGCCGCGACCTTGTCTTTTTGGGCGAGCAGCTCGTGTGCCACGGCTAGCTGGTCGCGGTCGGAGCCGCCACCCATCATGACGATATCGGCATCGGTGAGATCGAGTGATTCGCCCATACGGACCTCGTCCACGCGCACGGGAATGCCACGCCAGGCGCAGCGGCGCTCGAGGGCGATAACATTGCCGCCGTCGCCGTAGAGGTTAAGGGCATCGGGATACAGGTAGACGATGCGCAGCGGGCGCGAAAGCTCGACTGGCGCGATACCGACAGGAAGAGCGCTGCCGTCGGCACGGGCTACGGCGCGCCCAGCAACAGCGTCGGCGGTGGCGCCTTTCAGCCCGTCGAGCTCCTTGACCAGCGGCGGGAAGGCCGTGTAGTTGGCGACGGCGTAGAAGGTGTCATCGGCGGCCTCGTCTGCCACGGCGCCAATTGCCTGCGCGACGTCCGAGATAATCGCGGCATCGATGCCGGCGTACTTGAGGCGCACCTGCATGTCGTGCGCGCGCGTGCCTCCGGCAAAGGCGACAAGACCCGGCGTGTCGGCGATGCGCTCAAAGTCGACGTCGTAGATCCACGATACATCGTGGCCGTCGGCATCGTTATCGTTGAGGAAGAAAGCGCAGAGTCTGCCGCCTGCCGTCTTGATGGACTGGATTTGTCGATCGAAGCCTACGGGATTCTTAGCCAGGTTGGCCTCGACGGTGCGGCCGGCGATATCCCAGCGGCCCATGCGTCCGCCGGCGGGGACGTAGGCATCGAGCGTGGGCTGCAGGTGCGCCGTATCCACGCCTAACTCATGTGCGGCAAAGAATGCAGCGGCAACGTTGTAGACCATGTACAGGTCGTTGTAGCGCGTGGCGATGTGTACGGCAGCTGCGTCGGACGCAGATCCAAAGACCAGGTCAAAGCCGTAGCCGTCGCAGCCGAGCTCCACGCCCGTCACGCGACGGACAAGCGCAGGGCGGGCCCAGCCGCACGAGGGGCAATGGTAGGCGCCGAGCTGGCCGTATTGCACGTAGTCATACTCCAGCGGCGCGTTGCACTGTGAGCAAAAACGTGAGTCGCTAATACGGTCGGACTCGGTGTTGGTGGCGCCGTCGATGCCAAAGGCAATACTCGCGTTGGGAACGCGCGCGGCAATCGAGGCGCACAGCGGGTCGTCGGCGTTATAGATGAGTGTCGTTGCCGGCGAAAGCTCCAGCGCGTGGGCGATGACGTCCTGGGTGTGGTCGATCTCGCCGTAGCGGTCCAGCTGGTCGCGGAACAGGTTGAGCAGCACAAAGTAGGTCGGCTTGAGCTTGGGCAGGACGCGTACGGTGTAAAGCTCATCGCACTCAAAAACGCCCACGCGCTTGCCGCCACCGGCTCGCTTGAGGCCGCTGCGCGCTTCGAGCAGTGCGCCCACCACGCCCGGCTCCATGTTGTTGCCGGCGCGGTTGCATACCACGGTGGCGCCGCTGGCGGCAACGGCGTCGGCGATGAGGTTGGAGGTGGTGGTCTTGCCATTAGTGCCCGTAATCACCACGCTGCGGTCGACAAGGCCAGCGAGGTCGCTCAGCAACTCGGGATCGATCTTCATGGCGATGCGGCCGGGGAGTACGCCGCCCTGGCGCTTAAGGACGGAGCGCAGTCCCCAGCGGGCGATATCGCTCGAGGTGCAGGCGAGAGATGAGCGGAGGTTCATGAAACCGTTCCTAACGTAAACGACATGGTCGGGTCGAGTGCGTCACTAAAAACCGTAGCGGCGCGCAAATTCCTGGGCAAGCTGTGACACGTCTTCACAGGCATTGGCCCAGGGGGCAAAGTCGGGAGTGTCCGAGATAATGCCGTCCGCTTCCCAAACGGCCTGGTGCGAAAGATCCCAGGGATCGCGCGGCTCGGGCCGGCAGGGAAGGTACGGCGTCTGGTACATGGGGTTCAGCAAGAAGAACGCGCCGCCCTCGCAACGGTTGGCAAACTCACGCAGCGCGCGTGTCGCCGGGCGCATCTTGTTTGTTTTGAACAGCAGAATCGTGCGGGCGAGCAGATACCAAGGAGAGTTCTCGAGCGCGTCAGCCCCGATCTCTTCCTCGAGCTGGTGGGCCAGGGCAAAAAAGCCGTCCTCGTCTTCCAAGCGAGCGAGGGCGAGTAGCACGGTGCCCGCAGCTCGGGTGGGATAGCCTTCTGCCTTAAGAACACGGCGGGCGTAGTTGGCGGCAGCACGGTAGCGGGCGCTCGCCATGCACAGCTGCGAGATGGCCTCAAGCGTGTGGAGCCACCCGATAAGTGCCGGCTCGTTCACGGTGAGATCTGCCGCCGTCACGCCGTCCGTCAAAACTTTGTTGGCCCAGTAGTGTGGGGCCTCCATATCGAACCCGGGCACACTTTGCTGCAGGTAATCGGTCGTGGTCGCCTCGAGCTTCATCAGGTCGCTCAGGCAGGCGTCAACGGGCGTGTCCGCCAAAATGATGGCGAGCAGCTGGGCATCGAGGACATGTGCATCGACGCGGACAATTTTGAGCAGCTCATCGCGCATGTCGTCGAACAGGCGATTACGCGTCTGTTCGAACTCCTCGTCACTGCCCATGTCCTCGATGCGATGGAGCTCGTCGAGCAGGTGGCGATGAACACCGGCGTAGGACAGCAGCGCCTGGGCATGCTCGGACTGCGCATACTTTTGGGGATTCGCGCTAATGTCGTTATGGACAAGCTCGCGTGCTGCATCGGTGAGCTCGGGGTGCGACGCCAGATAGGTGCGCTCCAGGTAGGCGGGGATGTAGACGCTCGGATCCATTAGAGGTCTCCTCCCTTAAACGGCAAACCCTGCTCGGCCGCCTGCAGGATGCGCTCATCGATTTGGGAACGCACGATATCGTTGGTGGCGACCCAGGCGGCAAAGCTGGCGTTGTCGGGGGCGCCCAGGCCCTCCTGCAGCACCGGCGTCGCCTCGGACAGCGCGAGGACAAGCTCGTCGGTGGAGCCTACGCCTACGTTGACGCGGGCATAGACGCCATCGGGAAACTCGGTTTGGAAGTAGAGTGCCTCGGCTGCGTGCGGGCACGAGCGTGCAAGGATGCGCAAGTAGTGCTCGGCACCCTCGTAGTCCAGCTCGCGCCAGGCAGCGCTCATCAGCGCGATGAGCGTCCACGGGTCCAAGTCGCGCTCCGCATCCTTGGGACGACGGCGCAGCGGCGTGTTGGCGAGATAGGGGACGGAGTGGGCAGAGCGAAAGCGCTTGAGCTCCTCGGCGGGGTATTCGAGCTTTGCCATGGCGAGCATCGCGGTGTGGCGGACGCCGGCAGGATCGTTGGGGGAAAAGTCGAGGCTGCGGTTTGCGGCTTCGAGCGACATGCGATAGCGGCCGCTAATGAGCGCGCGCGATGCCAAGGCGGCAAGCCAGCGCAGGTAGGGGCGGCGCATAAGGTCGCCAGCGGCCTCGCGCTCGTAGGGGTCCTGCGCCGAGGCGATCTTAAGCGCCAGATCGTGCTCCACCTCGTCGCACTTGGACACCAGATACTGCACGTATTCCTCGTTGGATTCGGCGGCGAGGGCGGTCAGCATGCGCTGAGCGTCCCAGTTGGTGGGGTCGAGCACGGCTGCCTCGCGGAGCATGTTCTCGGCAGCTGCCTCTTCCTGCTCTGCCTGGGTATCGTCAGGGATAAAGGGAATGCGGTAGTCGACAGCCTCGACCACCTTGGCAATGAGGTGCCCGGCGCGGTCGCGGTCGTGCACGATGAGCGGTGCGGGGTTGCGGGTGAATTGTTCCATCAGATGCTCTACGGCGGCAGCGTCGGTGAGCGGGATATTGTCGCGGCGCAAGGCCTCAAGAACGAGGCGATGGCAATTCTCTTGAATGGGATCGAATGCCATGGGGCCTCCTTTGCTGCGGTTAGGGTTCAAATGTTTCTATATAAAGTTCTAGTTTACCCGCATGTGGCACAACGGGGGTGCCGCACTTGGACTTGCACCTTTGCACCACGAAGACGGATGTCGCACAAATGTCGGCACCTTGGACGACCGAGTGGTATCACGGTGCCGCAAACGGTCGATTTTTGGCGGCGAACGGTGCATATTTTGGAGGGGCACGGTCCTGCCCGGGATATGTAGTCAACCTTGATAAAACGTTTGCCCAGCTTGGGAGTATGAATGCCGCACAAGGGTCTTCAGGGATAGAAAAAACGTTTCATCATTGGCGGCTTTAGGTGAATAACTGACCAACCAGAACGGTAAAATAGTGTTTGTCTGAGCGTTGAGACGTTTAGACATCGCGCATTGTCATCGCCGGCAACGCGCAAACCGGTCCTAACGGAGCCAATTGGGTGCTCCGTTATATACGCAAGTCTAAGAGGGGCTTGTTTAGGAGGCACAGTATGGGACGTTTTACCAATCCTCGCGATCTGTACTTTGGTGAGGGCGCTCGCCACGAGGTGAAGAACCTCAAGGGTAAGAAGGCCATCATCGTTTCTGGCGGCAGCTCTATGCGCCGCGGCGGGTTCCTGCAGGACGTTGAGGCCGACCTCAAAGAGGCCGGCATGGAGGTCAAGCTGTTCGAGGGCGTCGAGTCCGATCCCTCCATCGAGACCGTCATGAAGGGCGCAGCCGCTATGCGCGACTTCGAGCCCGACTGGATCGTTGCTATCGGCGGCGGTTCGCCCATCGATGCTGCTAAGGCCATGTGGGTCTTCTACGAGTATCCCGAGGAGTCCTTCGACAACATTATCCAGCCGTTCAGCTTCCCCGAGCTGCGTCAGAAGGCTCACTTCTGCGCCATTTCCTCTACCTCCGGCACCGCTACCGAGGTCACCGCATTCTCCGTCATCACGGATTACGAAAAGGGCATCAAGTACCCGCTGGCCGACTTCAACATCACCCCTGATGTCGCCATCGTCGACCCCGAGCTCACCTACACCATGCCCGCCAAGCTGTGCGCTCACACCGGCATGGATGCTCTGACCCACTGCATGGAGGCCTACGTTTCCACCTGCGCCTCTATGTTCACCGACGCCAACGCTCTGCACGGCATCCGCGAGATCGTTGAGTGGCTGCCCAAGTCCTATGCTGGCGACCATGAGGCCCGTCAGCACATGCACGAGGCTCAGTGCATCGCCGGTATCGCCTTCTCCTCGGGCCTGCTCGGCATCGTTCACTCCATGGCTCACAAGACCGGTGCAGCCTTCGAGAACGGTCACATCATCCACGGTGCTGCTAACGCTATGTACCTTGGCAAGGTCATCCAGTGGAACTCCAAGGACCCGCGTGCTGCCGAGCGTTACGCTTACGTGGCCAAGGAGATCCTGCACCTTCCCGGCGAGACCAACGAGGAGCTCATCGCCGCGCTCGTCCAGAAGATTCGCGACCTCAACGACCAGCTCAACATCCCGCAGTCCATCAAGGATTACGCGAATGGTGGCGTGAAGGTCGACGCCGAGAACCCGCAGATGGTTTCCGAGGAGGAGTTCCTCGCCAAGCTGCCCGAGATCGCCGCGAACGCCGAGACCGACGCCTGCACGCCTGAGAACCCGCGTGAGACCAAGGCTGCCGACTTCGAGAAGATTCTCAAGGCCTGCTACTACGACACCGACATCGATTTCTAATCGACTCTTGTTATCGCAACGAGGGGCTCCGCACGCATCTGTACGGAGCCCCTTTCTTTTTTAGAGAATGGGATAGTTATGGCTGCAATTTTCAATAGCCCCAGCAAGTACATCCAGGGCCCGGACGAGCTGGCCAAGCTCGGCTCCTATGTCGAGCCGCTCGGCGCTAAGGCCCTCGTCATCGTGACGCCTTCGGGCAAGAAGCGCGTCGGTGCCAAGATCGAGGGCGGCTTTGCCGAGGCTAAGGCCGAGCTGCTGTTTGAGGACTTTAACGGTGAGTGCTCCAAGGGCGAGGTCAATCGACTGGTTGCGCTCGCTCGCGACAACGGTTGCGACATCATCGTCGGCGTCGGTGGCGGCAAGATCCTCGACACCGCGAAGGCCGTCGCCTATTACCTGGAGTCCCCGGTTATCATTTGCCCCACCATCGCTTCGACCGATGCCCCGTGTTCGGCGCTTTCGGTGCTCTATACCGATGACGGCCAGTTCGACAAGTACCTCTTCCTTAAGGCAAACCCCAATATCGTCCTTATGGATACGACGGTTATCGCGGCGAGCCCGGTGCGCCTGACGGTTTCCGGTATGGGCGATGCGCTCGCAACCTATTTCGAGGCCCAGGCGACGCACGATGCCGACGGCGGCACCTGCGCCGGCGGTAAGGGCGGAATGGCCGGCCTGGCGCTCGCCAAGCTCTGCTATGAGACGCTCATGGCCGATGGCGTCAAGGCCAAGGTTGCGCTGGAGAAGGGTGCGCTCACGCCTGCCGTCGAGCACATCATCGAGGCCAATACGCTGCTTTCGGGTATTGGCTTTGAGAGCTCGGGCCTTGCCGCTGCTCATGCCATCCACAATGGTCTGACGATGCTGCCCGAGTGCCACAGCATGTATCACGGCGAGAAGGTCGCCTTCGGCACCATCGTCCAGCTGGTACTCGAGGATGCCCCGACCGAGAAGCTCGAGGAAGTCTTGGGCTTCTGCATTGAGCTGGGCCTGCCGGTCACGATGAAGGAACTTGGCGTTGCCGAGCTTACGCGCGAGCAGGCCATGATTGTTGCCGAGGCCGCATGCGCGCCCGAGGACACCATGTGCAACATGCCCTTTGAGGTGACGCCCGAGATGGTCGCAAACGCCATTCTGGGTGCTGACGCACTGGGCCACTACTATCTCATGGATGAGTAGATCAAGCTAAGGAAGGGGCAAAGCCAGCAGATGGCTTTGCCCCTTTTTTGCTATGGTGCAAAGGGGTCAGGTTACTTTGCACCAATCGTTGTTTGATGAAGGGCGGATTCTCGTATGGCGCTTCCTATGGTTTACGGCGGTCCCGGCCGGTATGTTCAGGGGCCGGGCGAACTGTCGCGTCAAGGCAGGTATTTGTCATGGTTGGGCTGCGCTGCCTATGTCTTGTTTGACCAGGGCACCGAGGATCGGCTGTGCAGGCAGATCGTCGATGGATTTCTGGACGAAGATCTAAGCGAGCCGTTCTTTAAGATTTATGACGGTCCGTGTACGGAAGAGGCCGTTGTCGAAATGGCTAAGGAAGCCCAGGCCGAGTATTGCGACATGGTAGTGGGTATTGGCGGCGGCAAAATGCTCGATATCGCCAAGGCCGTTGCGTTTTATGCCGAGTTGCCGTTGTGCGTATGCCCCACGGCGGCATCGATGGACGGTCCGTGCAGCGAGATTTCCGATGCCGATTTGCAGGGTGTTGCAGATGCGGTCTTTAGAAACGAGCGCAATATGGCTAACGAACAGGCCAAGGTGACCAAACTAAAGCTCGTGCAGTTCATGTGCGAGGCATAGCTTGGCACTTGATTGACCTTGTGCAATCGAGGCGGCGATAGGCCATAGACTATTTGCCGCAAAGATGCTCCGCGTGTAATTTGCCCGAGGCATGGGCCGATAGCGTATCATTATCTCTTGCTTGTTTGCACTGCTCAGGGAGGGGCCGCGCATGGCGCAGGAACACGATCTGTTTGATGACATTATCGAGATCAGCAAGGGTTTCGACTTTCTTAAAAATCCGCTTGGCGGCGTGACCAATGCACTCGATCCGTCGGCGCCGCAGTGGAATCCTGCCGACTACAAGGAGCGTCCGCGCGGCAACACCATTCCATGCCTGACCTGCAAAAACGAAAAGAGCGGCTGCACCGCGTGCATGGACGTGTGCCCGGTCAACGCTATTGAGGTCGAGGAAGACGCCATCGAGATCCTCGACTCCTGCCGCAAGTGCGGTCTGTGCGCCGCTGCCTGCCCGACCGAGGCGATCATCTCGCCGCGCCTGGCGCCTAAAAACCTGTATGACGATATCGTCTCTGCTGCTACGAGCCACGAGACCGCCTACGTCACCTGCACGCGTGCCCTCAAACGCATGCCGCGTGAAAACGAGGTCGTCGTTGCCTGCGTGGGCGATATTACGGCAGAGACCTGGTTCTCGGTACTGGCCGACTATCCCAACGTGAGTGTGTACCTGCCGTTGGGCGTGTGCGATAAATGCCGCAACACCGGCGGTGAGGACATTCTTGGCGAGGCGATTGCGAAGGCCGAAGAGTGGTCTGGCACGGGTATGGGCCTAGAGGTCGACCCCAAGAGCCTCAAGTGCCATAAGCGCCGCGAGTACGAGCGCAAGGAGTACATGGAAAAGATTGCCCGCACCACGGGCCTGACGGTGACCAAGCTCAACCCGGCGACGGCGGCGCTGGCCTCGGTGACGCAAAAGCTCAAGGCCCATCGCCATCAGATTACCCAGCTGGAGCGCACGCTCAACACCATGTGCGGCACCACGACGACCAAGCGTCGCCGTTCGCTCACCCATGGGCGGCAGCTGGTGCTCTCGACACTGCAGAACCATCCCGAGCTTGCCCAGAATATGCAGGTGAGCACGCCGGAGTGCGATTTTGAAAAGTGCACGTCGTGCGGCGAGTGCGTCAACGTGTGTCCCACGTTTGCCTGTGATCTGGTGGGAAGCGGCCGCTTTGCGTTGGAGTCCACGTATTGTTTAGGCTGCGGCGCCTGTGTCAAGGTTTGTCCCGAGCATGCGCTCAAGCTTGTTGAGCACGACGCGTCCAATCTGGTCGTCGTCGATCCCGAAGCCGAGGAAAAGGCCGCCCAGAAGGCGAAGGCTCACGAAGAAGCTGTGAAGGTCAAGGCCGAGGCAAAGGCCAAGCTGGACAAGATGCTCGACCAGGTGGAGAAGCTCGCGGACTAGCTAAAAGAGCGTAAATGATGGCCGGTGGGACAGGTACTGCCCCGCCGGCCAAAAAAGTTGCGGTGGAATAGTTCCTGTTTTGCCCTTAAGCTGGCAATTCTAGGAACTATCCCACCGCAACTAATAAATGGTTAGTTCATGCTGCTTTGGTGGCCGGTTCGACCGGTACCGTTGCGTGTCACGGTTTCATGGAGCAAAAAGAACCCGGGAACCTGTTTGGTCTCGGTGTATTCCATAAGGATACCGTCGGCGTTGTAGGTCTGTCCGCGTATAACGGCGAGTGCGTTAAAGTCGTCGAGATCGAGCACGCGCGTATCCTCGGGCGTGGGATGCTCGATCGTTACATCGCGTTTGCCCGTGACAATCTTAATGCCAAGGTCTTCTTCGAGGTAACGATAGATCGAGTCGTTGACAATCTCGGGTGTCAGCCCCGGTACCTGTGAGCTTAGGTAATAGGAGTCGTCGGAGCACACGGCGTGTCCGTTTGCGTAACGGATGCGTTTGGCGCGTGTGAGCTCGCAGCCTTCGGGAAACCCGGTAATCCCGGAGAGTGCCTTGCTACAGACGAGGAGCTCAAAAACGGTGGTGACAGTCTTGAGCTCAAAGCCTCGGCTGGCCGCGATTTCCTTAAAGGTCTCGAGTCCGCCGCCACCACGACTCTTCTCGTCACTGATGTTGCGAATGACGCGCATGCCTTTGCCTTGCTGGGGGAGCACGTAACCATCTGCCGCAAGCATCGAGATGGCGCGACGGACCGTCATGCGCGAACAGTCAAACAGCTGCGTGAGCTCAGTCTCCGAAGGCAGATAACTCTGATAGGCGTATGTGCCGTCGTCAATCGACTGCTTCACGTTGTCATAAATAGTTTGGAAGATGGCTCGCGCCACGACGGTCTCCTAGAGCTGAGTGCGCGAGCGGTGGATGAGGACCGCTCGCGCAGGTGTCGATCGATTTACTTGCTGGGGTCGATTATATATTTACCCATGGCACGCAGAGCTGGGTCTGACAGGATGGCGCCGAGTTCGTCGAGGGAAGCCACCTTGGCGACCATCGAGGATACGTCGAGCCTGCCAGAGTCGATGAGCTCGAGCGCGCGACGCTGCGTATAAGGGTTGATGTAGGACGAGGTAAGCACAAGCTCCTTCTGGAAGACCTCGAAGGGCTTGACGGTGATCGTCTCATCGGGCTTGGTGAGGCCGAACATCATGACCGTAGCCTTGTGGCCGGCGATCTGGATGGCCTGCTCGATGGTGACGGGCTTGCCAACACACTCGATAACGACATCGACGTTGCCGACGCCCTCCTGCTTCAGGCGGGCCGGGACGTCCTCGTGGATGGAATCAATTGCCAGGTCGGCGCCGAGTTTGAGCGCAACCTCGCGCTTGCCTTCGACGGGCTCGAGCAAGACAACCTTGGTGGCGCCGGCGTTTTTAGCAAGCTGCATCATGAGCAGACCGATCATGCCACCGCCGATAACGACAACTGTGCTGCCGGGCTTGATGTTGCACATATCGATGCCGTGCAGGCAGCAGGCGACGGGCTCGGTCATAGCACCCTGCTCAAAGCTGGTGTGATCGCCCAACTTGTAGACTTGCTGCATATCGACGGAGCAGTACTCGGCAAAGCCGCCGTTAACAGTGGTGCCGTAACCGGTCATATGCTCGCAGTAGTGGTTGATTCCGTCGCGGCAGGGTTCGCAGCAGCCGCAGGGATGGTTTGGGTCGATGCACACGCGATCGCCCGGTTTAAAGCCAGCGACGTCGCTGCCCACGGCCTCGACAACGCCCGCAAACTCATGACCAAGGATCGTGGGCGGGGTAACGTCGGCTGCACCCTTGTCGCCTTCATAGATATGAACGTCGGTACCGCAGACGCCGCAAGCTTTGACGTTGATCAGAACGTCGCGCCTGCCCACGGCCGGCTTTGCCGATTCCTCGACTCTGAGGTCGTGCTTTCCATAGAAGACCGCGCTTTTCATGGTGACTCCTTAACGTGGCGGTGAATGTTGTAATGAAGTATAGGCATGTCTATAGATATAGACAAGCACATCTAGACAAGTAGAAAAGAAAATTGAAATGCAGCCATCAACTATGTCAGATTTAACAGGCGAAATACTGGACATATACCGTTTACGGCCAATAATCAACCGTTTACCGACCGTTGTATTTATGCTAACTTGTCTAGATAAGTGATATGATAAAAATAGAAGCGCAAGAAGTCAGGGAAGCGGGCCCACCCGTCCTATTGCACGAGGTACACGCAAACGGCGCGTCTGCGGTCTCGAGTGAAGCCAAAACCGCAGTCGCTCCGAATGAAGAGAGGGGGATTCCCCGTCATGATGCAAAAGATACAACGTTTCGGCGGTGCAATGTACACGCCTGCAATTCTTTTCGCATTTTCCGGAATCGCCTTGATTATCAACTTTATCCGAACACCTCCCACATTCATCCGCACATGTGCGGATGAATGTGGGAACCCGATACCC
>NZ_JADPCJ010000039.1:4339-15165 GCF_015670795.1 Collinsella aerofaciens | reverse complement strand
GTCGCAGCCCCGACCCGCGGTCACGAGCGGGGGCTCCTGTCGTTTCCGTGCCCTCGGATTGGGTCATAGTGTCTGACCTCGCGCCGTGGTACGATTTTTGAGTTTGAAAGTCCCGCCGTGCTCCGGCTGCCCTTGCAGCTCGGCGTGCGGCCGCACGTAAAGGAGCCATCATGGCCGGTATGAACATGCAGCAGATGATGAAGCAGGCTCGCAAGATGCAGGAGCAGCTTGCCGCCGCGCAGGAGAACCTCAAGTCCCAGACCGTCGACGCCTCTGCCGGCGGCGGCATGGTCAAGGTGACCGTTAACGGCGAGATGGAGCTCGTCAACCTCACCATCGATCCCGATGCGCTCGATCCCGAGGACGTCGATATGCTGCAGGATATGATCATGGCTGCCGTCAACGAGGCCGTCCGCGGCGTCAACGAGCTCGCCAACAAGCAGATGGGCGCCATCACCGGCGGCCTCAACATCCCGGGCATGCCGTTCTAAGACACGCATATATATGAGTGCCAACCACAGTCTGCAAAAACTGCTCGATGAGCTGGGCCGTCTGCCGGGCATTGGTCCCAAGTCGGCCCAGCGCATCGCCTATTACCTGTTGGAGGCCGACGCCGAGGAGGCGCGCCGCCTGGCCGAGGCCATCCTGGAGGTCAAGCAGGAGGTCCACTTTTGCAGCCGCTGCTTTAACTACGCCACGGCCGACGAGTGCTCCATCTGCCAGGACCCGATGCGCGATACCACTCGCATTTGCGTGGTGGGCGAGCCGCGCGATGTCCAGGCGATCGAGCGCACGGGCAGCTACCACGGCCTCTACCACGTATTGGGCGGCGTGATCAGTCCCATGGACAAGATTGGCCCCGAGCAGCTGCACATTCGAGAGCTGCTGGCACGCTTGGGCCACGAGGACATCCACGAGGTCATCATCGCCACCAACCCCAATATTGAGGGCGAGACCACGGCGAGCTATCTGGCCCGTACCATCAAGCCGTTGGGCGTCGAGGTGTCGCGTCTGGCAAGCGGCCTTCCCGTGGGCGGCGACTTGGAGTATGCCGACGAGCTTACGCTTGGCCGCGCCATCGAGGCCCGTCGCGCGATTTAGGTGGCGAGCCTGCTCCTGCCGTATGTTTTCCTCACAGTCGCACGGGGTAGTCATAATTTCCCCGTGCGACTGTGAGTTTGTTGTGCAACAAAGATGCTTCGTATCCGCTTATCGCATGGATGCTTCCGCTCGCATCCTTAATTTGTCCATTCGTTGCGCAACCTTTTTGGTTCGCTGATACACTCAAATATGGATTCGAATGAATGCGCCGCTCCCGAGCGGCGTGTTTTTGTTGGAGGAGAACGCATGCGGCCCGGTGGCACTCAGACAAAGCGCGGCGCCGCGGTGCGCATACGACGCCGACTGGGCTTGGCGCCGCGGGCGTACGCACTGCTATCGTGCTCGCTGGTGCTGGTCATAGCTGGCGTTTCTGCCTATGGCATGACCGTGCCGTCCATGATGCAGGCGCATGCCGCACGCGAACCGCGCGTGGGGCATGAGGCCAAAAGCGATCTGGGCACCACGACTGGATATGCTTGGGCAAGTGTGGTCGGGCATATTGTGTTTGGCACCGACGATGCGGACGGCGCCGAGGCCCCGGACAACGAAGTCACGCTTGCCAATGGCAAAACCATCGTGCTCACCAACACCAAGATCATCGATCGATTGTCCAACAATAGCGTGGCGGCAACGGTGAATAAGGTCGAGCAGCAAAAGGAGCAGGACGCCCAGCAGTCCGGAAAGCCCGGTAGCTCGGATACTTCTGGCTCCGGCTCGGATTCATCGAGTTCGGGCGGCGGCTCTGGGTCGGGTTCCTCTACCGGAGGGCCTGGAAACGGCGGCTCGACGGGCGGCAACACTGACAACGATGCAAACTCCGGCGGCCTTTCCGCTGCTGAGGAAGAGAGCATTCACAGTTGGCTTGTGACCAAGTACAACATGCTCGACGGCTATGTTTCTCGTGCCAATGACGTGGTCTCGACCTATAACTCTACGGGAGATCCCAGGCCGTGCGACAGCCTGGTCGGGGAGATGTTTGTCATTCGAGCCGAGTTCGGTCGTCAGACATTCTCGCCCCGGTCAAGGTGGTATCAGCAGTATGCCAATCTGTGGGGCTGTTACACCAACCTATGTCAATGGGTCGGCCATTACGGCGATGATGACGTCGCGCTCGGTAACTTCAACAATAACGTGGCGGCGCTTGCCCTATGATGACCGATCTTGCATCCACCACACCACAATCGCTCGGTCGCGATCCCATGGTCGGCCTGCGCCTGGCGCGTGTCGACGGGTTTGAGCCGGCCATTGCGCTCGGTCAGGACGAACTGCCTGCCTATCTGCGTCGTTTTACGATACTGTTTGCCGACGATGCCACCATGCGCCGTGGCGGTATCGGCCGCGTGACGCGTGCTGTCAACGCCCAAGGCGAGGACGTAGCACTCAAACAGCTCATCTTGCCGACGCGCGATGAGTTTGACGACGATGCCGCCCATGAGTCGCTGGTCGCCAAGTTCAAAGCGGCATTTCGCGAGGAATACGAATGCCATCGCGCCCTTTCGGGCCTTAAGGGCTTTCCCCGCCTCTATGGCTGGGGCGAGGTCGACGGTGTGCCTGCAATTGTCATGGAATGGGTCGAGGGCGAGACGCTCGCCCGCTTGCGTTCGCGACTTGCCGTGGACGATGCCGGACGCCTGTCGCCGCTTGTGGCGGCGCGTCTGGGTCGCGACCTGTTCGATCTGCTCTGCCGTATGAGTCTGGTGGGCGAGGGCTTTGTCCATCGCGATATCTCGCCCGCTAATATTATGGTGCGTACGGCGCGTCTACCGCTTGACCGGCAGCTTGCCGAGGGCACCTTTGACCTGTGCCTGATCGACTTTGGCTCGTCGCTGGCGCTTGAGCCTGCGTCGGCCGTGGCCGGTACCGGCGGCAAGGCATCCTTTACCGAGCGCTATGCCACGCTGCGTCGCGCGACGGTTGCCTATGCCCCGCCCGAGATGCTCACCGACGATATTCCCGACCTGCGCGCTTTGCGTATGTCGCCGGCGATTGACGTCTATGCCGCGGCAAGCACGGTTTACGAGCTCATTGCCGGCGTCGCGCCATACGAAGCCGCGCCGAGCACTTCGGGCACCTCGGGTTCGCGCAAAAAGACGCGCGACATCGCGAGCCCCTACCGTCTCAAGATGGACACGCGGCCCGACTATCCCATTGGTGCCCATGCGCCCGGTTGTGATTTGACTCAGCTGCTTCGTCGTGAGCCCGATGTGGCGCTCGCCGCGGCCGAGCAGGCCCAGCAGCTAGGGCTTGAGCCGGATTCCGAAGAGCTACGCGATGCGCTGGCGTTTGTCGATGCCCAGCTGTTCGACGTGGTGATGGCCTGTCTGTCCAGCCATCAAAAAGATCGTCCCGAGCCGGCGGCGGTCGAGGCGGCGCTCTCAGCGTTTTGTGACCACTATGCGCAAAATGTCGGCCGTTCGCTCCGCGGCGAGCCGCTCACGCCGTGCCCCATGGATGCGTCTGGCCGCGCGGCTCGTCGCGCGCTGATGGTCGGCGCGACGGTCGTCTGTGGCGTGGTTTGGGCTGTGATCGTGGTTTCGGCCGCGCTGCTGGCGTCGGGCGCTCGCGTGACGGCGACTTTGGGATCGCTCGTGTGGTCTGGGTCGCTACCGGGTATTATTGCCGCACTGGCGTTGGCGCTGCCAGGCATAGCCGGCGTTGCCGCGGGGGCGCTTGCGCGCGATCGGCGCTCGGGCTTCCTGCAGGGTGTGCTTGCGCTTTCTGCCTGCGAGGTTCCGGTGCTGGTTGTGGCTGCATGTAGCGTATTTTCCCAACGCGCCGTGATGGGCGGCCTTGTTGCCGCTCTGGTTGCAACCTATACGCTTACGTGGTTTTTGCTTGCGATGGGCTTTGCCTTTGAACTTCCCGTTTCGGCACCACGACGCACAAAAGCCCAGATGGCGACTCCGCTTGCCGGTGGAGCCGCAGCTGCCCGTACTTTTGGCGGACCTGTCGAAGTATCGTCCGATTCTATTTCTACGACTAAGGAGGCCTAGGTCATGGCATCTCAAGTTGAGCTCACCCCATGCGGGGCCATGTTTGACATCTTTAAGCGCGCGGCGCATCTGAGCCATATCGAGCTGTGCGGCTTGGTGCTTTCGTCCCGTCCGCTCGCCGACGGCCGCAGCCCGCAGAGCCGAGCCGCCGATCGCTCTTGGGTTTCCCGCTTTATCGTTCGCGCGCCGGTCGGCACGCTTCAGCATCGCTACTTTGCCGAATACGGTACCTCGGCTGCGCGTATTATGTCGCAACTGGCCCTGCGCCAGCGCAATCCCATGGACTCCACGGCTGTGATCAATATGGTGTGCGGTCCTGCAGGTGAACCGATGGTACGCGCGCTCGAAGAGTGCCACCAGGACACGAATCTCTATCGCAACGCGCTCGATCGCCTGTCCCAGGCGGCGGAACTCATGCCCGCCGAGCGCGCCGAGGCCGTGCTGGTGCTGTTTGTCGCCGTCGGTTGTTCGGCGGATGTGCGGTCCTCGGTGAACTATGCCATCGACTACGCGCACGCGACCTGTGGCGGAGGCACATCCACGCCGCGTTCGCTTGGCATGTCGATGACCGCGGGCGAACGCGAACCCGCCCCGGCGCACCCCTTGGGCTTGCTGCGCGTACAAAACAGTTTTGTCGTGAGCGCCCCGCGCTGGATTCAGCCGAGTGAGCAGGGTGTTGAGATTGGCGCGCTGGCCACTGGCGAGGGCGATATTACCGACGTCGGCGACGATGTCTCGGCCCGCCATGCCCATATCTGGTGCGATGCTCAAAATATCTGGCACGTCGAGGACTTGTCGTCCACCAACGGAACCGTGGTGGTAAACGGGGCCACGCGCGTCTGCATTCAGGTCGAGCCCGGCCGTTCCGCCCAACTCAATCCCGGCGACGAGCTCAAGCTCGGCGAATCCACTACCTACGCCATCCTCTTCGGTGCTCTCTGGCCAACCCCTCGATAAGTTGCGGTGAAATAGTTCTTGTTTAAGGCTACGAACAGCAAAAAGGCGACAAAAGGCAAAGGATTTGGTGGGTGTAAAACGAGGTCGTTTGCGGGCGGACGCTCCAATCTATTGTGGCAATCGGGCGGTTGAAAAAGATATTTCAACCGCCCGATTGCCAGATTCGTCGGAGGAGATGTCCGATTCCGACTCTCTTGCAGGAAGAGCTTGAGATCGTATTGGCCCAAGGCAATCTAAAGCAGTCTCATTGGCAAATCTTCGCTCCTGTTGTGTTGAGGTGTAAGGTATCAGTGATTGATGTTTTGTGGCGGGTAGATTGGGGCCTTCCTTGATTCGATGCGTTCTCTCGAGGTTCATCAGAGCAAAAGGGGCTTTCGTCTTCATTGCTATCACGGTGATTGGAACCGCTCTCTCCTATGCCATGCCATACGTGAACGGGAAATTCTTAGATTTTCTTCTTGGTAACCGCAGCGAAAGAGACGCCGTACTCTTCGCACTCCTGGTTGCGTCAATAGGAGTTTTCTCCACCCTCTTTACTTATTTTGCAGGAACACTTTCCATTCGCATAACCACGAGACTTTCCTTTGATCTTCTCAGGGAGGCCGTCTTGCGTTTTGAAAGAGACGATTACTTGGTGAGTCGGACCATCGATCCAGCCTATACAACGCAACGGATTATTTCCGACTCCAGCGTGGTCTCATCCTTCGTTTTGGCGAATTTTATCAGTGCGCCGCTGTCCATTGTAGCTATTCCCATCGTATTGCTTATCATATGGTCAATTGATTCAACTCTCGCGGTGTTTTCTATCATTCTCCTCATCGTGTATTTCTGTGTAATTACTGGGTTGAGGAAACTTTTGTATAGGGTCACGTATGAGAAGAAAGAAGCGGACAGCGCCTTTTACGCCGCAATTGCATCGCAGCTTAATCAGATTCTCAACATTCAACTGGCATCTTCGTACGGCAAGAGCGAACAAGCGCTCGACGCTGGATTTAAGAGCTATTTTCCCAAAGTTTTGCGCTCCGGAAAGCTATCATATTCTCTGACATCGCTCGATGGTCTTTTCGCAGCGTTGTTTCAAGCGGTGATACTTGTTGTTTCCGGAGTACGAATCATTAACGGAACTATGTCAATAGGCGAGTACACTATCATCGGTACATACTTCGCGGTTCTCTTTAAGACTTTGAAAAGTATGATGTCATTGTTCAAATCCTATCAGGACGCCAAAGCATCATGGGATAGGACGGCTATCACGACGAGGGAAAAGGCGAGATCGGGGTGGAATCGGACCGATTTGGCGAAACTTGATGGAATAAATGACATTTCGGTATCTGATTTGGAATTCTCGGTTGTCCTTCCAGACAGATCTGTCCGAGAGGTCCTCGGCGGGTTTTCTTTCAAGTTTTCCGGTCCTGGTACATATTGCATAGTTGGGGAGAACGGAAGAGGCAAGACGTCACTTCTTTACTTGATGCTCGGGCTATACTCATCGAAAGGCAAAGTAAAATACAACGGTGTGCCAATCGAAGAATGCGACTTGGATTACATACGTGCGAGAGAGATATCGTGCTGCCCACAGTCGTGCTTCGCGCCGGACGAAACGGTGAAAGAGCTGTTAGAGTATTTCGACACGCCCTTTTCTCCCTATCACCGGGGTGTAGATGACCTACCTTCGCTGGAAAACAGCGTGAAGGAGTTGCTCGGGAAACGTTGCTCCGCGCTTTCGGGCGGTGAGCTGCGCCGCGTGTACTTATGGTCGGCGATTTCACGCAAGTCGTCAGTTTTGATGCTCGACGAGCCCACGACTGGGTTAGACGCTGTAAGCCGCGCCGAGCTTGCGGCCTATGTTAAGCGCAACAAGCAAAGCCAGCTGATCATCGTTGTCTCTCACGATGACGAGATGGTCGGCGCGGTAGAAGGGGTAGTGGATTTAAGCAGCATGTACCAGGGTAAATGCTGACAAGTGTAGTGCTACCCAACTGGCAGAGATAACAAAAAAGCGATGCAGATGCACGTAGCATTCAGGCGGTTCGGACTCGGTGCCTTCACGCCATCGCAACGCTTTCAGATATAGTTCTCGTTCTCTTACTAAAGGAAACTTTAGTCTACGTCGTCTTGTCGAGACAGAGGTGAAGTGAAGTGTTGTCGCGACGTATCTTATTCCAGGTGGCTCAGTATCAGCGCGAGAATCGCACCAAAGTGTACTTACGATTCTCGTGTCCCACGGACAATATGAGCTGAGCATTGAGGTTCCGCCCTTTGCTGCAACTACACGGGGTTGGACGGCAATGAATATGCCGGGCCACATGCCACGCGCAGCGGGGGTCCATGCCCCAGTATGTTGCCTACAGCAGCCTCGATGTCCACGCACGCATCATCTCTGCCTTCGCGTTCAATCCGTTTGCCGGAGAGTGCGAGGGTTGCAAGGCCGTAGAATTCGAGCCGAACAAATGAAATGCGGTATCAACGCATAGGATTAAACTGACGATTGCTTTGCACCGAGAATACGCCTGGAAAGCCGCTATAGGTGGCGGCCCGGGTTAAATAGAGAAGCCCGTCCGATCACTTTCATGTGGCGAACGGTCGGGCTTCTTATTCCACTTGCCAATGCTCGGCTCATATTGGAAGAAAGCTACGCTAATGTTTGCGTGATACTCCTATTTTTTCCGAAGAAAGAGTCGAATAATGAAGAATAAAAGTAAAAAAGGTGCCAGATATAATGCAAGTATAAAGGCTAATCCAACGAGACCTTGCAATAATGGCATAACTCCTCCCAGACACGAGATTTTGGTATTTGTTCCCATCTTATTCTGAATTGGATCAAATAGTTTCTAGCCACAAAAACTACTCGTCAACTGGATCGCACCAATCTGCTGGCAAAACACAGCTTGATTCTTTATCGACATAGCACCAATCCGCAACAGGGCACTCGGCGATGTCGTAAAAATTGCATATATCAACTCCAAGACAACAAGGCTCAACGGGAGGATTTTCATTTCCACTTGAACCAACAGGATGGATATGCTTCATAACAGCTCCTCACCTTAATCCAATTAGAGACTACGTTTGATCAATGCCACAGTGATCTACAACGCAGATGCTGCCGCCATCCATGTCATAGTCGCAGTAATCGTATGCACCACAGCCATCTGCTTTATCATAAACAGTACAGATGTCAGTAATGCCCAAGAGGCAGTCAAAAGACATCGGCTTCACGCCTGCCTCGTCGCTACTTCCTGGATTAATCGGATGAATATGCTTCACGACTACCTCCCTTTGAGTGCAGAAAAAACCTCAATATTGTGTATAACAAACCAAGATGTCTAGTTCACCATATTTCTAGAATGGTTTCGGCGAACGTAGCAATAAGCTTTGCAGACGGTAATCAGAAGAACGAACACCTCCACAATGGTGACAGCAATGCGCTGAACCGCTTATTCCGATACAGTAGCTTCTCGTTGATTTTTCTCCTGCGAAGATGAGTGGCGGGAAATAAGGTCAAAAGCTATCTCGTAGCACATTTTTCTATATTCACATGATGCAGGGTGTAGACTCTTGGGCAAGTAGCCGTGCTCGTCTGCAGCCTCCCAGCTACAGCCCCCACCACAGAAAGAACGAGCCCAACAGTCCGTACAGTCAATTCTTTTTTCGACACCCTGACTCCAGTTTTCAATATACCTAGTTTCGTCAATTCCGGTGATGATGTTGCCCATTTTGAATCGCATCATCCCGACAAACCTGTGACAGGGGTATACGTCTCCTTCGGGAGTCACAGAAATAAAACGCCTGCCAGCCCCGCATCCGACAAAGGCGATCCTGTTGCTCATAATCAAATCAATTGCAGTTTTCAATGTTCTAAACAAGGGCTTTTCCCCTTGATCAATCTGTTTGAGATATTGATCCGCCAAATCTATTAAGCCCGCCCTGATTTTGTTTAATGAGTGTTCGTCGAGTTTGATATTCTCATCGAATGAGCTTACGGGCGAGAAGTAAATCCTTCTGAAACCCATCTCTTTAAACTGAAGATAGTCTTCAACAAGGTTACAGTTATTTTTTGTTAAGGTCGCTCTTGCGCCGAAGGGGAACGACTCGGAAAAACGACGAACGTTTTTGTCGATATCGGAGAAAGAGCCACCTCCCGTCTTGTACGGGCGCGATGCATCGTGCTTACATCCTGTACCATCGAGACTAATCAGAACAGAAAACCCGTGCTCCTTGAAAGAATTCACAGCAGTGTCATTCAAAAGCGTTCCGTTGGTCGTAATAGAATAGGTAAAGTTTCTATTGGGGTATATTCTTTTTGAATAGTCGACCGTTTTCCATATCAGCGGCTCGTTAATCATGGGTTCCCCACCAAAAAAGACGATCGTAAGCGTTTCGTTTTCCGATGAACTTGCGACGAGGTAGTCGACCGCCTTGAAGGCTATCTCGTCTGTCATCAGCAGAGGAGACGTCCCATAATCTCCTTTACCGGCAAAACAGTAACTACAACCAAGGTTGCATGCATGTGAAACGTGGAGTTCGATGGATCTAAGTTTTCGAGGCGTGTCTTTTGTTAAGAAAGTCCGCTCAGACAATCGTTGATACTCATCAATGTCGTCTTCAAGTTCTGCTATGGTCGTTTGGCCGTAGCCTTTCGCAGCAAGTGACTTCGTTAGCAACTTCGAGTTGACCGTTCTTCCCGATGCTTCAAATACGCGAAGCGCATCTTCTGATGCTTGGTCAACCTGAAAGCAATTGCGAGTGACCTCATCGAAGCAGTAACGACGATCACTTACTGAGAAAAAATGCATACGTTCCTCAATTTCATGCTGGACTGGCACTAACCTTGTTTATTGTTACGCAGCTATAAAAAACCAACAGCGGGGATTCTGCGTGCGGCCCAATCGGACTCCCAAAAGGTTCTATTTGAGACTGGCAAGCTTTGCGTTGTTGGCACTTCGACAGCGCTCTTTATTCCAGCATGGAGCCTCGCAGTTTGAGTCGACTTGCCTCTGGAAGGTCCGATCTTAACTTGATTTAGGATGAAAACAGATTACAGGCGCGCTCCTCTAGAAAAAAAAGAAACCAATCACCGCCTTTCACCAGGAAAGTTTTTTATAGCTCACCTCGAGCAAAATGAAAGATGCGAGAGCGATTGGGGAACAACGCGAATCTCCCCTTTTGGGTGGGAGCGAGCCTTCAGCTATCGGCGAACGACTCGCCCTGGTCAGAATCTGGAAGTGGTGCCGGGCCGCTTGGGCCTCCTCGGCGACTTAGTGGGGCTTACCTGCCTGACGTCGAGGAGTGCATCCGCAAGATTCGTTCCCTATGCCGTTTGCTCTCACGCCCGCCTTGGTTCCAAGTCGGGCGAGCCGCCGCGCTCGTGCGACCTGTGGCGGCGCCACGTCGACGCCGCGCTCGCTGAGCACATCTTCGGTCGCGGGCGAACGCGAACCCGCCCCGGCGCACCCCTTGGGCTTGCTGCGCGTACAAAACAGTTTTGTCGTGAGCGCCCCGCGCTGGATTCAGCCGAGTGAGCAGGGTGTTGAGATTGGCGCGCTGGCCACTGGCGAGGGCGATATTACCGACGTCGGCGACGATGTCTCGGCCCGCCATGCCCATATCTGGTGCGATGCTCAGAATATCTGGCACGTCGAGGACTTGTCGTCCACCAACGGAACCGTGGTGGTAAACGGGGCCACGCGCGTCTGCATTCAGGTCGAGCCCGGCCGTTCCGCCCAACTCAATCCCGGCGACGAGCTCAAGCTCGGCGAATCCACTACCTACGCCATT
>NZ_JADPCJ010000039.1:0-4243 GCF_015670795.1 Collinsella aerofaciens | reverse complement strand
ATTCAGGTCGAGCCCGGCCGTTCCGCCCAACTCAATCCCGGCGACGAGCTCAAGCTCGGCGAATCCACTACCTACGCCATTCTCTTCGGTGCTCTCTGGCCGGCAGATAGGGACGTTCCTTTTCTGCCGGCACTTGGGGACACTCCTTGGCGCACCAGAGCCGGTCGCCCAGGGATGGAGGGGCCATTTTGGCCCTTGGCAGTCACCCAAGGTAAACCTTTACCGCCCGCCTATATTTGCCGAAATTACACTTGACGGCGGGGTACAATAAACCCGCATGCGGATTTCCGTTGCGGGCGCTTCCCATCGCCGGGGCGTGCCCGGGAGCATCCGGCATGCGGCCTTTGCGGCGCTCGGTCATGTGCAAGACGGGTAGCTGGGCTTGTGGAGCGCGTGCAGCCCTCCTCGCCTCGGCATGCCTTCTCTCCACGCCATGTACCTGCTGCTGAGCCTGCCTGCCAGATGATTGGAAGCAACAGCGTAAATCCCATCACGCCAACATCCCGGCGATCGCCGGGGCCTGTATACCTATATGAGAGGAGAGGGGTATATGGCGCGTAAGTTTAAGTCTATGGACGGCAACGAGGCGGCCGCATATGTTTCGTATGCGTACACCGAGGTAGCGGGAATCTATCCCATTACGCCGTCCAGCCCGATGGCCGACCATGTCGACCAGTGGGCGGCCCAGGGTCGCAAGAACATCTTCGGCACCCCGGTCAAGGTCGTCGAGATGGAGTCCGAGGCAGGTGCAGCCGGTACCGTTCACGGTTCGCTGGGCGCCGGTGCTCTGACCACCACCTACACGGCTTCTCAGGGTCTGCTCCTGATGATTCCGAACATGTACAAGATCGCGGGCGAGCAGCTCCCGGGCGTCTTCCACGTCTCCGCGCGTTGCGTCGCTTCCCACGCCCTGAACATTTTTGGCGATCACTCCGACGTCATGGCCTGTCGTCAGACCGGCTTCGCCATGCTCGCCGAGGGCAACGTCCAGGAGGTCATGGACCTCTCGCCGGTGGCTCACCTTGCCGCCATCGAGGGTAAGACCCCGTTCCTTAACTTCTTCGACGGCTTCCGCACCAGCCACGAGATCCAGAAGGTCGCCATGTGGGACTACAAGGATCTGGCAGAGATGTGCGACATGGACGCCGTCCAGGCTTTCCGCGACCACGCGCTCAACCCTGAGCACCCGCACACCCGCGGCAGCCACGAGAACGGCGATATCTTCTTCCAGAACCGTGAGGCCTGCAACAAGGTCTACGACGAGCTTCCCGCCGTCGTCGAGGGCTACATGAAGAAGATCAACGAGAAGCTCGGCACCGATTACGGCCTGTTCAACTACTACGGCGCTCCCGATGCCGATCGCGTCGTCGTGTGCATGGGCTCCTTCTGCGACGTGCTCGAGGAAGTCATCGACTACCTCAACGCTCACGGCGAGAAGGTCGGCCTGGTCAAGGTTCGTCTGTTCCGTCCGTTCTCCATCAAGCACTTCGTCGACGTTCTCCCCGAGACCGTCCAGAAGATCGCCGTCATGGACCGTACCAAGGAGCCGGGTTCCATCGGCGAGCCGCTCTACCAGGACGTCGTCTCCGCTCTCTACGAGGCCGGCAAGACGGGCATCAAGGTCGTCGGCGGCCGTTATGGCCTGGGCAGCAAGGACACGCCTCCCGCGTCCGCGTTCGCTGTCTTCGAGGAGCTCAAGAAGGACGAGCCCAAGCGCGAGTTCACCATCGGCATTGTCGATGACGTGACCAACCTGAGCCTGCCCGAGGCCGAGGATGCGCCCAACACCGCAGCCCCCGGCACCATCGAGTGCAAGTTCTGGGGTCTGGGTGGCGACGGTACCGTCGGTGCCAACAAGAACTCGATCAAGATCATCGGCGACCACACCGACAAGTACGTCCAGGCCTACTTCCAGTACGACTCCAAGAAGACCGGCGGCGTCACCGTCTCGCACCTGCGCTTTGGTGATTCTCCGATCCGTTCGCCGTACTACGTGACCAAGGCCGACTTTGTCGCCTGCCATAACCCCAGCTACATCGTTAAGGGCTTCAAGATGGTCCGCGACGTCAAGCCGGGCGGCACCTTCCTGGTCAACTGCCAGTGGAGCGACGAGGAGTTCGCCGAGCACATGCCCGCCGTGGCCAAGCGCTACATCGCGAACAACAACGTCAACGTCTACCTGATCGACGCTATCGACCTGGCCGCTAAGGTCGGCATGGGCAAGCGCACCAACACGGTGCTCCAGTCCGCCTTCTTCGCGCTGGCCAAGGTCCTGCCCGCCGAGGACGCCCTGCAGTACATGAAGGACGCGGCTACCAAGTCCTACATGAAGAAGGGCCAGGCCATCGTCGACGCCAACCACAAGGCCATCGATGCCGGCGCTACCGCCTTCCGTAAGTTCGAGGTTCCGGCCGACTGGGCTACCGCCGAGGACGCCGCTCCCGTCGAGCTCTCCGAGGAGACCAAGTCCGCTATCGCCCAGCAGGTCAAGAACCTGCTCGAGCCCATCGATCGCATGGACGGCGACAGCCTGCCTGTTTCCGCCTTCGTCGATTGCGCTGACGGCCAGTTTGAGCTGGGCGCCTCCGCATACGAGAAGCGCGGCGTCGCCGTGGTCGTTCCCCACTGGGACGAGACCAAGTGCATCCAGTGCAACCAGTGCGCCTATGTGTGCCCGCATGCCACCATCCGTCCGTTCGCGATGACCGAGGACGAGGCTGCCGCCGCGCCCGAGGCTACCCGCACGCTCGACGCCATGGGCCCCAAGGCCAAGGGCATGAAGTTCACCATGGCTGTGTCCCCGCTCGACTGCATGGGCTGCACCAACTGCGTCAAGGTCTGCCCCAAGGGCGCCCTCGAGATGGTTCCCACCGAGCAGGAGATGGACCAGCAGCCCGTTTGGGACTACATGGTCGAGAACGTCTCCGAGAAGAAGGAGCTCATCGCGGCCAACGTCAAGGGCAGCCAGTTTAAGCAGCCCTACTTGGAGTTCTCCGGCTCCTGCGCCGGCTGCGCCGAGACCGCCTATGCACGTCTGGTGACCCAGGTTGCCGGCGACCGCATGTTCATCTCCAACGCTACCGGCTGCTCTTCCATTTGGGGCAACCCCGCTGCCACCGCTCCTTACTGCAAGGACAAGGACGGTCACGGCCCGGCGTGGAACAACTCCCTGTTCGAGGACAATGCCGAGCACGGTCTGGGCATGGCCGTTGGCTATGAGGCCGTTCAGCACAAGCTGATCGCCGCTACCCAGGACATCATCGCTGCCGATGGTCCGTCCGACGAGCTCAAGGCCGCCGGCCAGGCTTGGATCGACTCCGTCAACGACGCCGAGGCCTCCAAGACCGCTGCCGCTGCCTACGTTGCCGAGCTCGAGAAGTGCGGCTGCGACGCTTCCAAGGCGATCCTCGCCGACAAGGCTTACCTCACCAAGAAGTCCTTCTGGATTTTCGGCGGCGACGGCTGGGCCTACGACATCGGCTTCGGTGGCCTGGACCACGTCCTGGCTTCCGGCCACAACGTCAACGTCTTCGTCTTCGACACCGAGGTCTACTCCAACACCGGTGGTCAGGCCTCCAAGGCCTCGAACCTGGGCCAGGTCGCTCAGTTCGCCGCTGCCGGTAAGGTGACCAAGAAGAAGTCTCTGGCCGAGATTGCCATGAGCTACGGCTACGTCTACGTGGCGCAGGTCGCCATGGGCGCCAACCCGGCTCAGACCCTCAAGGCCATTCACGAGGCCGAGGCCTACGACGGCCCGTCCCTCATCATCGGCTACAGCCCCTGCGAGATGCACTCCATCAAGAAGGGCGGCATGCAGAACTGCCAGGCCGAGATGAAGAAGGCTGTCGAGTGCGGTTACTGGAACCTCTTCCGCTTCAACCCCGAGGCTGCTGCCGGCAAGAAGTTCTCGCTCGATTCCAAGGAGCCCGCGGGCGGTTATCAGGAGTTCCTGATGAACGAGGCCCGTTACGCTTCGCTGACGCGTTCCTTCCCCGAGCGCGCCGAGGAGCTCTTCAAGGAGAATGAGCAGGCCGCTATGGACCGTTATCAGCACCTGCTGAAGCTCAAGACGGTGTACAACGAGGCCTAGGTCTCCCACCGCAGGATCTGAGGGCTGACCTTCGCGGACGTCCTCGGACATGAAAGAACCCCCGCTGCGCACTACGTGAACTGCCTCCCATTTCTTGGACATGAGAAATGGGAGGCTTTTTATGCGTGTCGACTTGAGGGTGAAGCACGACAT
>NZ_JADPCJ010000038.1 GCF_015670795.1 Collinsella aerofaciens | reverse complement strand
GGCGCGATGTGCCGGGAGGGCGCGGAATAGACATAGCCCCCGTCCCGGCGAGCCGGGCGGCCTTCGGGGATACCCCCGCTTTCGCTGGGCGCGCGGCAGCGGCCGCATGCGCGTAGTCAGACTTGGGGAGCCCCGCCGAAGGAATGGAGTGCGGGCCGGCAGAACGGTATCCGCGGATATGAGACTGAGCCGAAGGCGTCGATGACATGCCGGGGGCGGACCGGGACGGGTTAACGGCAGGCCCCGCCGACCGATTGCAAGCGGTCGGCGGGGCCATTGTGGCTCTTGACAGCGGATTGGGTCATATGAGCGAAAGCCCGCCAGAGCGAGCAAGGTGACGTGAAAGAGGAGGGCATAGGCCTTTTGGCCATGCCCGACGATTGAACGTCAGATTGCCGCTCTGGCGGGCTTGCAGCGTCGAGTGGTTCCGGCGTTTGGTAAAACGCCGGAACACAAGAGCGCCCCCTCCCGCGCACGGAACGGAAGGGGGCTAAAGGTAGGAGTCTACCGGTGGGTTTACCCCGCCGGACAGACGATGACCAGGTGATCCTCTACAGGATCGTCAAGGTTTCCGTGGGGTACCCGTTGGGTACTTAGATCAACACGCAGGCGACGGTCAGGATGATGGCGCAGACGACGGAGAGCGCGACGATGAGCTTAAGGGCAAACTTGAGCCAGGTCGTCCACTCGATCTTGGCCAGGGCGAGACCGCCCATGATGGCGCCGGAGGTCGGGGTGAATAGGTTCACGACACCGATGGCGGCGGAGAAGATCATGACCATGACCTCAGGCGAGAAGCCGAGCTTAACAGCCAGCGGTCCCATGATGGGCATGGAGACGGTGGCCATACCGGAGGTCGAGGGGATCAGGAAGGACAGGCCGAAGTAGACCAGGAAGCTCATGGGAGCGAAGATCACGCCGGACAGGCCAGCCAGGGCATTGGCGGCAGCGTCGAGGACGAAGACATCGAGGCCGGTGTTAGCCATGAGGACGGAGATACCACGGGCGAGGGCGATGACGAGAACAACGGACATCATGTCGGCAGCGCCGGTGATGAAGGTGTTAACGATCTGCTTCTCGGACAGGCCACCGATGATACCGATCAGGACGGCCATGAGGAAGAACCAGGTGGAAGCCTCGTCGAAGTACCACTGGCCAATGGGCAGGCCGGTGATCAGGGCAGACCAGCCCTGGACGACGGCGTTACCGTCGGCGTCGTAGACAGCGCCAGCGTCGAAGAAGTTGGCGACGCCCTCGTTGAGGTCGGCCAGCGGAATGAAGCCGACGATCATGACGACGAAGGTGAAGGCGAAGGCGATCAGAACACCCTTCTGACGACCGGTGAGCTTGACCTCCTTGTGGACCTCGGAAGCAGCCTTGCCGTGAGCCTCTTCGGCGTCCTTGAGCTCCTGCATCGACAGGATGGTGGAACCCTTGTCAGCCTTGACCTTCTTGGCATAGTTCATCACGAAGAAGATGGACATAGCGGTAGTGACAATCCACAGGACGGCACCGAGGCCGATGATGATGGACTGGTTGACCTCAATGCCAACGCCGGTCAGAGCGTCGACGGCAGCGCCGACGGCGAACGGGTTAACCGTGGAGCCCAGGCAGCCGCAGCCAGCGCCGAGCAGGACGGTAGCGGCACCGACCATGGGGTCGAAGCCAGCAGCCATCATGGTAGCGGCGAGCAGGGCGTAGAAGGGAACGGTCTCCTCGCACATACCATAGGTGGTACCACCGAGGGAGAAGATGAGCATCAGCACGGGAATGAGCATAATCTCGTTGCCCTTAAGCTTCTGCACCAGAACGGCGATGCCGTTGTCCAGGGCGCCGGTCTCGGTCATCATACCGAGGAAGCCGCCCAGGATCATAACGAAGAGGCAGACGGGCAGAGCGTCAGCGAAGCCCTTAATCGGGGCGGTGCAGAAATCGCTCAGACGGGCGGCAGTAACCGCGCCGCCGGACGTGCCGGAGACGATAACGGTAATCACTGCGACAATTGCCAGCAGAGCAAGAAGAATGGTGAACGATGAAGGCATACCGCGCTTTTTCTTAGCGGTCTCAGTCATAGTTCTCATCCCCCCTTCATAAATCATTTACTGATCTCGCCAGAAGCGGCTCTTCCGTGCCGTGCCTGCCGCTTGATGCGAGATTATTACCAGATAAAACCGCTCGGGGTGTGCAGCAATACACCCCGAGCGAGATGCTAGATGCTCTTACTTGAGCGTGGCGTACATGACAGCCTTGATGGTGTGCATGCGGTTCTCGGCCTCGTCGAAGACCTTGGAAGCGGGGCTCTCGAAGACCTCGTCGGTGACCTCCTGCTCGGTGATGCCGAACTGCTCGCACTTCTCGGCGCCAATGGTGGTGTTGGTGTCGTGGAAGCTGGGCAGGCAGTGCAGGAAGATGGCACCCGGGTTGGCCATAGCCATGACCTCGGAGGTGACACGATACGGGGTGAGCTGAGCGATGCGCTCGGCCCAGACCTCGTCGGGCTCGCCCATGGAGACCCACACGTCGGTGTAGATAACGTCGGCACCGGTGACGCCGTCCTTGACGTCGGTGGTCAGCTTGATGGTGCAACCGTTGGCCTCGGCGATGGGCTTGCAGGCCTCGATGACGTCGTCGGCGGGCATGCACTCCTCGGGGCCGCAGGCCACGAAGTTCATGCCGAGCTTGGAGCAGACGACCATGAGGGAGCGAGCGACGTTGTTCTTGCAGTCGCCCATGAAGACGAGGGTCTTGCCCTTGATGTCGTAGTTGAAGTTCTCCTGGACGGTCAGGATATCGGCGAGCATCTGGGTGGGATGCCACTCAGTGGTCAGGCCGTTCCACACGGGCACGCCGGACTTAGCAGCGAGCTCCTCGACGTCGTCCTGGGCAAAGCCACGGAACTCGATGCCGTCATACATGCGGCCGAGAACGCGGGCGGTGTCCTCGATGGACTCCTTCTTGCCCATCTGCGACGAACCGGGATCGAGATAGGTCACGCCCATGCCCAGGTCCATGCCGCCGACCTCGAAGGCGCAGCGGGTACGAGTGGAGGTCTTCTGGAAGAGCAGAACGATGTTCTTGCCCTCGAGATAGCGATGCGGAACGCCAGCGCGCTTCATATCCTTGAAGTTCTTGGAGAGCTTGAGCAGGTACTCGATCTCCTCGGTGGTGAGGTCGAGAAGCTTGAGGAAGCTACGGCCGGAGAGGTTAACACCCATGGTTCGATTCCTTTCGAAGAAATGAATTACGTAAGTATCAGTGTTGCCCGTTTAACGGGCGAAGCCGGTGCGGTTGTAGGGGGACCGCACCGGAAACGGAAAGACTTAGAGGTCCTCGCGCCAGAAGGGCATGCTCATGCAGCGCGGGCCGCCGCGGCCGCGGGAGAGCTCGGCGGAGGGCACGACGAGAAGGTCCAGGCCCTCCTTGTACAGCACGTCGTTGGTGACGGTGTTGCGGGCGTAGACGCAGATCTTGCCGGGCTCGACGCACAGGGTGTTGGAGCCGTCGTTCCACTGCTCGCGGGAGGCCGCGATCGGGTCGCCGCCGCCGCAGGGGATCAGCTTGACCTGGTCGACGCCGGTGGCGTCCTCCAGGACGTGCTCGAGGGTGTCCTCGATCAGGCGGATGTTCACGTCGCCCGGGTTCTTGCCGGCGGTCAGCTCGTAGACGCGCAGGGTGCCCATGATGGCGGGGTGGATCGTGAACTTATCGACGTCGATCTGGGTGAAGACCGTGTCGAGGTGCATGAAGGCGCGCGAGACCGGGATGTCGAAGGCCAGGATGCGCTCGACCTTGGAGTCGGAGTTCCAGAAGATGTTCTGGGCCATGACGTCGATCGCGGCGGCCTGGGTGCGCTGGGAGATGCCGACGGCGAGGGTCTTCTCGTTGATGTTCAGCACGTCGCCGCCCTCGGTGTGGAACTGGCAGTCGCGGCGGAAGTACAGCGAGACGTCCTTGTAGTCGGGGTGGTACTTGAAGACGTACTTGCCGTACAGGGTCTCGCGGTTGCGGGTGACCGAGTACATGCGGTTGAGGTTGACGCCCTCGCCGACGACCGCGAACGGGTCGCGGGTGAAGTAGAGGTTGGGCATCGGGTCGATGATCAGGTCGGACTCGGACTCGGAGTTGACCAGGGAGTCGAGGGTCGTGGAGGCCGTGAGGGGCATGTCGATCTCGGACTTGGTCATGCCGGCCATGGTCTTCTTGACGAACTCGAGGTTGTCCTCGATGGAGTCCAGCTTCTCGCGGACGATCTGCGGCATGTGCTGGCCGCGGATGCCGGCCTCGGCGATGTACTGGTCGGTGAACTCGGCGCGGGCGCCGGGGACCTGGTCGAACACCTCGGCGACGAGGTTCTCGAGATAGAGGACCTCCACGCCCTGGTCCCTCAGGATCTGGGCGAAGGTGTCGTGCTCCTGCTGCGCGACCTCCAGGAACGGGACGTCGTCGAACAGGAGTCGCTCGAGCTCGTCGGGCGGCAGGTTGAGGAGCTCGTCGCCGGGACGGTGCAGGCAGACCTTCCTGAGCTTGCCGATCTCGGAAGGCACGTGCAGACCTTTCGTCATGGCCTCCTACCTTTCTTTCGGGCCTTTCGGCCGAATCTCTCAGCGCCCTTCCATAGCGGACGCTGCTTGCTGACAGCTCTAGTTATATCCAAATTCCACCCGCAATTCCACCTCGCCCCCGAACGGTCAACAAAGTGCGATGAACGGTATATCGCACGAGATTCCCCCATAATGTACTTCGGCGTTCTAAAGTAACTTTTCTAAGGTAAACGCTCTTTTTTCCTAAAAACTATTTGCAATTGCATCTCTAAACTTTTGATTCAGAATTGCATAGCTAAATCGGTTTTATGTATATAAATGATGTTTGTTTACGTTTCCGCCTGCATTCAATGATATTCAGCTATCCATCATTCTTATTCACACTTACGTACCAGTTGAGTGAGGATATAGACCGCTTGCAGACGAGCAGGACGTCAGTCCTATGACTTGTCAGCGTAAGAAGTAGGTAAAGATACCGTTCACGCGATACGTCCGTGCCAGCGGTCGACTAAATTGAGACAATAGTGATTAGTGTTAGGCTACCGTCCCTTGTGGGGACTGAACGGACAGATGCATATGCCGAGCAAAATCGAAAAGAAGCAAGCCGCCGCAAAGCTGCGCAAACCGCCGCGCGACTTCTCGTACACGCAAAACCGAGAGCTCAGCTGGCTACGCTTTGACAACCGCGTGCTCGACGAAGCCTTCGATGAGACCGTTCCGTTATTCGAGCGACTAAAGTTCGTCTCGATCTTCGAGTCCAACCTCGACGAGTTCCTTATGGTGCGCGTGGGCGGCCTGTCCGATCTGGCGGAGCTCAAAAAACAACCTGTCGACAACAAGAGCAATATGACCGCCTCCGAACAGGTCGATGCTGTCATGGCCGAAATGCCCGGGCTCCTTACCCGTTGGGAGTCCATCTTTAAGAGCATCGAGGGCAAGCTCGACACCTTGGGCGTTCACCGCGCCCGCATCGATTCGCTTACGCCCGAGGAGCGCACCTTTGTAACCCGCTACTTCCAGGCCTACGTGTCACCGGTCATCTCGCCGCTGGTCATCGATCCTCGCCACCCCTTCCCCAACCTGCGCAATGGCGCGCTCTATCTGGCCTGTGGTCTGGACGGTGCCACCGACGAGGAGAGCCTGCTGGGCCTTATCGAGATTCCCGCCTCGATGAACCGCGTGGTCGAGATCCCCTCGCCCACCGGCACCTACTCCTACATCTTGCTCGAGGACGTCATCCTCGCCTGCCTGGACAGCTGCTTTGGCTCCTATAAGCCGCTGGATCGTGCGCTGATCCGCGTCACCCGCAACGCTGACATCGATCCGGACGGCGAGGGCGTCGAGGAGGAAGAGGACTACCGCCAGCACATGAAGCGCATTCTCAAGAAGCGCCTGCGCCTGCAGCCGGTAGTGCTCGCGGTCTCGGGATCGCTCGAGAAGGCGACGCTCAAGACTATCCGCAAGGCGCTCGAGCTTTCGCGTCGCTCGGTCTTTACCTGCGATATCCCGCTCAACCTGGGCTACGTCTTTGGCATTGAGGGCAAGATTCCCGAGCACCTGCGCAACGAGCTGCTCTTTACGCCGTTTAAGCCGCAGCCCAATCCCACCATCGACATGACCCGCTCCATCCGCGAGCAGGTGCTGCAGCACGACAAGCTGCTCTTCTACCCTTACGAGGCCATGAACCCGTTCTTGGACCTGGTGCACGAAGCAGCCTACGACCCCGAGTGCATCTCGTTGCGCATCACGCTCTACCGCGTGGCCAAGCAGAGCCGCCTATGCGAGTCGCTGATCGATGCTGCCGAGAACGGCAAAGAGGTCACGGTGCTCATGGAGCTCCGCGCACGCTTTGACGAGCAGAACAACATCGAGTGGGCCGAGCGCCTGGAAGAGGCCGGCTGCACCGTCATCTATGGTTCCGAGGGCTTTAAATGCCACTCAAAGATCTGCCAGCTCACCTATCGCGAGGGCATGGCGCTAACGCGCCTCACACTTTTGGGCACCGGCAACTTTAACGAGAAGACGGCCAAACTCTACAGCGACTTTATGCTCATGACAGCCCATCCCGGCATCGGCGAGGACGCCAACCTGTTCTTCCGCAACCTGTCGCTGGGCAACCTGCGCGGCGACTACCGCTTCCTGGGTGTGGCGCCCGTCGGACTGAAACCGCTCATCATGCGCGGGCTTGACCGCGAGATCCAGCGCGCCCTTGCCGGCGAGCCCGCCCGCGTGTTCTTTAAGCTCAACTCGCTGACCGACCGCGAGGTTATCGACAAGATCGCCGAGGCATCGTGTGCCGGCGTGCGCGTAGACATGATCATCCGAGGCATCTCGTGCCTCAAGCCCGGTGTTCCGGGCAAGACCGAGAACGTGCATGTCCGCTCCATCGTCGGACGCTTTTTGGAGCACGCGCGCGTCTATGCTTTCGGCGTGGACTCGGACATGATTTACCTGAGCTCGGCAGACATGATGACGCGCAACACCGAGCACCGCGTGGAGATTGCCTTCCCCGTGCTCGACCCCACCTGCCGCGCCCTGGTGCACGAGTACATGGGCATGCAGCTGCGCGACAACGTGAAGGCCCGCAGCCTCACGAGCGACGGCACCTGGGTCCCCGTGGAGCGTGCAGAGGGTGAGAAACCCTTCAACTCACAGGAAGCCCTGCTGGAGCGCGCCTATCGCAACGCCGAGGCCGCGCCCGAGCCCGTCATTGAGACGGAACCTGCCTCCGAGGCCGAGCCGCAGCCAGTAGCACCCAAGGTCCAAGAGGTCCAGGCGACCGTCATTGAGCCCGAGCCTGCACCTGCACCTCAGCCCGATCCGCAGGTCACCAAGCCCGCACCCGAGACGAGCGCCCGTCGCGATAAGCCCGCTGGCAAGACCAAGGCCATCGAGCGCCATCGCCCCGGCCGCGTGCGCATGGGCCTGGGTCTGATCGGCCTGGGTCTTAAGACGCTCATTACCGGCAAGACGAAATAGTCGTTTGTAGAAGCGCCCCGCATTTGAGGAAAGCCTCGGATGCGGGGCGCTTTTCCCTGCTACCATGGTGCGAACAACAACGCGAATGACAGGCAGGAATATGAAGCTCACTATAGAATCGATGACCTACGGCGCCGACGGGCTGGCGCACGCCGACAACGGCAAGGCCGTCTTTGTGCAGGGTGCCGTGGCAGGCGACACCGTCGAGGCCGAGGTCGTACAGGACGGCAAGTCATTCATGCGCGCCCGCACCACCGAGATTCTGGAGCCAAGCCCCAATCGCATTCAGCCTCCCTGCCCCTTCGTGGGCATCTGCGGCGGCTGCTCGTGGGGCAATCTCTCACGCACGGCACAGCTCGCCGCCAAGGAGCAAAACCTGCGCTCCACGCTCGAGCGCATCGGCAAGTTCGCTCCTGAGCTGGCAGATGAGTTGGTACAGCCCATCTGCCACACCAAGGACGACTGGGGCTACCGCAATAAAATCGAGCTCGAACCGACCGTCGTCAACGGTCGCGTGCGCCTTGGCATGCACGGTGTCGACCCCAGCAAAATCGTGACCGTCGATATGTGTCCGCTGTTCGATAAGCGCTTCCCGAAGGCACTCAAATCGGTCGTCGGCGCACTCAACTATCTAAGCGGCAGCCATGACTTGGGGCTCGAACGCGTGGGCATTCGCGCATCGCGCCGCACCAAGGCACTCGAGGTCGCACTCTGGACGCCCACAGGCTCTTTTCCGCGCTCGCAGGTCTCCCGCGTGCTGGCGGACGCCGCTCATCCTACGAGCATCGTACGCGTGATGAGCAAGGGCGAAAAGAAGGCCCGCCGTGTCTCCAAGGTCGAAATGCTCGCCGGAGAGGGCTCATGGACCGAGAATATCGCCGAGGATCAGATGCGCTTGTCTGCCCCGTCTTTTTTCCAGGTCAACACCAAGGGTGCCGAGATTTTGATCGATCTTGTCATGGAAGCGCTCGACCCGCAGGAAGACGAGCTTGCCGTGGACCTGTACTGCGGTGCCGGCACCTTTACCCTGCCGCTCGCCCGCCGCTGCGACTTTGTCGCTGCCGTCGAGGCCTACGGCCCCGCCGTGCGCGATCTACGCCGTAACCTGGAAATCAACAAGCTTGATAACGTCGACGTCATTGGCGGAGACGCGGTGCGCGAGTTCCCCGACCAGGATGCCGACATCTTGGTGGTCGACCCGCCGCGCGCAGGCCTCGCCCCCGAGGCGATCGGCCTTATCGCCAGCACGAGTGCCCGCGATGTCGCCTACGTGAGCTGCGACCCGGCCACCCTGGCGCGCGATCTCAAACGCTTTGTCGAAGAAGGCACCTTCTCCCCCGTAAAGATCACGCCAGTCGACCTGTTCCCACAAACCTTCCACTGCGAGACCGTCGTCCACCTTAGGCGCAACTAGCCGCTTAATCATTGCTCAGAAAATCATTGGGAAATCGAGCGTGGCAAGCGGAGGTCTTCGGGGTATAAGACGGCTAATTGTATGCCGCCTATGAAAGGAACCCTCATGCCCAGCGTTGCCGTTCTCGCCGCCGATGGCTTTGAAACTATTGAATGCTTGACCATGGTCGATGTCATGCGTCGCGGCGGCGTGCGTGCCACGCTCGTCTCGATCATGCCCACGCGCGAGGTCGTAAGCTCGCTGCAGATCCCCGTGACCTGCGATGCGCTCTTTGATGAGATCAACTTTGACGAGTACGACTGCGTCGTGCTGCCCGGCGGCCTGCCCGGTGCCACCAACCTGCGCGCAGATCAGCGCGTCTGCGACGTGGTCTGCGAGTTCGCCGCAACCAAGCACGTCGCCGCCATCTGCGCCGCCCCGTTTATCCTGGGCGAGCTCGACCTGCTCGAGGGGCGCCATGCCACGTGCTTCCCTGGCTTTGAGAAAAGCTTCCCCGAAGGCGCCTATACCGGCGAGAAGGTCACGCAAGACGGCAACATCATCACTGCCAGCGGCATGGCACAGTCCCTCCCCTTTGCATTGGAGCTGCTGCGCACGCTCGCCGGCGACAAGGCCGTCGAGAAGGTCGCCGAGGGCATCCAACTATGATTTTGGCTTCGCAATCGCCGCGCCGCATAGAGCTGATGCGCGAGGCAGGCTACAACATTCGCGTGATTCCCGCGGATATCGACGAAACGCCCTTTGATGGCGAGGCCCCGCTCACGCTTGTCGAGCGCTTGGCACGCGCCAAGGCGGCTGCCGTTGCTGCCGAGTATGCCGAGCCCAATGAGCTGACGGTCGCGGCCGACACCATCGTCACCTTTGACGGCAAGATTCTGGGCAAGCCGGCAACCGAGAACGAGGCGCGCACTATGCTCCGTGAGCTTTCGGGCCGCACGCACCAGGTCGCAACCGGCGTCTGCATCGTTAAGGCAGGCGATACGGCCGCCCCGCATGCCGCCGAAAGCCTGTCCTTTGTCGATGTGACCGACGTGACGTTCTACGAGCTCACCGACGAGCAGATCGAGCACTACGTCGCCTCGGGTGAGCCCATGGACAAGGCCGGCGCCTACGGCATTCAGGGCACAGGAGGACGCATGCTCGTGCACGATATTTCGGGCGACTTCTATAACGTGGTGGGCCTACCCATCGCCCGCGTCGCGCGCGCGATTCAAAAACTCTCGTAATTGCATCTGGCGCTGGGTATCCCCCGGCGCCTACAATTTTGGCGTACCGTACGGATCCCGACCGGGCACAAGGCGCGGCGGAAAACCGATAGGAGTTAAACATGGATACACTGCTCGAGGCCATTGACGTCTGCGATGTCGATGGCTTTTGCTATGGCAACTATACGGACGAGGAGGCCGGCACCGGTTGCACCGTAATCGTGGCACCCGAGGGCGCCACCGGCGGCGTTGACGTTCGCGGCGGTGCTCCAGCATCGCGCGAAACCGACCTGCTGCGACCCGAGAACACCGTCGACAAGGTCCACGCCGTCTGCCTTTCGGGTGGATCGGCCTTTGGCCTCGAGGCTGCAAGCGGCGTCGCTCGCGAGCTTGAGAGCCGCGGCATCGGCCTTCCCGTCGGCCCCACGCAGGTGCCTATCGTGTGCTCCAGCTGTATCTTCGACCTCGCCTTTGGTAACCCCACCGTGCGCCCCGACATTGAGGCCGGCATCGCCGCCGTGCGCGAAGCACTCGACCACACCCCCACCAAGCTCGAACAGGGCAACGTAGGCGCCGGCACGGGCGCTACCGTGGGTAAGCTCATGGGGCCTGCCACCTGCATGAAGGCCGGCCTTGGAGCTGCCGCCGTGGCACTCGGCCCCATCAAGGTGGGCGCCGTGGTCTCGGTCAACGCCTGCGGCAACGTTGTCGACCCCTTCACCGGCGAGTGGGTCGCCGGCATGCGCGCCGCAGCCGATAGCGACCAGATCGTCGACATGGAACTCGCAGCCTTTGCCGCCGCCGGATCCATGCAGATGCCGCTCGACCGCACCAACACCACCATCAGCTGCATCGTCACCAACGTGGAACTCACTAAGGCACAAGCCACCAAGGTCTCCCAGATGGCCGCAGACGCCTACGCACACGCCATCCGCCCCACACACACCACCAACGACGGCGACACCATCTACACCCTCGCCAGCGGCAAACCGGGCGCCCAGGCAAGCGCCGCCGTTCCCCTAGACCTGCTGGGCATGCTCGCCGTAAGGGCCCTGGAAACCGCCATCGTAAACGGAGCCAAAACCGCCAAAACCTCCCACGGAATCCCAGGTGCTGCGAAGTAATCTCACTCGACCGCCCGCCTCCGACCGACTACCAACTAATATTTTTTCAGCCCAGGCCCCTGTGTACCGCGCGTCGAAGATCTTCAAATTCAAATAACCTGACAATCGATTCTTATAGCAGAGGCCCCTTGGCCTTTAGTTTGATACAAGTTCCGCACGAGCCGGAAAGCACTTAATGTGCTTTCCGTGCGAGCAGGACTGTTCGCAGTAGCAAACTAAAGGCCAAGGGGCCCAGTCAACCTATCAGCAGCGATTACTCGGCAGCTAGTTGAATTTGAAGATCTTTGAGGCAAGACGGTATAGGCCGAGTGTGGTTTTGTCTCCGGCCCGTCCGCGCAGATTGGTGAAGAACCCGACCACGCCGTAGCGGGCACGACGATACATGCGCTCGTCGTAGGCCTTCAAATCATTCCACAGCGTCTTTAGGCGCTCGTCGGCGCAATCTTCCTCGGAAAGCTTGGTGAGCACCGAGCAGATCGCCATCATCATGGTGAAATAGCCCATCATGTACGAGCGCAGACGCGACGACTCAACATCGCTGTACAGGTGGTACGACTCCATCATGATGCGCGTCACACGGAACTGCTGGTCCAGACGCTTGACCATCGTGGCCTCGTTGACACTCTGGCCCTCGCGACCGATAAAGTAGCGATAGAGGTCGATGTCGGCGTAGTACATGGTCTTGCAACGCGGCAGCGGCACGTAGGCGTAGATGTTGTCCACATAGAACGTGTGCGGCGGCATGGGAAGGTTGGACTCGCGCAGCACATCCGTGCGATAGCACAGGCTGTGCATGAGTAGGTTCTGGTCCAGGCGGAAATGACCGATCTGATCCCAGGAAAAGATCTTTTTGCGCGGCAGGGCAAATTTGTAGCCAATAGCGGTATGCGTGCCCTCGTAAACCTTCTCGTACACGTAGTTCGAGATAAACAGGTCAACGCGCTGGTCACGCTCTTCAAAGCCACGCAGAATCGACAGCATAGTCGAAAGAGCCGCAGCATCGAGCCAGTCATCCGAGTCGACGACCTTGTAGTAGGTGCCCTGTGCCTCGCGCAGACCCGAAAGGACGGCAATACCGTGGCCGCCGTTCTCCTGGTGCACCGCGCGAATGATACCGGGATAACGTGCCTCCCACTCGTCGGCCTTATCGGCCGTCTCGTCCTTGGAGCCGTCGTCCACTACGATAATCTCGATATCGGTGGCGTAATTGCTCCCCTCCAAGATGGAGGTGATGCAATGGTCCATGTCCTTGGCGGCGTTATACGAGGGAATACCGAATGTTATGACTTTATGCATGGCAGGCGATAATCTCATCCGAAAGATCGAGGGCGGAATTGGTCACAGCGTCCATATCGTAGTAACGATACTCGGCCAGACGACCCACCGGGTGGAAGTTCGTCAGGTTCTGGACGCGCTCAAGATAGCGCTCATAGAGCTCACGGTTCTCGGGCTCAAGAATGGCGTAGTACGGCGTCTCGCCCGAGCCGGGCGTATAGGCCTTGGAATACTCCTTCATGATGGTGGTCTTGCCGGGCAGGATCTGACCGGTCATGTTCTTGAACTCGGTAATGCGCGTGTAGTCCTCGCTCGTGGTGTAGTTGACGGTGCCCACGGGCTGGAACTGGTCCATATCGAGCGTCTCGAACTTCATGTCGAGCGTGCGGTACGGTAGCGCGCCCAGATCGAGATTGAACAGCTCATCGAGCGGACCGGTGTAGACGATCTCGCCACCATAGACCTTGCCGTCGATCTTGACGGTAGTCTCGTCGATTTCAAAGAGATCACGGGCGTCCACGTCGCAGAACACGTCGATCAGGTCGTGGTCGAGCATGTGCTCAAAGAGCGCCGTGTAGCCCTCCTGCGGCATGCCCTGGAAGGGAGCTTGCGGGAAGTAGCGGTCATCATCGCCCACAAAGACGGGAACGCGGCCGGTGATCGAGGGATCGATCTGATCGGGCGTCTGGCCCCACTGCTTCATGGTGTAATGCAAAAAGACGTTCTCGTAGACGTAATCGGCGACCTCGGCAAGATCCGGGTCGTTCTTCTTACGCAGCTCCATAATGGGCACCTTGACATCCTTGCCAAAGGTCTCCACGAGCTTCTGATACAGCTCCTCGCCGCGCTCGTCACCAAAGGCGAGCTTGAGACTCGCATGGTTGAAGGGCACGGGCATAAGGGTACCGTTGATGTTGGCGAGCACCTTGTGCTGATAATCCGTCCACTTGGTAAAGCGCGACAGGAAATTGTGCACGCGCTCGTTAAAAGTGTGATAGATATGCGGACCGTACTCGTGGATCAGGATTCCGGCCTCGTCAGTGCAGTCATAGGCATTGCCCGCAATGTGGCTACGGCGCTCCAAAACGGCAACACGATAGCCGATGGTCTCGGCAAGACGGCGGGCGCAAACGGCACCGGCATATCCAGCACCGACGACAATCATGTCGTACGCGCCGGCGTTAAAGCCTTCAGGCAGGCCTGAGGTAATCTGCATCGATACTCCTTGTCAAAAGCCACGGGCTCGTTAGCTGGGCTTTTCTCGAACATTCTTCGAGACATATTTATCAGAGCGATTATAGCGCTAATGCGTCCTATAATGAGCTTGCCACACAAGGAAAGCTCAAGCACCGCGGCGTACATAATTGAAAGGTAAACCCGCTAGCAGCGGGTTTATTCGTGAACAGCCGGGTGCCTGGAGCTTAGCGAAACGCTTGTAAGGAGTAACATGAGCGATTTCCTAAACCGTATGAAGTCTGCCGCCAAGGCCGACCTTAAGACGATCGTCCTGCCCGAGGGCGAGGATCCGCGCACTATCGTCGCGGCCACCAAAATCATCGAGGAGGGCCTGGCAAAGATCGTCATCCTGGGCAACCCCGACGAGATCAACGTTCCCGGCGCTACCGTCATCGACCCGCGCAATGCCGAGAAGCACGAGGAGTACGCGCAGAAGTTTGCCGAGCTCCGCGCCAAGAAGGGCGTTACCATCGAGCAGGCTCGCGCCCAGGTGATGGACGCCACCTACTTTGGCACCATGATGGTCAAGATGGGCGATGCCGACGGCCTGGTCTCCGGCGCCTGCCACTCCACCGCCGACACCCTGCGCCCCGCGCTTCAGATCCTCAAGACCGCCCCGGGCACCAAGCTGGTCTCGGCCTTCTTCGTGATGTGCACCGACACCCCGCAGTTCGGCACTGACGGCACGCTGATCTTCGCCGACTGCGGCCTCAACATCAACCCGTCCTCCGACGAGCTCTCCGAGATCGCCATCGCCTCCGCTCACTCCTGGTCCACCTTCATGGGCAACGTTGAGCCGCACGTGGCCATGCTCTCCTACTCCACCATGGGCTCCGCTGGCGGCGAGGTCGCCAAGAAGGTCCAGGAGGCTGTGAAGTTCTGCAAGGAGAAGGCTCCCGAGCTCGCCATCGACGGCGACCTGCAGCTCGATGCCGCTATTGTCCCCACCGTCGCCCAGCTCAAGGCTCCCGGCTCCTCCGTTGCCGGCAAGGCCAACGTGCTCGTGTTCCCCGACCTCGAGGCCGGCAACATCGGCTACAAGCTGGTCCAGCGCTTCGCCGGCGCCGACGCCTACGGCCCCATCCTGCAGGGCATCGCCAAGCCGGTCAACGATCTGTCGCGCGGCTGCTCTGCCGACGACATCGTGGGTGTCGTGGCCATCACCGCCGTCCAGGCTCAGATGGCTGAGTAGCGGACATATCCCCTCGGGACCCTACAGGGTAAAGCTCTGAAAACGTCCTCAGACATGCAAGAAACCCCCGCTGCGCACTTCGTGCGGCGGGGGTTTCATGCGTCCTGACGCTCCTATTTGGCAAGGTGTTTTTTAGAATCCATTTTGCGCTCGGCCTCGAAGGCCTGCCTGTCCCAATCGAGCGGAAGTCCGGCCTCGACCCATGCCTCGTAGGCCCTCCTTATGGGCTTGAGCTCCCTTTG
>NZ_JADPCJ010000037.1 GCF_015670795.1 Collinsella aerofaciens | reverse complement strand
TCGGCGGCCCGTTCTGGGCGCGCCTCAATCGTAGCCCGAGACGGTCCCGGGCTGACAATTTCGACTGTAATGGACGTACTTAAATGAGTGGCAGTTGGGGACGCTCCATGCCGAACGCGGCGGCTGCCGAATGTGGGCGCCGTCCTTGCTATGCCACGGTCACGGCAACTTGGGCGTAGCGGCTGCAGGGGCGCTCGGCGCGCGTCTGCACGGTAAGGGTGAGCACGAAGCGGGCGCCGGGCTGCGCGTCGGCGGGTACGATGAAAGCGGCGCTCACCGTGCATTCCTGCCACAGCGACAAATCTTGGGCGCCTGCATAGCTCGACGGGTCCACGGCGACATCCCAATGTGCATTGAAGCCCTTGTCGTCGGGGTCGACGATGGTTGCTGCGAGGGCGACGCGCTCGCCGGCTGTAGCGCTGCGGTCGGCCGTGACCTCGACAACATATGCCGGATGCGAGCAGGCTGCCGGATCATGGGCGCACCATTGCGCGCGGGCGGCAAAGTCTTCCTGATAGGCGCGCAGATAGGGATTGGGGTTGTTGCCTGCGGGCGTGCCGATGGCGGCAAAACCGGCGGGTGCGTCCGCATCGGGATGCCCATCAAGAAACATGCGGCCGAGCAGCGTATCGAAGCCGCGGTCATCGATGCCGCGCAGGCCAAACGGCAGCAGCGGAATATAGGTCATGCTGTCGCCTTCGGCCATAAAATCGCCGCGCTCAAACTGCATCGCGGGCATGCCTTCCAGACCCCAATCCAGACGGGCATGCTTGCCAAACTGAAAGCGCTCGGGCTCGTTTTCGTAGATCTTGCCATCGCCGTAGAGCATATAGCGTGCCATGAGGGGGCCGTTGCCCTGCGTGAGATTCTGCTCGGGCCAAGGAGCCTTAAACAGTGGCAGCGTATCGGGCTGAGCCGTCTTGGCGTCGACATAGCCGCCATACATATAGGGCGCGCGCCAAAAGGTGAGCTCGGGAAAGAGCTCGTGCCCATGGTCGAGCCATGAGTTGTCCTGCCCTACGCCGTCCGCGACGCCCATCACGCGCACTTTTTGATAGACCCGCTGCTGTACGGCAGGCCATTCGGGCGTGGCGCGATAACGCTCGGCAATACTCATGAGGGCGCGAACGATGGTGTTCATGCCACCCCAGCTGAGCAGCCATAACGTACGCGGGTCATCGTCCAAAATCGCCTGCGCGATTACGCGAGACCCCTCAGTTTCCTCAGTCACATCACCCTCAAAGGCAACATTTCCCACAAAGGTGCGCTCGATCATCTGGGCAGGCGTGGGAAACGGCGGCTCACCGGCAGCGTCCGCATTCGCCTGCAACTGCGGCCAAGCCTGGGCATATTCATTACTCCAGAGGCTCTCAATCCAATGCTCGGGAAACGGCCGATACTCACGAAGCTCGCCGGCCAGCGGATCGGGCTCATGAGGCACAACAGCCCACTCATAAGAGCGACGCCCTTTGGTCCGCCAATGCGGATTCACCTCGCCCAGCGTATGAACCCCATCCCCAAGAAAGTGATACTGCGAAGCCGTATACGCCACAGCCTGAACATCAAGCACATTGAGATACAGAGCCAAATGAATGAGCGAGTTCATATCATCGACTTCCATATCAGTGGTAACAATCACCCGAGTCAAATTCTGGGACATAGGAACAGCTCCAATCAAAATCAATTCAGCCAGTTACGCGCAAGGCAAGACGGGACCCACGCCCCCATCGCCACCGACCAGGTGTGCTGCCGGGAGCGGCCGGCCAGCGTTTCGAACAACGTTAACTTAGGGGCCCTGACCTTTAGTTTTGTAAACATTCCGCAGCGCGAGCCCCGCTTATCCGATGCTCCGAAGGAGCAGGATAAGCGGGACTCATGCGCGAGGACGTTTACAAAACTAAAGGTCAGGGCCCCGATGGGATGGTTACCTCGAAACTCTGGCCGACCACTCCCAGCAGCCCACCGGCTCGCCGTCGATGAGTACGTTGCCCCCGTCGAAGTCTTGATAACACAGGTCGTTGAATTGGTGGATCCACACGCCGTGGTTGAACGTCTTCTTAGGCGAGCCGTCGGCCTCGCGATAGCGCCCGGTCAGGTCCTCGACATGACTAAAGTAGGTAAGGTGCACGTTGGCTCCGGCGTCACGCAGGCGTGCCGTGAGCGGCAGCACGGTCTGCTGCGGCGACACGAGCTCGTCGCCCTTGGAGTGCGTAAACCACAGCGGCGTCTTGGCGAGCGCGGCTACGTCCTCGTCCGTGGCGTTGTACCACGGGGCACAGCAGGGAAGTCCGGCGGCGAAGAAATCGGGGTAGTCGGCGCACAGCCGCAGGGTCATAAAGCCGCCGTTGGAAAGGCCGGCGACCACGATGCGGTCGGTGTCGATGCGCTCGGCATGCTCGGCGACAAATTCGTCGATGAGCGCCTTGAGTACGGGGGAGTAGATGCTCTGGTTGGAGCGGCCGAGCTGCTCGACGCCGTTGTCCATCCAAAACGTCGGCGACTGCGGCACGAGCACCCAGGCAAAGCCGCCAAAGTAGCGCTGGATTTGCGCCTGGCTAATGGCTGTCACGCGGTTGCCGACATAGGCGCGCGTGGCACCTTCGCCCTGCGTGGCACCCTTGCCTTCGCCGGCGCCGTGCAGGTACACCACGAGCGGGGCCTTTTGGGGCACGACCGTGGCCTCGGGCGCGAAGGGATTGAAGCAGGCCGAGTCCTCTGCCTTAAAGCTGGGCTCAAAGAAGCCGTACTCGAGCGCGATGCCGTCGACGGCGGTCTTTTGTACGGCATTGCTCCAGCCCTTGAGCGCGGGGCAGATGTCGCCGCGACAGGTATCGAAGACCAGGCCGCAGGTGGGGTCGTCGCCGTCGTTGCCGGGAAGAGCCGCGAGCTGCGTGATGTGCAGCTGGTCATCGAGCATGCGCGAGCCCATGACGCCGCCTTCGATCTTTTTGGTCAGGCGCTGCTCGGCGACCTCGAGTGCCACATGGGTGCCCACGGCGAGCTTGCGGCCGTTCTCGTCACACGGATACGCGGCGAGAACGTCGATGTAACCCACGGAGGGCGCGGCATGGTCGGCGCCGTGCTCCTTGCGCATCAGGATCTCGCCCGTGCGCTCGTGACGCTCTACATATATATGGAAAGTGTTCGCATCGACATCGTTGGCGCGCACGGTGCAGGGCAGGTCGAGAACGACCTTGCTGATCCAGGGGCCAAAGTCGCCCAAGGTGGTGACGGTTGCGTAGGTACACGATCTGAGTTCCATGAGCTGCCTCCCTTGCGCCGCGCATGCTAAACAATCGCGGCAATACAATCTAAACATGTTTAGTGTAAAGCAGAATTAGAGAATAAGCGGATGAACTCGGTAAACGGTCGCATCAAACGCTCAATGAACTGCTAAACGCTCGTTTACTACTATCTAGCAGGGCTTTTGTTGATGAGTCAACAAGTCATCGTGGTGCCAGCTTATATAAAAGCCCACGTAGATGAGCATTTCGAAAAAAATGGCCCAATATATGATGCCTTAGCAGTCAATTACGTTCACCCCCGATTTCCTACCGTTCACCGGACGACAAATGGCAAAATTGCCACAAATTAGGCATTCCGTGTAAACTAAAGCTCGTAAACGTTCAGTAAACACTTTGTTTACGACGGCGTATCCAAGGGTCCGGTAACCGTAAGGGGTTATAGTCGCCGGGCCAAAGGCGTGCCTACGTCCAAACGGGTAGACACACGATGATATGGGGAGGGGTCCCATGGCAGTAGATAACAAGCAGATTGCCACCGATGTCCTCGAGCTCGTGGGCGGTGCGGAGAATGTTGCCGTCGCCACCAACTGCATGACGCGCCTGCGTCTGACGCTCAAGGATAACAGCAAGGCCGATGTGGAGAAGATCAAGAAGGTCAAGGGTGTTCTGGGTTGCCAGTTCGCCGGCAGCCAGCTCCAGGTCATCATCGGCCAGAACGTGCCCAAGGTGCTCGCCGAGTTCGTCGCCATGTCCGGCGTCAAGCAGGGTGCCGCGGTCGACGAGAACCTCGACGCTCCCAAGGAGAAGTTCGAGCTCAAGAACCTGCCCAACATCATCCTCGACTACCTGTCGGGCTCCATGACCCAGCTGATCCCGCTGCTCATGGCCGGCGGTCTGTTCCGCACCATCGCTGCGGTTCTTGGTCCCACCATGCTCGGCGTTCTCTCCGATACCGATCCGACCTACACGTTCCTCTACACCACCCTGTACGAGGCCACGTTTACCTTTATCCCCATTTACCTGGGCTATGCCGCTGCTAAGAAGCTCGGCGCCTCTCCGGTTCTGGGCATGCTCCTCGGCGGTGCTCTCATGGCCCCGTCCGTCGTGAGTGTCGCGACTCAGGAGGGTGGCGGAATCATCTCCGTGTACGGCATCCAGATCGCCGCTGCCAACTATCAGCAGTCCGTCCTGCCGATCATCCTCTCGGTGCCCGTCCTGTACTTTGTTGAGAAGTTCTTTAAGAAGGTCATGCCCGACGTGCTGTCCACGGTCTTCACGCCGTTCTGCACCATGATCGTCACCATCCCCATCGCCTTCATCGTCCTTGCCCCGATCGGCAACGAGATCGGCAGCCTCATCGCCAACGCCCTCTTTGGTCTTGCTGACCTTGGCGGTATCGGTATCCTGATCGTCATGGCCATCCTCGGCGCCTTCTGGCAGCTCTTCGTGGTCTGCGGCATGCACATGCCCGTCATCCTGCTCGCTCAGGTTCAGATCATCGCTGCCGGCTACGATCCCTTCGTCTTCGTTTCCACCAACTGCGCTATGGCCGCTGTCTGGGGCTGCGCCTTCGGTGCCTTCCTCAAGATGAAGAACCCCGACGAGAAGGGTCTTGCCCTGGGTTACGTCATCTCCGCCATCGCCGGCGGCGTCACCGAGCCCGCACTCTTCGGTATCCTCATGCGCTTCCGTCGCACCATGCTCGGTATGTTTATCGGCGGTGCCATCGGCGCTGTGTTCTCCGGCCTCATGGGTGTTACCTACTACCTGGCCGGCGGTGCCTCCAACTTCCTGGTCTTCACCAACTACCTGCAGGGTGGCCAGATGAACACCGTCTGGGCTATCGCCGGTATGGCAATCTCCTTTGTCATCGCCGCTGCCGTCGTCTTTGCCACTGGCTTCTCCAAGGAGGAGCTCGCCGAGATGGAGGCCTAAGGCCAAACCATTCGGACGCATACGACCTTACCTACACGACAGGGCCCCGTCAGGCGCAAGCCCGGCGGGGCCCTTCTTACAAGGTAGACTGATTGGGGGCGCGTGGCGCCTGCTCGCCGGGGCTTGCTAAGCGCCAGGGGCTTTCGCACGGGGTTACCGCGAAAGAATCTGCCGGTTCGCAACTCCTTTATCAAACGAAAGGACATGCAGATGAGTTTGGGAAAGCTGACCGTTAACGGTCGTCGGGACGGCTTTTTGTGCGAGGGTAAACCGTTCTTTTGGTTTGCCGATACGTGCTGGAGCGCGTTTACGAGCATTACCGAGGCCGATTGGGACTACTATCTGACCCGTCGCGCTGAGCAGGGCATGAACGTGCTGCAGACCAACACGCTGCCGCAGTGGGATCGCTGCTGCCCCGATCTGGGCATTTGGCCCTATGCCGGCGAGGACGGCGTGCATTTTGATTGGTCCCGTCCCAACCAGGCGTACTGGGATCGCGCCGCCGCCATGTGCCGCGCTGCCGTCGAGCACGGCATTCGTCCGGCACTCGTGCTTATGTGGTGCAACTACGTGCCCGGTACCTGGGGCGCCAAGATTGCCGAGCATTGCGGTGCCGAGGTTATGCCGCGCGAGGAGGTTCGTGCCCACGTTGCCCGCGTCGTCGAGAACCTGGGCGAGTTTGACCCCGTCTACGTGGTGGCGGGCGATACCGACTTTACCAGCGACGAGGCGATTGCCTATTACGAGGACGCCCTCGATGAAGTCGTCAAACGCGCGCCCGAGGCGTTGCGCACCATGCATATCAACCGTGGCAACCGCACCATTCCGTCACAGTACCTGGACCGTCTGGACTTTTACATGTTCCAGCCTGGCCACAACTACGAGGGCCAGCCCGAGGCCTGGCGCCTGCCGCAGGACTTTATCGCCAACTATCCCAAAAAGCCGATGGTCAATTCCGAGCCCTGTTACGAACAGATGGGCGCCTCGCGCAACGTGTACTGGCGCTTCACCGCGCAGGACTGCCGCGCGAGCGTGTGGTCGTCGATCCTTGCCGGTGCGAGCGCTGGCGTGACCTATGGCGCGCACGGCGTTTGGAACTGGCAGACCAGCAAGAGCCAGGGCTCGGTGCTGGGCGAGGGCTTCGATATGCCGTTCCGCTGGCAGGAGTGCCTGCAGTTTGCGGGCGTTTGGGACTTTGGCGCGATCGAGCATGTGCTTGCCGGCCTGGGCGCCACGGCTAGCGACGACGCGCTTGCCGTGGTTCCGGCGCAGGAGCTGCTCGATGACGCGCGCGAGGCCATTCGTGTGGCGCGCGTTGGCGATCGTGTCGTCACGTACCTGCCGCGCACCACGGCGCTCAAGTTTAAGCTCGACGGCGCGCGCGGCTGGACGGCGACGGTCCTCGACATGGAGGACAAGCGCGTCGCCAAGCTGCCTGTCCGCGACAACGGTGACGGTACCGTGCGTGTGGCTCAGCATCCCTTTGAGCACGACGCGCTGGTGATCCTGACCCCCGAACGCTAGCGGCTCTTCTCCAACATTTACAACCCAGTCCCTTGCATTGGGTTGCGACGGAATGGTTCCTGCATGACAGCTTTAAGCTGCCAAGGGGGCCGTTCCGTCGCACTCATTGGGGACGTACTTAAATGAGTGCTTAAATGAGTGGTAATTGGGGGCGTTCTTTGGGAGGACGGTTTGCGTGGCGGTTATGTGACCCACGGTGAGACCCACGTCGACGATATGTTGCTTCGTCTGACCAAAGTAGAGGCGTAAAACAGAGAGATAATCGGCTCCGGGCGCGATTTGCTGCATGAACATCATAAGGGCAGCCCCTGTGGTGGTCGCGGCGATGCGCGTCCGGGGCTATGGCGCGTGAGGGGCGAATATGCAGGAGTTCTTTGGAATCGATGTGGGCGGTACGGCCGTTAAATGGGCTGTGCTGGGCGAGGATTTTTCCATTCGCGAGCGCGGGAGCCTGCCGACGGGCTTTACCACGGCTGAGGAGACGGTTTCGGCGTTGATCGGGCTCGTCGAGCCGTACCGTGAGCGCGTGAGCGCCGTAGGCGTGAGCGCACCCGGCGGTATCTACGAGGGAGATGTTACGGGAACGATCCATCGCGGCGGTGCGCTCACGTTTATGGACGGCTGCCCACTGGGAAAGCTCATGCGCGAGGCGCTGGGGGTGCCGGTTGCCGTCAATAACGACGGTAAGTGCTGTGCACTCGGTGAGTATGCGGCTGGTGCCCTGCGCGGGACACGTTTTGGCGTGGTGCTCGCTATTGGCACGGGCATCGGCGGCGGCATCGTCATCGACGGCAAGGTCCTGCGCGGCGCGCACTGCTTTGCAGGCGAGTTCAGCTTCTTGCGCAACGATGTCACAACTGCCGCGGGCATGGAAAACACCTTTGCGGGTTCGGGCGGTTGGCGCGCGCTCCGCGATGCTGCCGTTGCCGAGAAGGGCCTGCCTGCGGGTTCTCCGGTGGACGGCCGCCGCGTCTTTGAGTGGATCGCGGATGGCGACAAGGCGGCGCAGCGCGCGCTCGACCGCTACGCTCGCGCTTTTGACGGACAGCTCATCAACCTGCAGGCCGTGCTCGACCCCGAGGTCTTTGTGATCGCAGGCGGCATCTCGTGCCATCCCGAGCTCATCGATGCCCTGCGTGCGCAGATGCCGCTGGCCCTCGCGGGTTACGAAGGGACCCTTGCCGGCATTCCTGTGCCGCAGATAAAGGTGGCCGAGCTCGGCAACGACGCCAACCTTTACGGTGCTGTCCAGGAGGCCATGCGCCTGGTGTAGCGCGAGCCAAACGAGGCTGTCGAAAAAGATAAAGTCCGGCGTGAAACGCCCGTATCGACGCCCTGCCTGCGCTAAACTGGAAGGCACGTACGCGATTACGAGAGGAGCCCGCATGGAGGCTTACAAGCAAGAGTTCATCAAGTTTATGGTCGAGTCCGACGTCCTTAAGTTCGGCAGCTTTACGCTCAAGAGCGGCCGTCAGTCCCCGTTCTTTATGAACGCCGGTGCTTACGTGACGGGCTACCAGCTCAAGAAGCTGGGCGAGTATTACGCCCAGGCCATCCACGATAACTTTGGCGACGACTTTGACGTGCTGTTTGGGCCGGCCTACAAGGGCATTCCCCTGGCCGTCGTGACCGCGATTGCCTACCACGAGCTGTACGGCAAGGAGGTCAAGTACTGCTGCGACCGTAAGGAGGCCAAGGACCACGGCGCCGACAAGGGCAACCTGCTGGGCTACGAGCCCCAGGACGGCGACCGCGTGGTCATGGTCGAGGATGTCACCACCAGCGGCAAGTCCATCGACGAGACCTATCCCAAGGTCAAGGCTGCTGCCGATGTCGAGATCAAGGGCCTCATCGTGTCTCTCAACCGCATGGAGGTCGGCAAGGGCGGCGTGACTACCGCGCAGAAGGAGATCGAGGCCAAGTACGGCTTCCCCGTCGCGAGCATCGTTTCCATGGCCGAGGTCGTCGAGACCCTCTACAACCACGAGATTGACGGCAAGGTTGTCATCGACGACGAGCTTAAGACCGCCATCGACGCCTACTACGAGCAGTACGGGGCTCGGGAGTAGTTACGGCGTTTTACCAAACGCCGTAACTACTCGACGCTGCGCGGGCCGCATTTGGACAATCTGACGTTCAACTTCAAGGGCGCGACCAGAAGGTCAGCGCCCTTTCGTTTCACGTCACCTTGTCTCAAATGCGACCCGCTCGCTGTCCGTCCTCTACCTGCGGCGTTGCCTTGCTCCGAATGGGTGGTCATTGGGGACGTTCTTAAATGACTACTTGAGCCCGGGTAGGCGGGTGTAGGGGAATGAGCGCTCTAGGAATTCGGAGCAGCGGGCGTAATCTTTGGCGAAGTAGCTGCTGTAGAGCGAATCGAGCACGTATTGCACGGCGATGTGGCTGGCGAACTGCGTGATGCGATGCGTCATGCTCTCGTGGTCACTCACCGTAAGGTAGGCGGCAAAGCCGGGGTGAATGCGAGCGCAATAAGGCGTGCCGATGACGATGACCGGGACATGCCGACTGCTGAGGATCGGCAAGATGTCCTTGAGGTTGGGGGCAAGGCCGCTGTAGGAGATGACGATTGCCGCATGGTCGGGGCCCGAGGCGAGCGCCGTGCGCACCTGGGCTTCGGCACCGTCGTGGCATGTCGCGCTTTTACCGGCGGAGAGCAGGCGATCACGGAACATTCCCGCTGGATAGAGGTTGTGCGAGCCCGTGTAGATATCGACCTGTCGGGCGTTCGCGATAAGCTTGGCGGCGTGGTCAAGCTGCGTGGGGTCGAGCAGCTCCTGTGTTTCGGCCAGCGTGGTCTGATAGAGTCCCTCCATGCGCTCCATAACCTGCGCAGGGGTGGACGTAGCGTCGAAGGGAAAGTTGATATCCACGTCGCGCCGATTGCCCGCCTCGGTCGCCAGACGGATGAGCTCGACCTTGAGGTCCTTAAAGCCCTCGAGGCCGAGCTTTTTGCAAAAACGGTGGACGCTCGCAACCGAAACGTTGGTACGCGCGGCAAATTCCTTAATGGAAAGCCCGCGGATGTCTTCGCCGATGGCTAGGGCCGCAATGCCGAGTTGTTGCTCGGTGGGGGTGAGGCCCTGCGCCTCGGTGATCTTGCGTTTGATATCCATGCGAACTCCCACACTCAACAAACCTGCCAAAAAGGGACAGGTTTATTTTGGCAGGTTTTGCCCGCAAAGGGTAACGGGGCCGAGGATGCCGCTGGGGGCGACGGGCTCGGTGAGGGCGAAGATGTCGGGGACCGCATGGTCGAGCGTGTTGATGACGTCGACGGTGAGTTCGTGCGTGCCGGCAGCAAGCGGGTCGATGGCAAAGCGATAGGGCGGGCAGATGCGTGTGCCGAGCGGGCGTCCGTCGAGCGTAAGTGTCGCGACTTCGTAGACATCTCCCAGGTCGATTGCGGCGTCGGCGCAATCGTTGGCCAGCTCAAACGACGCATGATATCGGTAGGTGCCGCAGGTGCCGGTGAACAGATCGGCTGTAAGGTCGCACAGGTGCTTGAGCTTTTGTGGTTCACCAAAGGCGCCATTGCCGCCGGCAGGGGAGAGGGCAACGGTCCAAGGGTCGTTGATGTCGAGGGCGAGCGCATCACTCGAGCCCATGTCCGCGTCGTCCCTGGACTCAAGCTCGCCGTCCGTCTTCAAAACAACGAAGCAGCTCTCGAAGGGTGCGAGCTCCAACGCGCCATCAAACGCAACGGGCTCGGCACCGTTTAGCAGGTCGAGCCGCGTGCCGCAAAGGCGCTCGCCTGTCGCAAGTGCAACTGTGCAGTCGATGCGCTCGCGTGGGTGCTCGTTGACGAGCATAACGTAAGTCTCGTCCGCCCGCTCGTAACGAAGCGCACGCAACCAGGGCTGGGGCGTGTCGGTGACAACCGTCTGCAGCCCAACGCTCGCCAGTACGCCCGCCGTATCGGCAAGCGGAGTCGCTGCAAGTTCACCCAGTTCAACCGCGCCATCGGCGTCGTAAAGCGCACTCGGCACCTCGTCGACGGCAAGCACCATAACGCCCGCCGCCATCATGCGCCTCACGGCCTGCGCCGTCGCCGAGCCAATAAATGAAGCTCCTGGCATAACAAACGCTTGGTAACGACAATCGTTTACGGTTAGCATTCCATCGGCAATAGAAACCTCGTAACGGTCCTCATCCTCAAAAGCCTCGGCGGGCACAAAATCCAAGTCGATCTGCGCGCGCGTGAGCTCTGCCGCCACGCGCTCGATAGGTATGGCGCTACCGGCCCATTCGGCATCGGCATGGTACAGGATGGCAACGGGACGCGTGGCATAGCCTCCCGAAAGCAGCGTTGCTGTACGGTTCATATAGCTCATGAGCTGGCCAAAGTGCGGCCATTGCGGGTTGTTGCCGTGCGCGTAAAAGTGCGGCGGGCAGTCCCAATCGGGGAAGGGCGCCATACTAAACGCGTGCGGCGTAAACCAATTGACGCCGCGGACGAGCATGTGGTCGGCAATCCATTTCATCTCACGCAAGCCCTCGTGCCAGCCGAAGGCGCCAAAGACCTCGGCCATGCAGCGCCCTTGCTTTTTGGGGTCGAGGCGCGCGGCCGAAGAACCCAGTTTGGCAAGCGCGTAGGTAAAGAACTCCATGTTCCATGCGCCGTGGAAGTAGCTGTAAGGGCCGTGGTCGATGCCAGGGGCGAGCTGGTTAATAACCACATCGATGCCCGCCATGTCTTGACCGGCGACAGCGCGGAAATAGTGCCCAGCGCCCTGGCCCAAGCGTGTGTGGCAGCTCTTGTCCTCGATTACATGGCCAATGTGCATAACGTCGCGCTCGCGGCACCAGTCACCAATCTGCTCGTCAAAGCACGAACGGTAGAGTTGCGTGGCGATGTCCATGTAGGTGTGGCGGACCCGAGCGCCGGCGGGGTCGCGCGTCCAAAGGCCGCGCAGCTCGGCAAGCCAGCTCGCGCCCAACGCCTCGTGCAAGCGTCGCGCAAGTTCGTCCGACCATGGCAGCGCCATATCGCCGCGTCCAATAAAGCTGCTGGTAGAAGCATCGTCGAGAGCCGTGCCCTTCTCGTTCATAAAGCCCGGCTCATCGGTAAAGAACCCCAGGATGGTGCAGCCGAACTCGTCGCCCAGATGCTCAAACGTGGGCTCGTAGACGGCATCGATGAGCGCGCGGCACGAATCGGCGTCGACCATGTTGATGTACTCATCGCGAAAGCCGGTTTTTTGGCTGGTGACGAAGAGCTCGACGGTGGTGATGCCGGCGGGCGCGTCAAAACGCAGGCGGGCGGGGGTGCCGTCGGCCTGCTCAACGGAGAGCTCAAAGTCGAGCGGTGCGCCGGCGGCGTCGAAAGTCGCCGCACCCACAAAGCGCTCCGTGGGATCCATAAGATTGCCGAGCTTGATGACCGTGGACGGCTGGGGACCAACGACCGTAACCGTGCGATGTTTGAGCACGGTCTTCTTAAGCGCGGGGTCAACATCCTCGCCCGCAAGCGCGCCGTTGGCGTAGCCCGTGGGGAAATGGGCGTCGTCGAGCAGCCAGATCTTCAACCCCAAGCGCTTGCACTCGCCAATGATAAAACGCAGGTCAGCCCACCAGCCGTCGCGACAAAACTCGGGATGCGTGCGCGATTCGAGGCAGACCTCGCGGATGTCCGCACCGGCAATCTGCTCCAAGTATTCGGTAATCGTCTCGTGCGCCTCGCCCTTGAGCCACAAGAACGGAAGCACATGGTTGTCGTATGCCGCCATACTCACTCCTTCAAAACCTGCCAAAAAAGGGACAGGTTTATTTTGGTCGGTTTTATCTGGGCAAACGTCACCCCACAGTTGCTTGGCGAAGCGCTGGGACGCGTGCCACATGCCAGAACCAACTTTCTAAACCCTTGCGAGTTCAGGGTACGTCGTCCGCGCTGCCCTGCTAATATCAAAACCACGGCAGAATATGACTAAATCAACGATGGTGGCGCTATGGATATCGCACGTTTGGACAATCTTTTGCTCGAGCTGACCGATAGCGAGCGCGCTTACTGCGCGGGCGCCCGCTATGACTGGAACGATGCATTTAGACAGGGGCAACAGGTAGATATCGATGGCAGGCATGTCCGTAAAATCGGTAACGCGGCGTACGCCCTGCACCAAGAAGGCATGCCCGAGGGCCTGTCGATTGTGCGCAACTCGCGCTTTAACCCCGTGCCGGAGCACGTGCACGATTATGTCGAAATCAGCTATGTCTATCGAGGGAGCGCGCCACAGGTTGTCAATGGTACGCAACTCACGCTCGCCCAAAACGAGGTACTTCTGCTCGATGCCGCCTGCCCGCATGCCGTAGGCGAGCTCGGCGAGCACGACCTGATGTTGAGCATTGTCATTTCACGGCCGATGCTGTGCCGCAGCCTGGAGCAAAGCCTTTCGTCCACAAGCGCTGTCTCACAGTTCCTGCTCAACGCACTTAACGACGAGACCGATCATCGCGGGCGTGTGCATTTCCGCACGGGCGCTAGCCGTCGGGTGCGCCGGTATATACAGGAGATGTTGTGCGAGCTCCTGGAGCCGACGGCAGCGAGCGCCCAGATCGTGTCGAGGCTGTTTGAGCTGCTGCTGGTCGAGCTCATGCAAAGCTACGAGGCCGCGCTGCTGCAAACGGACGGCCCCGCGCTTCCCTCGGCGCAGGTTGCGGCGGCGATGAGCTACATCGAGCGGCATGCTTGCGATTGCACACTCGACGACTTAGCCCACCACCTGCACCTGAGTCCCAACTACGCGAGCGCGCTGCTCAAGCGGCAGACGGGCCGCACGTTTATGCAGCTCGTGCAGGAGAGCCGCCTGACACGCGCGGCGGCTCTACTCGATACCGGTGCTACTGCGGAGGCCGCAGCGCGCGAGGTGGGCTATGCCAATACGAGCTTCTTCTACAAAAAATTTGCCGAGCGCTATGGCTGCACGCCGGCCGCCTACCGCCGGCGTTTGCCCAGATAAAACCTTCCAAAATAAACCTGTCCCTTTTTTGGTCGGTATCAGGAAATGTCAGGGACGGGGCGGCGGCGGTCCGTGGGCGCGAAAAGAAGTGTCGGGTTTGGCGCGCCCGCTTCTGCCCGTCCCGTGCGCAGGCGATACTCGGATTATCGACCCGCGATGCAAAGGAGATGCTCATGGCAAACATCAAGTTCCCCAAGGGTTTCTATTGGGGTGGCGCCACCGCCGCCAACCAGTTTGAGGGCGCTTGGAACGTGGACGGCCGCGGTCCTTCCGTCGACGACCATTTCTTGGGCGGCAGCTACAAAGAGCCACGTCAGATTACGATCGACATCGACCCCAACCGCTTCTACCCCAATCATGACGGTATCGATTTCTACCATCACTACGAGGAGGACATCGCGCTGTTCGCCGAGATGGGCTTCAATATGTTCCGCATGTCCATCTCCTGGAGCCGTATCTTCCCCAACGGCGACGACGCTGAGCCCAATGAGGCCGGTCTCGCCTTCTACGACCGCGTCTTCGACTGCCTGCGCGCCCACAATATCGAGCCGCTCGTGACCCTCTCGCACTACGAGATGCCCTATCACCTGGTCGAGAAATACAACGGCTGGGCGAGCCGCGAGCTCATCAGCTTCTTTGAGAAGTACTGCCAGACCGTCTTCGACCGCTATCAGGACAAGGTCAAGTTCTGGCTCACCTTCAACGAGATCAACTGCGGTACTCAGGACATGGGCAACCTCTTTGAGACCAGCATGATTCAGGGCTTTGAGGGTCCGGCATCGGCGGTCCATACCACGCCGCAGGCTCGTATGCAGGCGCTGCATCACCAGTTTGTCGCCAGCGGCCGCGTCGTGCGCTATGCCCACGAGCATTACCCGCAGTTTAAGATGGGCAACATGGACTGCTTCATCCTCTCCTATGCCGCCACGTGCGATCCGGCCGACGTGTTCGCCACGCAGCAGGAGATGAACACCATGAACTGGTATTGCTCCGACGTACAGGTGCGCGGCAAGTACCCGTTCTATGCCAAGCGCTTCTGGGCCGAGAACGATGTTGAGCTCGTGATGGAGGACGGCGACCTGCAGGATATCGCCGACGGCAAGGTTGATTTCTACACCTTTAGCTACTACATGTCCGGCACCGTGGGCACCCACAAGGACCACGAGATGACCGAGGGCAACATGACCTTTGGCGGCAAGAATCCCTATCTGGAGTCCACCGACTGGGGCTGGCAGATCGATCCGCTGGGCCTGCGCATCGCCCTCAACGAGATTTACGCCCGCTACGAGATTCCGCTGATGGTGGTCGAGAACGGCATGGGTGCCTACGACGAGGTCGAGGAGGACGGCTCCATCCACGACCCGTACCGCATCGCCTATCTGCAGAGCCACATCAAGGCTATGGGCGAGGCCATCGCCGACGGCGTTGACCTGATCGCCTACACCTGGTGGGGTCCCATCGACCTGGTTTCCGCCGGCACTGGCGAGATGCGCAAGCGCTACGGCTTCATCCACGTCGATAAGTACGACGACGGCACCGGTACCTACGAGCGCCGCCGCAAGGACAGCTTCTTCGCATATCAGAAGATCATCAAGTCCAACGGCACCGAGGGCTTGGAGTAATCGACAATATGAGTGCCACTGGTAAAAGGTTTTGGGAAGGGCTTGGAAGGGCTCTCGATTCGAGCCCTCACCTTAGCAATTTGGCCATTTGGCACTATAATCACCATAGGCATGCGCATAACGTTGCGCTTAATCAAGAGGAGAAAACGTATGGGTCTGTTTGACATGTTCAAGAAGAAGGCTGAGCCCGCGGCTGCCGCTGCTCCTGCCTCCATCTCTACTTCTGCCGGCGCCGACGTGCTGTGCTCGCCCGTCAAGGGCAAGGTCATCAAGATGGCCGACGTGCCCGATCCCGTCTTTAGCGGCGAGGTGCTGGGCAAGGGCTGCGCCGTGTGGCCCGAGGACGATCTGGTCTACGCTCCCTGCGACGGCAAGGTGACCGTCACCATGGGTCACGCCGTGGGCCTGCAGTCCGATAGCGGCATCGAGGTTTTGGTGCACGTTGGCGTCGATACCGTCAACATGAACGGCGACGGCTTCGAGGGCTTCGTCAAGGCTGACGATGTCGTTAAGGCTGGCCAGCCCATGCTCAAGATCGACCGCGCCAAGATCGCCGCTGCCGGCTATAAGGACTGCGTCGTCGTGGCTGTGTCCAACACCGCCGAGTTCGCCGACGTCGAGCTCGCCGTCGAGGCTGACTCCGCTGTCGCCGCCGGCGATGTCATCGTTAAGGTCGTCCGCAAGTAAGCCGCGGCAACATAAGGGTGTTTTGGGGTGGTCGAATCGTTCGACCACCCTTTTTTATTACAATGCGGCGGAACGTTTTATTGCGCGTTGGGCGGACCGGTAAACCGTTCGGACGTTAAATCGAGCCGACTGCGCCTTTGCTTTGCCGGGGGTGTTCGTTAGCGGCTAGTATGGCCTTATTGTTACGACGTGCACCGCGTCGGGAAGCGCGGTGCCGCTTGTTGGGAGGAATGTCATGAAGAAGAAGCTGCTGCTTGCGCCCCTGATGGCTGTTCTGGTCGCGTGCGTGGTTGTGCTTTCCGGTTGCGGAGGTCCTTCGGTTGAGGAGCTCATCACCGAGGATCTTACGACGCAGTTTGACGAGGTCAAGAACGGTGGCGACGACTTCCTCGCCGGCCTGGAAGAGGCCTCGGGCGACGAGTTTGAGCAGCTGGGCATCGATCCCAAGGAGTACGCCAAGAGCTATCTCGAGGGCTTTGACTACAAGATCGGCGACGTGACGGTCGACGAGGACAAGGGCACCGCGACTGCCGAGGTCACCATTACCTGCAAGTCCATGAACCAGATCGTTGAGGATTTTGCCACCCAGTACCAGGAGAAGGTCGCCGCGCTCGATTCGATGCCTTCCGATGACGAGCTGTACAAGATGGCCGGTCAGGTTATGGTCGATGTGACCAAGGCTGCTAAGACCAAGGACACCAAGGTCACCTTCAAGTACTCCTGCAATGACGACGGCGAGTGGTCTGCCGACGATTCCGCAACCAACGAGATGATGAAAGCCATGATGAGCTAGGGGAGTTACGGCGTTTTACCAAACGCCGTAACTGCTCGACGCTGCAAGCCCGTCAGAGCGGCAATCTGCCTTTCAACTTCGGCGGCATGATCAAAAGATCAATGCCGCCTTGTTTCAAGGCACCTTGCTCGCTCTGGCGGGCTTTCGCTCATATGACCCAATCCGCTGTCAAGAGCCACAATGGCCCCGCCGACCGCTTGCAATCGGTCGGCGGGGCCTGCCGTTAACCCGTCCCGGTCCGCCCCCGGCATGTCGTCGACGCCTTCGGCTCAGTCTCATATCCGCGGATACCGTTCTGTCGGCCCGCACTCCATTCCTTCGGCGGGGTTCCCCAAGTCTGTCGAGGCGCATGCGGAGGGCTCCGCGCGCACAGCGAAATAGGGGGTATCCCCGAAGGCCGCCCGGCTCGCCGGGACGGGGGCTATGTCTATTCCGCGCCCTCCCGGCACATCGCGCC
>NZ_JADPCJ010000036.1 GCF_015670795.1 Collinsella aerofaciens | reverse complement strand
GGAGCATGGCCACCGGACCCATCGAAACACATCTCCACCATTCCTTCAACTGGGAAAATGCCGCCCCCGGGGCCCGGATAGGACCTCGGGGGCGTTCGGTTAACTGCGGGAGCGTGCCGTCAGCTCAATGTGTTCGGTTGGGATCGGAAATCAACCAGCTGTAAACCGGCAACGTAATCAATTTGTAACAAACTTAGACGTTTAAACAAATAATCCAACCTTTTGCGAATTTAGCTATAATTCCACAATCCAAACAGGTATACTCCTTTCATGTCGTGTAGGAAATACGTAGACAAAAAGGAGGTTATGTGATGGTAAGTATTGTTCTTGCTAGCCACGGGGACTTGGCAGCTGGAATCAAGCAGACGGGCTCGATGGTCTTTGGCGATCAGCCGTCTGTTGCCGTGGTCTCGCTCGAGCCGAGCATGGGCCCCGACGATTTCCGTGCCAAGGTCGAGGAAGCAGTCGCTTCCTTCGAGGACCAGGAGCAGGTGCTCTTCCTCGTTGATCTGTGGGGCGGCACGCCGTTCAACCAGATCAGCGGGCTCATCGAGGGCCACGATTCCTGGGCTATCGTCACCGGTGTCAACCTGCCTATGCTCATCGAGGCATATTCGCAGCGCTTTGACGCAAAGAACACTGCACATGCGATCGCAAAACATCTCGTGACTGAGGCTAAGGCTGGCGTGCGCGTCAAGCCCGAGTCTCTGGAGCCCGAGGAGAAGAAGCCGGCTGCGGCCGCCGCTGCTCCTGCAGGCGCCATCCCTCCGGGAACGGTCATCGGCGACGGGCACATCAAGATTGCCCACGTCCGTATCGACACCCGTCTGCTGCATGGTCAGGTGGCCACCACGTGGACCAAGCAGATCAACCCCAACCGCATCATCGTGGTTTCCGACGGCGTTGCTCACGACGAGCTCCGCAAGACCATGATCGAGCAGGCTGCCCCTCCGGGAGTCCATGCCAACGTCGTTCCCATCAAGAAGATGGCCGAGGTCGTCAAGGACACGCGCTTTGGTGACACCAAGGCCATGCTGCTCTTTGAGAACCCGCAGGATCTGCTCAAGGCCATCGAGGCCGGCGTCGACATCAAGGAAGTCAACATCGGTTCCATGGCTCACTCCAAGGGCAAGGTCGTCGTCACCAACGCCGTCGCTATGGGCGATGACGACGTTAAGACTCTCGAGGCTCTCAAGGCCAAGGGCGTCAAGTTCGAGGTCCGCAAGGTTCCTTCGGATTCCTCCGAGGATCTCGACGCCATGTTGAAGAAAGCTAAGGCCGAACTGGCCGCTCAAGCATAGTAAAGGAGGGTCCGATACATGTCTGCAATCACTATTCTGCTTGTTGCGATTGTCGCGTTGCTTGCCGGTATGGAAGGCATTCTGGATGAGTTCCAGTTCCATCAGCCGCTCGTGGCATGCACGCTTATCGGTCTCGTAACCGGTCACCTTCAGGAGGGCATCCTCCTGGGCGGTTCGCTCCAGATGATGGCCCTTGGCTGGGCTAACGTTGGCGCCGCTGTCGCGCCTGACGCCGCTCTGGCCTCGGTCGCTTCTTCGATCATCATGGTGCTCGCCCTCAACGGTGGCGCCACTGATTCGGCAAAGGCCGTTACCGCCGCCATCGCCGTCGCCGTCCCGCTGTCGGTCGCTGGTCTGTTCCTGACCATGATCTGCCGTACCATTGCTACCGCTATCGCTCACGCCATGGACGGTTGCGCCGAGAAGGGCGACTTCTCCGGCATCGAGCGCTGGCAGTATGCTGCCATCCTCATGCAGGGCCTTCGTATCGCCATCCCGGCAGTGCTTCTGTGCGTCATCCCGGCCGAGGCCGTTACCAACGCGCTTAACGCTATGCCCGACTGGCTGTCCGGCGGTATGGCTGTCGGCGGCGGCATGGTCGCTTCCGTCGGTTACGCCATGGTCATCAACATGATGGCCACCAAGGAGACCTGGCCGTTCTTCGTCCTCGGCTTTGTCCTTGCTGCCATCCCTCAGCTCACGCTGATCGCCCTTGGTCTCATCGGCATCTCCCTTGCCCTCATCTACCTTGGCCTTAAGGATCTGGCCAAGCAGGGTGGCGGCATGGGCGGTGGCTCCGGCGACCCGCTCGGCGACATTCTGAACGATTACGAGTAGGAGGGGAGTGATACATATGGCAGAGAACAAGATTCAGCTCACCAAGGCTGACCGCAAGAAGGTTTGCTTCCGTCATCAGTTCCTTCAGGGCTCGTGGAACTACGAGCGTATGCAGAACGGCGGCTGGTGCTTCGCAATGATCCCTGCGATCAAGAAGCTCTACACCAGCAAGGATGACCAGATTGCCGCTCTTAAGCGCCACCTGGAGTTCTATAACACCCACCCCTATGTTTCCGCCCCCGTCATTGGCGTTACCCTCGCCCTCGAGGAGGAGCGCGCCAACGGTGCTCCGATCGATGACGTCGCCATCCAGGGCGTCAAGGTCGGTATGATGGGCCCGCTCGCCGGCGTCGGTGACCCCGTCTTCTGGTTCACCCTTCGCCCGATTCTGGGCGCTCTGGGCGCTTCCCTGGCCCTGTCCGGCAGCATCGCCGGTCCGTTGCTGTTCTTCTTCGCGTGGAACATCATCCGTTACGCCTTCCTGTGGTACACGCAGGAGTTTGGCTACAAGGTCGGCTCCTCCATCGCCAAGGACCTCTCCGGTGGTCTGATGGGCAAGGTCACCGAGGGCGCTTCCATCCTGGGTATGTTCATCATCGGCGCCCTGGTCGAGCGCTGGGTGTCCATTTCCTTCACCCCGATCGTCTCCACGGTCAAGCAGTCTGCTGGCGCCTTTATCGACTGGGCTAGCCTGCCCTCCGGTTCCGAGGGTATCAAGGAAGCGCTGACGATGTACAACTCCGTCGGTGCTACCGCCCTTGATCAGATGAAGGTCACCACGCTTCAGGCCAACCTCGATCAGCTCATCCCCGGCCTTGCCGCCGTGTGCCTGACCCTGCTGGTCTGCAAGCTCCTCAAGAAGAAGGTCAGCCCGATCGTCATCATCCTGGCTCTCTTCGCCGTCGGCATCATCGGTCGCTTCTGCGGCTTCATGTAAGTACGCTTCGGCTTAAGACCGAGAATTGCTAGGCAAGGGCTTTTGAGCCATTGAAACGGACCGCACCCGGTGGGTACACTGGATGCGGTCCGATTGTTTTATTTGGAGGGCGAGGCGCGCATGGCGCAATCTCAGAACAGCACGGTCGATCTGGCAACGCCGGCAACCTGCCTGATGGGGCTTACCAGCCACGGTAACGTGATGGTGGGCAATAAGGCGTTCGAGTATTACAACGAGCGCAATCCCGAGGATTTTATTCAGATCCCGTGGGACGAGGTCGACTATATTGCCGCCGAGGTTTTACGCGGCACCAAGAAGATCACTCGTTTTGCCATCTTCACCAAGGACAACGGTCACTTTACGTTTTCGACGCGCGACGACAAAGAGACGCTTCGTGCTGTCCGCAAGTACGTCGACGAGGATAAGCTCGTGCGTTCGCCCGACTTTATCGATGTGACTGCCAAGGGCGCCAAGAGCATCCCCTCCGTTATCAAAAACCTCTTCCACAAAGGTAACTAGTCATTAAAGAGCGCCCCCCAAAGTGGGACGCAGTTTCCCATGGGGCTCGATTGGGAAAGTGCATCCCAGTTCGAGCGCCGATTCCGGGATGTAGTTTCCGGAACGGGGTCGTTTGGGAAACCGTGTCCCGTTTCGAGCCGAAATTCTGGGACACTGTTTCCAGCGAGGTCCCATTGGGAAAGTTTGACCCAGAATTTGCCTGGATAGTGGGACACACTTTCCGGAGGGCTGTTCCACCGCAACTTCGAAGAGTGGCTATACGCTGTATTACAACGGCGTAAATCTGCTACACTAGTACAACATGCCTCCGTAGCTCAGGGGATAGAGCACCGCTCTCCTAAAGCGGGTGTCGACGGTTCGAATCCGCCCGGGGGCACCAGAAGATTATGACGGCGTCGCGAGAGCGGCGCCGTTTCTGGTTTGTGGGGACCGCCGGCAGGATTCGAGCCGTCGACACCCGCGTCAGCAATTTCCCCGCGGGGGGGGTCGAATCCGCCCGGAGCACCAGAGATTTGTCGAGCCCGGTACCGCTACGGCGCCGGGCTCTTCTGGTTCAATGCCATGTCAAAAACGAAGCGCCCGCTTGCTGGGGGAGCAAGCGGGCGCCTGTGAGCGAATATGTTTGCGGCGAGAGCCGTGATGAGCGGTGGGGTGGCGACTAGTTGGTCGTACCGGAATCGTCACCCGTGCCCGAGCCAGAGCCCGAACCCGAGCCAGAAAGTGCGACCGTCAGCGTAATCGTGCTGTCGGTGGACTGCTTGCCAGTGGGGGAGACGCCCGTAACGGTGGCATCCTCGTTACCGCTTACGGGATTGCCGTTCTGGTCACAGAAGCCGATGTTATAGAAACCGGCGTTGTTGAGCGCGGTGACGGCGGCGGAGATGCTCTTGCCGTACAGGTTGCCCGGAACACTGGCCTTGCCGGACTTCTTGGCAATGACGACGGTAATCGTGGCGCCGGGCTTCTGCTTGCCACTGGGGTTCCAGCTGATCACGGTGCCCTCGGTAACCGAGTCGTTCTCCTGGTAGCTAACGTCGACGCCAAAGCCTGCCATATCGAGGGCGTTGCGCGCCTGGGCCTCTGTCATGTCGGTCAGATCGGGGACGGACGTGGTATCCGGGCCGCTCGAGACCTTGTACGAGATGGTCGTGCCCTTCGCGACTTCCTTACCGGCTTCGGTGCCCTGCTCAAAGACCTGGCCCTCATCGGCCTCGTTGGCCTCCTCGGAGGCGTTGCCCTTCAGGCCAACGCTTGCCAGCGCGGCCTCGGCCTGGTCCTTGGTCAGGCCGACAAGCCGGGGAACCTCAACCTTCTCGGAGGGCTTGGGACCCTTGGAGATTACCAGGTTCACCTTGGTGCCCTTGGCCTTCTTGGTGTTGCCGTTGGGCGTCTGCTCGGCGACCTTGCCCTCGTCGACATCGTCGTTGTAGCTTTGGTCGATGGTGCCGACCTCGAGGCCGGCTTCCTTGATCAGCTCGACGGCAGTCTGCTGGTCCTTGCCCAGCACATCGGGCACGGTGACCTGCTCGCCGCCAAAGAGTCCTGTGGCAAAGGCCACCACGATGCCGATGACGGCAACGGCTGCCACCACGGCGGCGATGATCTTGTTCTTGTTGGATTTGGGCTTTTCGACCTCGTAGGAGCCGGTGGAGCCCGAAACCGAGCTACGGGCGGTATTCTGGCCGCTCACGCCCGAGACGGGACGCACCATGGCGCGCGTCTGATCGGAAAGCTCGCGAGTCTTGGTGGCGCCCAGCTCACCGGGGGCACCGATGATGCGCGTGGGCTCCGAGACGTTGACGGCACGGCCCGACAGGTAGCTGTTGAGCACCTGACGAAGCTCGTCGGCGGTCTGGAAGCGGTTTGCCGGGTCCTTCTCCATGCACTTGAGGATGATGCGCTCAAGGTCGGCGTCGACACCGGAGTTGATCTGGCTCGGCGGAATAGGCAGCTCGTTGACTTGCTTGAGTGCGACCGAGATGGCGTCGTCACCGTCAAAGGGAACGCGGCCGGTGGCGCACTCATACATCACGACGCCCAGCGAGTAGATATCCGAGGTGGGGCCGAGGTCCTGACCGCGGGTCTGCTCGGGGCTGACGTAGTGGGCGGTTCCCAGCACGTTGTTGTCTTGCGTGAGATGGCTGTTCTTGGCGCGCGCGATGCCAAAGTCCATCACCTTGATGTTGCCGTCGGGCAGCACCATGATGTTCTGCGGCTTAATGTCGCGGTGGATGATCTCGTGCTTGTGGGCGACCGAAAGCGCGGAGCTGATCTGCGAGCCGATCTGGGCGACCTTCTTGGGGTCGAGGGCGCCGTGGCTCTTGATGCCGCTCTTAAGGTCGGTGCCGCGCAGGTACTCCATGACGATGTAATAGGTGTCGCCGTCCTTGCCCCAGTCGTAGACGCCCACGATATAGGGGGAGGACAGGCCGGCCGCTGCCTGGGCCTCCTGCTTAAAGCGGGCGGCGAAGGTGGCGTCGCCGGCATACTGCGGCAGCATGATCTTGACGGCAACCGTGCGGTCGAGGACCTGATCCTGTGCACGGAAGACGGTCGCCATACCGCCCGTTCCCACCTTATCCTTAAGGAGGTATCTTCCCCCGAGGACCCTCTGTTCCATTCCTGCTCCTAACATAACTATTCGCTCAACGATGTGTGTAGTACCAAATGTGTGGCCGCTGGGGCCGTGTGGCGCGTTGCCGCTAGCTCATCGGCCGCGGCGCGCCCCAAGTATCCGCTTTGATCACGGGCATCACGCTCCCTGTGCGGCGAGCGCCGCGGTCAGGACGATGCCGGCAATCTTGGCCGCCTCGACGTCGTGTTTGTCGTAATCCTCCAGGGCCACCGAGATGGCAACCGTGGGTGAATCGTAAGGTGCGAAGCCGACGAACATCGAGTTGACGTTGGTGCCGCCGGTCTCGGCCGAACCGGTCTTGCCGGCAACCTTGACGCCCGGAATCTGGGCATCGGTGCCGGTGCCGGACTGGACGACGGCGAGCATGGCCTGCTTGACCTGGTCGGCCGTGGCGGAGCTGACAGCCTGGCCCAGCGAGCGGGACTGCGTGGTCTTAACCACGGTTCCGTCCGGGGCGAGTATCTGGGACACAAAGAACGGGTCCATGACTACGCCGCTGTTGGCGATAGCGGCAGCGATCACGCAATTCTGCATAACGGTGGTCTGCGGGCCAGGCGTGTGGTCCATGCCGACGGGCTGGCCTGCGCCTGCCCAAGCGGTCTCCCACTCGGTCATAAGCGACGGGTCGGCCATGATGGAAGCCGCGGAGGTCAGATCCTGACCGAGCTTTTGACCGTAGCCAAAGGCGTTGGCAAACTGGACGAGCGAGCTGGCACCGACCTCGTTTGCCACCTGGCCAAAGACGACGTTGGACGACACGGCGAAGGCCTGCTGCAGGCTGATGGTGCCGTAGCTCTCGTTGGCAGAGTTGGTGACCGGCGCGTTGCCAATATCCATGGAGCCGGGCGCCTGGTACGTGCTGGTAAGGCTGGCGGTGCCGGTCTCGAGCGCCGCGGAGAGTGTGACGACCTTAAAGGTCGAGCCCGGGGTGTACAGCGCGTCCATGGCACGGTCATACATGGAGCCGTCCTCGCCGCCGCCCGACTGGAGCAGCGCATCGATGTTGGTGTTGTCGTAGGTGGGCGAGCTCGCGCACGCAAGGACCGCGCCGGTGCGCGGATCCATGACCACCACAGCGCCCTTAAAGCCCTTGAGCGCCTGCTCGGCAGCCGTCTGGATGCGCGAGTCGATGGTGAGCTTGGCGGTATTGCCCGGCTGGGTCTGCCCCGCGAGCGACGCGATGGCGTTGTTCCAGCTGGAGTAATCCTTGGAGCCGGTGAGCGTATCGTTCATGACGCTCTCGATGGCGGTGGTGCCATACTGCTGGCTCACGTAGCCAACCACGTGCGCTGCCAGGTTACCGTTGGGGTAGGAGCGTACGTAGGTGCCGTCCTCCTGTTGCAGCGACTCGGCCAGCGTCACGCCGTCGGACGTGATGATGGAACCGCGCTGGATGTACTTGGAGCGGGCGATGGTGTGGTTGTTGGTCGGCATGTCCTGATAGTCCTTGGCCTTGATGACCTGGACATAGGTGAGGTTGCCGATAAGGATGGCGAACAGCGCCGTAAAGGCGAGCACCGCGCGGGTTAGACGGTTGGCGAGCGCCACGCGGCCGAGCACACCGGATTCAGGTGTGTCGAGCAGGCGACGGCGCATGCGCGAGCCGACGGAATGGCTGCCGCTGCCGTAGGAAGACGAGGTGGCAAAGCGCGTGCCCGTCGGGGCGGCGGCAGATGCGACCTGATCGTCAGAGATGGCGGCCATGGTGCCGGTGCCGGTAAGCTCGGCCTCGCGTCCGGTCGCCTCGTCACCGGCGCGCAGCAGGAGCGCGACGATGATAAAGCTCGCCAGCAGCGAGGAGCCGCCCTGGCTCATAAAGGGCAAGGTGACGCCGGTCAGCGGGATCAGGCGGGTAACGCCGCCTACGATCAAAAAGGCCTGGAAGCTGATGGCTGCCGTAAGGCCCGTGGCACTAAAGGCGGCGAGGTCGGATTTAGCGCGGGCAGCCGTGGTGAGGCCACGCACGGCAAAGAGCATAAACAGGATGAGCACGGCGCCGCCGCCCAAAAGGCCCATCTCCTCGCCGATAGCCGAGAAGATAAAGTCGGACTCGACGACAGGGATGTTGTTGGCCATGCCGTTGCCGATGCCAACACCGACCAGACCGCCATCGGCAAGCGAGAAGAGCGACTGGACGATCTGGTAGCCCTGGCCCTGGGCGTCCTTAAACGGATCGACCCAAACCTGGAAACGCACCTGAACGTGCGACAGGAACTTGTAGGCGCCCACGGCTCCAACGGCCAAGAGCGCAAGACCGATAACGACATACGAGAATCGTCCCGTGGCAACGTAGAGCATCAGCAAGAAGATGGTGTAGAACAGCACGGCCGAACCCAGGTCGCGTTCGAAGACGACGACGAGCAGGCACACACCCCACACGGCAAACAGCGGCAGCAGCAGTCGCAGGCGAGGGATCTTAAAGCCCAGGATCTTGCGGTTGGAGATGGAGAGTAGCTCGCGGTTCTCGGCCAGGTACCCGGCCAGGAACAGCACGATAAAGACCTTGGCGAACTCGCCAGGCTGGATGGTAAAGCCCGCGATGCGAATCCACAGCTTGGAGCCCGAGATCGTGGTGCCGATAAAGATAGGCAGCATCAGCAGAATGATGCCGATGATGCCAAAGGTGTACTTGTAGCGCATGACCACGTCGAGGTTTTTGACTAGTGCAAGCGTTCCCACCATGAGCGCCACCGAGACAAACAGGATGATGAGCTGTGAGATGGCGAGAGCGGGGGCGAGACGCGTCACGAACGTGATGCCGATGCCCGAAAGTATAAATACGATGGGCAGGATGGCGGGGTCGGCACCGGGCGCCAAGATGCGCACGGCAATGTGGGCCGCGGCAAAGGCGGCAAAGAGGCCGATCGGTACGGCGAGCGTCTCAAAGGAGATGGCAGCGCCCGCGGTGAGGACGTACATCGCATACAGCAGGATGACGGGGAACGCCGAGGCGATGAGCAAGAGCAGCTCGGTGTTGCGGCGACTCATAAGCGGCACTCCCTTTCTAATTCTTATCGGAGGCTTCGGCCTCGGCGGACTGTTCGGCGGTTTTCTCGGAATCTGATTCGGAGGTCGATCCCTGATTGGTGTTGTCGCGAATCGTTTGCGCGTCGATCACCTGGCGGGTCTGCTCCTCGTCGATCTGGTGGCGGTACTTGGATATCGTGTCCTGCGCATCGTCGACACTTGTTTGCGGAATGCCCGCCTTGAGGCGGTTTTGCGTGTCTTCGGGCAGGTCGGACAGCTTGATGCTGGTTTCGCTTTCGAGCCAGTGGAGCTTGAGTCCGAGTGGCTTGCCGGGCAGGCCGCGCCAGACGGCGACATTGCCCTGGTAGGTACCCAGGTAGTACGAGCCGGTGACACCCGTGTAGGCCCAGATGCCAGCTGCCAGCACAAAGACGAGGGCCAGGATGGCGGCGATAGTAACGTTGCGGCGACGCACGCGTTGCGCCTCGCGCATGACGCCATCGTCAACCAGGTCAACGACTACTACGGTCACGTTGTCGTGGCCGCCGGCGGCAAGCGCCGCGTCCACTAGGTTGTCGACGCAGATTTGCGCGGTTGAGGACTGCGTGGCGATGTTCTCGATATCGCTATCGGGAATCATGCTCGAAAGGCCGTCGGAGCACAGGATCAGGCGGTCGCCTTCCTCGATATGCAGAGTGAAGTGGTCGGCATACATGGCGGGGTCCGAGCCCAGTGCGCGGGTGATGACCGAACGGTTGGGGTGGACGCGAGCCTCGTCTGCCGTGATCTCGCCGGCGTCCACGAGCTCCTCCACGTAGGAGTGGTCGCGGGTCACGCGGATGAGCGTGCCCTCGTGGAGCAGGTAGGCGCGCGAGTCGCCCACGTGGGCGATGGCGAGCGTATCGTTTTCGATATAGGCGCAGGTGGCTGTGCAGCCCATGCCGGGCTTGCCCAGGCCGTTCAGGGCCGCCTCGATTACGGCGGCGTTGGCTGCCTCGACGGCTGCGGCCAGGCGTGCTGCGTCGGCGGACTGTGGGGCCGTCTTGGCTATAGTCTCGACAGCGATAGAAGAGGCTACCTCGCCGGCGGCGTGACCACCCATGCCGTCGCATACGCAAAAGAGCGGCGACTGCACCAGGTAGGAATCCTCATTGTGCGGGCGCACACAGCCAACGTCGGAGCGGGCGCCCCACATGAGTTGCGTGGTGGTACCGGCATCATAGGTCGAGTCGGTCTCGATGCGCTCCTCGGTCAGGGGCTCAAAGCTCATGGTCGAGCCGGGGTCTTTGAGCTTGGCCTCAACGGCAGCAACGTCGATCTCGGCGGTGTCACCGGGAGAGACGGTGTCGGTCTCGGCGTTTGATTCGGAATTGTCGGTGTCCGGGGAGTCGGGCTCCTCGGACACGCGGGCGGTCGACTCGTCGTCTTGCGGGCTGACGTCTATAGGCTCGGGCGCCGGCGTAGACGCGGGCGCAACCTCGGATGCCGGGGCTATGGGAAACGCCGGCGCGGCGGGCTCGGGTGCCGCAAACACCGCAGCGCTCTCGTTGATTGCCGCGGCGACGGGCTCTGCAAAGTGAGCCGGCGCCGGGGTTGCTTCGGGCGCTGTGGGCTGTTCCGCAGCATGTGCGCCGATGGGCGCCGCTACGGCATCCTCTTCGTCCTCGTTATCGGCGAGATCCGAAATATCATGCGTTACATGCGAAAGAGGCAGGGAGAACACGGTGTCCTCGGGCTCCACGGGTGCGGAGCCCGCCGGAGCGGCGTGGGCCGGCGCAGCTGTGGCGGCGGCCGGTGCCTCGGTCATAGTTGCGGACTTGTTCTCCTCGTCGATCATCGACGGTTCACCTTCATGACCGCGTCGCCAATCTGGACTTCGTCGCCCTCGCGCAGCGTTGCGGGCTCAACAAGCTGGCGGCCGTTGACGAGCGTGCCGTTAAGCGAGTTGAGGTCCTCGATGATGAGCGCCGGGCCCTGCAGCGAAAAGCGCGCATGTGAGGCCGAGACGAACGGTTCGTTGATGCAGATGTCCGAAGATGGCGAGCGACCGACGATGACGGGGCCGAGCATGTCTACGTGGATGCCGCGGATACCGCGCGGACCCTTGTCCACATCAATCGTCCAGATAGCCGAGTCGCGGCGCTGCCCGCGCACAAGTCCCACGCCGGTCTTCATGACGGCGAACAGGAAGATATAGAGCAGGGCGACCAGGACGATGCGGCCTGCAAAAAGGACGATATCGATGTTCATAAGCGACTATCCCCTAAATTCAAAGGTGCTCAGGCCAAACGTCAGCAGATCGCCGTTGCGCAGCGGGCAGCGCGTAATGCGGCGGTTGTTGACGAGCGTGCCGTTGGTGGAATTGAGGTCCTCGATCGACCAATCCGAGCCCGTAAAGGTGAGCTGGGCGTGGCGGCGCGACACGTTGGGGTCGCGCAGGGCAATGTCGGAAACTGAGCGCTCGCGACCGATGGTCACCTGTGCGGAGGTGATGCTATGGCTCTCGCCGCTCACGACGTCGACGAGCTGGGCGAGCGGGCGCTGCGGGGCACGAGTGCTCGCCATGTTGGAGGCGATGCCGGCTGCGGCACCTAGGCCCACGGCGGCACCGGTCGCGGCGGCTCCGCCCATGCCGGCAAGCGCGTCGCGCGAGACGGTCTGCGGCACCGGGATAGGAGCGGCGGGGTCGGGGACGCTAGGCGCGAAGGGATCTGCCACGGCAAGCGGGTCGGGAGCGGCGGCGCGAGGCGTCGGCTGCTGCTGGGGCATGGCGGCGGGGCGCTGCTGCTGCGGGGCAGCAAACTGCTGCTGGCCGGCGCGCGGGGCGCTGGCGGCACGGCTTGCCGCGGAGTTGTTCTGGCCCAGGCCGTTTTGATAGGCGCGCTCTTCTTCGTACAGGCGGCCGAGCGTGGGGGCATCGACGTTCTCGGCAAAGACCGAGAACTTGCCGGCGCGCAGCTGCGGATCGATCATAAAGCGCACGAGGGGCTCGCCGACAAAGACATAGCGGCGCTTTTCGGCCTGCGCCTTCACAAACTCGCGGACCTCGCGCGAAAGCTCGGGGTAGAACGGGGCGAGCATGGGATCGTCGTCGGCGGCGATAAGGATGGTATAGAGTGCCGGCGCCGTGTTGACGCCGTTAATCACCAGAGTCTGATCCTCCATGTCGCGAGCGGCCTGCTTGGCAAGCTTCTTAAAGGAGAACGGGGCACGGGTGGCACCGAAGATGCCGGCCACGTGGTCCTCGAAGATGTTCAGGAAGTTCACGAAAGATCACTCTCCGTATAGGTTCTTTGGTATCCGAGCAAATATAGGCATATCCCAACGATTATAGAGGATAGGGTTCCCGCAACCGCCGCCTTGGCGACGACCGCGGCTGCAAGGCTGGCAATTTCCATATGGTGTGCAAGACAGGACGCCGCTGCGCAGCCGATGCCGGTGACAGCGATGGCGGCGATTGCGGCAAGGTTTGAGCCCTGATCGGCACGCTTGGCATGGGCATTGAGCAGCGCGGATGACGCTGCGGCAGTTGCCGCGACCAGCACAAAGGCAGCCCAAAGGAGCGGGTCTCCCAGCGCTGCGGCAACGTTACCGAGCCCCAGCACGCCTCCGGCTGAAAGCGCGACTGTCGCCAGGCGGGCAAAAAGCGCGCCCATGCCCGTTGCCGCGGCGGCGCTTGCCGGGCCGAGCCAAAATGACGCGACGCCGGCGGCGACCCCGGCTGCCAGGAAGGTATTGCCGGTCAGACAGCCAAGCGCGAGTGCACAGGTGAGCGTGGCGCTCGCGGCAGTCTCGGTGCGACCCCAGGCGATCCACCAACCGGACATGGCGGCGGCAAAGATCACCGCGACGGGCAGCATCGACAGGATGCCTTGTGCCTGCATGGTGGCGTTGGCCATGAGCACCAAAAAGCCCACAGCCGAGATGGCCGAGCCAATCTGGGGGGCCAGGCCAGCCGCCGCTCCGATCGCGATGGCCGCAATGACCAGGCCGGGAAGCGCCGCGACCCCGGCCGTTTGCATCAGTAAAAAGCTAAAGGTGCCGCACGTTAGCGCCGAGATAGTGCGCATGGTGTAGTCGCGCGCATGGCTCCAGCGCGTGCCCGCCCAGCCGAGTGCGGGGTCGACCTCGATGGCGTCGTCCTCGTAGTGCGACGGCTCGATATCGTCGAGTTCCTGCTCGTCATCCGAAAGCTCGCCAACCATTTGCTCCAGGCTGCGACGGCCCTCGCGCACGCTGCCCAGACCGGCAAGGAGCTGGTCGCAAAATGCCTCGATGCTGTTGGGGCGGTCCTGCGGCATGGGGGAGAGCGCGCTCATGAGCGCGGCCTCGGCTCCCGGGGGAAAGTGTGGTATCAGCTCGCTGGGATAGGTGGCGCCGCCGATGATGCGGTCGAGCGAGTCGGCGGGCGTGGCCGCCATAAAGGGAGCGCTGCCGCACAGGCCCTCGTAGATCACACAGGCGAGGGCAAAGACATCGGCGCGCTCGTCGACCGTGCCGGTCTCGATATCGAGCTGCTCGGGCGGCATGTAGCCGATGGTGCCGCCGCGTGAGCCGCCAAAGCCACCGGCGGACGACAGTCGCGCCATGCCAAAGTCGGTGAGCTTTACATTGCCCGAGTGGTCGATGAGCACGTTGGCGGGCTTAATGTCCAGGTGGAGTACGCCATTACTATGAGCGAAGGTGAGCGCCTGGCCCAGGGCATCGGCAATGGCCGCGGCCTCGTCAAAGGTAAGTGAGTGGCCGTCCACGCGGTGCAAAAACTCGGCCAGCGACATGCCATCGACATATTCCATAACCAGGTAGGCATAGGCTGTGTCGTGCGTAAAGTCGATGACCTGCACGATGTTGGGATGTTGAAGCATAGCGGCAGTGTGCGCCTCGCGCAGGACATCCATGATGTCGCTGGCGGGCATGCCGGCACCGTTGATAAGGGGGATGCGCTTAATGGCGACGCGGCGGCGCAGATGCGTGTCGCGGCAGATCTCGATGGAGCCAAAACCGCCGGTCGCAAGTGTCTCGAGCGGCTGGTACCGCTTAAGCAGCTCGCGAGAGCTGGTGCCCTCCAGAGGAACGTCCGGCGAGAACCGGGCGGTATGTTGCGAGAAAAGCGGCATGGCCAACCCTCGTGCGTTTAAAGTTCGTTTGCGAGTGGCGGGCGCGGAGCCGAGCCGTTCGCGGTGGCATAGATGCTGCTAGTGTAGCACGCTCGGGCGGATGGCGAGGATAACGGGATGCGAGGCTGCCTGTCTGTCTTGGCCTTAGCGCTTCTTCTTGTTCTTCTTCTGCTTGCGCTGCTTGCCCTTGGTCTCCTGGGGCTTGTCGCCCTGCTTGGCCTCGGCGGCGGCCTTTTCAGCCTTCATCTTCTTGCGTTTGGTCTCGATGCGGAGTTTTTTGTTGATGCGCGCCTTAAGGAAGGTGCCAAACTGCTCGGCATCGCCGCGAATAAAGGTTTCCTTAGGGATCGTCACGCCCTGGTCGGCGAACATGGCCACAAAGATGCGCTCGCCGTCGAGCACGTGGTCGAGCTTTTCAAACGGGAAGAACTGCGACTTGCCGCTCTTGCCCCAAACCATCAGGCCGTCCTCGTTGGCGGCGACGCGGCGATAGCGGCCACCCATGGACTCGTCGGCCTCGACGGCGTCGATAAAGTCGCGGGCGAGGGTGTGGTGCAGGTTTTTGCTCCACCAGGCCAAAAAGGCGCCGAACACGATCAGGACGACGCCAAACTTGATCCAGTTGCCGCCGGCCACCAGCATGCCGATGCCGATGAGCGCGGCAATTGCCGCGGCGACATACAGCGAGCCGCGACGCCTGGGCGAGGCGACCAGGCGGGCGAAGTCGGTGACCAGGTCGTTTTCGTACTGGTACTCGTTGAGGTACAGGATGCCGTCATCGGCTGCGGCCTGCTCCTCGAGCGCGACCTCGACCTGGTCGGCTGCTTCGGAGGGAACGAGGTTGCTCTCTGCGTCTGCCATGCTCTTTGGACTCCTATCGCGGCGGGCTCGCCGTACGGGTTATTATGAATGCAGTATGCCGTGCGACCGCATGGCCGTCGCGGCAACAAGACTCAGTATACCCGGGGGAGCACCCATGGAATCGTTGTACCGAAAGTATCGCCCGCTCACCTTCGACTCCGTGGTGGGCCAGCAGCATATCGTCTCGACGCTCGAGCACGCCATCACCGAGGGACGCCTGTCCCACGCGTACCTGTTCTGCGGACCGCGCGGCACGGGCAAGACCACCATGGCGCGCATTCTGGCCAAGGCGCTGCTGTGCCGTAATGCCGAGGCAGCGCGCGCCGAGGGTGCAAGCGGCTGCATGCCCGACGGTACTTGCGAGGAGTGCGAGCTCATTGCCGAGGGCAACCACCCGGATGTCTACGAGCTCGATGCCGCAAGCCGCACGGGCGTGGACAATGTGCGCGAGGAGATCATCAGCTCCGTCAACTTTGCCCCGGTGCGCGGCAAGTACAAGATCTATATCATCGACGAGGTCCACATGCTCACGACGGCGGCGTTCAACGCGCTGCTCAAGACGCTTGAAGAGCCGCCGGCACACGTGATCTTTGTGCTGTGCACCACCGACCCGCAAAAGATTCTGGAGACCATCCTCTCACGCTGCCAGCGTTTCGATTTCCATCGCATCGGCAACGAGGATATCGAGCATCGCCTGGCATACGTGTGCGAGCAGGAGGGCTTCGATTACGACGACGAGGCGCTGGCTATCGTGGCGCGCCATGCAAAGGGCGGCATGCGCGACGCGTTGTCCACGCTGGAGCAGCTGAGCGTCTTTGGCAACGGTTCTGTGCATGCGGACGACGCCCGCTCGCTTTTAGGCGAGGTTTCGGACCAGATTCTGGGCGAGTTTTCCCGCGCCATTGCCGATCGCGATGTTGCCGAGCTGTATGGGCTTATTCGCGCGCAGGTCGAGGAAGGTAACGATCTGCTGGAGCTGACGCGCGACCTGGTGGCGCACGTGCGCGACGTGTATGTTGCCTGCGTTACCGGTGCCCGTGCCGAGTTGTTTGAGGGCGGCTCCGAGCAGGCCGAGGCGCTTGCTGCCGAGGCCGCTGCCTTTGGCGAGCATCCTGCCGACCGCCTGGCTCGTGTGCTGACAGTGCTCGACGATGCCGCACTGGAGATGAGGGGCGCGAGCGACGTGCGCCTGGTGCTCGAGATTGCCTGCACGCGTCTGGCGCGTCCCGAGGCTGATTTAACGATTGAGGCATTGGCCGAGCGCGTGGCACGCCTGGAGGCCATGGTTGCCAACGCCGCCGTGCCGGCGAGCGTGGCTGCTGCTCAGGCCGCCGCGCCTGCAGCATCCGTACCCGCTGCTGCCCACCAGCCGACGCTCATTTCGGGCGCCCGCGCTGCCGCCCCGGCGGCATCCGCTGCCCCCGCTGCTACGTCCGCGCGCCAGGGCGGTATGCCTTGGGACCGTGGTGCTGCTGTTCCGGCTGCCCAGCCTTCGCCCCGTTCTGCGTCCGTGTCAGCTTCCAAGCCTGCAGCGCCTGCACCTCAGCCTGCGCCTGCACCTCAGCCTGCGCCGGCTCCGACGCCTCAGCCCGTTGCGGCCCCCGCGCCTGCCATAGCTCCGGCACCTAAGCCCCAGTCCAACAATGCCGCCCAGGTTGCCGTCGCCGGTGCTGCCGAGACGCCCGCGGTCGAGGATGCCGGAGAGCTGCAGCGCAAATGGGCCGAGGTTGTCGAGCGTGTCAAGGCACGTCAGGCTTCCTACGCAGGGCTTTTGCTCAACGCCCGCGCCACGGCCGACGACGGCTCCAAGCTCACGGTCTCGTTCCCCGCGGGTTCGACTTTTGCCATTAAGATGCTCGGTCGCGCCGATACGCAGTCGGTGGTCCTGCCGACGGTCTGCGCGGTCTTCGGTCGTCGTACCGTCGACTATGTCCTGGATGGGGGTGGCACGCCGGCTCCTCAACATGAGGAGCATTCTCCATCTGCACGGGCTGCGGCATCTGCGGACCCGCAACCCGTGTCCTCGGCGGCCCCTGTATCCTCGAGCGCCAGCGCGCCGCAGCAGCAAACGGCACCGGTAGCGGCATCGACCCCGTCGGCGCCTAAGCCCGCGGCGCCCAAACCGGCTGCTCCGACACCCGCGCCCAAGCCCGTCTCGCCCGCGCCCAAGTCGTCTGACCTGGGCAAAGCCCCCTGGCTACGCTCCGACAACCCCGCCGGTGCTCCTGCCACGGGTAAGCTCCCGACCGAGCCCGCACCCCGTGCGCCCGAGCGCTCGGCTGCCCCCAAGGCTCAGCCTGTCGCGCAGTCCGCGCCGTGGGAATCCGAGCAGGTACCCTACGACGACGCCATGGTCGGCGGCTTTGCTGCCGATGCTGGCGGGGACGATCTTCCTCCGTTCGACGTGCCGGGTGCGACGCCCGCGCCCAAGTCCGCTGTAGCTGCCCCCAAAGAGGAGGACGCTTCTGCAGCTCCCTGGGAGTCCAACCCCGGCGCCGGCAGCCCCTTCGGCCACCAGGGCGCAGCCCCGAGCATCCCGCAGACCGAGGACGAGGCCAAAGACCTCATCCGCAGCGTCTTCGGTCAGGCCACCATCTTCAAGCCGGTGGAGTAGCTGCGCAGGCGGGTATACTGCTCAAGAAGAGGACCCCTTGTCCGGGCGCATCTGTATTTCGGACATGTGTAGTGTGGTGCCGCGTATGTCGCATTTGAGCAGACAGGTGCGTGACGGTCGGCCTAGGATGCTGAGGTCGATACGATACGTCGCATGGCTGTCCGTGTACTCGACTTGCTCGGCGTTAATGGTTGCTCCGATTGCCAAATAAACGCCTAGCTCGGCATCGACAATCTTGAAGTCCTTTATCTTGACCTTGAACTCTTGATAGAGGGACGGGCTGTTGTAGTAGACGGTTCGGGTTCCGTCGGTGCACTCATCGGTCGTCTCCCATTTGACGACGGGCTGGTCCGAGCTGGCTATCAGCAGTTCTGCTCCAAAAGCTATGGCATGGGTGATGACAACCAGCAATGCCCAGCCGACAAAGAGATAGAGAACCACATATGCAACGGGGTGTTTTGAGCGGATGTTTTGGAGCGCGTTGGGGGCATTCATGGGGCACCTCCAAATTACTATCTATGGCAATCAAATTATACCCTGCCGCCATGTGCGCCGCCTCGAGCAGCGGTTCGGCATTTAGCTATTTAGTGGCGCACATGAAATGCCGGATTCGGCTCTACTAGATTGAGTGTGCGATATTATGCAACCTTGCATAATTCGACCTTGCATAATCTTTGAGTGCGGTTTGTATTGGAGGACATGTATATCGACTGAGGTAACACGTCCGCCCCGTTCGCTCATATGACCCAATCCGCTGTCAAGAGCCACAATGGCCCCGCCGACCGCTTGCAATCGGTCGGCGGGGCCTG
>NZ_JADPCJ010000035.1 GCF_015670795.1 Collinsella aerofaciens | reverse complement strand
TGCGGAAATGTTTTGGAAAGTAACCCAAAGCGGCCCGGCGGGGGTCCTGTGTAGTCACCCTTTAGGCGGAACTCTCCTAATTATTTGGATGAGTCGTTTACTTACTTGTGCTGTTACCGTCTTCCCGCTGTTGTTGGGGTATGCTTTGTTCGTATGTAAACGTATGACATGTTGATGGGGGAGGGTGCTATGGCTCGCGAGAGTGCTCGTTCTAAAGATACGGCTAAGCCTGGCATCAAGGAAGTTGCAGCGGTGGCGGGGGTTTCGCCTACTACGGTATCTCGCGTGCTTAATAATCGCGGCTACATTAGCCAGGAAACCCGCGATAAAGTCCATGCGGCGATGGAGCGCATCAATTACACGCCCAACGATATCGCCCGTGCCATGCTCAACGGTCGCCTGAACCTTATCGGCATGATTGTTCCCTTTGTGAGCAGCCCGTTCCATGCTCAGGTTGTGCAGGCGGTCGAGCGCACGTTAGCGGAAAACGGCTTTAAGATGTTGCTGTGCAACAGCGCCAATCGACCCGATCTTGAGCGTTCCTATATTGACATGCTCCGCCGCAATATGGTCGACGGCGTCATCGTCAACTCCCTCAATATCGGTGCCGAGGCATATGCCGAGATGGGCTTGAGCCTGGTTGGCATCGACTGCGATCTTGGCGAGGGCTCTGTCCAGATTGCAAGTGACAGCTATGGCATTGGCGAGCTCGCCACGCGCCGTCTGATTGATGACGGCTGCAGGCGTATCCTGTGCCTGCGCAGCAATAGCCGCATGCGCATGCCTGCCAATAAGCGTACCGATGCCTACCTCGATGTTGTTGAGCAGGCCGGTTTGTCCGCGCTTGTCCGTGAGGTTGAGTTCGTTAAGCCCGACGACGAAAAGGGCGCGGTCGTTGCGAAGATCCTCGATGAGAACCCCGATATTGACGGCATCTTTGCGGGAGACGATACGATGGCGGCCATCTGTCTCAACGTGATGAAGCAGCGCGGTTTGAGCGCTCCAGACGATATTAAGGTCGTGGGCGCGGATGGTGCCCGCCGAACTATGACGTTTATGCCTGACTTAACAACCGTACGTCAAGATATCGATCGCATCGGAGAGCTCGCGGCGCAATCCATCATCGCTCTTATTAACGGCGATAATCCCGAATCGAATATCAAGCTCCCCGTTGAACTCATTGAGGGCAAAACCGCGTAGTTCATCCCGTGCCAAAAGAATTCCTCAAACGCCTCTGATGACCGTTCACCGGCATATGTCAACCGTTTGCCGACGACTGGAACTGCGAAAAGACGTATTGGTGTGAAAACGTTTGACATATGAAAACGATTGACATATCTTGCCATTGTACCGAGTTAGTATGTCGTGGAAAGGAAGTCTCGGATGCACAAGGTGTATTACCAGCCTGAGGGAATTTGGGTAGGCGACATCATGCCGTACGGCGAGGACGGCACGTTCTATCTCTATCATCAGCGTGACACGCGTAACCCCGAACCTTTCGGAGAGCCGTTTGGCTGGGCACTCGCAACGACCAAGGATTTCATCAACTACAAGGACTTTGGTGAGAGCCTTGAGCGCGGCGGCGACGAGGAAGTCGACCAGTACATTTATGCCGGCACGGTGTTTAAGGTGGGCGACAAGTACCATGCGCTCTACACTGGTTGCAATCGCGATAAGGTCCGCGCACGTTTGATGAAGCAGGTTCTTCTTCACGCAACGAGCGACGACGCCGTCAAGTGGGAGAAGAACATCGCCGAGACGCTGCTTCCGCCCCAGGAGGGTTACGATGACCGCAACTGGCGCGATCCCTTTGTGCTTTGGGATGAGGAGAACGAAGAGTACATGCTCATCCTCGGCACGCGTGTGGGCGAGGACAAGCGTCTGATGACCGGCCGCCTGGTCAAGTTCACCTCCAAGGACCTGAATACCTGGGAGTTCCAGGGCGACTGGTGGAACCCGGGCCTGTACACCATGTTTGAGATGCCTGATCTCTTTAAGATGGGCGACTGGTGGTACCTCGTCTTTTCCGAGTACAGCGACGGCAACAAGACCCGTTACCGCATGTCCAAGTCCATCAACGGTCCTTGGATTACCCCCGCTGACGACTCCTTCGACGGCCGCGCGTACTACGCCGCTCGCACCGCATTCGATGGCGAGCGTCGCGTTCTCTTTGGTTGGGTTCCTACGCGTGACGAGGGCGGTGACCCCAGCTCTTACCTGTGGGGTGGCACCTTTATGCCTCTCGAGATCGTTCAGCGTGCTGACGGAACGCTCGGCACCAAGCTCCCCGACAGCATGCTTGGCGCCTTTGGCGAGGCTAAGGCAGTCGAGGCCTTTGAGCTTTCCTGCGAGTCGGGCAAGGTCGAGCAGGTGCTCGCCGCGGATGCCGGTTCCACCTATATGCTCGATGCCGACATCGAGCTCGCCGGTGACGCTGCCGGCTTCTCGGTGAAGCTTGCCGAGGACGCCGAGTCCGGTCTTGCCTATGAGTTCCGCGCCAACCTGCGTGAGGGCAAGCTCGAGTTTACGGCGGCCCCCCAGTATCCGTGGTTCCAGGTCAACAACATGGGCCTCGAGCGTCCGTTGTTCTTTAAGGGCGAGGGCACTCATCATGTGCGCCTGGTCGTTGACGACGATATCGCGACCATCTTTGTCGATGATGTTGCGCTTAACGCGCGCTTCTGCAATAAGCAGGGCCAGGGTGTGGCGCTGACGGTCACCGACGGTACGCTCAAGTGCGCAAATGCAACGATCGCGTCTCTGTAATGGCATCAAAACGTCTTATGATTTCGTAAAGGAATGGAGAGGAACATGGACTACAAAGTAGTGTCTCAGCAAGTCGTCGATAACGTCGGCGGTTTGGAGAACATCGAGGGCGCCACGCATTGCGTTACGCGTCTGCGTCTGGTGCTCAAGGATACGAGCAAGTACAACAAGGCCGAGCTCGAGAACATCGATGGCGTCAAGGGCGTGCTGTACAACAGCGGCCAGCTCATGATCATCTTCGGTACCGGTACCGTCAACAAGGTCTACGATGAGTTTATGGCTCTGACGGGCGTTAAGGAGATCAGCGCTTCCGAGGTCAAGGGCGCCGAGGCGGACAAGAAGGGCAAGTTCTTCTCGGTCCTCAAGGTATTCTCGGACATCTTTATCCCCATCATTCCCGCCTTCGTCGGCGCCGCTATCATCATCGGCCTTAAGTCGCTGATCGTTGCCAACGGCCTCTTTGGCATGGAGGGCAGCCTTGCCGATCACAGCGAGTTCCTCAAGAACCTCGCAAGCTTCTTTGCCATTATCGCCACCACCTTCGACTACCTACCTGTCCTGGTTATGTACAGCGCGGTCAAGCGTTTTGGCGGTAACCCGATCCTGGGCATCCTCGTCGGTATCGTCATGGTTCACCCGAGCCTTATGAACCGTAACACGTTCGTTATGGACCCGACGGGTGCTGAGTACTGGAACTTTGGTCCGCTCTCCATTCCCATGGTTGCTTTCCAGGGCGGCGTGTTCCCTGCAATCCTGACTGCCTGGTTTATGGCCAAGGTCGAAAAGATTGCCCAGAAGTACATCCCCGAGGTCGTTTCGTTCGTCTTTGTCCCGACCGTTACCCTGATTCTTGCTAACGTCGCCCTGTTCACCGTGTTCGGCCCGCTCGGCAACCTGATCGGCGACGTCCTCGCCGGCGTAATCGATATCCTGTACAACAGGATGGGCGTCTTCGGTGCCTTTGTCTTTGCCGCATTCCTGCAGCCGCTCGTCGTTACCGGTACGCATCAGTTCATCCAGGGTATCGAGGCAAACCTCGTTGCCACGACTGGCTTCAACTACATCCAGGCAATCTGGTCGGTTTCCATCATCGCCCAGGGCGGCGGCGCCATCGGCATGTACCTCATTCATAAGAAGCATTCCAAAGAGCGCAACATCTGCATGTCGTCCTTTATCCCGACGCTGGTCGGTATCTCCGAGCCCGCAATCTTTGCTGCAAACATGCGCTACTCGATCATCCCGTTCATCTGCGCTTGCATCGGTGCAGGCTGCGGCGGTGCCTTCGTGAAGCTCTTTGAGGTGCGCGCCATCGGTCAGGGTCTGACCGGCGTGCTTGGCCTGCTCATCGTCACGCCCGAGACGCTCGTGTGGTATGTGGCTGGCAATCTCATCGCCTTTATCGTGCCGATCGTCTTGATCTTTGCCTACAACAAGGCAAAGGGCGTGCCGACCACTGATGAAGAGGGCGCTGGCGCTGGCTTCGATGTCAGCTTCTAGTTGAGCCGTTCAGCGTAATCTGAGGATAAGTCCATTTGGGGAAGGGCGTTCGACTCGTGTGAGTCGAGCGTCCTTTCCCATAGACGAGAAAGTCAACGGCGATGTTTAATCAAAAAAATAAGGTGACACGCGCGGACTATGAGCAGTGGCGTGCCGGACAGGATGAGACGGCGGGTCGCATCGCGTCCGACCCCGATAGGCTCCTGTTCCATGTGGAGCCTGAGCTTGGCTGGCTCAACGACCCCAACGGTTTGGTGCAGATCGGTGATACGTATCATATCTATCACCAATACGATCCATTCGATGCTGCGCATGGCGGTCCAGTGCTTTGGAACCATCTGACAACAAAGGATTTTGTGACGTACGAGAATCACGGCCCTGTGCTGTTCCCCGATTCCGATTTGGATTCGAGCGGAGCGTATTCTGGTTCTGCCTTTGTACACGACGGCAAGATTCACTACTTCTATACCGGCAACGTTAAGCATTTTGACCGCGATGATTACGACTACGTGTTGACGGGCCGTGAGCAAAACCAAATTCATATGGTTGCCGAGAATCCCGACGAATTGGGCGAGAAGCGCATAGCTGTTGGGCCGGTCGATTACCCCGACGATATCGGTACGCACGTGCGCGACCCTAAGATCCTTGAGCACGATGGTATCTACTACATGGTTCTGGGCGCTCGTACGAAAGACGATCGTGGCTGTGTGCTTGTCTATACTTCGCGCGATCTAGAGGGCTGGAGCTATGCGACGCGCATTGAGCTGGGCGAGAAGTTTGGCTTTATGTGGGAGTGCCCTGATCTGTTTGAGCTTGATGGCGAGCTTATTCTCGTTTGCTGCCCGCAGGGCGTGCCCGCCGATGGCTGGCGTTACCGCAATCCGCATCAGTGCGTGTGGTTCTCCATCGAGGCCGATTGGGGGGCGCCGAGCTTTAAGATCGTCGGCCAGGGCATGCCTCCGATGGTTGATGCCGGTTTTGATTTCTATGCCCCGCAGTCCTTTGAGGACGCTGTGGGTCGGCGTTTGATGATCGGATGGTCGGGTTGCCCCGATGCGAAGGCGGAAAGCCCGACGGTGGCGCGCGGGTGGCAGTGCGCGTTGACGGTGCCGCGAGAGCTGAGCATACGCGATGGCAAGCTCTGCCAGCAGCCGGCGCACGAGATTGAGAGAATGCGCGGCGACTGCGTTCGCGCGACAGGCGATGAGACCGTTGAGGAGCCGGGACGCCTGTTTGATGTCGTGGTTTCCTGCGAGGGAGCCAAGATGATCGAGCTCGAAATCCGCAAGGGTGTCTTTGTGCGTTATACGGACGGGATGCTTACCCTCGATATGGGCGACGAAGGCTATGGACGCGACCAGAGGTCGATCGAGCTCGGCGAACTTCGCGACCTGCGCGTGCTTTCGGACACTACGATGGTCGAGATTTTTGCCAACGGTGGAGAGGCAGCACTTACGAGCCGTACCTATTCGCCGGCGGTTCCGGCGATGGAGCTGCACGCCGAGGGTGCGGCGTCGATGGATTTCTACCGCCTCGCGCATTAACCGTGTGTGGAGCGCGATTGGACTTGCTGGGCGGAATGTGTCGCAGTTGCTGCAGCGAACTACCGTTTATCGCGTATAGCGACCGTTTGCGGAATAAGTAACACTCCTTAATAAACCGTGTAGAATCTCAGATAAGCACGGAGTTTTCCAGGGAGACGCTGTCCTTTGTTGTGCGCAAGGGGCGGCGTCTCTTTGGCGCTTGGACGCCGTTGTGCAACAGTGCGGCGGCGCGTGTCATGTATTGAAAAGCCAACGTCGAGATGGGTCGTGATAAGAATGGGCAAGTATGTAATCGTGGTTGAGTCTGGGTCGGATGTGACGCCGGAGCTCTGCGAGCGCTACGGCATCGTGCGCGTGCCCATGCATGTCACGATTGGTGACGAGACCGTCGAGGACGGCTCGATCGATCCGCTCGAGATTTATTCGCGCTGCAACGAGTTTGGTGTGATGCCCAAGACCAGTGGCTGTTCGCCAGCGGATTTTGCGCATGTGTACGACCGCATCCATGCCGAGCAACCCGACGCGACTATTTTGCATCTTGCATATTCCGAGGCCACGACCTGTTCGCATCAGTCCTCAAAGATTGCGGCCCAGGGGCGCGACTACGTGTTCTCCATGGACACGCGCTTTGTCTCGGTGGGCCAGTCGCTCGTTGTCGTCGAGACCGCCAAATACATCGAGGCTCACCCCGATGCCACCGTCGACGAGATCTTTGCATTTACGAACTCCGTCATGGACCGTGTGCTGCTGGGTTTTGTTCCTACGGACCTTGCCTTCCTTAAGGCGGGCGGTCGCTTGTCCAACGTCGCGTTCCTGGGCGCCCATCTGCTCAAGATTAAGCCCTGCATTGAGGTAACGGGCGGCAAGTTCGTGGCAACCAAGAAGTTTCGCGGTTCTATGCTCAAATGCGCCCGCGCCTTTATTGACCACATGGTTGTCAAGGGCGAGATCGACTACTCACACATTGGCTTGGCATATTCGGTGGGCCTTTCCCAGGAGCTGCGCGATGACATAGAAGTCTATGCGCATGACCTGGGCTTTAAGGACGTTACCTGGACTCAGGTCGGCGGCGTCATCTCGAGTCATTGCGGCCCGACCGCCTTCGGCGCGGTGCTCACGCTCAAGGCGTAAGGCCTGGCGTCTATCGATATCTATTGCCTCGGCGGCGGGCGGGCTGCGATAACCCTCCCGCCGCTCTTGCGTGGGGTCAAATAGAACAACCCAATTGACCGCTAAACCATTTCACCATCATGCGTATGGGCTAGAATGGCTCTGGCATTTTAATTGGTTGCATCCAAGGAGAGGCAAGGTAGCGCGAATGGCAGAAATGACGCTTGAGGGTGTGGACGCTCATCCCGAGGACTCTGCGTTTGCCCTAGGCCGCGTGCATTCAATCGAGACGATGGGAACGGTCGACGGACCCGGCATTCGCTTTGTGGTGTTTGTTCAGGGCTGTCCCATGCGCTGCGCGTATTGCCACAATCCCGATACCTGGTCGGTCAACGGCGGCACCATGGTGACCGTCGAACACCTGATGGACGAGTTTCAGAGTAACCATGAGTTTTACCGCAGCGGCGGCATTACCGTTTCGGGCGGTGAACCGCTCCTGCAGCCTGAGTTTTTGGCCGACCTATTCCGTGCAATGCACAACAATCCCGATGGCCGCGTGCATACCTGCCTGGATAGCTGCGGTTATGCGTTTGATCCCAACCGCCCCGAGAAGTTCGATGCCGTTCTCAACGAGACCGACATGGTGCTGCTCGACATCAAGCATGCCGATCCGGCTGAGCATAAAAAGCTGACCGGCTGCGATCCCGCACGCATTCTGGCGTTTGGTGATGAGCTCGCGCGTCGCAAGATTAAGGTCGTTATCCGCCACGTGGTAGTGCCGGGCATTACCGACACGGTGGAGGAGTGCGAGGCACTCGGTCGTCTAATCGCCCCGTGGCATAACGTGGTCGGCCTGGAGATGCTGCCGTATCACACCATGGGTGTCGTCAAATACGAGCAGCTGGGGATTCCCTATAAGCTCGAGGGCGTTCCACAGATGGATACCGCGCGCATGCCCGAGTTGCGCAATGCCGTTATGGCCGGTATGAAAAAGCGCCGTGCGGAGCTCAGGTCGGCCATCGGCTAACAAGCCCGTCCCAAATTGACTACCTTTTAAGATGTGTAACAAGGCGGGTTGGATCAGCGAGGACGGCTACTATTCGACATGCGATGCAGGCCTCATCGACATCGATGGCCGTACCTATGTCATGAGCGTCATGACATCGATGCCATCGAGCGACCGTTCGAGCGAGGTTACGGCTGCGATTGCAAAGGCTCTGCTTGATACGCGAGCTGCACTGGCTTAGCGTGTTCGTTTGGCGAGGTCAAACAAAATGCTGGTACCATACCTTGGTTGAGAATTTCGTATAGGTTTGGGGAATGGTATGGCTACCATCGCGATTATCGGTGCGCTCGAAAAAGAGATCATGCAGATTAAGGAAGAGCTGAGCGACGTTTGCGAGGCACGGGAGGCAGGCTTGACCGTTGTGAGCGGTGAGCTCGACGGCCTGACAGTTGTCGCCACAACGGCGGGCATGGGCACGGTGAACGCCGCTGCTGCAACACAGCACCTCATTAGCAAGTATGCTCCGCAGGCTGTTGTGTTTTCGGGCATTGCGGGCGGTTTGAACCCCAAGCTCCATATCGACGATGTGGTCATTGGCAAACGCCTACGCTATCTGGATACCGATACCGCGCTTATCGCCGAGTCCGCACCGGGGCTCGAGGAGTTTGGCTCGACGCCCGCGCTGGTCGATATTGCCGCCGACGTGCTTGCTGAGCGTGGGTTTGTTGACGCTTCGAAAAATGCAGTCGCTTCGAACGAGGGCACCAAGCAGTTCCTGGTCGGCACGATTGCCACGGGTAACCGCTTTGTGACGGGCGCCACCATGCGCAACGACGCTATCGAGGCGACGCATGCCGATTGTGTCGGCATGGAGGGCGCGGCAATTGCCCATGTCGCAACCAAAAATGGTGTCGATTGCCTGGTGTTGCGCGCTATCAGCGATAATTGTGACGAGGCGTACGATGCAATTTGCGAGCGCGAGTTCGATCTGTTCGAGTACGCGCGTGTCGCAAGTGACATCACGCTCGATATCGTCCGCCGCATTGCCGCTGCGCAATAGCGCGTCTATTTGTAAGAACCTACGACCAAGGAGTGTCCATGGCCGATTCCATTAACTACCAGCTTGCCAAGTTCGTCGCCAGCTATGGCAAGGTTTCGCAGATTCCCGAGTCCACCTGCCCCGAGGTGAGCTTTGTCGGCCGCTCCAACGTGGGCAAGTCGTCGATTATGAACAAGCTATTTGGCCGCAAGAACCTAGTCAAGGTTTCCAGTACGCCGGGCAAGACGAGCAACATCAACTTCTTTGAGGCCGATGACGTGCATTTCGTGGACCTGCCGGGTTACGGTTTCGCCCGTCGCTCCAAGGCCGAGCGCGACCGCTGGGCCGAGCTTATCGGCGACTTTTTTGACTCCGAGCGCAGCTTTAACTTGGTCGTCTCGCTGGTGGACATTCGTCACGACCCCAGCAAGCTCGACCACGACATGATCGACTACCTACAGGGCAACGAGTTCAACTTTATCGTTTGCCTCACCAAAGCCGACAAGCTCAGCCGCACCCAGCAGGCCCGCCAGGCAGCAGCCATCAAAAAGCAGCTCAACGTTCCGGCCGAAAACGTGATCATCACAAGCTCCCAGACCGGCGTGGGTATCGACGAACTCAAGCGCCGCATCGCCGAGGCCTGCCTTTAGTAAGGGCTCCAGCCTAGCAAGAGCCCCTATCAATAAAGGGCCATATATTTCAGCCCGGCGCCCCTTCAAAGCGTGGGTCCCTGTAGACATCCTCAGCAAGGTAGGCGCAGGGACGGTCGGGATGTTCCCTCAAAATCATTCCGCAGCGCGAAGGCCCCTTGTCCGTCGCTCCGTAGGAGCAGGACAAGGGGACTTCATGCGCGAGGACGATTTTGAGGGAACATCCCGACCGTCCCGGACAGGTATATGAGGAGGATGTCTACAGGTACTCGATTTGAGCGCCCTCGGTGTCGCACGTGAGGATATGCGTGTCGCACTTGGGGAACTGCTCACGCAGCTTGACCTGCAGAAACTTTGCCACGATGGTGTCGTCGGTCACAGCCATGAGGGTCGAGCCTGAGCCGCTAATCCAGATGGTCTTAGCGCCGCCGTTAAGGCAGGTGTCGCGCACGGCGTTGTAGTCGGGAATCAGGCGGCGACGATAAGGCTCCTGAATGCGGTCGTCATTGGCAGCGGCAATCAGGTCCAGGTCACCAGTCTCCAGGCCGCGCGTCATGCCGGCGATGCGGCCCATTTGCCATACGGCGGTGGAGAGTGGAATCTCCTGCGGCACGACCTTGCGCGCCTCGCTCGTATGCACCTCGTAGGGCGGAATCACGGTAATAAAACGCAAGCGATCGCTCACCTCGTAGCGCAGGCACTGGGGGAGCGAATCAGTCGGCGTAAAGGAGCAAACGGCACCGCCCAGGATGGCAGGGGCGACGTTATCGGGATGGCCCTCGACCTCGGTGGCAATGCGGACGAGCTCGGCGCGGTCGACGGTGTGGCCCGTCAGCGCGGCGGCCGCCATGATGCCAGCGACGACGCAGGTGGAGCTGGAACCCAGGCCGCGGGCGACGGGCACGTCGGTCTGAATGTCGATGGCAACGGGAAAAGCCGGCTCGCCCCAGGCGGCCAGAGCATCGACAAAGCTTACATAGACCAGGTTATTCTCGTTTTGGAATTCCTCGGGGCAACCCGTGATGGTGAGCTTGTCGGTGCGCTCGAAGGTAAAGTGCGAGTAGAGGCTTACGGCCATGCCGAGGGTGTCGTAGCCAATGCCTAGGTTTGCGCTGGTGGCGGGGACGGTGATCTTGATCATTGTTGTTGGTCCTCCTGGGGGTCGGTTTCACGCTTGCTCCGCTGCTCGGACAGTCCTGCTCGCACGAAGGCCACATTTAGTGGCCTTCGGCTCGTGCGGAACTCGCGACGGAGCAAGCGTGAAACCGACCTACGCCGTCTCCTCACCGCGCTGGGGAGCCAAATTAAAAGAAAGTGCGCCGGCTTTCGCCAGCGCCTTATATGGGGTTTAGTTGGTTGCCATCTTTTTTGCAGCCTGCTCTACGTAGCTGGCCATCTCATCGACGTCGCAGACGTCTTCGAAGCGGACGGGCTTGGACTCGAGTTCGGCGAGCTGTGCCGGGGCGACCGTGTTGGTTGCCTGCTCGAGCACGTGCATGGCCTCAAAGTCGTCCTCGGGAACGTCGAGCCCCAGGGCGTCGCAGCAGGCGCGCGGGAACTTGTAGGGGCTGGCGGTCGAAAGCAGCACACGGGCCTTGGCGCCCTCGGCGGGAGCGACCTTTTCAAAGACGTGATAGCCGCAAGCGGTGTGCGGGTCGATCACGTAGCCGTTGGCGTCCCAGCAACTCTTGATGGCAGCGCGGACCTCGTCCTCGCTGGCCCAGCCGCAGCCAAAGACGCTCTGAATCTTGGCCAGCAGCTCGGCGGGTACCTCGTAGCGACCGGTCTGTGCCAACTGCTCCATAAGGCCGGCAACGAGTTCGCAGTCGCCATCGGACAGGAAGTACAGCATGCGCTCCAGGTTAGAGCTGATGAGGATGTCCATCGACGGCGAGATGGTCGTGAAGAACGGGCGGTTACGGTCGTAGACGCCGGTGGTCAGGAAGTCGGCAAGCACGTTGTTCTTGTCGCTCGCGACGATGAGCTTGGCGACGGGCAGGCCCATGCGCTTGGCGTAGTAGCCGGCCAAGATATCGCCAAAGTTGCCGGTGGGCACACAGAACTCTACGGCGTCGCTAGCCTCGATAGCGCCGGCGCGCAGCAGCTGCGCATAGGCGGCAAAGTAGTAGACGACCTGCGGTACCAGACGGCCGACATTGATAGAGTTGGCGCTCGAAAGCACCGTGCCGGCGGCTTCCAGGCGCTCGGCAAGCTCCTTATCGGCAAAGATGCGCTTGACGGCGCTCTGGGCGTCGTCAAAGTTGCCGCGGATGCCGCAGACGGCGACGTTGTCGCCCTCCTGCGTGGACATCTGCAGGTTCTGGACGCGGCTAACCTTGCCCTCGGGATAAAAGACGGTGATGCCCGTGCCCGGAGCGTCGGCAAAACCGGCGAGCGCAGCCTTGCCCGTGTCGCCCGACGTGGCGGTGACGATCATGATGCGCTCGGCGCCGCCGTCCTTGGCGGAAGTGCGGGCCATCAGACGGGGGAGCATCTGCAGGGCGACGTCCTTGAAGGCGCTTGTGGGGCCGCCAAAGAGCTCCATCACATAGGTCTGAGGGGCGTCAGCACCCGGCGCTGCGTCGAGTTTGACGAGCGGCGTAACCTCTTCACTCGCGAACGTGCCGCGGTATGCCTCGTCGACACACGCCGAAATTTCTTCGGCCGTGTAATCATTCAGTAACATTCCCAACACATCTTGAGCGATTTCAAAGTACGATTTAGCTGCAAGCGAGCTGATATCGACCTGCTGGGTGCCGAGCTCGTCCGAGACAAACAAACCCCCGTCGGGAGCGATGCCGGTACGGATTGCCACCTTACTTGAGCACGATAAAGTGCGTCCTCGTGTACTATGATAAGTTCCCATATAACACTGCTCCTCGGATGCCTTGGTCCCAATCGGTGAAACCATGGTATCAGAGCGCGCAAAATAGGTTCGCAGAGGCTTTTTAGAAAGGTAACCTCCAGCCCATGATTAAGATTGCCAAGTTTGGCGGCTCGTCGGTCGCCGACGCCGAACACTTTAAGAAGATCAAGGCCATCGTCGATGCCGACCCGGCTCGCCGTTTTGTGGTGGTTTCCGCCTGTGGTCGCCGCTTTAAGGGCGACACCAAGGTGACCGACCTGCTCTACCTGGTTAACGCGCACGTTAAGTACCACGTGTCGTGCGAGGAGCTGCTCGAGGACATCGGCCAGCGCTATTTTGATATCGCTGACGAGCTGGAGCTCACCTATCCCATCCGTGAGGAGTTCGCGGCTTTTGCCGAGCGCGCCCGCTCGGGCGGTTACTCCACCGAGGAGCTCGTGAGCCGCGGCGAGTACTTCACCGCTCGCCTGATGGCTGAGTACCTGGGCCTACCGTTCCTGGACGCCGCGACGGTTGTGGCGTTCCATCACGACGGTACGCTCAGCATGAACCGCACCTCCGAGCTGGTGCAAGAGTACGGTCAGCAGGGCGGCTTCGTTATGCCTGGCTTCTACGGCGCGACGCGCGAGGGCCAGATCAAGCTGCTCGACCGTGGCGGCGGCGACATTTCCGGCTCGATCCTGGCCAAGTGCCTAGGCGCCGACCTGTACGAGAACTGGACCGACGTTTCGGGCTTCTATTCTGCCGATCCTCGCATTGTGCCCGAGGCTCAGCCCATTGCGCGCGTTACCTACGAGGAGCTGCGCGAGCTTTCGTACATGGGCGCAAGCGTCCTGCACGAGGAAGCCGTGTTCCCCGTGCGCGAGGCAGGCATTCCGCTGGTCATCAAGAACACCAATGCGCCGCAGGACCCCGGCACCATCATTAGCGAGACGGCTGATGAAGGCGAGGCGGAGCCCATCATTACCGGCGTGACCGGCAAGCGCGGTTTTGTCGCCATCAACGTCGCCCGCGACCGCACCAAGCCCCGCGTCGGCTTTATGCGCCGTGCGCTTTCGGTGTTCGAGCGCTATGACGTTTCCGTCGAGCACATGCCCACCGGTGTCGACCGCTTTGGCGCCGTGGTGCAGGAGCGGGACGTTCACGATTCACTGTACTCGCTCGTGGGCGACATTCAGCAGGAGGTCGAGCCGCTCGAGATCGAGGTTGTCGAGGGTCTGGCACTTATCGCGACCGTCGGCCGTAACCTGCGCGGTCGTGCCGGCATCTCGGGCCACCTGTTTGGCATGCTTGGCCAGGCTGGCGTGAGCGTGCGTATGATTTCGCAGAGCTGCGACGAGATCAATATCATCATCGGTGTGGAGGAGAAGGACTTTGATCTGGCGATTCAGACCATTTACCGCGCCTTCTCCGACGAGAACGGCATTGTGAAGGTCTCCGATCTGGAGGCTCCCGCGCCGGTCGATCCCGCTCTGGTCGCGCTCCACAAGTAGCTGCTATCCCAGTAGATTTTTGGACTTGCCTCAAAAATCTATGGCGGGGCGTTTCGTTTCGGTTTCGTTTCGACGGGGCGGGTTTCGTGCCCGCCCCGTTCTTGTATACACTGGCAACAATAATCGGCCTGCTTGGCGTGCGGGCAAAAGCCACAACCTTTAAAGGGGGAAGCATGAAACAGTACACGGTTGCTATTTTGGGCGCGACGGGAGCCGTGGGCACCCAGATGCTCGAGTGCCTCAACGAGCAGGAGTTCCCGGTTGGCAAGCTCAAGCTGCTGGCGAGCGCGCGTTCTGCGGGCAAGACCGTCGAGTTCCGTGGCGAGCAGATCGTGATCGAAGAGGCTTGCCCCGAGGCCTTTGAGGGCTGCGACATTGTGCTTGGAGCCGCCGGTGACGATATCGCGAAGGAGCTGCTGCCCGAGGCCGTCAAGCGCGGCGCCGTCGTGGTCGACAACAGCCATGCCTTCCGTATGGATCCCGAGGTGCCGCTGGTCGTGCCCGAGATCAATGCCGACGATATCAAGTGGCATCACGGCCTTATCGCCAACCCCAACTGCGCGACTATCATCGGCCTGGTTCCCACGTGGCCGCTGCATCAGCTCGCTGGCGTGAAGCGCATGATCGTCTCGACGTACCAGGCGGCTTCGGGTGCTGGCGCCCCCGGTATGGCCGAGCTCGAGGCTCAGCTGGCCGCCCTGGGCCGTGGCGAGGAGATTCCCGAGCCGCGCGCGTTTGCCGTCCAGCTCGCGAGCAACCTGATTCCGCAGATTGGCGGCGTCAAGGAGGAGGGCTTTACCTCCGAGGAGATGAAGTTGCAAAACGAGGGCCGCAAGATCATGCATCTGCCCGAGCTGCGCGTGAACTGCACCTGTGTGCGCGTGCCCGTGCTGCGCTCGCACTCCGAGAGCATCACGCTTGAGTTCGAGCGCGACATCACGGTGGAAGAGGCCCGTGCCGCGCTGGCTGCCGCTCCGGGTGTCAAGCTAGTTGACGACATGAGCGCCGAGGATGCGCACGACCGCTTCCCCATGCCGATGGACACCTCCGACCAGGACCTGATTTGGGTCGGTCGCGTACGCCGCGACATCTCGAACCCCGAGGCCGCGCGTGGCATCACCTTCTGGTGCTGCGGCGACCAAATCCGTAAGGGCGCGGCAACCAACGCCGTCCAGATCGCTAAGCTGCTCTGCGAGTAGTGTGACCTGTCCGGCGGGGGCCGGGCTTAGTTTTCAGAACGTCCTCGACCATGTGTGGCGCCTTGTCCTGCTCCTTCGGAGCCGCGGACAAGGCGCCACACTGGTCTGCGGAGTGTTCTGAAAACTAAGCCCGGCCCCCGCCTGCGGTGACTCGGCTGCGAGCGGCCTGCGATGGGGCCGTTGTTGGCTGGGGCCGCTGGGCTGATGTGAGGGCACGTGGCCGTTGCGGGCCCTGGCCCCGGCGGCGGCCTCGGCGCTTTGCGCCTGCCGCCTTTGGGGACTGTGGGGCGCGGCCGGCAGCTGCGGCGCGTTGCGCCTGCTGCCTGCGGGGACTTTGGGGTCGTGCGGCAGCTGCGGCGCTGCGCGCCTGCTGCCTTGGGTGACTTTGGGGTCGATTGGGGTTGTCTGCACAATTCGCGGTATTATGTTGCGGAGTTTTGAAAGGAGCCGCTGGTGGTCACGACGACGTTTGCTTCGCCTTTGGGCGAAATCCTGCTTGCCGCTGATGGCCGCGGTTTGACGGGGCTTTGGTTTGAGGGGCAGGAGCACTTTGGCTCCACGCTTCTCAAAGAAGATCCCGAACATGTTGAAGGCGCCGATGCGGTTTCTGGTACCGGTGGGATGTCTTCGGTGAGTCCGGCAAATGGCGCGGCTTCTTCGGTGCTTGAGCGTTCTTGGGCTTGGCTGAATGCTTATTTTGCGGGGCAGGAGCCTCGGTTTACGCCGCCGTTGCATATGATTGGCACGGCGTTTCAGCGTGAGGTTTGGTTTGAGCTGCTTTCTATCCCGCGTGGCGAGGTCGCTACGTATGGTGAGATCGCCCAGCGTGTTGCGGCTCGACATCGTGTACCGGGAAACGAAGCACCTGTTGTGTCTCCCCGTGCCGTGGGGGCCGCGGTCGCGCGGAATCCTATTTCGATCATTGTGCCGTGCCATCGCGTGGTTGCCGCCGACGGCTCGCTTAACGGATATGCCGGCGGGCTTGACCGCAAGGAGTGGCTGCTTCGGCTCGAGGGCGCGTACGAGGAATAACGTTCGAGCACTTTGCATAGCCAAGATGCCGTGAAAGAACGGGACATGCTTTCCGAATGGAGGCTCAGACGGAAACTACGTCCCGGAATTCCGTTTTAAAGCGGGATGCGCTTTCCGAATGGCGTTCCAAGCGGAAACCGTGTCCCGGAATACAGCCTCAGAGTGGGACGCCGTTTCCGGCTGAGACCACCTGCCTGGACATCGATCTACGCCCGCTCCTGCAGGGCGTAGATGGACTTATCCATGTTGAACAGGTAAGCCACAACGCAGACAATAATGAACATCGGCAAGTTACCAAAGCCGAAGACTTCGCAGCCAATAAGGATGGGTGCGAGCAGCGTATTGGTGGCGCTGCCAAAGACGGCTGCGTAGCCCAGTGAGGCGCAGAGCTCGACGGGCATGCCGAGAATCCCGGCGAGTACGACACCCAGGCTGGCTCCGATGGAGAACAACGGCGTCACCTCGCCACCCTGATATCCTGCGGCAAGCGTGGTAATGGTGAGTGCGAATTTGAGTGCCCAGTCCCAAGGTATGATGGCGACCTTGCCGTCACCGTCGAGCGCCGCGGATATCAGATTGGTGCCAAGCCCGCAGTATCGACCCTGCCATAGTGCGAACAGAATCGCCGATAACGCGATGCCCATAACGGCGATGCGTGCATAGGGGTTGGGGAACAGCCGCGCCGCAAGTGTTTTGGCATGTGCAAGGCACCAGGCAAAGGCGCCGCCCACCATACCAAACGCGATGCCCAACAGTGCCAGCCGTCCAAGACCGGGGAGGTCGAGCGCATACGAGGCGGTAACGGCGACCTCGAACTTCTCGAGCCCCAGGGCGCCGGAGGTCATGCTTGCGGCAAGTGAAGCCGTAAGCGCGGGGAGCAACGCGCGGTATTCCATGCGTCCGGCGACCAGCACTTCGATAGCAAAGACCGTAGCAGCGAGCGGCGTTCGAAAGAGTCCGGCAAAGCCAGCGGCCATACCAATGAGCAAAAACGTGTTGCCGGGGTTTCGGAAAGGTAGACGCCTGCCGATCCAGTGCGAGACGGTTGCACCAATCTGCACGGCCACGCCCTCGCGCCCCGCACTGCCGCCAAAGAGGTGCGTCCCCCACGTGCTCAACATAATGAGCGGCACCAAACGCGGGGAGATGGCATCCTCGCGTCCGTGACCTACGTCAAATACCAGGCTCATGCCCCGATCGGTGCCTTTGCCCCAGGTGCGGTAGGCAAATACGATGGCCAAGCCCATGAGGGCGAGGAAGGGAAGGAGCAGTGCGATGTGTTCGTCGCGGAAGGCGCCGATTGCCAGAAGCACGCGTCCAAAGAGTGCGCAGATGGCGCCAACGATGATGCCGATAGGGATTCCGACGGCACCCATAAGCACGAGGCCGCTATAGGTGTTGAGCAAGCGTTTGATTCTGCTCGATGCGTTGCTTTCCGACATTTTGCTTTCCGACACTTGCTCTCTTGATAGAAAAAGAGCTGGAGTTGCGCATCGTTGAGAGGCTTTCCAGCTTTAGCAAAACAAACTTATAAGATGCGACGGGCCGCGTCAAGATAATTGCTTGACAGCCTAGGAGGCGGCTGGTTGGCTGGCTTAAAACCTAGCGCGTGAAATGACGCTCCACGCTATTCAGCGCGCTTGATAGGATGACGAACCACGGTCTTAAGTTTCTCCGGCGCACACTTGCGTGGATCGGAGAGATAGATTTCGTGATGTAAACGGGTATCTGAGAAGTCGGGGACATAGCCCTGCTCGGTCGCATATTCATGCATGGCGTCTACGGTTGCCGGCTCGCTGTCGTAGGGTCCGGTATGCATGCATTGAACGCAGAGACCCTCGTCAACTTTAAGCAGCTCGACGGCAGAAAAGTCCAGTTTCTTTTTGGCCGTGGCTTCCGCGACCGCCCAGTCAAAGTCATCCTGAGTGACGAAATCGGGCAGGCGGATGCACGAGATAAAGTTGAAATCGTCCTTGCGTACATAATCGATGTCGCCGCTCGGGGAGTCTTGCCACCAGAAGCCCTCGAGCGGCGGTACCACAAAGTCGAAATAGCCCTCGATACTCCTTGAGCCTTTCTTTGACATCTTGACGGTATAGGCGATGCCGTAAAGCAGCGGCAGGGCATTTTGATACTCGCCACCTTCGGTATTTGGGTCGCCCTTTCCGCGAACGGCAACGTAGCTCATAGGCGGGACAGTTATGATACTCGGCTTGCTTGCAGGTCTGTAGAGCTCCTTGCATTCCTTCTTAAAGTCGAACGCCATGTTGGCCGCCTTTCTGCGTATTGGCCTGCTTAGATAGCGGAATCATATCATAGAAACGAACAGCTGTTCGAATGATTTTGCTGACAGATAGAGATGCGTGCGTTGTGTTTGGCGGTCGGCCTGACCCCGTCGATGATTTCTCTGCCTTCCCGGCGCTTGCCTGCGCTCCCCGTTTCCCCATATAAAACCTGCCAAAATGAACCTGTCCCTTTTTGGTCGGCGTGAAATGGGTAATACTAAAGAGTTATCCGACCAGATGGGAATTAATCGATGGCTTATATCGAATTCAAAGACGTCATCAAGGCGTACGGCGAGGGCGATGCCCGCATTCACGCGCTCGACGGCGCGAGTTTTACGGTCGAGCGCGGTGAGCTCGCCATTATCCTGGGCGCTTCGGGTGCCGGCAAGACCACGGCGCTCAACATCCTGGGCGGTATGGACACGGTAACCTCCGGCACCGTAACGGTGGACGGGCGCGATGTGAGCTCCGCTAACGAGGCGCAGCTCGTGGAATACCGCCGCGCCGACGTCGGCTTTGTCTTCCAGTTCTACAATCTGGTCCCTAACCTGACGGCGCTTGAGAACGTCGAACTCGCGGCGCAAATCTGCCCCGATTCGCTCGATGCCGAGCAAACGCTTTGCCAGGTTGGCCTGGGCGAGCGCCTCGCCAACTTCCCCGCGCAGCTTTCGGGCGGCGAGCAGCAGCGCGTGTCCATTGCCCGCGCACTGGCAAAGAACCCCAAGCTGCTTCTGTGCGACGAGCCCACGGGCGCGCTCGACTATAAAACCGGCAAGCAGATCTTGCAGCTGCTGCAGGATACCTGCCGCAAGCAGGGCATTACGGTCATCATCATCACGCACAACTCCGCGCTCGCGCCCATGGCCGATCGCCTGATTCGCTTTAAGAGCGGTCGCGTGGAGAGCGAGACGGTCCAGCAAAATCCCGTGCCTATCGAGACGATCGAGTGGTAGCGCCCATGGATCAGGACCGCCAAAACAGCCAACGCCGCGACGCGCGGAACACGGAGCGCGAGCAGGATTTTACGACCTACCGCACTGCCCAAAGCTCAAACGACATGGTGCCGACGGTGTTTCGCCGTGGTGTCTACCGCACGATTCGCGGCAGCCTCAAACGCTTCTTGTCCATCGTCGTGATCACTGCGCTCGGCGTGAGCGTGATGTGCGGCCTCAAGGCGGGTTGCGAGGATCTGTGCGATTCGGTCGACGCTTACTTTGACCAGCAGAATGTTTATGACATTAACGTGCAGTCGACCTATGGTCTGACCGATGACGATCTTGCTGCGATCCAAGAGGTCGATGGCGTCGAAACGGCCGAGGGCATCTACACCGAGACCGCCTACACCGCCGTGGGCACAACGCGCGAGCGCGTGGTCGTGCAAAGTCTCTCCAAGGAGAACATCGATCAGCCAGTGCTCGTGAACGGCGATTTGCCCGAGAGCGCCGATGAGGTCGCGGTGACTTCGAAGTTCCTGAAGGCTTCGGGCAAAAAGCTCGGCGATACGGTGAGTTTTGCCGCCAATGACGCGAGCTCGTCGAACCAAAGCGCCAAGGATCAGTTTGCCGCGGGCGATTACACCATTACGGCCGAGGTCCTCGATCCCACTGATGTGAGCTCCGACTCGACAGTCAACGCCTTTCGCGCTGCTTCGGCGGCGGACTATAAGTTCTATGTGAGCGAGGACGCCGCGACATCTTCTTCCTACTCCGCGGTCCACGTGATCGTCGAGGGAGCCAAGAGCCTCAACTCCTATTCGGATGCCTACGCGGCAAAGATCAACAAGGTCAAGGACAATATCGAGAAGATCCGCGAGGAGCGTGAGAAGGCGCGCGCTCAGGAGCTGACAGTCGACACGCCGGCAAGCTTAGATGCGGCTGAGCGCCAGGCGAATATGCTCTTTGGGATTGAACAGGGCAACATCAACCGCATGGCAGAGGGCAGTGAGGAGCGCGTGCAAGCGCAGGCCGACCTGGACCAGCGTCGCGCCGCCGCCGACCAGCAGTTTGCCGATGCCCGCGCCGAGCTCTCTGACCTGGGCGAATGCACTTGGTACATCCAGGACCGCGGCAATATCGCAAGCTACTCGAGCGTCGACAGCGACAGTTCTTCGATCGAGGCCATCGCCACGGTGTTCCCGTTCATCTTCTTTATCGTCGCCGTGCTCATCAGCCTTACCACCGCCACGCGTATGGTCGAGGAGGAGCGCACGCTTATTGGCCTGTACAAAGCACTCGGTTATTCGCGCGGGCGCATCCTGTCCAAATACGTGGACTATGCGCTGTGGGCTTGTCTGATCGGCGGCGTGCTCGGCAACATCATCGGATTTGTGGGCCTGCCGCTGTTCCTGTTTACGGTGTTCGACGACATGTACTCGCTGCCCCAGATGCTGCTTTCGTACGATATCGTGTCGTCGCTCGTGTCGGTGGCGCTGTTTGCCGTGGGCGTGGTGGGCGCCACGATTATCGCCTGCCGCCACGAGATGGCCGAGACCCCGGCCTCGCTTATGCGTCCCAAGGCCCCGCGCGCTGGCTCACGCATCTTGCTCGAGCGCATCGGCTTTATCTGGCGCCGCATGGGCTTCTTAAACAAGGTGGCGGCGCGTAACCTGTTCCGCTACAAAAAGCGCGCCTTTATGACCATCTTCGGTATCGCCGGCTGCACAGCGCTCGTGATCTGCGGTATGGGCATCCGTGACACGTCGGTGGCGCTTTCGCCCAAACAGTACGGGCATATCACGCGCTACGACCTGCTGGCGGTCGCCAATCCCGACGATTTTTCGCAGACGTGCGCGGCATTGGATGAGCGCAGCGCGGCCAATGATTCCAACGTGACCGTGACCTCAACCCTGCCGATTATGACCGACAACGTCACCTTTACGTTTGGTGGCAAGAGCGAGACTGTGCAGCTCATCGTGATTCCCGACGACCGCACGGGTGACTTGGGCGATTACGTGCGTCTCGAGGATGAGTCCAAAGAGCCGCTATCTTTGCGTGACGGAGATGTGTACCTGAGCAAGAGTTCACAGCTGGTGCTGGGGATTCAACCGGGCGATACGGCACACGTCCAGGATTCGTCGCTCAACGTAGCCAAGGTCAAAGTCAGCGACATTTCGCTCAACTATCTGGGCAACACGCTTTACATGACGCAGGGCACCTATGAGCGCGCGTTTGGGCGCAGCGTTCGCCTCAATGGCATCTTTGCGCTGCTCAAGGGTTCGTCGGCCGACCAGATTGCGTTTAGCAAGAAGCTTAAGAGTGACGGCTGGCTTTCGATTTCGAGCACGGCCGAGCATTGGGAGAACTTTGAGGCGAACTTCACTATTATCAATTCCGTCGTGGTGCTCGTGACCTTTATGGCGGCGTGCCTGTCGTTTGTGGTGGTGTTTACGCTGTCCAACACGAATATCTCCGAGCGCGAGCGCGAGCTGGCGACCATCAAGGTGCTTGGTTTCCGCCGCGGCGAGGTGCACCACTACGTCAACAAGGAGACGTTGATCCTCACGGCGATTGGCACCGCACTGGGCGTGCCGCTGGGTGGCCTGCTTGCCGAGAGCTTTACGTACATCCTGCAGATGCCGTCGCTGTACTTTGACGTCGAAGTCGAGCCGCTGAGCTACGTGCTTGCCGTGGTGCTTTCCTTCGGCTTTACGATCATCGTCAACCTCGCCACCAATCGTACCCTCAACAAGATCGACATGGTCGGCGCCCTCAAGAGCGCCGAGTAACCTGCCAAAAAGGGACAGGTTTATTTTGGCAGGTTTTATCTGGGCAAACGCCGGACAACCAT
>NZ_JADPCJ010000034.1 GCF_015670795.1 Collinsella aerofaciens | reverse complement strand
GCTGCTCTACAGTCCTGCGCAAGACGGAAAGCACATTAAGTGCTTTCCTTTGCGTGCGGAACTCGCGACAAACTTAATCGCCCCGCCCGGCGAACAAGCTGCGGAAACTCGGTCGGTCCAGAGCAATATCGTGCGAACGGAATTCTGGGTGATTTTTTGTTCGCCTGGTTGAACTAGTTGATGGGGTCTATCTATACCCTTTTGTAAGTTGCGGTGAAATAGGGACTGATTTTGGGGTTGAATCGTTTAAACAGTCCCTATTTCACCGCAACTTATGGGCGGGATGAAAAAAGGCGGAGGCCCTGGTGAGGGTCTCCGCCTTTGTTACAAGGGGCGATATTATTCGCTAACTGCTGGATTAGACCAGGCGGGCGTTGATCGTCTTGGCGATCTCGGCGGCGTTGGTGGAACCCTTGACGGTGGCACGGAAGTCCTCGTCCATGAGCGCCTCGGCGACCTTGGACAGGATCTTGAGGTGCGTGGTGCCAGCCTGAGCGCCCGGGATGAGCAGGGCGATGGCCACGTTGACGGGAGCGCCGTCCATGGTATCCCAACCGGTCACGCCGGACTCGTCCTTGACGACGATGACGGCAGCCTCGGTAATGGCGTCGGACTTGGCATGCGGGATGGCGAAGCCCTCCATCATGCCCGTGGTGCCCTCGGCCTCGCGGGCCAGGAAGGCGTTCATCACGGCGTCGGCGTCGCCGGCGATACCGGCCTTGACGGCCTGGTTGGAGACAAAGCTCAAGGCCTCGTCACGAGAAGCGAAGTCCTCGGCGACAAAGACGTTCTCGACCTTCACGAAGTCGGAAGCCTCGGCCTTGGGGGCCTCGACGGCAGCGGCCTTAGGGGCCTCAGCCGGCTTGGCTGCAGGAGCGGCCTTCTGGTTCTTCTCGAAGTCATACTTCTTGAAGGCCACGAACAGGATGCCACCGACCACAGCGCCGATGAGGATAGCGAGGACCCACAGCGGACCGTTCTCGACAACGGGCAGGACCAGGAAGCCACCGTGGGGCGCCGGATCGTGAACGTTGAACATAATGGTCAGGATCGAAGCGATGGAGGAACCGAGCATCATGATGGGCATGACGGGCCAGATGTTCTTGGTCATGAACGGAATGGCGCCCTCGGTGATGTGGGTGCAACCAAGGATGAGGTTGACGACACCGGCGTCGTGATCCTCCTGGCTGAAGTACTTCTTGCCGACAACGACGGCGAAAGTGGTGATCAGCGGCGGAACGATGCAGGCGGCGGAGACGGCAGCCATGAAGTTGGTGCCGAAGTTGTAGGTGTCGGTGCCGACACCGGCGGCCAGAGCCTCGGTGAGCATAGCGGTACCGGTGACGTAAGCAGCCTTGTTGACCGGGCCACCCATGTCAAAGGCGCACATGCAGCCGATGGCAAGACCCAGGACAACGGCGCCAGAGGCGGACAGGCCCTTGAGGAAGTCCATCATGGCGGTGTTGATAGCAGCCATGGGGCCGGAGATGCCGAGCATGACCAGACCGACAATGGCGGTCGAGAACAGCGGGTACAGGAAGATAGCCTTGAGGCCGTCCAGGTTCTTGGGCAGACCGGCAAAGACCTTCTCGAGCAGCAGGATGACATAGCCAGCAAGGAAGCCGCCGACGATGCCGCCCAGGAAGCCGAAGCCCACGCCGGCGCCACCGGCGTCGATCATGCCGGTATCGGCGTTAACGGGCAGGCCCTGGATGGCGATCATGCCGGCAACAAAACCGGGGACGAGTGCCGGGCGCTTGCCGATGGACTCGGCGATGTAAGCGGAAAGCACCGGAACCATGAGGTTCATGGCGATGCCGCCGATAATCTTGAGCATCGCGGCAAAGGTGTTGTAGTCGGCAGCCGTCGAATCGAAGGACGTGATGCCCCACAGGAACGAGACGGCGGTCAGAACACCACCGGCGACGACGAAGACCAGCATGTGGCTGACGCCATTCATGAGGTGCTTGTAGATGACGTGACCGATGGACTCCTTCTCCTCGACCTCGTCCTCGACATCGGCAGCAGCCGCAACCGAGTCGTCGCCCTTGGCGGCGAGCGCGCGGTCAATCAGCTTACCGGCGGCCTCAACGGACAGGGCTTTGGAAACACCAACGGAAACCATGGGCTTGCCGGCGAAACGCTCAGCCTGGACATCCTTGTCGGCTGCGACGACGACGGCCTTGGCACCAGCGATCTCACTCTTGGTGAGCTCGTTCTCGACACCGACCTGGCCATGAGTCTCGACCTTAATGGTCAGACCACGCTCGGCAGCTGCCTTCTCCAGCGCCTCCTTCGCCATGAAGGTGTGCGCAATGCCGGTCGGGCAACCGGTCGCGGCGATGATGTCAAACTTAGCCATGTGTCCCTCCTTCTTGAGTACAGCGCCCGCGGGCGCTCCCCTACACGCGCTTCGATGCGCGTTTTTCCACAACTGAAAGATACCAACCTACCGTCCGCGTGAGAAGAGACAAGGTGCAATTCTCCGGTGAAAGGTTCTTTCATAACCGTAAACGGTAAGTGAAAGTTTACCATCAACACTTGAAACGGCAAGGTGTATCTTGTAATTGAAAATGCCCGTATACTATGGCATTGCGAATCAAATTAGATTTTCATGCCAACCAGGAGCCATCCATGACCGATAGTAGCAAGAGCGCACTTTCCCTCATTAGCACCCATCAGGGATACAGCGAATCCGAGCAGCGCATTGTCGACTATATATTGGAGCACCAGTCCGAGGCTCCACGCCTCACGGCGGCTCAGCTCTCACGCGCCGCTGCCACGTCCGAGGCGACCGTTTCGCGCTTCTGCCGCAAGCTTGGGTTTGGCAGCTTCCGCAGCTTTCAGTTTTCGTTGGCGAGGGATTTGGAAAGCCAGCGCAACGAGGGCCTGACCGACGAGGTCTCGCTCGACAATATGGAGCAGAGCCTCAAGAACATCCTGGCTGCCAAGGTGAGCGAGCTTAATGCGACCATCGACGGAATCGACCACGATACGCTGGCGGCTGTTGTGCATGCCTTTAAGCATGCAGGGGTTATTGAGTTTGCGGCTGTGGGCAATACGAACGCGGTCGCGCTCGATGCGACGTTTAAGTTTTCGCAGCTGGGCCTGCGCTGCATGGCGAGCACCATTAGCGAGACATCAATCGGCTTTGCGCTCACGTTGCGCCCGGGTGACGTCATCGTGCTCATCTCAAACTCCGGCAAATCGCGCCGACTGAATCGCATGGCAAAAGCGGCTCGCGACTGCGGCGCAACCGTAGTCGTCATCAGCAGCGACAGCAAATCCCCGCTCGCGCGCCTGGCAGACTACACGTTTAATACCGTCAACCACGAAGCGCTGCTGACGACGGGCGACTTTGCGTTCTCCAAGATCAGCGCCACGATGATCATCGAAGTCATCTACAACTTCCTGCTGCCCGAGATTAAAGACGCGCGCGAGCATATCAGCTACTACGAGGAGCTCATCCAGCCGGATAAGGTCGTTGAGTAAAACGCGTAGTGGGACAAAAATTTCAGTCTATTTTGTCCCACCAACACCACTGATACGACCTAACCTCGAGCTTCTTCGAGCATCTGCTTTGCGTGGGCCAAGCTTGCCTCAGACTGATCGCCGCTCAACATGCGGGCGATCTCGGCGGTACGCGCTTCGCCGATTACCTCATCCAAATGCGTTTGGGGAACATCGCCCGGTTCCTTGCTGACGACATAATGCTTGTCAGCCATGACGGCGACCTGCGCCAAATGGGTTACGACAATCACCTGATGCGTAGCGGCGAGATCTGCCAGCACGCCCGCAAGTGCACGCGCCGTGGAGCCACCGACACCAGCATCGACCTCGTCAAACACCAGTGTATCGACACCGTCCGCGTTACCGAGGACAACCTTGCTCGCCAGCATGACGCGGCTGAGCTCACCGCCCGACGCAATTCGACGCAAGGGGCGCGGCGTCAAACCGGCACCGCTGCGGTATAGCAGCTCGTAGCTCGAAGGACCAACGGGCGTCCACTCAGCACGGGGAAGATCACGCGACTCCCAGACGAGCTCGGCACTACCCATCTCCAGGCGAGCCATCTGGCGGCCCACCTCGTGACAGAAGCGCGGGGCCGCCGTATTGCGAGCGCGCTTAAGCGCCTTGGCGGCAGCAAACAGTTCGCGCTCCGCCGCGCCAAGCGCTTCACGCGCCTTTTTGATCTGTTCATCGCCATCATCGACCAGGGACAGCAGCTCTTGCGAGCGATCGCGCATGGCAAAAACATCGTCCATAGTGGGACCCCACTGACGCAACAGACCCTTGAGGTCGGAATACCGCTCACGCATGCGAGCGAGCTCGCGCGGGTCGAAGGCGATGCCATCGCGATAGGCACGAAGCTCGTTCGCGCAATCCTCAAGGGAGATACAGGCATCCGAAAGTGCATCGGCGATGTCACCCAGCTTGCGATCGACGGTCGCCATGCGTGAAAGCTCGGCCACGGCGCCATTCACGGCATCGAGCGCTCCCCCTTCGGCGGCAAGCGATGCATGGGCATCGTTAGCCGTGGCAACCAGTACCTCGGCATGTTCGGAGCGCGGCAGCAGTTCCTCGAGTTCCTCATACTCGCCCGGCTTGGGGTCGGCCTCGCCGATGCGCTCGAGCGCAAAGCGCGCCTCCTCGACGAGGCTCCCCTGCGCACGCGAGGCCTCTTCGACACGTCGAACCTCCTTAGCGGCAGCCCGCGAAGCCTTAAAGCAGGCGCGGTACGCATCCAGCGCCTCGAGCGCAGAGCGTCCCGCCCACGCATCGACCATCGCAACGTGATGCGCCGGATCGAGTAAGCGCTGGTGCTCGTGCTGGCCGCACAGATCCATCATCACGCCGACGCGCTCCGAAAGCTCGCGCACGCTGGCGATGCGGCCGTCAATCTTGACGCGGCTGCGGCCCTCGGCGGAAAGGCTGCGCTGGACCGTGAAGCCTTCCGTGTCGTGCGGGCCGTCAAACAGGCGCGCCTCGACGCTCGCCAGCGCCTCGCCCTCGCGCACCGTCGACGAATCCGCGCGCTCACCCAAAATAAGCTTGAGGGCCGAGAGCAGCGCGGTCTTGCCGGCGCCGGTCTCGCCGGTCAGGACAGTCAGGCCGGCACTCGGCACCAGCGTCGCCTCGCGAATGAGTGCAATGTTAGAAACCTGCAGCTCATCGATCATGGCGGACTCCGTAGAATACGCGGCTCACCGAGTTGTAAAAACTCTCGGGGCCGTAGTCGAGCAGCAGCACATCGCCGGGGCCTCGGCGCACGGCCACGCTCTCGACCGTGCCGTCGCAGGTAATAAACTGTCCATCGATAGCGATCGCCGGAACGCTCGGACGGTCATCAGACATAAAGATTTCGACGACATCGCTCGGCGAAGTCAAGAAAGCGCGAGCTTGAATGGTGTGCGGCGCAATGGGTACGCAGACCATGCCCGTATAGTCAGGGCTCACGATGGGGCCACCGGCGCTGAGCGCGTAACCCGTAGAACCAGTCGCCGTCGAAACGACGACACCGTCACCGCGTAGGCGGTCGATATGGTGACCGGACACCGTGATGTCAAACTCGACCATATCGGACAGGGGGCCGCGCGTAAGCGCCATGTCGTTGAGGGCGAAGGTGCGCACAACATCCTTCGTACCATCTTCGCGCACGGACACGATATCCGCGGCGATGGTAGCGCGACGGCTCACATGCAGCTCGCCGGACAGGGCGTCGCTCACGACCTGCAGAATGTCGCGCTCCTCGGGACTCGCAGCAGTTAAAAAACCCAGGTGACCATAGGAAAGACCGAGGATAGGAATCTCACGATGGTTGAGGATGCGGGCAGCGCGCAGCAACGTGCCGTCGCCGCCGAGCGTAATGACCAGATCGGAGCCGTCAATATCAGGCGTGCTTTGAATCTTCGATCGCTGGTCGGCAGCCCATGCGACCTCATAGCCCTGGCGCGTCAGCCAAAGCTCGAGCATCAGGCCGCTCTCGACCGCCTCTTGCTTGTAGTAATTGGGAACCAGAAAGACCTTCATAGCGTTGCAGCTTTCTCGCTCATAACCGATACCTGGGATTGCAGCTCGTCTTGCGAGCGATCGCCGGGGTCAAATCTCGTGCCGTACAGGAAAAACTCAACGTTGCCCTTGGCACCATGAATGGGCGACACGCACACATCGACCGGGAACAGGCCCTTGGCAGCAAAGAGTTCAACCGCCGCCACGAGTGTATCGCGGCGCACGGCGGGATCGGTCACAATGCCGCCCTCGCCCACCAGCGCCGCCGGAGCCTCAAACTGCGGCTTTACGAGCGTGCAGAATGCACCCGTAGGCGCCAGGCACGCCAGTACCGCATCGATAATGTTCGCGATGCTGGTAAACGAGACATCACACACAGCCAGGTCGATAGTGCCGGCATAGCCAAGCTCAGGCAGCTGCGTCACGTTTGTGCGCTCATGCAGCGTCACGCGATCGTCCTGGCGCAACGACCAATCGAACTGGGCGCGACCCACGTCCACCGAGACAACGGTCGCAGCTCCGCGCTTGAGCAGACAATCGGTAAAGCCGCCGGTAGAGCAGCCCACATCCAGACAGGCAAGGCCCGTCGGATTGATGCCAAACGCATCAAGCGCGCCTTCGAGCTTAAGACCGCCGCGGCCAACATAGGGAATGCGCCCCTTCACATGCAGCGGCAGCCCCGGGATCACCTTAAGGCCCGGCGAAGTCAAGCGCTCACCGCCACTCGAGACCAAGCCGGCCATAAGAGTGCGAAGGGCATCCGCGCGATCGGCGCAGATGCCCTGTGAAATCAGTTCGTCATCAAGACGCACGCGTTTCATGAATGCCATCAACCATTCGTATCCGGAGATGCGGCCTAGCTATCCTGGGATTCGTTTGCCGCATCCTCATCGTATTCCTGCTCGAGCTTGTCGGCCTCACGCGGCGTCAACTCAAACTTGTCGACCATATCGACCGCGCGGGAGCCCAGCTCAATCGCTTCGTCAAACAAATCGAGCGAACGCTCCAAGGAGGTATCCTTGGAGCGAACGGTAGCGATGATCTGATCCAGACGGTCCGAAATCTCATCAAAGTTACGGACAGAACCCTCTGGCATGGCTACTCCTCGACGGAGTCGATGTCAGCCTCGGCGGCGTCCGCATCCTCGGCCAGCACGCCAGCCTCGGCCTGGGCAACCGCAACCTTGGCGGCAGCCTCGGCAGCCTGCGCCTCCTCGCGAGCGCGATCTTCGGCCAGCAGCTCCTGGTACAGGCCCTCGCCCGGCAGCTCCTCGCTGCGAGCGATCTTGCCCAGCACGCCGTTGACGAACGATGCGGACTGGTCGGTGCCATAGGCCTTGGCAAGCTCGACAGCCTCGTTGATCACGATGGCGTCCGAGACCTCCTCGTCGGTGAGGAAACGCATCTCGTAAACAGCGATACGCAGCAGATTGCGGTCGGCGCCGGGCATGCGCATAAGATCCCAGTTCTTGGCAACGGATCGCAGAGCGCAGTCGATGCGGTCGATATGCTCGTAGGCACCGCGGCACAGCTCCAACGCATAGGGGTCGAGGGGACCCTTCGAGATCAGGAAATCACCCTCGAGGACGCGCTCGAGCGGGCTGTCCGTGGCCTCGGCCTGGAACAGCAGCTGCAGCGCCTGACTGCGGGCAAGCGTACGCCCGCGATAAACCTTAAGGCTCAAAGGTTACTCCTTGGGGAAAACGAGGCCGTCGATGCAAACGTCAACACGCTCGACCTCAACGCCCACCTGGGCATCGATGGCGGCGACCACGGCGGCGCGAACAGCCTCGGCGAGTTTCTTGAACGGATAGCCAAAGAACACCACGACACGCACGGTGAGTGCGAGCTTGTCGCCGACGACCTCGGCCTCGACCGCCGGCTCGGAAGCCGGGGCCTTGGACGAGAGCATCATGGAGACAAGGTTGGTGGCAAGGTCCTTGACGCCAACGGAGGCGATGCCCTCGACATCGGACACGGCGCGCGAGACGATGGCGGTCAGAACATCGGGCGAAATGCCGATGCCGTCAATCTTGATTTCCTGGGGCATGAGTCCTCCTAGAAGATTTGGTTGCTAGACGCGGGAGACGAACTTGCCGTCGCGGGTGTCAACCTTGATGACCTCGCCCTCGTTGAGGTACATGGGAACCTGGATGACAGCGCCGGTATCGATCGTGGCCGGCTTGGTGGAACCCTGGACGGTGTCGCCCTTAAAGCCCGGGTCGGTCTGGACGATGGTGGTCTCGATGAACATCGGCGGGGTCACGCCCATGAGCTCATCGTCGGCGAAGAGCAGCTGGCAGACGTCGTTCTCGCGCAGCCACTTGGAGTTCTCGCCCACCATGTCCTCGGGAACGGGAACCTGCTCATAGGACTCGTTGTCCATGAAGATGTAGTCGGTGCCATCGTTGTAGAGGTACTGGAACTCACGGGTGGTGAGCATGACGCTCTCGAACTTGGTGCCGGCGTTGCAGGTGTTCTCGACGACGCGGCCGCTCTTGATGTCGCGGGTCTTGTAGCGCACAAACGCGCCGCCCTTGCCCGGCTTGACATGCTGGAACTCGACGATGGTGTAGACCTTGTCCTTGATGCGGAGACCGAGGCCGTTCTTGAAGTCGGCGGTAGAAATGGTAGGCATAGCGACCTTTCTTGTTATGGGCAGAACGCACAAGCGTCCAAATTACATACGACCGAAATTATACACTTGCAGACGGCGCCTGCAGCGAGCGCATAAAAAGAGAACGCGGGGCGCCCGAATCTATCCGGACGCCCCGCCCCAAAAATCTATCGAAATGGACTAGCAATCGATGACGTGGAGGTCATGCGGGGTCTTGGTGAAGGGCTCGTAGCCGTTCTCGGTGACCACGCCGTAGTCCTCCAGGCGCACGCCGCCCACGCCGGGCAGGTAGACGCCAGGCTCCATGGTGACAACCGAGCCGATCTCGATGGTGTTCTTGCTGCGGTTGAAGTTGGGCAGCTCGTGGATGTCGATACCGACGCCGTGGCCCAGACCATGGTTGTAGTAATCGCCATAGCCGGCATCGCCGATGATCTTCTTGGAAAGCTTGAAAATGTCGTTGCCCTCGACGCCCGGATGGATGGCGGCGACGCACTCCTCGTGCGTACGGCGCACGAGCGCGTACAGGTCAAGCTGCTCCTGCGTGGGCCCGCCCATCACGACAGTGCGTGTCATGTCGGAGCGATAATCGCAGTAGCCCGCGCCGTAATCCATGAGGACAAAGTCGCCCTTCTCGATCACGCGGTCGCTCGGGACGGCATGCGGGTTGGCGGTGTTGGGGCCGCTCGCCACGATGGAGCCGAAGGCAAGGCTGTCAGCACCGTTGGCGAACATAAAGTTCTCGAGCTCGTTGCGTACCTGCTTCTCGGTCATACCGGGCTTAATAAAGCCGAGCATGTGCTGGAAGGCGGCATCGGTGATCGACTGCGCATGGCGCATGAGTTCAATCTCCTCGGCGTCCTTGATGGCGCGCATCTTGCGGATGTCGTCGTGCATCAGCGGCAGCATACAGGCGACGGAGCGGTCCTCCAGGCCGCGCTGAATACCCTGGTAGAAATTAATCTGCATATCGTCCTCGACAGCGCAGACGCGGCATTTGTTGGCCGCGATCTTGCCGGCGACCCAACCGGGGATGGTGCCCTCATCCATGTCGTAGACCCAGGGGCTGCCGGCAGGCGTGTTCTCCTCAAAGCTGTTGAGGTAGCGCGAGTCGGTATGGAACAGGCACTGGTCAGCCGTAATAAACGCCGCGTGCGGGAACTCGAAGGTGTAGTCGAAGACGCCCTTCACGCCCGTGAGCCAACGAAGATTGGCCTCGTCGCGTACCACGATAGCGTCGTAGCCACGCTCGACCATCAGGGCACGGACGCGCTCGATACGACCGGCAGGACCGGCAGCAAACTCAGACATGCAGATTCCTTTCTTGTTGTCTCTATATAGACGGGACGGGTCTCAACCGAACGACGGAATCGCATGCGATCCGCAACCGATTGGAAACCCGCCCCTCAACATGATACGAAAGACGATGGAAGTCAATAAATCTTAGAGAAGTTCTTTACGAGAAGCCAAGTAGGCGTGAGCATGGCGCTCAAGAACCTCGTCCTCAACGTTCGTTAGGCGAATGGCGCCGAGTGCCGCGGGCAGCGGCAGCATGCTGCGGTTTGAGCGCGCGAACTGCTGCCTACGGAACTCCTCGATATATGCGACAGGCTCCAGATCGAAGGCAAGTTCCTCGATACCAAAGTCCTCCAGGCAGTCATCGACCTCAAAGACGTAATCGATATCAAAGTCGCAGGCATCATGTGCTAGGCGCGCCTCAAAGCGCATGCCCTCGGATAACAGCTGATAGGCAGGGACCTGCGAAGCGGCATCGCCCAAGCAGGCGCGCAGGGTACGCTCCCCCGTCTTGCCAAAATCGAGCGCATGGCGAGCGCTCGGGTTCGTGGCCATCAGTACGTCCTTGCGGGCAGTCTGAGACCATTGAACGGCATTAACGAGCGCGACCTCCTCGCCCGCGAGAATCTCGGGGACGGTCTCAGTAAACTGATTCCAGCGGGACTTGCTGCTCGAAAGCATGGTGCCAACAAGTACCACATAGCCGAGCTTAAGGTCCTCGGGGTCCGCCTCGCGAACAAGGTCGAGGTCACACACGACCAAGCCCGGTTCGGGACGGAAGGCGATAGCGGGAAGCGCATTCGCCGACGAGGCGACGAGCGGCTTCATGGTCGTCGCGACCGTGAGCATGGCGTCGAACGTCGTCGGCAACAGCGCGCACTCGGTTCGGCCGCACCACTGGTTTGCGCACCAGCTAACAACCGAGCAGGTTGCGGCATCGCCAACGGCGACAACCAGATCGTCGCAGGTAATGCCGTTGGCAGACAGGGCGCCAAAGATCGCATCGGCATCGGCCAGCGTGGCACCAGCAGGCGAAAGCTCAAGGACGAGCAGCGACACGGCAAAACCGGCGTCGACCAGCGCATGCTCGACAACCTCACCAAAACGCTCGGATGTGGCGTCGTTCCAAACCACCATAGCGCGCTTAGGCTTGCCAACGGCCGAGGCAAACATGCGCGACAGCTCATCGAACGCGCCCAATCCGACGCGGACATCGACGCTGCGGTTTTGGAAATTGATCAGTTGACGGCGAATCATAGCAGCCCACGCTCCAAAAGCATCTCGGCACAAAGGTAGGAAACGTCCTCGAAGGACTTGTTGCGAATATCAAGGGTAAGGTCGGCGGCCTGGCGATACAGCGGACGGCGATGCTCAAACAGGCGCGCAGCATGCTCGGGCGAACGGAAATCGGGGCGCGTGTCGGACCGACGAATCTGTCGAATCGAATCCTCGAAGTCGCCCTCGAGGTACACGCACGTACCCATTTCGTGCATCAGTTCAATATTCACCGGCGTTTCGACGATACCGCCCCCGCACGAAACCAACAGGCTGCGCTCGCTTTGGAGCGAACGGAGCGCCGAGGTCTCGAGCTCGCGAAAACGATCCTCGCCCTCGGTCTCAAAAATCTCGGTTACCGACTTGCCGCAACGGCGCACGACCAGACGGTCGGTATCGATAAAACGCCGCTTGAACATGGTGCCCACGTTGCGCGCAAGCGTCGACTTGCCCGCGCCCAAAAAGCCGATAAAGAAGATATGGTCGCAGCCGTGTTTGATGTGCTGGGACATGACGAGACCTATTCCTCGCAAGGAAGGTCGCGCAGGGCCCGGCGCTCAAAGATACGGAAGATCTGCGTATACCACAGGTCCTGCGTCGCCTGCGGCTTTACCAGGATGGTATCGACGCCGGCGAAGTTGCCGCTCCACACGTCCGTGTAGAGCTGATCACCGATCAGCACCGCCTCGTCAGCCGTGGCGCCGAGGCGCTTAAGACCCGCCTTGAGGGCAAACGGCGCCGGCTTCATGGCATGGCTGATGGCCTCGAGTCCCAGCTCGCGTGCTGATGCCATGACCTGGTCGCGATGCCAGTTGTTGGACACCATGCACAGCTTAAAGCCTTTGGCGCGGGCGGTATCGAGCCAAGCGGAAACCGCGGCGGGAACCTGCTCGGTGTCGCGCGGCACCAGGGTGTTATCGCGATCGAGCAAAATGGCGCGTTTGCCGTCGGCCCACAGGGTATCAAGGTCGATGCGATCGACCGAGGCAACGTATCGTTTGGGGCTAAAAATCCTCATGCTAATTCCAAGACTGTTGATGCTCTTCGTAGGTTTGCGAGAAGTACTCCTCGTCCTGCGTAATGTAGAAATACAGGTCATCGGAGTCGGTCGGCTCAAGCGTGGCCTTGAGTGCCTCGAGCGACGGAGAGCAGATGGGCGTGGGCGGCAGGCCCTCATGCTTATAGGTGTTATACGGGCTATCGCTCTGCAGGTCGTCGGCGGTAACCTCGCCACCGGTGACATACATCATGGTCGCATCGCTGTTGAGATAGCGCAGACCGTCGAGCTTGCCGGCAAGGCGGTTGTAGAAGACCGAGGCCACGTGCGCACGTTGATCGGCGTTGAGGCCCTCGCGCTCAACGATAGAGGCCAAGTTGACGATGTCGTAGTCGGACATCTCCACACCGTAGCGTTCCTTGATCTTGGCTTCGCAGCTCGCAAAGTCAAGCGACTTGTACTCGGTCTTAAACTGATCGAGCATAGCGCGAATCACGCCATCGGCCGTCGGCGAATCACCCAACGAATAGGTCTTGGGGAACAAGAAACCCTCGAGCGAATCGTTGGCGGCGCCCTTAAGGAAGCTATAGTCGTCCACGTAGTTGGAGGTCTTGGCCTGGTTGAGGAAGTCTTCCTTAGAGATGCTGTCGTAGGCCTGGGCCACACGGTCGGCGACTTGATCGACCGTCAGGCCCTCAGGGATAGTCAGCGCACTGGAGCCCGCGTTGGGGCCTTCCATGATCTGCTGAACAACCTTGGTCGCATCCATGAGTGTGGTGAACGAATAATCACCAGGCTTGAGCGACATATCGGCGTTGAGCTTTTTCACCGCCGCATAATAATCCTTGGGATTTTCGACGATATGGTTCTCGGAGAGAATCGAGGCGATAGTATCGCCCGAAGCACCATCGGGAATGGTCACCGTAACCTGCTGACCAGCCGTGACCTTGGTATCCCCACCGGCAAAGAAGCCCTTGACGGCCGGTACGACAAAGAAAGCGATCGCAGCAAGCGCGAGCACCGACACCACAACGCCGATGATCATGGGACCCGGAGAACTCTTCTTTTGAGCACCGCGACGAGCATGCGTGTTGTAGCTCGAGCGGGTCGCCGGAGCAACGCCATGCGAACCGCGAGCGTGATGCGAATGCGATTGGGGGGCCTGCGTTCGCTGGGTAGGTGCCTGCTGCTTAAAGCGGGTGCCGCCTGCAGGCTGGGCCGTACGAGCAGTGGGCTGCTGAGCCGCGTGAGAAGCCGAATGCTGAACCGAACGAGCAGAAGGCTGCTGACCCGTCCGTTGAACAGGTTGGGCCGAACGAGAGAAGGACTGCGCCGGGCGCGCGGCAGGCTGAGCTGCGCGCTGCGTCGGCTGTGCCGGACGCTGGCCAGGCTGGGCAGGGCGCGACGCCGGCTGCTGTGTACGATTCGGCTGGCGCGGATTGGAAGCACTAGGCATGCGAAACCTCCTCGTTTTTACGATCGAGCCACGTCTGCAAAAACAGGCTGGCGGCAATCATGTCGATCTTGCCCCTCATCTGCTTTTCGTTGAGTCCCTGCTCACGCAGGATACGCTTGGCCTCTTGCGAGGACAGACGCTCGTCCTCAAACTCCAACGGAAGATCGAGCTCGTCGGCAATCTTTTGCGCCACAGCGGCAACGCGCTCGGCCTGAGGGCCGGGCTCACCGGCCATGGTCAGGGGACGTCCGCTTACCAGGATATCGGGCTCATAGTCCTCCACCAGGTAGCGGAACGTCTTGGCCATACCGGTGACCTCGGCAGCCGGAAGCACCTTGACAGGCATCGCCATCTTGCCATCACGGCTCGAGACGGCGATGCCAATCCTGGTCTCCCCTATGTCCAGCGCGAGCGCAACCACAGCGACTTCTTAGATTCTTAGGCGCCGAGCGCGGTCTTAGCGGCCGCGAGGGCATCGGCGATGCCGGCAGCGTTCTTGCCACCGGCCTGGGCCATGTTGGGACGACCGCCACCGCGACCGTCGACCAGACCCGCGATCTGCTTGATCACGTTACCGGCGTGGAAACCGGCCTTGACGGCGTCATCGGAGCCGGCAGCGAGCAGGGCCGGAGTGCCCTTCTCAGTCACGCTGGCAACAACGCAGGCGACAGGGCCGGCGACCTTCTGGTGCACGGTATCCCAAACGTTGCGCAGGTCAGCGGCCTCGAGACCCTGAAGCTCAGCAACAACGAGCTTGTAGCCATTCAGCTCGACGGCGCCCTCGATGGCGCTGGAGATGGCGTCGGAGGAGCCACCGGTCAGAGCCTTCTTGAGCTTATTGGACGTCTCGCGCAGCTCGGCCTGCAGGTTCTCCACGCGAGCGGGAACCTCGTCGACGCGGCACTTGAGCGCAGTAGCAGCGGCGTCAACGAGTGCCAGGCGGTCGGCCATATAGTCGAGGGCACCCTTAGAGGTCACGGCCTCGATACGGCGGACATTGGAGCCCGTGGAGGACTCGGAAATGATCTTGAACAGGCCGATCTCGGCGGTGCTGGCAGCGTGTGTGCCACCGCAGAGTTCGCGGGAGAACGGCTGGTCCTCAGCGCCCACGGAGACAACGCGGACGACGTCGCCATACTTCTCGCCAAACAGGGCGACAGCGCCGGCAGCCTTAGCCTCGTCGATGCCCATGACACGGGTCACGACCGGCTTGGAAGCGAAGATCTGCTGGTTGACCAGGTCCTCGACAGCCTTGAGCTGCTCGGAGGACAGGGCCTCGAAGTGTGTAAAGTCAAAGCGCAGGTGCTCGGGCGTCACCAGCGAGCCGGCCTGGGAGACGTGCTCGCCCAGGACCTGCTTAAGGGCAGCGTCGAGCAGGTGCGTGGCGGTGTGGTTGCGGCGCAGGAAGCCACGGCGCTCGGCGTCGAGAGCGGCGGTCACAGCGGCACCGACAGTCAGCGTGCCATCGGCAACGTGCGCGACGTGGGCATACAGGCCGTTGTGGTTCTTGGTGTCGGCAACGGTCAGAACAACGCCCTCGGCGGAAAGCTTGCCGGCATCGCCCTGCTGACCACCCATCTCGGCATAGAACGGGGTGCGGTCGAGCACGACCTCGACATCCTCGCCCGCGGCTGCGGACTCGACGGACTCGCCGTTGCGCACGATGGCGACAACCTTGGCGCCCTCGATCACATCGTTGTCATAGCCGTCGAACTCGGTCGCGGCGACCTTGTCGGAAAGCTCGACCCAAACGTCGTTGAAGCTGCCCCAGGCGTCGCCCTTGGCGTTGGCGCGGGCGCGGGCCTTCTGGTCCTCCATGCAGGCGGTAAAGCCGTCCATGTCGACATCGTGGCCAGCGGTGCCGGCGATCTCGACGGTCAGGTCGATGGGGAAACCAAAGGTGTCGTGCAGCTTAAAGGCAACATCGCCCGGAAGCACAGCACCCTCGGCAAGCGCTGCCAGGGCCTCATCCAGGTAGACGCGACCGTTGTCGAGCGTCGTGGAGAAACGCTCCTCCTCGGAGGCGACGATACCCTTGACGAGCGCGACGTTCTTGAGCAGCTCAGGATAGGCCTCGCCCATCTGAGCGTTGACCTCGTCGATGAACTTGGTCAGGAAGGCACCCTCGATACCCAGCAGGCGACCGTGGAACACGGCACGGCGGAGCAGACGGCGAAGGACGTACTCGCGACCCTCGTTACCGGGGAGGATGCCGTCGGAAATCATAAAGTCGACGGCACGGGAGTGATCGGCGATGATGCGCAGCGAGCGGCTGGCGCCGGAGTAATCATCGGCGTCATAGGTCTTGCCGCTGATCCCCTCGCCCAGCTTGATGAGATGCTGCATCAGATCGCCGTCGTAGTTAGCAGTCTTGTGCTGCATGATAGCGGCCATGCGCTCCAGGCCCATGCCCGTATCGAGGTTGCGGTGCGGCAGCTCCGGCATGGAGCCGTCCTCCTGACGGTCGTACTGGGTAAACACGAGGTTCCAGAACTCAAGGAAGCGGTCGCAGTCGCAGCCGGGCTTGCAGTCGGGGCTGCCGCAACCGACCTCCTCGCCCATGTCAAAGTAGATCTCGGAGCACGGACCGCAGGGGCCGGTGGGGCCAGCGGCCCAGAAGTTGTCGTCCTCGCCCAAGCGGGAGATGTGGTCCTCGGCAACGCCCAGAGAACGCCACACGTCGTGGGTCTCGTCGTCCTCAGTAAAGACGGTAAAGTACAGGCGGTCGAGCGGCAGCTTGAACTCCTTGGTGATGAGCTCAAAGGCCCAGGCGCAAGCCTGCTCCTTGGAGACGCCGCCAAAAGAGAAATCGCCGAGCATCTCGAAGAACGACAGGTGACGGCCGTCCTCGCCGATGCAGTCGATGTCGTTGGTGCGGACGCACTTCTGGCAGGAGATCGCGCCAATCTCCTTCATGGTCTTCTTGCCCTGGTAGTACTCCTTAAACTGGTTCATGCCGGCGTTGGCAAGCAGCAGTGAAGGATCGTCGGGGACGAGGGACGAAGAAGGATAGAGCTTAAGACCGCGCTCCTCAAAGAAGTTGAGGAACTTGGAGCGGATCTCGGCCGTAGTCATTGACGGGTAGTCAGCACTCATAGAGGGAATCTCCTCGGTTTCACATCGAAACAGTTCAAACGTAACGATATTACCATCCCGCCGCGCAAGTGCAAAAAAGAGGGCCAGCACAATGCCGGCCCTTCAGCGAAATAGCATGTTAGCACGTATGAATGTTAACCCGAATTACCCCGCTAGTTGTCGTCATCGTCCATGGAGCCGTCGATGCCGGTTTTGGTATCGTCGTCCGAGTTGGAGTCATCGTCCTTGGCGAAGGGATTCTTGAAGAAGCCCGTGGCATCGGGCTGCAGACCAGAGAGCTTAATCCAGGGATTATCGAGCTCGGGCTTGGGCATGGCCTTGGCCTCGGGCGCGGTCTCGTTGCCGATGAGCTCGGACTCATAGATGAAGGTGTCGTCGCCAAGCGCGTCATAGGCGGCGACCGGGTTGCCATCGGCATCGCGGTACGGCGTGCCCTTAAACACGGCGCCGTCATAGGCCACAAGCTGGCGGCCGGTCTCATTCTCGAAGCAGTACACGAAGATACCCTTGAGGGCCGTGCACAGTGGGATGGCAATAATCATGCCGATGGGGCCCATGAGTGCCGAGCCAATAACGAGCGCCGTGAGGCTCATGATGGGATGCACCTGCACCGAGCTCTGCATGACCTTAGGCGAAATCACGTTATCGGTGACGTTTTGCGCGACCATCGTCACGATGAGCGTCCATAACGCCAACATGGGGCTGAACATGAAACCGAGCACTGTGGCGATTGCTGCGCTCACCCAGGGACCGACGACCGGAACCAAATGCATGATGCCGGTAAAGATAGCCATGAGCGCCGCATACGGATGACCGATGATCATAAAACCGATAAAGGCGAGGAAACCACCGCAGATGGACGTCACGACCATACCGCGCATGTAGCCGCCGACAGAGCGAGAAAGGATGGCGACCATAAAGCGGTACGAGGTCTCCTTCTCCTGACCGATGATGGTGCAAATCTCGTGATGCATGCGAGGGTAGTCGCAGGCCATCCAGTAGGCAAGCACCAGACCAAGGAAGATCACGAACAACTGCGAGGCCGTATTGGTGATGAGCGGGAACACACCGCGACCAAGCTCGGCAGCAATCTGAGACACATACTTCGATGCCACGGTAACCAGGGACGAAAGATTATCGTCCAAATACTCCTTGAGCGGCGTGTTGTTGAGCGTCTTGGCATGCGAGATCATCTCATTGAGATCGCCACCCGCAACACGAAGCTGCTCGGGCAGGCGGCTCAGGACTTCCATGATCTGACCAAAGAGAATCGGCGACAAGATGCAAACGACACCGACGAGCACGGCAACAACAACAATAAGCGCGATAAGCGAACCGATGCCGCGATTCACGCCATGGTGCTCGAGCCAGTTGGTGATCGGGGACATCACAAAAGCAATGATGGAGCCGACGGCAAGAAACTCAATAACCGGTGCCAGGATGCCCATAAGGTTAAAGATGACAGCGGCGATGACAATGCTGCCGACAACAGCCCAAATGCGCAGCGTCAGAATGCGGGTGTCGCGCAGCACGCGATCGGTTTGTTGGGGGTGCTCACTCATGAACGAATCATCACTCCGTCGGGGTCGATCTTGTCCTGAATCTTCTTAAGCGTGCGGCGCAGCAGGCGCGAAACCTGCACCTGAGAAATGCCCAGCTTCTTGGCGATCTCGATCTGGGTCATGCCCTTCACAAAGCGCAGCTCGATCACCTCGCGCTCGCGCGGCGAGAAATCGCGGATGGCTTCCTCAATCACTAGGCGATCATCGGTAAAGTCGAGCTCGTTGTCGTCGTCGGCGTAACGGTCGAGAATCGAGGGGGCATCGTCGGAATCGGACGCACCAGGAGCCTCGATGGGCACCGAGGTATAGGCCGAAGACGATTCCATGGCCTCCAGCACCTCATCGACCGTCACGTCCAAGTACTCAGCGATTTCTTCAACCTTAGGCGAGCGCTGTAGCTCGTTGGTGAGCTTATCGGTAGCCTGGTTGACCTTGGCCGAGAGCTCCTGCAAGCGACGGGGCACGCGCACGCTCCAGCCCTTGTCGCGGAAGTGACGCTTGATCTCGCCCAAGATGGTAGGCGTGGCAAACGTGGTGAACTCGAGTCCGCGCTCAGGGTCAAAGCGGTCGATAGCCTTGAGCAGGCCCAAATAGCCAACCTGCATCAGGTCATCGAGCGGCTCGCCGCGGTTCTTAAATTTGTTGGCAAGAAACCTTACCAGGTTCATGTGGGACATGACGAGCTGCTCGCGGGCGTCCGGATCACCGGTCTCCTTGTAACGACGAAACAGCTCGCGAGTTTTCTCCTTGTCCCAAGCGGTCTTACCGCTCCGGGAACGTTCGGTCATATTAGATATCCGCCTTGAGGTCGAGGGAAAGCGTCAGGGGCGCCGCAGTCTTTTCGTAGGAATCGCACACGCTCGCCAAAATAAGCTCGGCATACACAGCGGCCTGGTCATCCTCGTCGACGGTGGCCTGGTCGCCAAAGGTAAAGGTCATGCCGACGTGAGATTCGTCGACATCGAATTTGATCGAGATGTCATCGCAGTCGACCGCGGTGCAACCAAAGATGAAAGCCTCCTCGGCAGCCATGCGGATGTCCTCGATACGATCGACAGACATAGAGCACAGGGCACCAACGTTGGCTGCCGTCATGCGCACAAGGCGAGCGAGACGCGGGTCACCGGCAACGGTCAGCGTGATAGGGCAAGTTGCTTCGCTACTCATCGCAGGACTCCTCGGTGGTCTCGGCGGGCGTGTAGGTGTAATACTGGGCTGATTTAGCAGCAGGCTTCTGTGCATCATTGTCACCAGCAGCGACATCGTCCCCGGCTTCGCCAATCAGGACACGCTCGGTCGGCTGCTCGGCTTCTTCGGCAGCGGAAAGCTTGCGCTCGGCGTCGGCCGCGGGAGTCTTCACCTTGTTAAAGAGTTTCTGCACGGCACCGGCAGCGGAGTCGGTCACACTCGACACGGCATTGCTGGCCTCGGCCATACTGCCGGTGACCTCGGAAATATCGCGGACGACCGCCTCGACTTCTACGAGGTTGGAGGTAAGGGCATCAACTGCCGTCTTGCTCGACTTAAGCAGCGGCTCCATCTGGGCAAGTGCCGGCGTAAGCTCGTCGACAGCGCCGTCGAGTTTTGCCACCACCGGCTGCGCCTCGGCGATGGTGTTGTTGAGGTCGTTCACGGTCTTATCGAGCGAGTCGACAACGTTGCGGGTCTTGCGCAGGGTAAGCGCGAGCTCAACAATAGCCCACACGCCGGCAATGGCAAGCACCAGCAGGGCGATTTGAATGGGACTCATACAAGCCTCCCGGAAGAATCGAAATACAGACGTTTTTTATGGTACCCCAAAGGGGACCGAACATGCCAAGAGCAGCAACGTGGGACAAAATTATCAGCAGCTACTTCGGTGCATTCCCGCTGCGGTCGCGCTCGCTTTGCTCTACGCGCCACTCTTCCCAGCCGCGGCCCGCAGGCTGCCAGAACGCGCCACGCTCCAGCCCCTCGGGCAAATAGCGCTGATCGACCCAGCCTTCGGGATAATCATGCGGATACTTGTATACACCGTATTCGTCGCTACCTGGGCGATGACGATCGCGCAAATAACTCGGCACCTCACGTAAACCGCTGCTATGAATATCGGCCAACGCCGCGTCAATCGAGGCCTCACATGCGTTTGACTTAGGCGCCAAGCACACATAGAGTGCAGCCTGAGCAAGGTTAATGCGGCACTCGGGATAGCCAATGACCTCGGCAGACTTAAACGCGGCATGCGCCACCAAAAGCGCCTGCGGGTCGGCGTTGCCAACATCCTCAGAAGCGTGAATCATAATACGGCGAGCGATAAACTTAGGATCCTCCCCAGCATCGATCATGCGCGCGAGCCAATAGATCGTGGCATCGGGGTCACTACCGCGCATAGACTTAATAAACGCACTGATGATGTCGTAGTGCATGTCGCCGTTTTTGTCATACGTAAAGCCGCGACGCGGGTTGGCGATCTTCACGTCATCCACGGTGATGGGATAGCGCTCCCCCGCCGCGGGCGCTGGCGTTCCCTCGGTATCGGGACGCGTGACGGCAATCTCGCTCGCAAGCTCGAGCGTCGTGAGCGCCGAGCGAGCGTCACCCGCTGCCAGCGCGCAGATGGTCTTGACCGTATCCTCATCGGCCGAGAACTTACCGTTCAAGCCCTGCGGTGCCTCGAGCGCACGCTCGATAAGCATGGCGATATCCTCGTCCTTTAAATGCTCAAGCTCCACGACTCGACCACGTGAGAGCAGCGCCGAGTTTACCTCGAAGTACGGATTCTCCGTCGTAGCGCCAATCATAATGACGGTACGGTTCTCAACTGCATGCAGCAGGGCATCCTGCTGCGACTTAGAGAAGCGGTGAATCTCATCGATGAATAGAATGGTGCGACGGTCGTACGTATTCAGGCGCGTCTTGGCCTCATCAATCACGCGACGCAGGTCCTTCACGGTACCCGTCACAGCGCTGACCTCGACAAACTCGCTCTTGGTATGGTTGGCAATAATGTGGGCCAGCGTCGTCTTGCCCGTACCGGCCGGCCCGTACAGTATCACGCTCGAAAGCACATCGTGCTCGATCGCAGCACGCAACCATGAGCCCTTACCGACGGCCTTTTGCTGGCCCACATACTCGTCGAGCGAATTGGGGCGCATGCGCACCGCAAGCGGCGCATTCTGAAAGGAACGCTCGCGCGTCGAAGCAGAAAAAAGGTCGTCCATAGCCATCCCGTGCATCAATCAAAAACGTTTTCAACTAACCAGTATACCGAAAGGATACGAACTACCGTTCGTTAATATAGGTACGGTGCGGAAACTTTAAACCAGGGAACAGCTTACTCGTCAGCTCGCAGAAATAACCGTCCGTCATACTCGCGATATAATCCACCACGGCTTGATCCTTGTCGTCCTGCCAGGCATAGGTGCGATCGTAGTAGGAAAGCTGCTGCTCAATGCGCGAAATGTGGTGCTTAAAGATATACGAAGACTCGTCGCCTTCGTTTATATCCTGCAGGCAACGGTCGTAGAGTTTTTCGAATGCCTCGCGCAGCTCCGCCTCGGAATCGCCTTCGATACCGCCCTTGCTATAGATCTTCTCGTAGTTCTCGCGCTTGGCCCGGCGGATCTCCTCAAACAGGTCCTCGCTCATCTCGATGCGCGGCTTACCATAGCTATGCTCCACGATATCGATGGAAGCGTGCGTAAGGATCCAACTGTTGTAGGCACCGCCCCGGCCATCATCAAAAGCGTCAGGTGACAGCAGGCCCGCCGCGATCGCATCCTGACGGTCACGACCGACGTAGGCAAGAATATCCGAGATGCGAACGACGCAGCCCTCGAGCGTCATGGGGCGCAGGTGCTCAATCGCGCTATAGCCCGTGGCGATACAGTCCTCAACCGTCTGATCGAACTGGTCAAAGGAGCCCATGTCCGAAAGCTCAAACACACGCTGCTCGTACTCGCCGTTATGGCATAGCACGCCGTCGAGCGTCTGGAGCGACACGTTGCGGCCATACAACGCGTCGAGCACGCGGACCGACTGCACGTTATGGAAAAAATAACGCCCCGTACGCTCATGAAAGATATCGTTGAGGAATCGCTCGCCGGCATGGCCGAAAGGCGTGTGCCCCAAGTCGTGACCCAGACCGATCGCTTCAATCAGATCGCAGTTGAGCCCGAGGGCGCGACCGATATCGCGCGCAATGCGCGAGACGAGCTGCACGTGTAGACCACGACGCGACAAGTCGTCGTTGCTTCGAAAGCTAAAAACCTGCGTTTTGCCTGCATAACGGGTGTACGCCGGTAGATGGAGGATTTTTTCGGTATCGCGCATAAACGCCGGACGCATAAGCGTGCCTTTGTCCGCATCGCGATCGACACGACGAATGACCTGGTCGTCGTTGCAACGATACGGATTGACAGTGCCCGAAGCACGATTGGCGGCAATGCGCTCGACGAGCTCGGGCGACAACGCCGAAGGAATACGGCCCATACGCGCCTTGATGGCGGCCGTTTCTTGATTAGTTGCCATGGCATGCTCCTTAAGAACGATGCGCAATCGGTTACAGAGTGCAGCCCACGACCTCGATTATGGCAAAAATCGGCACCAAAAACGGGAGCAATGGCAGGGAGCGCGATTTTGTGAAGAGGCAGGAGAGGGCCAGGGCCAGGAGTGCGACGGCAAATGCCACGATGCCGCCTATAGGGTCGAGCGTGCAAAGCGCGAAGAGCGCCTTGGCATCCCCCATGCCGATGCCCGGGATTTGGCGAAAACGACGCCAGAGGGACTCAGTCAGCACGAGAGCAAGATACACAATGACGGCAAGACCCGCGTGGTCAAGCGCTGTGTTCAAACCGAGGTCGAGCCAAACACCCGCCAACGCCGCCACGGCACATGCGCCGGCAAGCCCATTGGGAAACCGTCGCTCTCCGGCATCAATTGCCACGCCAGCAAAGATGCAAATCCAAAACGGGATATAGACCATCGGAAGCCTCCTCGAGCTGCATCGCAAAAGCAAAAACCACCACAAAGGTGCCTGTGAACTGCGCCCCGAAACTTGGACTGAATAAATAGCGACTACGCCGCAAGGGCC
>NZ_JADPCJ010000033.1:2603-24138 GCF_015670795.1 Collinsella aerofaciens | reverse complement strand
GCCTGACCCCATATCGTTGGGGCCAGGCCCGATTTTGCCTCTTGACAATGTCCTGCTCATATTAAAAGGAACGTCCCCAGGTGCCGGCTTCTGAGTTACGGTGGAATAGGGACTGTTTGGTGCCCGAAAGGGCGATTTTAGTCCGTATTTCACCGCAACTTATGAGGGGATGGTTAAAGGGTGCTGAGAGTGGGGGTCCAGGCGATGGTGGGAGTCGCGCCGTCGAGAACCTCGTTGATGGTGGCGGCCATGCCAGCGAGTAGGCTGTTCTCGCTTACGGTGAGCGTCTTGTAGCCGCCGGCACGCATGAGCTCGCGGATCACCACGGCGCCGGCCAGAATCACGCCCGCGCGCTTGGGCTGCACGCCCGGCAGTGCAGCGATACCCTCCACATCCAGCGCGGACATGCGCTCAATGGCGGCCGAGATCTGCTCCATCGAAAGCTCGCGCAGGTGCACAAAGCTCGAGTCGTACGGCTCCAGCTCGTGGACCAGCGCCACGAGCGTGGTGACGGTACCGCCCACCGCAACGAGGCGCTCAGCACGCTCAAAGTCACTGGGCAGGCCTTCAAAATAGGCGGAGAACTGCTCGCCCGCCCACGCGGCGGCAGCCGCAAGCTCGTTCGTCGACGGCGGCAGCGCAGAGAAAAACCGCTCGGTCACGCGCCGGCAACCGATGTCCAGCGAGCGCGTTCCCTCCAGCGCGAAGACCCCGCGCTCCGGAGCGTATACGCCCGTCGCGAGCTCCGTGGAGCCACCACCCGAATCGGCAACAATGATGCGCTCGCCGGCAAAGTCGTGTGCCACGCCAAAAAACGTCAGGCGTGCCTCAACCTCGCCCGGAATCACCTGCGGTTCGAGCCCCAGCCCGCGCAGGCCGTCCAGCAGCAGCGCGGCGTTGGACGCATCGCGCGCGGCACTCGTGCAGGTGGTGCAGACGCACGCGGCCCCAAAGGCACGGGCTTCGTCCACAAACATGCGGCACGCAGCGAGCACACGCTCGACAGCCGCCTCGCAAAAGCGGCCCGTCGCGTCGACGCCCTCGCCCAGATCGGTAATCTCGGTATGCTTGGACGATTCCACGATCGCCCCGCCCTCGACCTGCGCCAGCACCAGTCGCGACGACACCGTTCCCAGGTCGATCGCGGACACCTTATATCGTTTGCAATCTGCCATTGCGGGCTCCCCTCCGGGCGCTACTCGCCTACTCGCCGCTGGACGCGACCGTCTGGCCCTCGACGCCGTTAAATCCAAACAGCATATCGAGCGTCTTGATGTACCACGCTGCGTCCTTGCCGACCTCTTCGATCTCTTTGGCCACTTCGCTGGCATTCTTGGCGTTTGAGGACTTTTTGCTCGACGACGAATCCGAATCATCGTCCAGGCCCAGCACTTCAATCCTCTTCTCGCCGGGCATCGCCATGCCCAGGCCCCGTGCCGAATCCTTAATGCCCTCTTCCGAGAACCACTTATCAGTGTCTTTTTTCATCTCATCATTGTATTGCTGACGAATCTCGACCTGCTTGGCCAAGATGTCGCTCGAGCGCTTAGCCACGTACAGGTCGCGTACGGGAAAATACAGGCTCACGAGCGCCAGCGCCACGACAATGCCGATAAACAGCGGGCGCAGAGAGCCATGCGTAAAGTCATAGATCGCCTTGACCGCCGCATTGTCATTGGCGTAGCGCATAAAGTCCGAGCCCGAAAGACGGCTCGAGGGCCTGCTCGACCTGTCGTGCATCTGGGCCGAGGGACGCGACGCATGCGACGAACGTGCCGGGCGCACCGGTCCATCTGCCGAAGTATTCACATGAGCATTGGGGCGCGAGGTACTTGTCGGGCACTGCGTGGAGCGGTCGGCGCCGGCGTAGGCGGACCCACCGAGCTGCACCGTGCGCGCACGGCGAGGCGACGGCTCACGCGAACCGGCGGAATAGTACCTGTTGTCGTAAATCTGATCCATGTGCGCCTTGTGCGGTTGAGGTTTGTTTGCGCTAAGTATTCTAGTTATAGCACGAGCGCCCGCACCGCCTTCGCCAGCCTTTGCTCGACATAAAAAAGGCGCTGAGTCATATGGCCCAGCGCCCAATGGCGGCCATCAGAAGTGGAGCGGAGCCGAGTCAACCCCGCCCCCGCGTGCGCCACTTGTTTAGCGAATGTTGTAAAACGCGGCCTTGCCGGCGTAGCGCGCGCTGCCCTCGAGCTCGTCCTCGATGCGGATGAGCTGGTTGTACTTGGCGATACGGTCGCTGCGGCACGGGGCGCCCGACTTGATCTGGCCGGCGTTGACGCCCACGACCAGGTCGGCGATCGTGGAGTCCTCGGTCTCGCCAGAACGGTGGCTCACGATGCAAGCGTAGCCGGCCTCCTTGGCGGTCTCGATGGCCTCGAGTGACTCGGTGAGCGTGCCGATCTGGTTGACCTTGACCAGGACCGCGTTGGCGGCACCCAGCTCGATGCCCTTCTTGAGGCGCTCGGTGTTGGTGACGAACAGGTCGTCGCCCACCAGCTGCACCTTGTTGCCAATGCGACGGGTGAGCTCGACCCAGCCGTCCCAGTCCTCCTCGGCCATGCCGTCCTCGATGGAGATGATGGGATAGGTGTCGACGAGCTTCTCCCAGTAATCGACCATCTGAGCGCTCGCATACTCAACGCCCTCGCCCTTGAGCTCGTACATGCCGGTCTCGGCGTTGTAGAACTCGGTCGAGGCCGGGTCCATGGCGTACATGAAGTCGACGCCGGGCTTAAAGCCAGCCTTCTCGACGGCCTTGGTGATGTACTCGAACGGCTCGGCATTGGTCTTAAGGTTGGGGGCAAAGCCGCCCTCGTCGCCCACGCCGCCGCCCAGGCCGGCCTCGTGCAGCACGCCCTTGAGGGTGTGGTAGACCTCGGCGCACCAACGTAGGCCCTCGGCAAAGCTCGGGGCGCCCACCGGCATGATCATGAACTCCTGGAAGTCAACGTTATTGTCGGCATGCACGCCGCCGTTGAGGATGTTCATCATGGGCGTGGGCAGCAGATGGGCGTTGACGCCGCCCAGGTACTGGTACAGCGACAGGCCCGCCGACTCGGCAGCGGCGCGGGCGACGGCCAGCGACACGCCCAGGATGGCGTTGGCACCGAGCTTGGTCTTGTTGGGGGTACCGTCCGCGGCAATCAGCGCGGCATCGACGGCGCGCTGGTCGAAGGCGTCGAGACCCACGACGGCGTTAGCGCACTCGTTGTTGACGTGCTCGACGGCCTGCGAAACGCCCTTGCCCAGGTAGCGACCCTTGTCGCCGTCGCGCAACTCGCAGGCCTCAAAGGCGCCGGTCGAAGCACCCGAAGGCACCATTGCGCGGCCAAAGCTGCCGTCCTCGAGCACGACCTCGACCTCGACGGTGGGATTGCCGCGGCTGTCGAGCACCTCGCGACCATAGACGTCCAAAATATCGCTCATGTTGTCTCCCTCTCACTTGGAAACGTAGTGGATGCAAGCGACCGGCTGACCGTGCACCGTCGGTGCGCCTCCGTAAGTTAGCCATGTCGCACTTTTTGCATTATGCCCTAAGTTAGCCGAGGGATACACTTGATTTTCGAAAAATTTAGCGGGAACGATAAGGCATGTCAGCCCGTCGTTCCCGCAGTCTTACTCCTCCGCCTTTGCGGCATCCCACAGGTCGTTGAGGCCGTGAGTCGAAAGCTCGGCAAGATCCACGTGAGCATCGGCCGCCATCTGCTCCATCGCGGCCCAGCGACGGCGGAACTTTGCCGTGCTGGCGCGCAGAGCGCTCTCGGCGTCGATTCCCTCCTTGCGCGCAACGTTGACCAGGGCAAAGAGCAGGTCGCCGAACTCCATCTCGCGCTCGGGCGAGCCGGGAGCCTCGGCCTCAAACTCGGCGCGCTCCTCGGCGACCTCGTCCCACACGTCCTGAACCGTCTCCCACTCAAAACCCACGGCAGCCGCCTTGCGCGACACCTTCTGGGCTTGCATCAGCGCCGGCAGATGCGTGGGCACACCGTCGAGCAGGCCCTCGGGCGCAGCCTCGCCCGCCGCCATGGCCTTGTCCTTGGCGGCCTTCTCGGCAAGCTTGACCTCGTCCCAAATCTTGAGCACCTCGTCGGAGCTGTCGGCATCCACATCGCCAAACACATGCGGATGACGGCGAATGAGCTTGGCGTCGATATCGCGCGCCACGTCGGCCAGCGTAAACTCGCCGGCGTCCGCCGCGATCTGCGCATGCAGCACGACCTGCATGAGCACGTCGCCCAGCTCCTCGCGCAGGTGTGCCGCATCATCGGCCTCGATGCAGTCGAGCGCCTCGTAGGCTTCCTCGATCATGTTCTTGCCAATGCTGCGGTGCGTCTGCTCACGGTCCCACGGGCAGCCGTCGGGCTGACGCAGGCGCCAGATGGTCTGCACCAGATGCTGCAGCTCAGCCGACGCGTCGACCAGCGTGGACAAATCGCGCGAACCCTCGGCATTTTGCTGGGCCATGTGCTGCGCCATGGTTATTCCTCCTCCAGGATCACATGGCGGAACGCGCCGCCCTCGTAGATGCCGTAGCTGTGCGTACCGTCCTTGGGAATGCTCACGCTGCCGGGGTTGAAGAGCCACAGGCCCGGGTGCGCGGCGCTTTCCTCGTTGACCTTGATGTGCGTGTGACCGTAGACGAGCGCGGAGCCCTCGGGCAGCGCGGGCGCGTGGTCGACGCTGTTGTGCATGCCGGCGCCAAAGACGTGGCCGTGCGTCAGGAACAGCTCGCGGCCGGTCTCGTCGAACAGCGTGGCGTAGTCGGCCATGACGGGAAAGTCGAGCACCATCTGGTCGACCTCGGCGTCGCAGTTGCCGCGCACCGCGATGATGCGGTCGGCTAGGGCGTTGAGCAGCGGAATCACGCGCTTGGGGGCGTAATCGCGCGGCAGGTCGTTGCGCGGGCCGTGGTAGAGCAGGTCGCCCAGCAGCACGATGCGGTCGGGCTGCTCGGACTCGATGGCGGTGACCAGGCGCTCGGTCCAGTATGCCGAGCCGTGGATGTCGGAGGCGATGAGGTATTTCATGGGAAGATCCTTTCGAATGGGGTTGATATGGCTGGGCGCAGGATGTCGCCACCAGCCGCGTTATTCAAATCGCGATGCCGCGGTTTGTGCCGTCTGCATCACACGCTGGAGCGGCACGTTATGCTCGCGAGCGAGACGGGCGCAGTCCTCGTACTCGGGCGCTGCACGCTCGCTGCCATCGGGCAGGGTTGCCACCTTGACGGGCACCTCGCCCCATGGCGTCGTTACGCGCTCAAAGCGGCGTGGCAGGCAAACGCGCTCCATGACCTGGCGACGAATGCCGTTGGTCGTGGTTTCCAAAAACATAATCGTCTGCAGGCGCTCGATATCCTCGTGGACACAGATTACCTGTAGCTGCCAGCTGGGGCGGCCTTTCTTGCAATAGAGGGGCAGCCAATGCACCTCGCGAGCACCCGCCTCGCGCAGGCGGTCGGCGGCATAGGCGAGCACCTCGGGCGACGCGTCGTCGATATCGCATTCCAGCTTGACGATAGTCTCGGGCGCATCGGTCTCGCGGGACAGCGGAGATGTACTTCCACGTTGCATACGGTCCGGATCCTTTCCGCACGGGCTCGTTTTGTTCACCCAAACGCTAGCACATCGCAGGCGGCGCAGGGGCGGCGTCATGGGATAGGTGCGACTTTTGCTGGGCGCAAGTGCCGGCGCGCTCCAACGCCGGCCCGCTCCACTCAAACGTGTACGTCAGCCTCCAAACATGTCATTATTTGCAGCTTTTGGAGGCTGATGTACATGTTTTGAGAGCGCAGGCGAGGCCGCACCGCGCGTCGCGCAGCCTTTCCAATCGATTTCGGCCCCCGGCGTGTCCGGCGTGTTGAGAGCTGCGCCATTACAATGAAGCGGATTCGCTTGACGCAAAGGAGCCGCCATGTCTGCTTGCCCGCTGGTCGATTGCCACACCCACACCTCGTTCTCGGACGGACATGCCTCGTTTGAGGACAACGTTCGCGCCGCCGCTGCGGCCGGCTGCCAGGTCATGGTCTCGACCGACCACCTCACCCTGCCCGCCAGCATGGATGCCAACTGCGAAGTGCAGGTTACTGAGGGCGACCTGCCGGCACATCATCTGGCTTTTGAGGATGCCCGCAAGCTTGCCGCGCAGATCGCGCCGGAGCTCGAGCTTATCTATGGCTTTGAATGCGATTGGTACGAGGGCTGCGAGCCTTTGGTCGAGCGCTGGTCCCAGGGCGCCGTCGTGCGCCTGGGCAGTGTGCATTGGATTGGTAACCCAGGCGATATTGCGGCAGGTGCTGCGGGCACGGCGGGGACGGAGGACGTCGCTCGTCCCGATACGCCCGATTCGCGCTGCGGCTGGATCGACGATGACGCCAATCTGCATGTTTGGGAAAACTTAGGCGTGCGCGGCGTGTGGGAGCGCTATGTCGATGACTGGTGCCGCGCCTGCGAGAGCCCGCTCAACTTTGATGTGATGGCTCACCCCGACCTGGTCATGCGCTTTTCGAAAGAAGGCTTTGCGCCCGACTTTGACCCCGCACCGTTTTGGCAGCAGATGGCAGAGTACGCGCACGATACGGGCCGCCGCGTTGAGGTCTCGACCGCCGCACCGCGCAAGGGGCTCGACGACTACTACCCCGCAACCGGTCTTTTGCGCTGCTTTGCCCATGCCGAGGTGCCGATCACTTTTGGCTCGGACGCGCACCGCGCCTGTGATATCTGCTGGATCATCCGCGAGGCCCAGGCGCACGCCTACGACTGCGGTTATCGAACCTTCGACATCCCCCACGCCACCGGCGAATGGGAATCCACGCCCCTCGCCTAGCCATCCCTTCATAAGTTGCGGTGAAATAGGGATTGTTTTGCTTGATGAAGCGCTTAAACAGTCCCTATTTCACCGCAACTTCCATGACCCCGTCACACCAACAAAGACTGTCCCAAACGACTAGTGGCGGCGGGCGTTGAGTTCGCCGGCAAGCTCGTCGAGGGTGATACCGTAGCGCTCAAGGGTTACGAGCAGATGGTAGACCAGGTCGCCGGCCTCGTAGCGGATGTGATCGTGATCGTTATCCTTGCAGGCCATGATCACTTCGCTCGACTCCTCGGCAAGCTTCTTGAGCAGCTCGTCCTCGACGTCGGTCAGCAGACGCGCGGTATAGCTCTCCTGCGGCGATGCATCACGACGACCGTGAATCACCTCGGCGAGCCCCGTCAGCGTCTCACCGATTTTTCCATCCTGAACGTTTGCGGTGCGCACACCCATGGTTCAATCCTTTCTGGTGGCCGAGCGTCTAATCGAGCGCCCGCCCTACGCGAGTTTCTTGAAGAAGCAGGTACGGTTGCCGGTATGGCAGGCCGGGCCCGGCGAGTCGACCTTGACCAGCAGCGTATCGCTATCGCAGTCGGCCCAGAGCTCCTTGACCGCTTGCATATTGCCGCTCGTCGCGCCCTTGTTCCAGAGCTCCTGGCGACTGCGGCTCCAAAACCACGTGGTGCCGGTCTTGAGCGTCAACCCCACCGACTCCTCGTTCATCCAGGCAACCATAAGCACCTCGCCGGTGTCATACTGCTGAACAACACAAGGAATCAATCCTTTGGCGTCGTATTTAAGATCCGCTGGAGTAGTAATTTCTCTCATTTCAATTCCCCAATTTAAACATCGCCGGTCGGCGAGGGTTGTCCAGGTGCCGCAGGTTGCCGCGAAAGAGGAGCGACGCGTACTTTGTACGCGAGCGACGGTTTGAGCGGCAAGATGCGGTGCCTGGGCAAGCCGCAGCATTAGAAGTCCAACCTCACAGGAATACCTTGAGAGGCCATATACTCTTTGACTTCGCGAATGCTGAACGTCCCAAAGTGAAAGACACTTGCTGCCAGCACGGCGTCGGCCTCGCCCTCGATCACGCCCTCGGCAAAATGCTCGAGCGTACCCACGCCGCCGCTCGCAATAACGGGAATCGGCACCGCGCGCGCCACGGCACGGGTGAGCGCCAGGTCAAAGCCGGACTTGGTGCCGTCGCGATCCATGCTGGTCAGCAGGATCTCGCCGGCGCCGCGACGAGCCGCTTCATCGGCCCACGCCACCGCGTCGATACCCGTGGCGTTGCGGCCTCCTGCGGTAAAGACTTCCCACTTGTCGGCACCAGATGCGCCGGGCAAACCGACGCGCTTGGCATCGATCGCCACGACCACGGCCTGGCTGCCAAACGCCGTGGCAGCCTGGCTAATCAACGACGGGTCGCGCACGGCCGCCGAGTTGAGCGACACCTTGTCGGCACCGGCGGCAACCATGGTGCGCATGCCCGCAAGGTCGCGGAAACCGCCGCCCACGGTATAGGGAATAGCGAGCTCCTCGGCTGCATGCGCCGCCATCTCGATAGTCGTCGCACGGTTGTCGCTCGTGGCGGTAATGTCCAGGAAGACAACCTCGTCCGCACCCTCGCGGTCGTAGGCGCGCGCCAGCTCCACCGGATCGCCCGCATCGCGCAAGCTCACAAAGTTGACGCCCTTGACCACACGGCCGTCCTTGACGTCCAGGCAGGGAATCACGCGTTTGGTAAGCATGGGTTACTCCTCCCCTCGGGCGGCGGCCAGCGCCTGGGCCAGCGTAAAGTTGCCCTCGTAGAGCGCACGACCGGTAATGGCACCTTCAATCGCGCCCTCACCCACCGCGGCCAGTGCGCGGATGTCGTCGAGCGCCGAGATGCCGCCCGAAGCCACGACGGGAAAACCCGCGACCTCGGCCACATGGCGATACGCCGCCACATCGATGCCCGTCTGCATGCCATCGCGCGCAATGTCGGTATACACCAGATGCTTAAAACCCAGCTCGGAAAGCTGCGCCACGGCATCGTCGAGCGCCACACCCGCGCCGTCACGCCAGCCATTCACCTTGACCTGACCGTCGCGCGCGGCGATGTCTGCCACCAGCAACTCGCCAAAGCCTTGGGCTGCCACTTCGGCAAAACCCGGCTCGGTCACCAGCACGGTGCCCAGCGCAATACGGTGAGCACCATAGCCGGCCAGCTCGTCGATGCGCGCGAGCGAGCGGACGCCGCCGCCCACGTCCACGGACAGACCGTCGACGCCGCAGATGGCCTTAATCGCCGCCGAGTTAGCAGCGCGCGCGTCCTCGTCCTCGCCAAAGGCGGCGGACAAGTCGACGACGTGCACCCAGCTCGCGCCCTGCTCGGCAAAGGAGCGGGCCACGGCCACGGGGTCGTCGGAATATACCTTGCAGCGGCTCCGGTCGCCGCGCTCCAGGCGCACAACCTTGCCGCCGATCAAATCGATTGCGGGAAACAGAATCATCGGCCAACCTCCTCGACGATGTTGACGAAGTTCTTAAGGATGCGCTGACCCAGCGCGGAGGATTTCTCGGGATGGAACTGGCAGCCCCACACGTTGCCGTGGCGCACGATGCACGGGAAGCTCCGCGTATAGTGCGTGCGCGCCAGCACATCGGCGGCATCGGCATCGTCGGCCACCGCGTAGCTGTGGGTGAAGTACATGTTGGCACCCTCGGCAAAACCAGTAAGCAACGGATCGGCCGCACCGGCGGGCGTCATGTGCACCTGGTCCCAGCCCACGTGCGGCACCTTCAGGCGACTCGATTTCAAGCGCGTGCACGAGCCACGCATAATACCCAGGCCATCGACCCAGGGACCGCCAGCCTGCTCGGAGACGTCGCCGTCCGTGGCAACACCCTCGTCCGCCGGCACACCCTCGTCGCCGCGCTCAAAAAACAGCTGAAGGCCCAGGCAGATACCGAGCAGTGGAGTTCCGGCGGCGACGGCATCGAGCACCGCGTCCGCCTCGCCGCTCTGGCGCATAAAGGCGATTGCGTCACAGAACGCGCCCACGCCCGGGATGACCAGGCCGTCGGCATTGCGGATCTGCTCCGGATCGTCCGATGTGCAGGCGGCGGCACCGGCGCGCGCAAGCCCGCGCACAACACTCGATAAGTTGCCCTTGTGGTAGTCGACCACCACGATCTTCGGTTCGCCCACGCGACCCCTCCACTTCTCATCATCCAAAACCACCACAAAGGTGCCTGTCCCCTTTGTGGTGGTTTTACCCTTGTAACGGTTACAGCGATCCCTTGGTGCTGGGGATGCCCTGCACGCGGGGATCGAGCTCGCAGGCGTGGCGCATCGTGCGGCCCACGGCCTTAAAGGCAGCCTCGATAATGTGATGCGAGTTGCTGCCCGCCAGCTCGCGCACGTGCAGCGTGAGCTTGGCGTCACGCGCAAAGGCGTAGAAGAACTCGACGGCCAGCTCGGTATCGAAGCTGCCCACGCGCTCGGTCGGCACGGGCAGCTCGCAGTAGGCCTGCCCGCGGCCCGAAATATCAACAGCAGCCATCACAAGCGTCTCGTCCATGGCGATCGCCGCGTCGGCAAAGCGCGTAATGCCCGCCTTGTCGCCCAGCGCCTGGCAAAACGCCTCGCCCAGCACGATACCCGTATCCTCGACGGTGTGGTGCGCATCGACCTCCACGTCGCCCACCGCGTGCACCGTCAGATCGAACAGGCCATGGCGGCCAAAGGCGTTGAGCATGTGGTCGAAAAACGGCACGCCGGTCGAGATATCGCACGCGCCGCTTCCGTCTAGGTCGAGCTTTACGACAATGTCGGTCTCGCCCGTCTTGCGGGTCACCTCGGCATAACGGCCCATCTACATCTCCTCCTTCGCCAGCGTGGCAAACGCGGCCAGCACCTCGTCGTTTTCCTGCGGGGTACCCACGGTAATGCGCAGGCAGTCCGCGAGCCCCGGCGCGTAGCTAAAGTCGCGCACCAAAATCGAGTACTCGTCGCGCAGGCGCTCGCGCACGCGCGTGGAATGCGGCGTACGCACGAGCACAAAATTCGCCGCGCTCGGCCACGCCTCCACGGGCAGACCCTCGGCAGCCATCGCGCGTAGGGCGCACAGTTCGCGTTCGCGCTCGGATGCAACCTGTGCCACCACGGGCGCGTACGCATCGCGGGCACGCACGCAGGCAAGCGCGGCGGCCTGGCTCAGCACGTTAACCGAGTAGATCTGGCGAATCGCCGCAAACACATCGATGACCTCGGGCGCCGCGATCACGTAGCCCAGACGCGTGCCGGCGGCGCCAAACGCCTTGGACAGCGTATGCAGAATCACCAGGTTGGGATGCTCGGCGATAAGCCCCCGCGCCGTGGTAGCCGCGCCAAACGAATCGTCCGCAAACTCAACGTAGGCCTCGTCGACCATGACCATGCCGGGGCACGCATCGCACAGGGCCGCGACAAAGTCGAGCGGCGCCACGTCACCCGTGGGATTGTTGGGCGAGGTCACGATCGCCAGATCGCACTCGGGAGCCGCCGCAAGCACCGCTGCCTGGTCGAGCTCAAGGGTCGCCGGGTCGCGCCACACGTCGCGCACCTCGGTCTGACAGAGCGATGCAAAGAACGCATACTCGCTAAAGCACGGCGGGCAGTTGAGCAGGGTCCGTCCCGCGCCGCCAAACGCCAGCAGGTAGTTATAGAGCAGCTCGTCGCCGCCGTTGCCCACGCAGATGTTCTCGCGCGTCACGCCATGCCAAGCGGCCAGCTCGTCGCGCAGGTCGTTAGACATGGGATCGGGATAGCGGTTGAGCGGCGTAGCGGCGAGCGCCGCATCGATCGCCTCGCGCACACCGGCCGGCACGGGATAGGTGTTCTCGTTGGCCGAAAGGTTGATGCGCGTGGGCGTAAAGTTGGGATCATAGGGCTCGATGCCGGCCAGGTAGGGCTGGACGAGTTCCTTCATGCGCGGCGTGAGTTCGGCCATGTTAGGCCTCCTCGCCGGTCGCGCCAGCGCCATCCGAGCCTGCAGCCGCCAGGTCCACGCCCTCGGCGACCGTCGCGGTCGTATCACCCGGCCAGGCGACCTTGGTCAGGTCGGCCGCAGCCAGCGACGCAGCGCTCACGGCATCCTCGCCCTGCTCCAGCACGCGGCGACGCAAAGCGGCGGAAAGCGCGTGCGCCCACAGGCCCTCGGCCTCGGCCAGGCGCTGCGTAGCGGGAGCGTCGGAGAGCAGACCCTCGGGCGTATAGCAAATGACGCTCGAGCGCTTAACGAACTCTTCGACCGAAAGCGGGTTGGAGAACATGGCCGTACCGCCGGTCGGCAGCGTGTGGTTGGGGCCGGCAACATAATCGCCGAGCGGCTCGGAGCTCCAAGCGCCCACAAAGATGGCGCCGGCGTTGCGAATGCCGCCGAGCAGGCCCATCGCGTCCTTGCAGTGCAGCTCAAGGTGCTCGGGCGCCACGGTGTTCACGGCCTCGACGGCGGCAGCCATGTCGGCGGCCACCACGATGGTGCCCTCATTGTCGAGCGAAGCACGCGTGATTTCGGCGCGTGGCGACTGCGCTACCAGAATGTCGATACCAGCCTCGACCTCGCGCGCAAACTGCTCGTCGCAGGTCACCAGATAGCAGGCTGCAAGCGGATCGTGCTCGGCCTGGGCCATTAGGTCGGCCGCGACCACCATGGGCTTGGCCGTGGCATCGGCCAGTACGCAGACCTCGGAGGGGCCAGCGACCATGTCGATTCCCACGTCGCCCGAGACAATCTGCTTGGCCGCGGCAACAAAGGCGTTGCCCGGGCCGGTGATCTTGTCGACGCGCGGAATGGTCTCGGTACCGTACGCCAGCGCGGCTACAGCCTGAGCGCCGCCCACCATATAAATCTCGTCCACGCCACCGAGCTTTGCCGCGGCAAGCGTGTACGGGCTGATCAGACCATCCTTTTGAGGCGGGGTCACCATAACCACGCGCTTGACGCCGGCGACCTTGGCGGGAATGGCGTTCATGAGCACCGTGGAGGGATACTGCGCGCGACCGCCCGGCACGTAGATGCCGGCCGCCGCGAGCGGGGTCACCTTAACGCCGAGCATCGTGCCGTCCGCACGCGTGGTAAACCAGCTCTGCTCGACCTCGCGCTGGTGGAACTCGCGAATCTGGCGCGCGGCCTTCTCGAGCGCGGCGACAAAGGCCGGGTCGAGGCCTTCGAGCGCGGCATCGATCTGCTCTTGCGGCAGACGGAAGCTCTGCAGCTCGACACCGTCAAAACGCTGGCAGTAATCGCGCACCGCGGCATCGCCGTTGACGCGCACATTGGCCACGATATCGCGGGCGGCGTCGACGATGTTTTGCGGCAGCACGCCCTTGCGGTTGAGCTGCTTGGTAACGAGGCGCTCACCGGGAGCAAGCTTGATGGTCTTCATATCGGTATCCCCTATCGGTCGAGGTTGTGTTCGAAAAACGAGAGACCGGGCGGCGGCGCCAATCGGCCCGCAGCCCGTACGTTGGGGCGCCCGTGCGCGCTCGCGCTATTGTGCCGAGCCCGCGACGGGCTCAAAATGCTTGTCCTTAACGGCCGCGGCCAGGCGATCTGCCAGATTGCGTACGCGCGGATCAAGGCGCGCAGCACCCGGATTGACAAAGAAGCGGGCCGTGCAGTCCATGATGCGACCGGTGATGACCAAGTCGTTGTCGCGCAGCGTGGCACCCGTGGCGGTAATATCCACGATGCGATCGGCCATGCCGACAATGGGGCCCAGCTCGATGTTACCGTGCAGCGAAACGATGTCGGCGTTCACGCCGCGCTCGGCATACCATGCACCCGCGATGCGCGGATACTTGGTGGCCACGCGAAGCGACCCGCGGCGAGTATAGTTGCGCTCGGCCTGACCGGCGCGCCATGCGGGCTCCGCCTCGATAAAGGTGCACAGGCCATAGCCCAGGTCGACCAGCTGCAGCAGGTTGAGGTCTGCCTCGATGAGCGAGTCCCAACCGCAGATGCCGCAATCGGCACCACCGCAGCCCACAAAGGCAGGCGCATCGCTGGGACGCACGATGACAAACTCGATATCGCCGACCGCGCCCTCGCCGGCACGCGTGTCGCGGCCGCGCACGATCAGGTGACGGCCGGGGTCACGCAGCTCGGAGACGTCCAGGCCCGCGATCTCAAGCACGTCGAGCGTGTCGGCCTTAAGCGAGCCCTTGGGCACGGCAATGCGCAGCGGGCCCTCGGCGCCGCGGCCCACGGCGTGGTCGCCATCGGAAGCGGCATCCTCGGCCGAGGTGCGCGCGGCCTCCAGGCGCTCGAGCGAAAAGGCGAAGCCCGCCGCCGGCACCTCGATACCGTCGCCAAATGCGCCGGTAAAGATGGAGTCGTAGCGACCGCCCGAGCCCACCGGATCGGGCAGGCCGCCGGCATAGGCCTTAAAGACCAGGCCCGTGTAGTAATCGAAAGAGTTCATGATGGAGAAGTCGAACGACAGCACCTGGGCGTCCTCGGGTGCCAGGCCCTCAACCAGGGCACGCAGCTCGCGCGTCAGCGGCGCGACGATACCGGCAGCCTCCAGCAGCGCGTCCACGCGGTCGAGCACCTCGGCACCGCCGTGCAGACGCGGCAGCTCGCTAATGGCGGCCTTGACGGCATCGGACTCGGTGCTTGCCGCCACGCGGGCATCGAGGCCCACAAAGTCGTTGGCGTGCACGCAGCGCAGGGCCTCGGCGGCCAGCTCGCGATCCTCGCACGCCGCGAGCAGTTCCTTAAACGGACGCACGCTACCTGCGATAATGCGCGCATCGGGCAGTGCCAGCTTACGCACGGCCTCGGCCACGAGCGAGACGATCTCGACATCGCCCGCGGTATCGCCCGCACCGATAAGCTCAAAGCCCAGCTGTGTAAACTGACGCGAGCCACCGGCATTGCGCTGGCACTCGCGAACCACCGGCGCCTCGTAGCGAAGGCGCAGCGGCAGATCGGCCGCGCGCATGCGGGTCGAAACCAGGCGCACGATCGGCAACGTGTTGTCGGGACGAACCACCAGCAGGCGACCGTCGTCATCAAAGAGCTTAAACGGCGTGTCCGCGATGCGGCCGCCTTCCTCGAGCGAACCCTTGTCCTCGAGCAGCGGCGTCTCGACCGGAAGGTAATGATGCTCCCTGAAGCAGCCCTTCACCGTACATGCGATCTCCTCGCGCGCCTGAGCCTCCTCGGGCAATATGTCCCGGAATCCCCACGGTGTGGCCGTCATCTGGTGAGCCTCCTCATGCTGTGCTTCGTATAGAACAGAAGACCGGCATAGCTCCGCCGGTCTTCTGGGTACTTTAGCATACTAGAGTGTTTGCGGGGAAAATCGTCCTCCTCGGCTCACAGCGTATTCATTTGGAAACATAGGGCGAGCGGTTAGCAGCAGTCTCTTGTCACAACGCAAAAAGGGCGCCCGCGCAATTGCGGACGCCCTTGTGCAGGATCGAGATATCAACCAGCCAAAATATCGGACCCGTGACCAGCTCTTAGTAGTCGAACTGGTGGTAGTAGCGGCGGTACTTGAGGTTGTGCTTGGTGACCAGCTCGTAGTTGCGCGCGAGGCGGTCGGTGGTCAGCACGGACAGGATCCACGGCGACACGATGACGCGGAAGTCGTCGTCCAGGCCCGGGATCGCGTACTCGGCGGTGTCGATGATGACGTAGTCCTCGTCGCCGGTCACGCCGCTGGTGAGGAAGGCGCGGACGCGCTCGTCGAGGGCGCGGCACTCGTCCTCTCCCATGAACAGGAACACCGGGACGCCGGGCTCGAGCAGCTCGAGCGTGCCGTGGAAGAAGTCGTGCGAGGTGATGTGGCGGATGCGCTTCCACTGCATCTCCTCGAGCAGGCACATGGAGTACAGGATGGTCTCGCCCCACAGCGCGCCCGAGCCGATGAACATGGTGTAGTCGGCCAGCGCGTACTTCCTGGCGAGCTCCTCGGCGCGCGGCTCGAAGCGCTTGCGGATGTCGAGCATGTCCTTCCAGACGTCCTTCGTCTGCTCGATGAACAGGTCGAACTTGGGGAAGCAGCCGCGGCGGTTGAGCAGGCGCAGGCCGAAGCAGTCGGCGAGGTAGTAGCCCTTCTCGCAGCCGCCGGCGCCGTGGTCGGAGGCCATCATGACGCAGTTCTCGGCGCCCACGGCCTGCCCGATCTTGCCCTCGGGGTTGGTCATGGCGAAGACGCGCACGCCCATCTCCCTCATCTTGCCGACGGCCTCGAGCACCTCGGGGGTGGTGCCGGACTCGGAGGCGGTCAGCACGACGGATTTGTCGGTCATGCGCTTGTGGCCCATGACGTTCCACTCGGCGGCGTGGATCAGGTAGACCTCGAGGTCGCGGTCGCCGAACTTGTTCATGAGGTACTCGAGCTGCATGAACTCGTCCCAGGTGCCGCCGACGCCCATCAGGAAGACGGCGTCGTAGCCCTCCTCGTGCACGCGGTCGGCCAGGGCGGTCATCTTCTTGCCGGCCTCGTAGACGTTCCTGCCGTCCTCGAGATAGCCCTCCTGGTCGAAGTGCATGATCTCGATCTTCTCGGTCTCCTTCATGTGTGTCCTCCCATCACATGTGCGCAATTCTATACATCGCGCTTCTTGCTGATACCAATTATAGCCATACGATTGCTTGTTATTTAATACCAATCCAAACTCACGGAGATTTGCGGCGAACGGTCGGTTTCCTCGCCCGAGTGGTATTACAACGCCAATAGTTGTCTATTTCGAGCGCTACTGCCAACGGGTTCCCCACAACTCGCCAGCTATAAAAGCGTTGCGCCAGACCCGCCCAAGCGTTTCCGGCGCAACCGCGCAGTTTAGTTATTCGGCTTCCATCTCCGCTGTCACACGGCGATACATCTCGATAACCTGAGTCGTCGCCTTGGACGGATCCTGATAGTAGCGGCCATCACACGTCTCGGCCGAGACATAGCCCGTATAGCCGTGGCGCATGAGTGCCTCGAGGTCGGCACGCATATCACGCTCGCCGTCGCCCCAGGCAAGATGCGTCGTGCCGCCGCCCACATCTACAAAGTGGGTGTGAACGATCTTGTCGCCCAAAACCTCAAAGTAGCCGTCGATCGTGTCGCCGGCAACTTCCATGGCGCCAAAGTCGATACAGGCCTTCAGGTTGGGACGATCGACCGCCTCGAGGATGCGCGCGACATCCTGTGCGGTGTTGACCAACACGGACTCCGACGGCTGCAGGGCCTCGAGCGCGACGCGAATACCGCGCGTATCGGCGTAGTCGCACACCGAGCGCAGCATGGCAACGCTGCGGGCCCAGGCGTCCTCAGCCGGCTCGTCCAGATAGGCCCAACCACTCGTCACCAGAATCTGCGGCACGCCCAACTCAACGGCAACGTCGATCACATTCTTAAAGTACGAGAGGATGCGTTTTTGGCCCGCCTCACCGCGCACCGCGACGTTCCACGGCTTGGGGTTGTTCTGCTCGGGGCACACGCACACGATCTTGATACCGTATTGGGCGACAAGATCGCGAATCTTATCCACCGAATCGTGCTCATGGCAATCCACATACAGGTGCATCGAGCCGGTCCACAGCTCGATATTGCGATAGCCGGCCTCACCTGCAGCCTTAAAAAACGTCTCGATGCTGTAGTAACGATGGTTGATGTTCATGAGCGAAAGCTCGGGTACGACCATAGCCCTCCCCTTTCGTACGGAGTTTTAAAAAACAGGGGGCCGCCGCAGATGCGACAAGCCCCCCAAAGATCGACGCAACCGTTAGACGCGATGGAAGCGCGATTCGAACATATTAGGCAAGCACGCCAAAGTAAGCGCCGATGATGCCCACGACCATGGTGCAGAGGATCAGGACCATCGGGTTGATCTTCTTGGAGAGCAGCCAGTAGTAGAGCCAGAAGGCGGCCATACCGAGCATACCGGGCATGATGCCGTCCAGGATGTCCTGGAGAGTCTGGGCGGAGTCGCCCTGACCGATGGCGATGGGCAACGAAGCCCAGAACATGTCCTTGCTCATGGCGCCGACGACCATAACGCCGACAATGCCGACGCAGGCCATGATCTTTTGCATCAGGCCGGTCTTCTGAGCCTCGTCGAGGAAGCCAATGCCTAGCTCATAACCCTTGATAGCGCCAAAGATACGAATCAGGAACGCCGGGATGTTGTAGACGAGCAGGAAGGCGATGGGGCCAAAGACGTTGCCGGCCTGGCACAGGCTGATGCCCACGGCAGCGGCGACGACGCGCAGGGTGGACAGGAAGAAGGAGTCACCCAGGCCGGAAAGCGGACCCATGAGGGCGGCCTTGATGTCGTTGACGCTCTCGGGCTCAACCTCGCCACGAGCGACCTTTTCTTCCATGGCCATCGCGATGCCACCCACGAAGGGAGCGAGCTGCGGGGTGATGTTGAAGAATGCGCTGTGACGGTGCAAGGCCTCGGCGTAATCATCGGGACGGCCGGCATAGATCTTCTTGAGCATGTTGGCGACCATCAGGCAGAAGGCAATGTTCATCTGCTTGTAGTAGGTCCAGGAGAATTCCATGCCCAGGGCGCCGGTGTTCACGGCGCTCTTAATGAGGTCGGAGCGAGTAATCTGGTTCTCGGAATTAGAAGTCATCGTCCTCATCCCCTTCCACAGAAAGCTGGGACTGGGCGCCACCAAGGCCCAGCAGGTCGTACTTGTCGATGCCGATGATGATTGCGATCAGGGCGACGCCGAGGACGGGCACGTTGGCATAGGAGCACAGCAGGAAGCCCAGGAAGTAGAACGGCACGAGCTGCTTGGTAAGCACCAGACGGCCGAGCATGGCGAAGCCCATGGCAGGCAGGATGTTGGCTGCGACGCCAAAGCCATCGAGGACGAACGTCGGGATGAAGTCGAGCAGGCCCTGAACGGCGTCGGCACCCAGATAGAAGGAGACCGAGCACAGGATAAAGGCCAGGACGACAATCACGAGACCGATAATCCAGTGCATAGCGTAGATACCCTTGAGGTTACCCTTGCTGGCAAAGACGTCGGCACGGTCGACCAGAAGGGGCATACCGGCGTTGACGACGTTCTTAATGGCCAGGCACAGAGTGGCGATGGGCGTCGCGAGCGCGATAGCGGCCTCGGTGCTCTGGCCCAGCTGAATAGCGAAGGCGCAGGCGAGCACACCGCCAATACACTCATCGGGCGGCACGTAAGCGCCGATGGAGATAGAACCCATGAAGAGCAGCTCGAGGCTCGCACCGATGGCGAGGCCGGACTGCAGGTCCCCGAGGACTATGCCGACGAGCGGGCACAGAACGATCGGGCGGAACGCATAGAGCGTACCGAGCTGATAATCGAGCTTACCGAAGGCAGCGATAAGTCCGATGAGGATCGCTTGAACAAGCATTGTTCCTCCCTTTGATCCCTCTTGGATCCGCGCGGCGATTCCCGACTTGTCAGCGCGCCCTTTTCCATGCCGACAATCGCCCAGACAGATCCAGCTTGTACCGGTGTGCTGTTAACACCTAAACCGGTGCAAATGATTTGATACCAATTATATAGTCATGCGAAAACTATTTAATACCAATCGCTCAACGGGCGTGTACTCCCGGTGAACGGTAGATGGGGGTAACGGGTAAAGCGTTTATCCGGTACGCCCACGAATAGGGGCGGCGCCGTGCGCGCCGCCCGTGGTTCCCAATTAGAGGGCGCTTAGGGCATCGACCTTGGGGTCGTCGGCCAGAGCGCGAATCTCGACCTCGACACCGCGGCCGACGAGCTCGCGAATGTCCTCTTCCTCGGCAGCAGTCACAAAGATCTGGCGGGAGATCTTACGGGCATCGGGACGCTGCTCGTCCTTGGACTTGGTGTTGCCCAGGTTGATGGAGGTGATCTGCGGGCAACCGTCGACAAGCTGCTTGGCCTCGGCGATGCTGGCGACGCAGATGATCATCTTGTACTTATCGGTAACACCGGAGTTGATGGCCTCGATGGCGTGCTCCATGTCCTTGATGACGAGCTTGACGTTGGCCGGCTTTCCCATCTTGAGCGTAGTCTTCCAGACGGGATCGTTGGCAACCTTGTCGCCAACGCAGAAGATGCAGTCGGAGCCCAAGCCCTGGACCCAAGAGACGGCCACCTGGCCATGAAGCAGACGATGGTCGACGCGAAGCAGTTGAATCATGATTGACCCCCAAAGGTCTCATGCCGGAAACCCGGCCCCATTAATAGCAGGCGGTGACTAGAACTCTTCCTCGTCATCCGCATCGGTCAGCAGGTCGTTGACAAACTTGACGCGCGTGTCGTCAGCCGCGAGGATCTCGCGGATAACCTGATCGGCGGGAGCCTCCTGGTCCGAAAAGAGCAGCTGGATCAGCAGCGGCAGATTCATGTTGGCAACCAGGTAGGTGTTGGGGCGCGTCTGGACGATCTTGGTGAACTCGTTGTTGACGCTGCCGCCAAACAGGTCGGTGCACACGATTACGTCGTCGGCGGGGTCGAAGGTCGCCAGGAGCTTGGCGGCCTCCTCGGCGACGTCGGTGCGGCCGTCGACAAACATCGACAGGTCGTGGACGTTATCGCGCGCGCCCGAGAGCAGCTCGGTGCTCTCCTTGATGCCGGTCGCAAAATGCGCGTGGCTGGCGAAGATGTATTGCCTCATTGCGGTTTCCCCTAAATGAAATTAGTAGTCGAACTGGTGGTAGTAGCGGCGGTACTTGAGGTTGTGCTTGGTGACCAGCTCGTAGTTGCGCGCGAGGCGGTCGGTGGTCAGCACGGACAGGATCCACGGCGACACGATGACGCGGAAGTCGTCGTCCAGGCCCGGGATCGCGTACTCGGCGGTGTCGATGATGACGTAGTCCTCGTCGCCGGTCACGCCGCTGGTGAGGAAGGCGCGGACGCGCTCGTCGAGGGCGCGGCACTCGTCCTCTCCCATGAACAGGAACACCGGGACGCCGGGCTCGAGCAGCTCGAGCGTGCCGTGGAAGAAGTCGTGCGAGGTGATGTGGCGGATGCGCTTCCACTGCATCTCCTCGAGCAGGCACATGGAGTACAGGATGGTCTCGCCCCACAGCGCGCCCGAGCCGATGAACATGGTGTAGTCGGCCAGCGCGTACTTCCTGGCGAGCTCCTCGGCGCGCGGCTCGAAGCGCTTGCGGATGTCGAGCATGTCCTTCCAGACGTCCTTCGTCTGCTCGATGAACAGGTCGAACTTGGGGAAGCAGCCGCGGCGGTTGAGCAGGCGCAGGCCGAAGCAGTCGGCGAGGTAGTAGCCCTTCTCGCAGCCGCCGGCGCCGTGGTCGGAGGCCATCATGACGCAGTTCTCGGCGCCCACGGCCTGCCCGATCTTGCCCTCGGGGTTGGTCATGGCGAAGACGCGCACGCCCATCTCCCTCATCTTGCCGACGGCCTCGAGCACCTCGGGGGTGGTGCCGGACTCGGAGGCGGTCAGCACGACGGATTTGTCGGTCATGCGCTTGTGGCCCATGACGTTCCACTCGGCGGCGTGGATCAGGTAGACCTCGAGGTCGCGGTCGCCGAACTTGTTCATGAGGTACTCGAGCTGCATGAACTCGTCCCAGGTGCCGCCGACGCCCATCAGGAAGACGGCGTCGTAGCCCTCCTCGTGCACGCGGTCGGCCAGGGCGGTCATCTTCTTGCCGGCCTCGTAGACGTTCCTGCCGTCCTCGAGATAGCCCTCCTGGTCGAAGTGCATGATCTCGATCTTCTCGGTCTCCTTCATT
>NZ_JADPCJ010000033.1:0-2504 GCF_015670795.1 Collinsella aerofaciens | reverse complement strand
TCGTAGACGTTCCTGCCGTCCTCGAGATAGCCCTCCTGGTCGAAGTGCATGATCTCGATCTTCTCGGTCTCCTTCATTCCCGCTCCTTTCACGAGCAGTTTGAATTGTCGCACGGAATGGACAGGCTTGCCGCCCCGTCTCGCCGCTTAACCTTGTGGACATCTTGGCCCCAAGCTCAACAATTCAAAGGTTCTTAATACCAGTGAACGATTACAGGTTAGCCGTTTTTAATACCGATTTTTTGATTTCATCCTCCCCTCTCGGTAGACGGTCAGTTTTTGCCGTTCATCGGTCATGCGACACATGTCCGTAAAAAAATGAGCACCCCGCCGTGCACGAGGATGCTCTAGACGCTAATAGTTGTAGGTATATCCGCCGGCATCACTGCGGTTAAAAGACTTGGCATGCTCGATCGCCTGCCCACTCGAGTCATAGGTCATGCATTCCAGTACGAGCGCCAGGTCGCCCGGCTCAAGATTGAGCAAACTCGCATCGCGTGCGCCCAGCGCTTCAATATCGAGTTTCTCAATCGACTTGTCCGGTTTGCGCCCCAACATGTCGTAGGTCTCGAACAGGCTGAAGACCGAAATGTCCACGTCTTCGATGCCCGGAAACAGCAGACACGGAATCAGTGTCATCTCAATCGACACGGGCTCCCCATCAATGCAGTTGAGACGGCGCACCGAGTAAAGCAGATCGTCCTCGGCGATGCCAAACAGGTCGGCGTAATACGGGCCGGCGTAGCGTTTGGAGCGCGCCAGAATGCGCACCGACGGCGTCGCGCCCGACGCCAGAACCGACTGACGGAAGCCGCCCTTGCGTTCGTGCTCGTCAAACCACTTGTGTCCCACAAAGGCGCCCTTGCCCTGCACGCGACGAATCTGGCCACTTTTGACCAGCTCGTCCATGGCACTTCGGATTGTCAGGCGCGTCGTGCCAAACTCCTCGGCCAGCTCGTTTTCGGACGGAATCATCGAGCCCGTCGGGTAGTCGCCGCGCTCGATTCGCTCCGCAATGCAGCGGCGAATTTGTTTGTAAACCGGCAAGTCTTCTACTGCATCAGCCATTCGACACCTACCTTCGTCGCAACGCCGTCTGCCTCGCCGTTATCGGCAAAACGATACTTGGTCGGCAGAATCACGGACTTGCAATACTCGACAAAGCCATCGTTCTCGTCACGCTCGTGCGAAGCCTTGTAAAACACCGGCGTGCCCTCCTGAGCACCCAGCAACTTGGCCTCGTCGGCGTTCAGACGGCTGATGGAAATATGCTCCTTGCCGTGCGTCACATGGACATTCCCTTCTTTGAGCAAAACGTCGTAGAGGCTTTCCTGCTCAAAATCGTGATCGGGAAGCGAGGGGCACAAAGACAGATTGACGTGGGCCGTCTCAATCGACGCCGGGGAACCATTAACCACGCGCACACGTCGAATGCAGAAAAGCGGCATGCCCAGGTCGATCTGGGCCTTTTGGGCCAGATCGATATCGGCGTACACGACCTTGGACCAAACCAGGCGTGCGGTCGACTTTGAGCCAACCCTCTCCACCGCCTGCGTATAGTTCCATGTTTCCTGAAAGATGTTCAGCGGTTTGGGAGGACACACATAGGTGCCCGAACCGCGGCGGCTTTCCAAAGTTCCGCACGAAATAAGGCGCGCGATCGCAGCACGCAACGCCGTGCGCGACACGCCCAGCTCTTCACAGAGCACACGCTCGGCGGGCAGCCGGTCGCCACCCTGCAGGTCATAATGATTGATATACCAAAGAATGCCCTCAAAGGCGCAATCTTTGGGCGGAATCGCATATGGTTCACTCGGCATGGGCACGGCTCCTCAACCGCTTGATGCTGCAGGCATCATTGCTCCGGACGCCCCATGGCGTCGAAGGCTTCTTTGATCTGCTCCGCAACGTTCCGATACGACCGATATAGGCCGGAGTCTCGCTTGACTTCGCCCGCGGTCACCGGAATCTCAAGCTTCGAAATCTCATCCTTGCCGGTTTGCACGACAACGATGACACCCATACCAAGACACATATTACGCTTGGCAGCGTTTATTTTCGCCGCCTTGGCAGGGTTTGCCAGGATACGCTGGGCAAATTCCTGTTTAGAGACCGCTTCTTCGGCCTCCGGATCGCCCGCCTCGGCCACTTCGCACTGCAACACGTCCGCATAGTCAAAAATCTTCGGCTCTGCACCACGCTGATGCACGGCCCACTTGCGGCGCGTGGCATCCTGGTAGATAGCCGGCAAAAACGTAAACCGCGGTGGGTCCAAAATCGTATCCGTGATGGTAAACACATCGGGATCAAAGGCATCCTGCGGGTTTTTCTTCTTGAACAGCCCCATATCAGCCTCCCGTACTAGCATTAAACAACTCAAGCTGAATATAGCACCAATTTCAAGCCGCCGCCTTACCCTATCGGTGCGCGGCGTCTATGGCTCGCCCAGCGGAAGAGTTCACGGACGAGCGCCGGGGTGCCTGCCTTGTTTTGAGAAGTGGGCTC
>NZ_JADPCJ010000032.1 GCF_015670795.1 Collinsella aerofaciens | reverse complement strand
TGCTCACGACGGAGGCCACATTAAGTGGCCTCCTGTTCGTGCGGAACTCGCGATAAAGTTCATATGCGGCCGCTGGCGCCCGGGCAGCGCCGGGGACCTTTCTGTATCGATATAGCTTCTGAGCTGGTTTGGCGTCGACAACGTCCGGCAAGGTTAGCCAGCTGCGTCGAATTTTCGGCGTGCTTTAGCTGAAAGAAAAAGATGGTGTGCGGAGCTTTGCTCCGCATTTGGGATGGGAGCCCCTCGGGAGCGGGCGGGCGTATACAAGGTTTATCGCGAGTTCCGCACGAGCCGGAGAGCACTTAATGTGCTCTCCGTGCGAGCAGGACTGTAGAGCAGGAAACCTTGTATACGCCCGCCCGCTCCCGAGGGGCATCTCTCATGCAAAAACTGTCGTGGGGTAAAGTCCGAGGTCAGTGGCGTTTTATACCGAGAAATCCAAAAAAGTTGAAAATTCATTACAAATTTGCGTTGACTTTAGGCAACTAAAGTTTCATACTCCTTTTCAACCACTGGGGGATGTGAACACGCACGGATTGTTCGCATCATGATTGAAGAGGATTTCTTAGACATGTTCACGCATCAGCTAAACATTATCAGCGTAGTAATTATCTGATGCGGGTTAGCACATACAGCTAGCCCGTACGATAACGGGCGGCTGATGAAGATGAGGGCCGTCGAGCGCAACCGACGGCCCTCATTTTTTATGTCTAGGAAGTTCTTTTTAGAGGAGGAAATGTAATGAACGGAGTTTTGCTCATGGTTGTGGCCGCGGCGGTGCTCGCCTGCGGCTATCTGGGCTACGGCCGCTGGCTGGCCAACAAGTGGGGCGTTGACAAAGAGGCCCTCACGCCGGCCAAGCGCATGAAGGACGGCAACAGCTTCTCGCCCGTCTCCGCCTTCACCGCGTTCTCGCACCAGTTCAGCTCGATCTGCGGTGCTGGCCCTGTCACGGGTACGATCGTCGCCATGGCCTTTGGCTGGCTGCCCGTCGTGCTCTGGGTCCTCGTCGGCGGCATCTTCTTTGGCGCCGTCCACGACTTTGGTGCCCTGTACGCTTCGATGAAGAACAACGGCAAGTCACTCGCTCAGCTCATCGAGAAGTATATCGGCAAGACCGGCCGTCGCCTGTTCCTGCTGTTCTGCTGGCTGTTCTGCATCATCGTCATCGCCGCCTTTACCGACATGGTCTGCAAGACGTTCATGTTCACCCCGGCCGTTGACGCTTCTGGTGCTGCTACCGGTGCCATCGACTTCACCAAGTCCTATGCCGCCGGCTGCGCTGGTACCATCTCCATCCTGTTCACCTTCGTCGCTATCGCCTTTGGTTGGGCCCAGAAGAAGTTCAACCTCACCGGCGCTGCCGAGTTCGTCACCGGCGTGGTCCTCATGGTTCTCATGTTCGCCGTCGGTATGCAGTTTCCGGTCTACCTGGATAAGTTCCAGTGGTTCGCCGTCGTCATGGTCTACCTGGTCTTCGCTGGCGCTATGCCCATCCAGATGCTCAAGACCCCGCGTGACTACCTCACTTCCATCATGATGATCGTCATGATCGTCTGCGCTGTCCTCGGCATCGTCGTCCTGGGCGTCAACGGTCAGGCCACTATCACCGCTCCGGTCTTCACAGGCTTCTCCACTGCCTCCGGCATGATGTTCCCGGTCCTGTTCGTCTCCGTCGCTTGCGGTGCTCTCTCCGGTTTCCACAGCCTCGTTTCTTCCGGCACCTCTTCCAAGCAGGTCGAGAAGGAGCAGGACGCCGTCAAGGTCGGTTACGGCGCAATGATCGTCGAGTCCTTCGTCGGCATCCTTGCCATCATCGTTGCCGGCATCATGTTCTCTGATATGAACACCGCCGGTACCGGCGCCCTCAACGCCGGTGTCGCTTCCACCCCGTTCCAGATCTTCGCCGCTGGCATCTCCCGCGGTATGCAGGCCTTCGGTGTTGACGGCACGCTCGCTACCGTCTTCATGACCATGAACGTCTCCGCTCTGGCCCTGACCTCGCTCGACGCCGTCGCCCGCATCGCCCGCACCTCGTTCTCCGAGTTCTTTGCCCAGACCAACGACGCCCTGGCCATCGAGTCCAAGGCCGGCTACATGAAGGTCCTCGGCAACCCCTGGTTCGCCACGGTCGTCACCCTGCTTCCCGGTCTCGCCCTCGCTTTTGGTGGCTATGCCAACATCTGGCCGCTCTTTGGTGCTTCCAACCAGCTGCTCGGCGGCATGACCATGATCACCCTCGCCGTGTTCTGCAAGTGCACCGGCCGCAAGGGTTGGATGCTCTACGTGCCCGTCGCCTTCCTGCTCTGCTGCACCTTCACCTCGCTGGTCCAGAGCGCCATGGGCTGCATGGCCGCCGTCCAGGCTTACGGCTTCTTCGGCACCATCCCGGCTACCGCCACCACGGCCGCCGTCTCCGTCGCCGCCACCAAGGGCCTGCAGCTCGTCTTTGCCGTCCTGCTGATGGTCCTGGGCCTCATCGTCGCCGTCAACTGCCTCAAGGAGTTCTTCGGCAAGGAGGCTGGCTCCATGCCTGATGAGGAGCCCGAGTGGTCCGAGATGGGCAAGGCCGAGTACGGTCGCGCCGCTGCCGCCGAGGCTCCCGCTGACGCCGAGGCCGCCAAGGCCTAGTCGGTCGGACGGGTTGAATCTCCCATCCATTTGACTCGGAAAGACCGGGTCCGCGACTTCGCGGGCTCGGTCTTTTTTCATGCAAAAGTGGGTGACGCTCGAGTGTGCTCGAGTGTTCTCGCAGATGTTTTGCATGGATAAGGGCGCGCGTTGTACCATATAAACGTATATGTGTACATATGAAAGGGGCCCCGTGGCCAAGACGGTATATTCCGATAACCAAAATAATGTCGATGCCCTGGCTGAGCGTCTGAGCAGCCAGACATCGCTTTCTGCTGAGCGTGCCAAGCTGGTTGCCTACGACCTGCTTTGCCGCAAGGCGCTCAAGATCAAGTCGAGCGCGCTGGCGCAAATTTTCCGCTCCGTCGATAAGGAATGTGACACCAAGGCGATGCGCGATGAGCTTATCGCGGCAAATATCGTGACCAAGATCGAGGGTAGCGGCATTAACGGGCGCCCGGCGTTCTATACCATCAATGCCGAGATCCGCGATGCCCAGGAGCAGCCTGCCGAGTCCGTCGAGGATTTTGTCGTCGAGGATTCCGCTGACGTGCCTGCTGTGGAAGAAGCTGCTCCGCGTGAGCATGTCGATACCGATGAGTTGCTCGATGAGAACGTCGTGCGTGCCTTTACGGCCAAGGCAGGACGCGGCGATTTTGGCGGGGGCGGCAAGCGCGATGCACAGCGCCGCGCCCAGCAGGAGCGCTTCCGTCGCGCCGTTGCTCAAAAGGGCGAGACGGATGCCGAGGCTGTTGAGACCGAGGTTGCTGCCGAGTCGCAGAAGCCCACGAAGGAGCAAAAGCCCGCGGAGGCCCAAGAGCCCAAGCGTCGTCGCGGTGCTCACTTTAAGGCTGCAGCGCAGGATGCCGCGCGTGAGGTTGAAGAGTCTTCTGAGGTTGCAGACGATGTTGAGGAGTCTGCCAAGAAGGCTCCGGGTTCGTGTCGTCCCGGCCGCGGTTTTGCGGGACGTGCGTATCCCGTAAAGCGTCAGGAGAAGGGCGAGTCGGTTTCGACCACCCAGGACGAGAAGGCCGTTGAGCCGGTGGCTCGCGAGCAAAAGCCTGTTGAGCCGCAGCTTGAGGTTGATGCCGAGGCCAAGGGCCAGCAGCCTACTGATGAGCAGACGGAGCAGAGCGCGTCGAGCAAGCCTCGCCGCCGTCGCCATCGTGGAGGCCGCAGTTCCCATGCCGAGACTGCAACCGAGAAGACCACGCCGCAGAACGAGGATGCGAAGGCCGAGGTTTCTTCGGGGCAGCCTAAGCGCCAGTCAGCGAAGGAGAGCAAGTCCGATCGTCCGCAGAAGCAGGCGTCTATGCCGAAGCGCGAGCGCAATTCCCAAGGCGATTCTAAGCGCAAGTCTCAGAAGAAGCCGGAGTCTGCCGCAGCAGATACTGCTGCCCGGCAGCCCGAGTCGGCCGCCCACGGCGAGGTCTCGGCGTTTGCCCTTGCCCGCGTTTTAGGCAGGCAGCTGCTCAAGGTTGTCCCCACGCCTATGGCGCTCTCCAAGATCAAGGAGCAGCAGACACAGATCGTAAAGGTCGAGGGCAAGGACGGCAAAAAGGCTCCGCAGCGCACTCAGCACAACGAGATGTCCAACCGCAAGATTGCCGAGGAAATCGCAATCATCCAGGCTTGGATCGAGCAGAACCGAGGTGCCGATACGCCGGTTGCCTCGCGCCGCCAGCGTGCCTACCAGATCTTTAACGACGAGAAGGCTTTTGACGGCAAGCACGGTGAGCGCCTGATCAGGCGTATGACCGAAAAGGGCATCAGCATGCAGGCGATCAAGGTCGCCCCCAATCGCCCCGTGCACTTTACGGGCTTCTTTACGCTGGGAGCCGACAAGCCGTTCATTATGGTCGAGAACCTGGACACCTACGACGAGATCGTCAAGCTGCTGCGTGGCCGCAAGCACGCCAAGCTCTTTGGCATCAAGGTGGGCGGCGTGATTTTTGGCGGCGGCTGCAAAGCGAGCGTCTCGCACGCACTGGATGATTATCTGGCCGAGATTGGCTATCGCTTTAACTACGTCTACTACGTGGGCGATATCGATCGCGAGGGCGCGCGCATCGTCGAGCAGGCTCGAAATGCCAATGTGGTTGAGATTCGCCTGCATGCCGGCATGTACCGCGCCATGCTCGCCGAGCATAAGCGTCGCGTGAAGGCCGGCGGCGAGTGCGAGCCCGCGGCTGCCAACCAGGGCGTGCCGCAGAACCTGGCAGCGACGATCAAGGATCTGCCCATGGTTACGCGCGTGCAGTTCCGCAACGTGCTGCGCGAGGGCGGGCGCATTCCGCAGGAGATTCTGATGACCGCAGACTATCGAGATGGCGACTCGGGAAGCTTCGACCGCATGCTGAACAACTAGGGACGTGTGGCCCCGACGGGCCGGGCATTAAGTTTGCTGCTCTACAGTCCTGCGCAAGACGAAGGCCACATTAAGTGGCCTTCTTTGCGTGCGGAACTCGCGACAAACTTAATGCCCGGCCCGTCGGGGCCACACGACACGTTGTAGAAGGCGGCTCGCTTTTCGGAATTGGGCTGATATTTCAAGATGTAAGGCGCTCTTGGTCCTAATGGGCTTGGGGCGCCTTCGCGTTTCCTCAGCTCCGCACCCTTGCGGGTTCTCGAATCCCTCCGCTTGCCCACAAGAAAGCGCCCTGGGCCGTTATGGGCTCAGGGCGCTCAATTTTAATGGCTGGGACGGAGGGATTCGAACCCCCAACAGCCGGCACCAAAAACCGGAGTTCTACCGTTGAACTACGTCCCAATGTGTGGTGTTGCCCAAAAGCAACTCGTTTAGTTTACCTAATCTGCGAGGGCATCGCAAACGCCATCGAGCAGGCGTACGGCGAGTGTCTGCGCGTCGCTGGCCGTGAAGGTGCCGTTGTAGCGCGTCATGCCCGTGAGCTCAATGCGAATGCGAGCCGGCTTCTGCTGCGCGGCGACATTGGCGGTGCGGATGCGCTGGGCCAGGTTGTGGCACTCGGCGAGGGCAATCGTGGCGCGCGGTGCGGCGTCGGCGGGCAGCTCGTCGCTTGCGATTTCGAGCACCAGGTCAACGTCGGTTGGGACCTCGGAGTCACAGAGCATCATGCCGCTGTTGTCGGTCGTTGCCGTGGCGATATTCCACATGCGCGACGCAACGCTGCGTGCGATGGGGTCCTCGCCGATAACGGCAATCTGGAAGCGCTCGAGCACGTTGGCGGCGCGAGCAAAACCGATGCGGGACTCGGCTTCGGTGACCGAGGGCTTGCCCTCCCACACATGGTGCAGGCGGTTGATGTAGGCGTAGGTGTCCTGGAAGGCCATGCCGTCGGCAAACAGGCCGACATTTTCCTGGAACTGCTGCAGGGCGGCCTCGGTATGCGGACCAAAGTAGCCGTCGTCTTCGCCACAGGCAAAGCCCAAAACGTTGAGAGCGCGCTGCAGGGCCTGCACATCGGCGCCATGGAAATTGGGCATGCGCAGATAGAGGGTGCGGTCGCCCAGTTTATACGAGGCGTCGACCAGAGCGCTCCAACAGGGGATATCGACGGCATGACCGGCAGCAAGGCCGCTGTCGAGCCTGAAGGTGCTGACGGCCTGCTCAGTGGTGGCTCCAAAGTACTTGTCGGTGACTTCGGCGGCATCAATCGTGTAGCCGAGCTGCAGGAGACGAGACTGCACGTCCTCGACGGCTGCTCCTTGCATGCCCGTTGTAATAGGTTCCATGAACGAACCCCTTTCGGCGTACCATTCGTACTATTTGAGCGTCTGTCGGATAGACAACGCAAAGGGATGCATAAACATGCACTCAACAGTGTAGCAAGTTGTGCCTAAATACGCTGCTGACAGATTTTATAACCCCCGTTAGTTAAGGCGCTCCACAAAGAAATCTGCCATGGAGAGGAACAGCTCGCGTGCGTGCGGATCAAGCTCAACGTTCTCGATGGCCGCTTTGGCCTTAGCGGTCAGGTCGAGCGCGTAAGTGTGGGCGTAATCGATGGAGCCGGTCTCCTGGAAGATCTCCACGGCGCGTGCGAGCTGCGCGGGATCATCGGTGCCCGAGGAAAGAATCGCCTCGACCTCGTCGTGGTGGCGCTCATCAGAGAGGGCGTGTACGGCGACAAGCGTGCGCTTGCCCTCGGTGATGTCGGTGCGGAAGTCCTTGTTGGCGGCCTCCTTGGTACCGATCAAGTTGAGCAGATCATCTTGAATCTGGAAGGCAAGGCCCGTGTGCAGGCCAAAGGCGCGCAGCGCCTCAATTTGCTCCTCGCTGCCTCCGCCGATGATGGCTCCGGTGGCAAGCGGCGTGGCTCCGCTGTAGTACGCGGTCTTGTGCGTCGCCATGTCCAGGTAATCGTCGACCGAGATGTCGAAGCGCCCGTCGCGTACCCAACCCAGGTCGAGCGCCTGGCCCTCGATGGTACGAACGATCATCTCGGTGAGCTCGTGGAGCACGCGGAGTTTTACGTTGGGCTCCAGCGTGGGGTCGTCGAGAACCGTCTTGGTGACCATGGTAAGTGCCAGGTCGCCGCAGTTGATAGCAAGCCCCGTGCCCTCGGTGAGGTGCATGCAGGGCTTACCGCGGCGCAGCTGCCCGTTATCGGCGATGTCGTCGTGGATGAGCGCACCCGACTGGAAATGCTCGATGGCCGCCGCGGCGCTGCGGGCGCTCTCAAAGCTGCCGCCCACTGCGGTGGCGGCGAGCATGCAGATGAGCGGGCGGTGGCGCTTGCCGGCATTGGCGGTAAATGCCGAGAGCGGGGTATACAGGTAGCGCTCGATATCGGCAGAGGTCGCCTGTCCGTCAAAGAACGTGGCCAGATAGTCGTTGATCTGGTCAAAGTGCTGGGCTAAAAAGCTAGTAAACGGACTGGACACGGGTTCTCGCATTCTTTCTTAGGTTGCATCGTTGCGGTGTGCAGATACCATATTGCCACATTGGAGTTGCCGGCGCGTCTGTTTTGGCGATTTGGGGAAACGGGACGTGTGCGCGTGCCGGCTGCTTATATAAGCCTAAAGTGCTCGAGCGCCTTGACGACGCCATCTTTGTCGACCGAGTCGGTGATGTAGTCGGCGCGCTTTTTGAGATAGTCCGGCGCATTGCCCATGGCGATACCGACATCGACGGCGTTCATCAGCGAGACGTCATTGCTGGCGTCGCCGATGCCGTATACGGTTCCGTGGTGGGGATCGAGGGCGTCGAGTACAGACTGGATGCCCCCGCGCTTCGTGCATTCGCGGGGCGAGATTTCGGTTACCTCGAGTTCGAGCTCGTTAAAGCACAGCAGCGGCTCAAGTGCCTTATCTTGAGCGATGTGGTTGGCGAGCGATGTAGACATCAAGATCTTGTAGACACTGTAATGTTGCAGCTGCGTGACTGCGTCGCCCAGGGTGCGCGCGTATCCGGGGGCATCGGGGGCATCGGCACTCATGCGCACGACGCCGTTGAGGCCCTCAAAGCGGATGACCTCGCCCGATTGCTCAAGATAGGGGGCAAGATGCTGCAGCATGCTGGGCGTCATCGACAGATCGCGAATTGCGTGTCCGTTGATCTCGGCGTAACCGCCCGCAAGACAGACGATGCCGGTCCAGGGCAGCTCAAGAAGTTTGGGGTGGATGCAGCTGAGGGTGCGCCCCGTGCAGATAAAGGCCATGTTGCCGTTGGCGACAAACTCGCGGATTGCCTGCGAAACCGCCTCGTTGGGATAGGGGGAGAGGTCCCGCTCGTCTTCGGGAAGGTCTTGGGCGAGCCTGGGGTCTTGCCAGGCGAGCGTTCCGTCGATATCGAAGAAGCAGATATCGCCGCGCTTATGGGCTGCGCTGGCGGCAGGGGAGGCCGAGGTGGTGGGCACAAATTCCGGCTCGAGGCCCATGATCTGGTCAAAATGCTCTTTAACGCGGGGAACGGAGATGCCGATGACCACCTGGGCGGTCTTGCCGGTAATGATGAGGCCCTTGGCGCCCACCGCGACAAACGACGCGTTATCTGCAACGATGGAAGGGTCTGCGACCTCGACGCGCAGGCGCGTGGCGCAGTTGGTTGCGCCCACGATATTGCCAACGCCACCTAAAAGCTGAATTACCCGCTCAGCGAGGACGTGATCTTGATCGGATCGACTATCGACCTCGTCATTGGGGGATTGCTCTTTGGCAAAGTCGCTTCCCGTTAAACAATCGATTGCCGCGCGATTGGCAACATGATCCTCGCGGCCCGGTGTCTTAAGGTCATAGACCAAGATGAGTGCTCGAAAACTAACAAAAAAGATGAGGCTAAAGGCAAGGCCGATACCGAGCGCCAAAAGATAGGCACCGGCATGCGTGCGCATGAGCGGAATAAAGTTGAAGGCTGCCATCTCCATGAGGCCGCCCGAGAAGATGCCGACGATGCCAAAGAGATTCATGGTTGTGGCAAGGCAAGACGATAAGACGGCGTAGAGCAAAAAGAGCCCGGGGTGGGTGAACATAAAGAGAAACTCGAGTGGCTCGGTAACGCCGCAAACCACCGAGGCGACGATGGCGGGCAAAAGGATGACCTTAAGGCCGGCGCGGCGCTCTGGTTTTGCGGTGGAGTAGAACGCGGCTGCGATGGCGGGAAGGCCAAAGAGCTTGACCCAGCCGGTGGCGGTAAAACCGGCCCACGGCGCAAGTTCATTAAGGGGGCGCGTGCTATGGGAGAGGATGGGGAGCAAGCTGCTCCACGTGGCGTAGATGCCGTCGTTAATGACCAGGTTGTCGTAGTAGATCGGCATGTAGAGCAGGTGGTGCAGCCCCATGGGCTCGAGCGCTCGCTCCAAAAGCACAAAGATGCCCACGCCAAAGGGGCCGACGCTCGTAAGTGCATGGCGCAGCGTTTCGGTCATTGCGTATACGGAGGGCACGATGGCGGCCGAGATAGCGGCAAGGGCAAACACGGCAAAAAAGCTGATGAGGTAGACCAGCGAGGAGCCCGAGAAGGTGCCGAGCCAATCGGGAACCTTGGCATCGTAGAAGCGGTCATGGATGGCGACGACGGTTGCCGATACCGCCAGCGGGCCGATAATGCCGGTGTCGAGCGTCTTGATGCCGTCGATGATGGTGATGCCGCTAGCGGAGGTCAAAGACGACGGGTACTTAAGTCCAAGATTGTCTCCGCTCAGCTTAATGATCTCGCTCAAAAAGAAGCAGTAGGCAAAATAGGCGACGAGAGCCTCGAGGCAGCAACGAGCCGGTTGTTTTTGGGCAAGACCGATGGGCAGCGCTACGGCAAAAAGGAGCGGAAGGCGTTTAAAGACCGTCCACGAGCCGCGCTGGATGATGGTCCAAAAAGCGTACCAAGGGGTTCCGTATACGGCGAGATCGCCGACGATGTCCGCAGTCGTTGCGAGAGCGGAGACGCCGACCATGAGGCCTGATATAGAAAACAGCATGGCGGGCGCGAACATTGCCCCGCCAAAGCGTTGGATTTTTTGCAGCATGTTCTGCCTTCCGAATATCGAGGCGCGTTGCGCGTGGGGAAACGTTTAAACAATGGATTCATTGTAGAGGACCAGACGAGTGTCGTACCGGCAGTTTTGAGCGAAACCGATTTGGGCATGACAGAAACCGTCAACGGCTAAATCCTGTCGCTTCACCGATATTCGGTTTAAACAACTTTAAGAAATGCTATCGTGCCTAGCCGGAAATGAATAATGTAGAGGTGAAACAATGCCAAAAGCGATATACGAAGGAATCTACCGAGAAATACGCTCGCGCATCATTAATGGGACCTATGCGTTTCAGGAGATGCTGCCAACCGAAGCCGAGCTGACCGCGGAATTTGGCTGCACGCGCAATACCGTCCGCCGCGCTTTGAGCATGCTGGCCGACGGGATGTTTGTGCAGCCCATACACGGCAAGGGCGTGCGCGTTATTTGGCTTAAGGGCGAAACCGACATGTTGGGCGCACTCGAAGAGGTTGAGTCGTTTGGCGAGTTTGCAAAGCGCAACAATGCCGTTGCATCGACGGACGTTAAGTCTTTCGAACATCTGGTTTGCACCGAGCAACTCTCTCGTCACCTGGGCTTTAAGGTGGGCGAGGAGTTGATTCGCGTAGTGCGTGTCCGAAGCCTCAACGGCAACGCGCGCCAAGTGGACCATGGCTATTTTTTGGCGTCGATCGCCAAGGGCCTGACTCCCGAGATCGCGGCAGATTCTATTTACGGCTATCTGGAGCACAAGCGCGGTGTCAAAGTGATGGCGAGCCGTCGTACGGTGAGTGTCGAGCTCGCCAACGATGAGGACTGCAGCTATCTTGACCTCGGCAAATACAACTGCGTTGCCGTCATGGAGAGTCAGTCGTACACCTCGGATGGCATCTTGTTTGAGGTGACGCACACTCGCACACACCCCGAGATCTTCCATTACCGCGTCAATTCCAAGCGATAGCCGGCTAGCTCGCAGCCTGACGAGACTCATGGCCTCAAAGAGAAAACGCCCGGTCAAACCGACGGTACATCGGCTTGACCGGGCGTTTTCTCTGCATTAGATAACAAATAATTGTTTATACAAAACTTGTCAAGTATCAAGTTGAAATTACCGTTCACCGAAGTTTTTCTACCGCTCTAGTAATACTTGTTCAAACAACTAGCCAAATAGCGTATCGTTCAAATCAGCAAAAGGGGCAAAGTCCCCGAGCCAATCTCCGAAGGCGGCGGCAAAGGGTGCCGCCACGGTGTGAAAGGGTGGATTGTAATGAAGAACGAAATGAGCAGAAGGCAGTTCCTGGGCTTTGCTGGTTCCGCGGCTGCAGTTCTTGGTCTGGGCCTCGTGGGTTGCGGTGGTTCTGCCGGCTCCGGCTCCTCTGCTTCTGGTGACGCTGCCGAGGTCTACTTCCTCCAATTCAAGCCCGAGGTCGACAAGGAGTGGAAGGAGATCGCCAAGGCCTATAAGAAGGAGAAGGGCGTCGAGGTCAAGATCGTGACCGCCGCTTCCAACACCTACGAGGAGAAGCTTAAGTCCGAGATGTCCAAGAGCTCCGCTCCGACCCTGTTCCAGGTCAACGGCCCCACCGGTCTTAAGAACTGGAAGGATTACTGCGCCGACCTGTCCGATACCAAGCTCCGCGGTGAGCTCATTGACGACTCCCTGGCTCTGCAGTCCGACGGCAAGGATGTGTGCATCGACTGGGTCCAGGAGAGCTTCGGCATCATCTACAACAAGCAGCTGCTCGAGAAGGCTGGCTACAAGGCCGAGGACATCAACTCCTTCGACAAGCTGAAGGCTTGTGCCGATGACATCCAGGCCCGCAAGGACGAGCTTGGTGTCGAGGGTGCCTTCACTTCCGCCGGCATGGACGACTCCTCCAGCTGGCGCTACACCACCCACCTTGCCAACATGCCGCTCTACTACGAGTTTGAGAAGGAGCACAACCAGGAGGACGACGAGATCAAGGGTGAGTTCCTCGACAACTACAAGCAGATCTTCGACCTGTACATCACCGACTCCACCTGCGATCCTTCGCAGCTTGCTTCCAAGACCGGCGACGACGCCACCAACGAGTTCGCAACCGGCAAGGCCGTCTTCTACCAGAACGGCTCTTGGGCCTACTCTGACCTCGTCAAGGCCGGCATGACCGACGATCAGATTGGCATGATGCCGATCTACATCGGTGTTGACGGCGAGGAGAACCAGGGCCTGTGCTCCGGCGGCGAGAACTACTGGTGCGTCAGTTCCCAGGCTTCCGAGGATGCCCAGAAGGCCACCGAGGACTTCATGTATTGGTGCGTCACCGCTGACACCCCGACCAGCATCATCGCCGACAAGATGGGTCTGACCGCTCCGTTCAAGAGCGCCAAGGAGACCACCAACGTCTTCTCGCAGCAGGCCGTTGCCATGGCCAAGGACGGCAAGAAGACCGTCGCTTGGGACTTCGTCTACATTCCCTCCGAGGAGTGGAAGAAGAACCTCAAGCAGGCTCTGATTGCCTACGCTGCCGATAACAGCAAGTGGGACGGCGTCAAGAACGCCTTCGTCGATGGCTGGAAGACCGAGAAGGCCGCTTCCGAGTAAGCAGTTGCTGCCCAAGCTATCTGATTAGCGACAGGGGGCGGGCAGACGTTGGTTTGCCCGCCCCCTGCATATTGAAAGGACCCTTTTATGGGCAAAGCACTCAAGCGCTGGTGGCCGCTCTTTATGCTGCCCACGTGCCTGGCGTTTATGATCGGGTTCGTGATCCCTTTTATCCAGGGCTTCTATCTCTCGTTCTGCCAGTTTATTATCATTAGTAACGCGCACTTTGTCGGTATCGAGAACTACGTGCGCGCGCTGTCCGATCCGCAGTTCTCCACGTCGTTCTTCTTTACCGTGGCGTTTGCCTTCCTGTCGACGGTGCTCATCAACGTGATCGCCCTGGCCATTGCGCAGGCGCTCACCCGCAAGGCGCTCAAAGGCACCAACATCTTCCGTACGATCTTCTTTATGCCTAACCTGATCGGCGGCATCGTGCTGGGCTACATTTGGCAGATTCTGATCAACTGCCTGCTCTCCAACGTGGGCGCCCAGCTCATCGCTCTTAACTCTGCTGCTGGCTTCTGGGGCCTTATCATCCTGACCCTGTGGCAGCAGGTCGGCTACATGATGATCATCTACATCGCTGGTCTGCAGTCCATTCCGTCCGACTACATCGAGGCCGCCAAGGTCGACGGCGCTACGGCATGGCAGACGTTTTGGAAGGTTAAGATCCCTAACCTGATGCCGACCATCACCATCTGCCTGTTCCTGTCCATCACCAACGGCTTTAAGCTGTTCGACCAGAACCTCGCCCTTACCGGCGGCGCCCCCGCGCACTCCACCGAGATGCTCGCCCTGAACATCTACAACACGTTCTATTCGCGTGCCGGTATCGCATGGCAGGGCATTGGCCAGGCCAAGGCGGTTATCTTCTGCATCCTGGTCGTGGCCATCTCCATGATCCAGCTTAAGGCCACGAGGTCCAAGGAGGTGCAGCAGTAATGAAACGCGATAAGGTTATCAACCGCGCGCTCTCGATTTTCTTTACGATCCTGTCGCTCGCGTGGATCTACCCCGTGTTCATGATTGCGCTTAATTCTTTTAAGAAAGCGACCGCAATCAGCACCACCACGGCATTCGATCTGCTCACGCCCGAGACGTTCAACGGCCTCGCAAACTACATGCACGCCCTTAACGAGCAGGGCTTTGCCTCGGCATTTATGTACTCGCTCATCATCACGGTCACGTCGGTCGTGCTGATCTTGGTGTGCTGCTCCATGTGCGCTTGGTACGTGGTTCGTGTCAACAACAAGATCTCGAACTTCTTCTATTACCTGTTCGTGTTCTCGATGGTCGTGCCGTTCCAGATGCTCATGTTCACGCTGTCCAATTTGGCGGACCGCATCGGCTTTAATACGCCGTTCAACATCTGCTTTATCTATCTGGGCTTTGGCGCGGGCCTGGCGGTCTTTATGTTCGCCGGTTTTGTAAAGAACATCCCGCTCGAGATCGAGGAGGCGGCCATGATTGATGGCTGCAACCCGGTCCAGGTGTTCTTTAAGATCGTCCTTCCCATCATGAAGCCCACCTATCTTTCGGTCGGCATCCTCGAGACCATGTGGGTCTGGAACGACTATCTGCTGCCCTACCTTACGCTCGACTCCACCAAGTACAAGACCATTCCTATCTTGATCCAGTACTTCCGCGGCGGCTACGGCCACGTCGAGCTCGGCCCCATGATGGCCTGCATCATGATGGTCGTTATCCCCATCGTTATCATGTACATCCTCTGTCAGAAGTACATCATCGACGGCGTGGTGGCAGGTGCCGTCAAGGGCTAATGCCGTAACTGTTTTGCAAGTTTCTGCGGCGCTCCTCAGCGCGGCGCCGCATATCGAAAGGTAGAGACATGGCCGAGATCGTTCTCAAACATGTTCAGAAGGTGTATCCCAACAACGAGTCAAAAAAGAAAGGCTTCTTTGGCAAAAAGAAGAAGACCGAGGAGAAGAAGCACAACCTCAAGGTTACCGAGGACGGTGTGCTCGCTGTAGAGGACTTCAACCTCACCGTTCACGACCAGGAGTTCGTCGTCCTCGTTGGCCCCTCTGGCTGCGGTAAGTCCACGACGATGCGCATGGTCGCCGGCCTGGAGGACATTACCTCGGGCGATGTGCTCATCGACGGCAAGCGTGTCAACGACGTGGCGCCCAAGGACCGCGACATCGCCATGGTGTTCCAGAGCTACGCTCTGTACCCCAATATGACGGTGTACGAGAACATGGCATTTACGCTCGAGCTCAAGAAGGTCCCCAAGGACGAGATCGACCGCAAGGTTCGCTCTGCTGCCGAGATTCTGGGCATTACCGAGTACCTCGACCGTAAGCCCAAGGCGCTCTCCGGCGGTCAGCGCCAGCGTGTCGCTATCGGCCGCGCCATCGTGCGTGACCCCAAGGTCTTCCTGATGGACGAGCCGCTGTCCAACCTGGACGCCAAGCTTCGTAACCAGATGCGTGCCGAGCTCATTAAGCTGCGCCACGAGATCAAGGGCACGTTCATTTATGTTACTCACGACCAGACCGAGGCTATGACCCTCGGTGACCGTATCGTGGTCATGAAGGACGGCGTTGTCCAGCAGATCGCCACGCCGCAGGAGGTCTTCAACCATCCCGCGAACATCTTCGTCGCCGGCTTCATCGGCGTGCCGCAGATGAACTTCTTCGATGCCCAGCTGGTGCGCTCGGGCAACGGCTTTACCGTCAAGACCGAGGATATGAACGTGGCACTCGCCCCCGAGACTTGCGCTCAACTTGCCCTCAACTGGGACGGCGGCGACGTGAAGGAGATTACGGCCGGCGTGCGTCCCGAGCAGATCCTGCTTGCTGACAAGGGCGAGGAGGGCGCGCTCCAGGGTACCGTCGAGGTGACCGAGCTCATGGGCTCGACCGAGCATGTCCACGTGACCGCTCCCGACGGCCAGTTTGTTCTGATTATCCCCGTCGTCGACCTCGAGGCCAAGGGCGCGCTCAAGGCTGGCGACACCATCTGGTTCAAGTTCGAGAAGAACGCGACCCACCTCTTCGATAAGGTCTCTGGCAAGAACCTTATCTAGGCCCGGTGCATCCAGGCCCTCCCTTTGGGCGACTGCGGTATTGCCATCCTTTTGCCGCGGTCACATATAAGGCTCCCCTCCCGTCCACTGGGCGAGAGGGGAGCCTTTCTTTGTGTTGGGGCTGTCTACCTGTCAGTTTGTCTTGATCTGTAACAGGAAGAGGACCAAATTGGGTCTAGATGTTACAGAACGAGACGGCGTCGAGCTGCCTGTCCTTTCATCTCGATCTGTAACACGAAGGACTGATTTCGGCGGTTACCTGTTACAGATCGAGATGATTCGGTCGTGGTGCATCGCAGACCAGCGCAGACACAAAAAAGAACGGCCCAGCAAGCGCGTCCAGACCGTTCTAAAGCGATGAATATGCTTTAAATCTTATTTGTCGCGAGCCATCAATAGCGAGGCGATGGCAAAAGCAGACACGACTGCAACCACTACACCGAGAATCGCAAAGGGGAAATACGGTCCGACATAAGCAACGAGGCTAAAGATGCTCGAGAGTATATAGCCGTAGATCCTTACTCCGAAGGCGCAGATAACCGCACTTGCGATTCCGGCGCCAAGGCAGGCGGCAACAAATGCCTTGCGATATTTGGAGAGTACGCCAAAAAGTGCGGGCTCTGTGATGCCCAGGAAAGCGGAGACAACAGCACCGGTGATGATGCTCCGCTCACGATCGTCCTTGGCCTTAAAATAGACTGCTGCCGTAGCGCCCGCCATAGCAAGATTGGCCATGAACATGGTGGGCATGAGCATGTCCCATCCCTGCTCGGCAAAATTCTGGAGCGCGACGGGAGTCATGGCATGGTGAAGTCCGCAGAAGACGAGCAACGGACGAGTGGCACCCATGACAAAACCGGCAAAAATGGGAGAGAAGTCGAATAGTGCGGAAACGCCTGCCGCGAGCGCTCGACCCACATAGATGCCGACCGGTCCAATAACCGAAAATGCAATGATGCCAGTAACGAACAGCGAGATCAGCGGCGTGAACACCGTGCGCGTAACCTTGGGGAGATGGCTATCTACAAAGCGCCATACGTAGCTCAGAACGAAGACGCTGCAGATGATGGGGATAACATTGCCGGCGTAGCTGAACACGGGGACCGGAATAAAGCCAAACAACATGAACTGCGAAACATCGCCAGCTGCGGCTGCCGCCGTCATTGTGGGGTATTGCATGGCTGCGGCAAGTGCCAAGGCGACGTATTGGTTCGTCTTGAAAATCTTTGCCACGCTCACGGCGACAAAGAAAGGCAAGAAGGTGAACACACCGCTTGCCAGCATGTCGATCACCATATACGTGTCCGTAGTATTGGAGATGACCCCGACCGCGGCAAGGCCAGAGAGAAGACCCTTGATCATGCCGGCGCCCGCGATAGCAGGAACAATGGGACCAAATGTGCCAGAAACGACATCCATAAAACGCGTTACGAGATTCTTCTTCGCCTCACTGTCGGCGTCGAGGCTCTCATCGATGGTTTCGTTTTGCGTCAAGCCAAGTTGATCCATAAGAGGGCCGTAGTAATTCTCGACATCGGTACCGATGATGACTTGGAGCTGTCCGTTGGCGAATGACGTGCCGACAACGGGATCGATGGCGTTGAGAGCGTCGAGGTCAACCGCCTCCTCGTCCTTGAGGGCAAAACGCAGGCGTGTCATGCAGTGCCATGCATTCGTGATGTTCTGCTTGCCTCCTGCCGCAACGATAATCTGGCCCACTGCCTCTGAGTGCGTCATGTAATCCTCCTTGAGTATGTGTGCGGTAAAATGCCGAGATTCCGCGGTCTATCCCGGCCGTTGATTTGCATATTAGCAATCCAATCGAGGGTCTTTTTCCTCAAGAAAAGTCGTATCGACATTGTCTTCGCAGGTAACGGAATCAATTAAGCCATCTCTTAAAATAATTGGACTGGTAAATAGATGGTTTTAGCATCTTCTTCCAATCCATATTGACCGGTGCGGCGGCACCCTGTTTCAATGCTCATGGCAGCGCAAGCAAATAGACAGAGGATCAAACGATGACACCCACCATAATCACCGACGTAACTAGTTTTGTCCTTAAGCCAGATAAGCATAATCTCGTAGTTGTTAAGGTTCAAACTGACCAAGGGATCTATGGCCTAGGTTGCGCGACGTTTCAATTTAGGCCGACGCTTGTTCAGGCGGCGGTAGACGATTATCTAAAGCCGTTTCTCGTCGGACGTGATGCCAACCAAATCGAAGATCTTTGGAATGGCATGTTTTACAACTCCTATTGGCGCAATGGCCCCGTGCTTAACAATGCCATAGCAGGCGTTGATATGGCATTGTGGGACATAAAGGGAAAGCTCGCCCACATGCCGCTCTATCAGCTCTGGGGCGGTGCAGCCAGGGCTGCAATCCCTGCGTATACCCATGCCGTCGCGAATGACTTTGATGAATTGTGCCGACAAATTGACGGCTATTTGGATGCGGGCTATCGCCATATTCGAGTCCAGCTTGGATTCTACGGAGGCAAAGCCCAAAGCTTGGCGACCCCTGCAAATGCGCCTGAAGGATCATATTTTGATCCAGAGCAGTATGCGTCCACACACATCAAACTGTTCCATGATGTTTATGAGCGCTATGGGGACCGTTTTCAAATGCTACATGATGTTCATGAGCGGCTGCAGCCCGCTCAGGCCATTCGATTTGCAAAGGCTGCGGAGCCCTACAACCTTTATTTCCTCGAGGACGTTATGCCTCTCGAGAATAATGATTGGCTGGGCCGCCTAAAAACGCAGACATCGACACCCATCGCAACCGGCGAGCTCTTCAACAACAAGGCCGAGTGGACCAATCTTTTGCGAAATCGAGAGATTGACTATCTCCGTATTCACGTCTCGCAAATCGGAGGTATTACTCCCGCCCTTAAGGTTGCGCACTTTGCCGACGCCATGGGTGTTCGAATTGCATGGCACACGCCCTCCGATATCTCTCCCATCGGACTTGCGGTGAATACGCATTTGAACATCCATCTACGAAATGCTGCGATTCAGGAAAACATTGAGTTGCCGTCAAACACTCGCTCAGTGTTTAGAAATGCTCCTCAGGTTGTGGGAGGCTTTTTCTACCCCATCGAGGAGGAAGGCATCGGCGTTTCGTTTGACGAGGAAGCTGCTGCTCGCTTCCCGGGCCAATTCAAAGAGCACCCTTGGACCCAAAGCAGGACCCCCGAAGGCACCGTAGTCGCGCCCTAGACAGCTACTCTCGTCCATTTGCACCTAATCCATGCGGCGATTTCAGTCTCGCCGCATGGATCTCGCGGTCGTAGGGGCGGATGTACGACACCACATAATCGATGGCAGTCACTTCGCTATATTCAAATACTCGTCCCATAGACGAAACAGCCCTATTGCAGATTCGCATGGCGGGCGTGTTGCGCTTTACGCATAACAGTCGAGCGTCTTCCTTGGAGAGGGCAGTCGGGCTATAGGTGGTCATATAGTGCGAGATGCGGCAACCCCGCGCTTCTACGTACGCTTGGACCGAATGCTCTGCCACTGTTCTTGAAAAATCGGGGAAAACCTCAACAGGAAGGCACGAGCGCTCGATCTGTTCGCCTCTTCCGTCCACAATGCGCAGTCGGACAAACCGCCAAAGAAGGGACTCCTTGCCAAGCTGAAACATCTGTGCCTCGCTCGGCGTGGCCTGGTCGCGCTCCAACTCCAAGCACTTCGAAACGATTTTTGCATAAGGTGCGCGAGTCAGCGAATTGAATACCAGCGGATTGCAAGTTCACGCTGGGTGGGAAGTTTGCCGTCCGGAAACTGACGCTGATATATTTTGCTCAATAGATCCTGAACGATAAAGTCCGTTTTCTTCATTGCAATCGAGCCCATCTGTCTGCAAACGCCCCAGCGCCTGCTGTCTCTTTTAGCATGTGGACCACCGCTGGATGGTCTTGCACATTGAGATAGATTTTACGTGCAAGCGGGCTCTTTTCGATCCGTCATATTACAGGCCGAGATTATTTGGTCGAGACAAATCACGGGCCGGCGTATCGGCACAAAAAGCGGAGCCGCGTTGCCGCGACTCCGCTTCCAAGAGGATGGGTAAGGGGAATGGGTTAGTCTAGGTGCCAGATCTCGTCGTTGTACTGGGAGATCGTGCGGTCAGACGAGAAGGTGCCGGCGTTGGCAATATTGATGAGCGTCTTGCGCATCCAGGTGTCCTGGTCCTCATAGTCGGCCAGCACGCGCTCCTTGGTCTGGATGTACTCCTCGATGTCGAGCAGGGCCATAAACCAGTCCTTGCCCTTAATGTCGTCGTGCAGGCGCTGCAGGCGCTCGGCATTGCCGGTCGCCATAAAGGCCGGGTTGGTGATGAAGTCCACCAGCAGTTTAATGCCGGGCTTGCGGTAGAGCACACCGGCGTCATAGGTGCCGTTGGCATAGAGCTGCTCGACCTGTTTGGACGAGGCACCAAAGGTATAGATGTTCTCGTCGCCCACGAGCTCGGCAATCTCCACGTTGGCACCGTCGAGCGTGCACAGGGTTAGGGCGCCGTTGAGCATGAACTTCATGTTGGAGGTGCCGCTCGCTTCCTTGGAGGCCAAGCTGATCTGCTCGGAGATATCAGCGGCGGGGATCACGCGCTCGGCGGCGGTGACGTTGTAGTTCTCGATCATGACAACCTGCAGGTAGGGAGCCACGTCGGGGTCGTTTGCAATCCACTGCGACAGCGTCAAGATCAGATGGATGATGTCCTGCGCGATAGTGTAGGCAGGCGCCGCCTTGCCGCCAAAGATGATGGTGACGGGGTGCTTAGGTCTGTTGCCGTTCTTGATATCGAGGTACTTCCAGATGATGTAGAGCGCGAGCATCTGCTGGCGCTTGTACTCGTGGATGCGCTTGACCTGGACGTCGATGATGGCGTTGGAGGGAATGGTCACGCCCTGCTCGAGCGCCATGAACTGGCGCATGATGGCCTTGGCCTCGACCTTGGTGGCGGCCAGGCGCTCAAGAACGTCCTTGTCGTCGGCGAACTTGGCGAGTTTGCTCAGATCGCCGGTGCTGCGCCAGTCGGTGCCGATCACATCGTCGAGCAGGCTGGCGAGCGCGGGGTTGGCCCCATGGATCCAGCGGCGGAAGGTGATGCCGTTGGTCTTGTTGGAGAACTTCTTGGGATAGATCTCGTAGAACGGATGAAGCTCGGTGTCCTCCAGGATCTTGGTGTGGAGGGCGGCTACGCCGTTGATGGAGAAGCCAAAGTGGATGTCCATGTGGGCCATGTGGACGGTATCGTGTTCGTCGATGATGGCGACGCGCGGGTCATCGTGCTCGGCCTTCGCGATCTCATCGAGCTTGACGATAATGTCGGCGATGGCAGGGGAGACCTTCTGCAGGCTGGCGAGTGGCCACTTCTCGAGCGCCTCGGCAAGAATCGTGTGGTTAGTGTAGGCGACCATGGAGCGTACGATGGTCACGGCCTCGTCAAACTCGATGTCGTGCTCGGTGGTGAGCAAGCGAATGAGCTCGGGGATGACCATGGTGGGGTGCGTGTCGTTAATTTGGACCACGGCGTAGTCGGCCAGATCGTGCAGGTTGCTGCCGCGCTCGATGGCCTCGTCGATCAGGAGCTGGGCGGCGTTGCTCACCATGAAGTATTCCTGGTAGATGCGAAGCAGGCGGCCCTGCTCGTCGGAATCGTCGGGGTAGAGGAACAAGGTGAGGTTCTTGGCGATCTCGGTCTTGTCGAAGTCGATGGAACTGCCGGGGACCAGGCCGTCGTCTACGCTCGCCAGGTCGAACAGGCGCAGGCGGTTCTTGGTGGGCCGGCCGTAACCGGGCACATCGATGTTGACGAGCTTGGAGGTAACGGCAAAATCGCCGAACTCGACGGTGTAGGAGCGGTCATCGTCGACTAGGATGTCCTGTTCACCGAGCCACTCGTCGGGGACGGCCTTCTGCTGGTTGTTGACAAAGCGCTGACGGAACAGACCGTAGTGATAGTTGAGGCCCACGCCATCGCCGGTCAAGCCCAGCGTGGCGATGGAATCCAGGAAGCATGCGGCCAAGCGGCCCAGGCCGCCGTTGCCGAGTGACGGCTCGACCTCGAATTCCTCGATCTTGTTGAGGTCGTGGCCTGCGGCGGTGAGCTGGTCCTTAACCTCGTCGTAGATGCCGAGGTCGATCATGTTGTTGATGAGCAGCTTACCGATCAAAAATTCGGCGGAAATGTAATAGAGCTTTTTCTTGCCGTTGTTGAGCGGGCGGGCGGCGGAGCGCTCCTGCACGAGTTTGACCAGCAGCTTGTAAATGCGACGGTCGTCGAGCTGCTCGAGCGAGGTGCCAAAAGACTGCTCGGCGAGTTCCATGAGGTTAATTTGGGGCATGTTTTCTCCTGTGATGGGTTGTTTCATGTCTGCAATTCATAAGAAGCCCGCGCGAGGGGATTGGGGTGGCCTCGCGCGGGAAAAGCAAGCGCGTCCGCACGGTGGGGAGGGGTCGGGCGCGGTAGCTCCTATTGAGGAAGCTCGATTTCGGCTTCCGACGGGATGCGGAAGTAGGTCTCGGTCCAGTCGGTGAGTTTGTGCTCGAGCTCGCGGGTGATGGCGCCGTCGAGCATGCGCCAGGTCCAGTTGCCGCCCAGCGTGGCAGGGGTGTTGATGCGCGCCTCGTTGCCCAAGTTGAGCAGGTCCTGCATGGTGTAGATGCACGTGTCGCTCACGCTGGCTGCGATGGTTCGGTTGAGTGCGTCGGTGATAGGCTCGCCGGCCTGCTGATGGGTGTACAGGGCTGCCTGCTCGCGCTGACGCGGGGTGGCCGTTCCCTCAAACCAGCCGCGCGCCGTCTCGTTGTCGTGGGTGCCCACGTAGGCGACGGTGTTGGCGATGTAGTTATGCGGCAGGTAGTACGAGTTGGTGCCCTCAAAGGCAAACTGCAGGATCTTCATGCCGGGGAAGCCCGAGTTGTCGCGCATGTCGATGACGCCGGGGGTGAGGAAGCCCAGGTCCTCGGCGATGATGGGCAGCGTGCCGAGCTTTTCCTCGAGTGTCTTGAAGAACTTGAGGCCGGGCCCCTGCGTCCACGAACCGTAGGACGAATCGGGTGAGGAGAACGGCACCTCCCAATAGGCCTCGAAGCCGCGGAAGTGATCCAGGCGGATGACATCGTACATGTCGAGGGCGGCGCGAATGCGGCCCTCCCACCAGGAGAAGCCGTCGGACTCCATGGCGTCCCAGTCGTAGATGGGGTTGCCCCAGTACTGGCCGGTGGCCGAGAACTGGTCGGGCGGCGTGCCGGCGACGCTCACGGGATTGCCGGCGGCGTCGATCTTAAAGAGCTCAGGTGTCGCCCACATCTCGACGGAGTCACGCGAGACATAGATGGGCAGGTCGCCGATGATGAGAATGTCGCGCTCGTTGGCATAGGCCTTGAGGCGGCTCCACTGGCGATCGAAGAAGTACTGCGTCATCTGGTGGTAGAGCATACGCGCCGGATGGTCGGCGCAGACCTTGGCGGAAGCCTCGCCGCGGGTGCGGAGCTCCGCGGGCCACTCCCAAAACGCCTTGAGACCGCACTCCTCTTTGACGGTCATGAACTCACAGTAGGGGATGAGCCAGTCCTCGTTGGCCCGGATAAAGTCATCGAAATCGGCTGGCTTGTCGGCGGCAAAGCGCTCAGCGGCGCGGTCGAGAATCTGACGGCGGCCGCCAAAGATAGCACCGTAGTCGACATTGCTGGGGTCGGATCCCAGATACACGCCATCGATATCGTGCTGCTCCAGATACCCTGCCTCGATAAGCTCGGCAAAGTCGATAAAGTTGGGGTTGCCAGCGCGGGCCGAGAACGACTGATAGGGCGAATCGCCATAGCTGGTCGTCGTAAGGGGCAGAATCTGCCAGTAATGTTGTTTGCACGAGGCGAGAAAATCGACGAAGTCGTAGGCATTCCAGCCAAAGCCGCCGATTCCGTATGGTCCGGGCAGAGATGAGACGGGCATGAGGACGCCGCTTGCACGCTCCATGAATGCGCTCACCAACCTTCTTGTTGTGGGGTCGGCCTGCCGATGGATGTGCAGTCCGCCTCCGATGTTCTGATCTGATACGCCTATTGTAAAACATGTTGTTTAAACATGTACAGGCAAGATAAAAAAGTTGGTCGATTTTCGGCGAATGGTTACATGCCATGAAAAAGCCCCGACCTCACAACGTGAGATCGGGGCAAGAGCGGTATGTAGGTTTTTGCTACTCGGCGTCGGCGAAGCCGTTGGGGTTGTGGCTCTGCCAGTTCCAGCTATCTCGGCACATGTCCGCGATGTCGTACTGGGCCTTCCAGCCCATCATGCGCTCGGCCTTGGAGGCATCGCACCAGTTGGCAGCGATGTCGCCGGCGCGGCGCTCGCGGATTACGTAGGGCAGCTCCTTGCCACAAGCCTTGGAGAAGGCGGCGACGACCTCGAGTACCGAGGTGCCGGTGCCGGTGCCCAAGTTAAAGATCTCGACGCCGGTCTTGCCGTTCATCCAATTAAGGGCAGCAACGTGACCAGAGGCCAGATCGCACACGTGGATGTAGTCGCGCACGCCGGTGCCGTCGGGGGTGGGGTAGTCGTTGCCAAAGACCTGAACGGCCTCGAGCTTGCCCACGGCGACCTGGGCGACATAGGGCACCAGGTTGTTGGGGATGCCCTTGGGGTCCTCGCCGATCAGGCCCGACGGATGAGCGCCGATGGGGTTGAAGTAACGGAGCAGCACGACGTCCCACTCGGGGTCGGCGGTGTGGACGTCCATAAGGATCTGCTCGATCATCCACTTGGTCCAACCATAGGGGTTGGTCGCGGGCTTCTTAGGATCCTCCTCGGTGACGGGCGGGTTGTCCGGGTCGCCGTAGACGGTCGAGGAGCTCGAGAAGATGATGGACTTGCAGCCATGGTTGCGCATGACGTCGATGAGCACCAGGGTGTTCTCGATGTTGTTGTGATAGTACTCGACGGGCTTGCTCACCGACTCGCCGACGGCCTTAAAGCCGGCAAAGTGGATGACGCGGTCGATCTGATGGGTATCGAAGATCTTGTTCATCGCATCGCGGTCGAGCACGTTGGCCTCGTAGAAGGTGAGGTTCTTGGCGGCCTCGTCGCCCACGATGGTCTTGACGCGGTCGACGGCGACGGCGCTGGAGTTGGAGAGATCATCGACGATGACGACCTGGTAACCACCCTCGAGCAGCTGAACGACGGTGTGCGAGCCGATAAAGCCGGCGCCACCGGTAACGAGGACGCAGGTGTCTTTGGGGTCGAGTGCTTTGGACATGTAGTCTCCTATCGAATCAGGAACACTTCTTCAGGGGAGTATAGCGCAGGCAGGGACGCCCAAATCGTGCGCTGTAGGAAAAGCAGAGGATTGTGCTAACGTACTCATAGAAGAGCTTGCGTACGCATAACCTGATCTTTGGCATTTGCTTACGAGCCGCTGACCTTGCAGTTTCCTGCCGTTCGTGGAAATCGTTGGGACGCGCCATATGTACGCTAATATGTATGAGTTGAGCGACATATAAATAAGCATGTAACGGAGTACATATGTCACCAAACAGCGATTCCATCCTTTCCCAGGAGCTCTCGCGCCGCACTGCCCTCAAGGCCCTGTTCGGCGCCGCTTCTGCGGCAGTTCTTTTTGGCCTGCCTGCTCGCGCCCATGCGGCGGAGGCTTCCAAAGAAACCACCGATAAACTGAATGCCGCCCAGGCCCAGCTCGACGAGGTTCAGGCCCAGCTCGACAGCATCGCAAATGAGTATGCGGCGCTGGCCAACAAGAATGCCCAGACCCTCAACGACATCGAGAATGTCCAGGGCAAGATTGACGACACGCAGGCCCAGATCGATGAAAAGAAGGCCGAGCTCAAGAAGAAGCGCAACGACCTTTCCGATCGCGTGGCCGCCAGCTACAAGTCCGGCGGCACGAACATCCTGTCGCTGCTGCTGGCCTCTGGCTCGTTTGAGGAACTCGTCGCCAACGCGCATTACGTTGAGAAGATCAACAAGAGCGACCGCGACGCCATCGAGGACATTCAGACCATCCAGGAAGAGCTCGATGCGCAAAAGACCGAGCTCGAGTCGCAGAAGGCCGACTTAGAGAAGCTCAAGGACCAGCAGACTGCCCAGATGCAGGACATGCAGGCCAAGCAGCAAGAAGTCCAGACCGTGCTGAACGGTCTTTCCGACGACGTCAAGGAGCTCATGGCTCAGCGCGATTCCGAGATCCTCGCTGCCGCCCAGGCCGAGGAGGCCGCTAGGAAGGCTGCCGCTGCCGCGGCTGCCGCGAACAAGAACAATTCCTACTCGGGTGGTTCAAGCTCGGGTGGCGGATCGTATGCGCCCGGAACCCCGCAACAGAATGCCGGCTCGGGCAAACAGCAGGCCGTCGTCAACGCGTGCTACTCCACGCCTTCGCCGGGTCAGAACTGGTGCGCGGCGTGGGTTACCAATGTCTTCCGTAACGCCGGCGTTGGCTACTTTGGCGGTAACGCGTGCGATATGTTTAACGCATGGTGCTATAGCTCCGACCGCTCGGCGCTGCAGGTGGGCATGATCGTGGCCGATTCCTCGCACAGCGGCACGGGTGCTCCGGGCCTTATCTACGGTCATGTGGGTATCTACGTTGGCGGCGGCATCGTTATGAGCAACGAGGGCGCCATTACGTCTAAGTCGCTTGATTCGTTTATTAGCTTCTATGGCACTGGCTCTGGCGTGCGTTGGGGCTGGCTCGGCGGTATTGCGCTGTCGTAGCTGCGGCTTGGTCCGGGACAGTCCGAGAGGCATAAGGTTGCCTGCTCGGGCAGTCCTGCTCGCACGGAGAGCACATTAAGTGCTCTCCGGCTCGTGCGGAACTCGCGATCAACCTT
>NZ_JADPCJ010000031.1 GCF_015670795.1 Collinsella aerofaciens | reverse complement strand
GTCGCGAGTTCCGCACGCAAAGGAAAGCACTTAATGTGCTTTCCGTCTTGCGCAGGACTGTAGAGCAGCAAACTTAACCCCCGCCCTCAGCCCCGGAAGCCCTCCCGGATGGCCCCAAAAAATTTTTCAAAAAAGTTGTTGCGCGCCGGACAGACTTCTGTGTATACTAATCCCCGCAGCGCACGCGAGCGGAAACAAACGCGAACGTCTGCCTGGGGAGTTAGCTCAGTTTGGTTAGAGCGCCGGCCTGTCACGTCGGAGGTCGCGGGTTCGAGCCCCGTACTTCCCGCCAACGCAATTAAAGCCACGTCTTCGGACGTGGCTTTTTGCGTTTGATGCACTTTGTTTCGATAGAACGATCGCCCTGGTGTATCTTCGCCCAGAATCCCCGCGCCTTCGGGAACGCAAGTAAAATCTAATAAGTATATCTGTCTGAACAACAGCTTTGTTGCGCAACACCTGTTCTACGAGACAGGGGGTTAGGTTATACTAAATTGCACTGTGCGCCGCATCTGATGCATTTCGCTCCAAGCGCGGCACTCAGTGGATATCCGATTTACCATTTGGATGTCCTGGCGGTCATTTAGCGTCTCGACACAAGCTCGGCCCCGGAGCTCGTTCGAGCTGTTCGTATTCCTTGAAAGGGGAAAAATGGACATATCGAGGAAGACTGATTACGCCCTTCGAATGCTGGCGATGCTTGCTGAGGATCCGGAGTGTTTGCTTTCTGTTCGCACCGCTGCCGAAGAGGTCAATGTCCCGTATTCGTTTGCCCGCTCGATTCAGCACGGTTTGGTCCAGGCCGGTATTGTGGAGAGCCTGCGTGGCGTCCACGGTGGCATGCGTCTCAAGGTCAGTCCGGACGACGTCACTATCCGCCAGGTCGTCGAGGCCGTTCAGGGTCCTATGGTTATGAACGATTGCACCGCGCCCGATGGTGACTGTGCGCGCATGGGCGCGTGCTGCTATCATCCCCTGTGGGCCGGAGCTCAGGCGTTGATGCGCGACTACCTCGATTCCGTTTCGCTCGGCGACATCGTCGCTCACCGCCAGTTCCCGGCCGTCGATCCCAAGTTCGCCGACCGCGAAGCGTTTCCCGAGTACGCCACCTGCGCGTGCGCTTACCGGGAGGAATAGCGCCGCATAAGGAGCATAGCCATGATTCAGGACCCCTTTCGTTCGATGATTCGTTCGGAAGGGGTCCTGCGTTATCGCGACCTTCCGTGGCGCCGCACACGCGATCCGTACATCATTTGGCTTTCTGAGGTCATGCTGCAGCAAACACAGGTGCCGCGTGTGGAGGCGCGCATGCCGGTGTGGCTCGATCGTTTTCCGACTGTGCAGGCGCTTGCCCAGGCCGCGCCTTCCGATGTTTTGGACGCTTGGCAGGGCATGGGCTACAACCGACGCGCTCTGGCGCTTCACGGGGCCGCTCAGCGCGTTGTAGAGGACTGGGACGGGGAGTTTCCGCGTGAGACGCGTGACTTGGTCGCTCTGCCTGGTATTGGCCCGGCAACGGCGCAGGGTATCCGTTCGTTTGCGTTTGATCTTCCGGGCGTGTATTTGGAGACCAATGTGCGCACGGTCTTTTTGCATCATTTCTTTCCCGATGTGCCGGCCGTTCCCGATTGCGAACTGGTGCCGCTGATCCAAGCTGCCTGTCCGGCGGTCCCCGGTGCGGCGGCGGACGAGATCGCGCCCTTTGCCGCGCCTCAAGACGATGCCGACACGCCGCGCGCGTGGTATTACGCATTGCTGGATTACGGCGCGTATCTTAAAAAGACACTGCCCAATCCGTCCAGGCGGTCGGCGGGCTATAGTCGTCAGTCCAAGTTTGAGGGCTCGCGCCGCCAAAAGCGCGCGCATATCGTGCGTATGTTGTTGGCAGCGCGCGATGGGCAGCCGGCGGGGATTACGCTTGCTGATGCCGTGGTGGGCGTTAACGAGATGGAAGCGGCAGCCGGTCGCGGGCCGGTCGAGTGCGACTTGATCGCGGGCATTCTAGCTGACCTGGAGCGCGAGGGCTTTTGCCGAGCCGAGGACGATCGTTGGTTGAGTGTGTAGCCCGCTCAAATCTGAAGAACGGGATTGTAAGGTTTAAATTCGCGGCTTGAGGGCATCCTAAAGACAAGGTCGCTCAAAGCCTATGGGCGGCACGTGTTGAAGGGAAGTACACCTATGGATTTTGAGAATTCCCAAACCAAGAAGAACCTCGAGACCGCTTTTGCCGGTGAGTCCCAGGCACACACCAAGTATCGCTACTACGCATCTAAGGCCAAGAAGGATGGCTACGTTCAGATTTCGAATATCTTTGCCGAGACGGCGGGCAACGAGTCCGAGCACGCCAAGCTGTGGTTTAAGTATCTGCACGACGGCGCCGTTCCGGGCACTCTGGACAACCTGCGCGACGCCGCCGCGGGCGAGAACTACGAGTGGACCACGATGTACGACGAGTTCGCCAAGACCGCCGAGGAGGAGGGCTTTGCCGAGATCGCCGAGAAGTTCCGTGGTGTCGCCGCCGTCGAGAAGGCCCACGAGGAGCGCTACAGCAAACTCGTCGAGCGCATCGAGTCGGGCGAGGTGTTTGAGCGTGAGGGCGTGAAGGTATGGAAGTGCCTGAACTGCGGGCACCTGCACGTTGGTGCCGAGGCGCCTGAGGTGTGCCCGGTGTGTAACCACCCGAAGGCGTACTTTGAGGAGCAGGTGGTGAACTACTAGCGCGTGGCGCTGGCATGAGCTGGGCCGGGAGGGCGGGATTACCTTCCCTCCCCGCTCACGGCTCCGCAGGGTCGCGTTGAGGGAAGGTAATCCCGCCCTCCCGGCCCGCTTTGGGTCGTCGCGTGCTCGCTACAGAAAAGCTGATTAGAAGTTTGTGTGCCGCCCCTTTTGGGCGGCACGTTTTGTATAGGGATTGGGTTGCGGCCATTTGGTTGATGGTTCGGTTATTTGGTTGACGGGGCTTGCTCCGGGTTGGGGCGGCGCCGTTGTTTAGGGGGTACACTGGGTGGCGACTTTTAGTTTATCTACTACCTGATGGGGTGTTTTTTATGGGCAAGAAGTCTCGGGCTCGGGTTGCTGCGGCGGGAACTCGCAAGGATCCTGGTCGTCGGGTTGCCGAGGGTAAAAAGGCCGATCGTGCCGAGAAGGACAAGAAAGTCGGCGCGCATGCTCATCCTGAGTGGGCGCCTCATTTGAATTCGGCTAGTGAGGATTTGACTGCCAAGTTGTTTACTCTGGTCGAGGTAATTTTGGGCGTGGTGCCCCTTGTGGTTATCGGTTTATTCTTGGCTTCGAAGGACGCCACGAGTGTCGATAAACTCACCGAGGTCTTTTCGCAGGACCCCTCGATGGTGGTCTCGTTTATTTCTGCGTGCTTGCAGCCGTTTGTGGCGTACATGCTGTATATGGTCTACCGCAAATACTGCGAGGGTGATGCGGGCTTTGCCGCCGGTAACCTGATCGGTCTTTTGTGCTCCGAGATCCTACTGCTCAATATCCCGGGCGTCATCGGTATGGGCATCTTGCTGTGGCGTGTTTGGCGCAACGTCGCCCCGCACTTTGAGAGCTGGTTGTTTGAACGCCGTGCAATGGGCGTGCTGGCAGACATCGCGGGCTCGCTCGTGATTCTAGCCTTGGCGTTTATGTGCGCCACCGCCACCCGAGGTCTCGCGGGCATCTAAAGCTGCCTCCACCGACTGCGGAGCACGGGGCGGGGAAACACCTTTCCCTCTCGCTCACGGCTGCGCAGGTCGCGCGAGGTAAAGGTGTTTCCCTACCCTGTGCTCCGGCTTCGGGTCGTCGCGTGCTTGCTACTGAAAAACTGATAAGAAGTTAGCGTGCCGCCCCTTTTGGGGCGGCACGTTTTTGTATGGGGTCCCTGTCTTCACAATTTCCGTCAAGCTTTTGGTTGGATTTTGGTCAGTTGGCGTAAGGGTGGAAGGCCAAAAGATTGCTGACGAAAAAAGCTCAGAGAAAGTGCTGGTAGGGGAGTTGTTGAGCTTTTCGACAGCTTTTGAGCAAAAGAAACTTTGTGGCTATTGCCGGCGATTGCGTTGTCGCGGTCATGGCGGTGCGGGATGCTGGTCGTAAGCGTCGAATGCTCCGATTTTGGAGGCCAGCATGGATCTGTTTCTTGAGACTCCGCAGCAACAAGCTGAGCGCATGCTGCGTCAGCAGCAACGACTCATGGAGATGCAAATGCAGGGGGCGGCAGCCCAGCCCCCTGCGCAAAATGCCACGCCTGTGGTTTCGCCTGCGGGCGAATCGGCACCAGAGGCCTATTCCGTACAGCAAGATTCATATGCGCAGGAGCTCGCGTTCGACAAGCGTCGTGCGCGTCGTCGCCGCGTGGGCCAGCGCCTGCGCACATTGGCGATGATCGTGCTCATCCCGCTGGGGCTTGCGGTCATCTTTCTGGCGTCGTATGCCCTCACGTGCATCCTCAACGGCGCATCGCCCAACGAGGTGCTCCAACATCTAGCGGCCCTGGGCCAGCGCCTAGGCGACGTCATAACAACCATCCGCACCGGCTGGGAGAGCTAGCGTTTGTAACATTAGGACTTCTAGGGTGTAGGGATTATCGCCACGAGCGGAATTCTTGCATCCTGTTGGTCCTGTCGTGCGACTGAATAGTGTTATTGAAGTTGAATAATAATAGGATTTGTTATGTATAAGCAGGATTTAGAGCAGACTCTGTTGGGCATTGACGAAGAGGCAGAGCTGGAAATAGGTCCAAGAGACGACAGGCCGAGCGTTGTATTGGTGGGAGGAAGCGCCTTCATGCTAAACGATGTGACGAATCGTTCGGTTACACATGACATCGATGTGTTTGAGGCGGACAGGTGCCTCCGCGAGATCATAGCTCGATACCCCGAGGTGAATGGTATGGCGGTGGCATATTGTAATCAGATGCCATTCAATTACGAAGATCGTTTGATCCACTTGGATATTGGGGCGCGTTTTATCAGGTACTTTACGCCATCCTTGGAGGATCTGGCGGTAATGAAGCTCTATGCCTTCCGTCCGAACGACATCATCGATCTTCATAGTCAGGCATTCGTCGACCGACTTGATTGGGGGCTGCTCGAACGGCTTATATTCGACGAGGGAGAAGCACTGGCGTCGTCGCCTTCGGAGCGGAGTTATCAAGAGATGGTCTGTGCATACAGGCAATACAAAAAGGAGGTGCTCGGTTGAATCTGACCTTTGAGGGATTCTTAAAAGGCTATTGCCGAGAGCTATCCGGACAGCAGTCGCTCAGTTTTAGAAAACTGGTTAAGCAAGCGACGACGGTTGCGCCGCGCGTGGCGGAGCCCCTGTTTTTGCTCGCTTTGGCACAGGGTAAAGCCGAATACGTTCTGGGCTTATCCGAGGGTTCGTGGATGGAAGAGGGTTACCGAGGCGTTTTGTCCTTGTACGCCCAAACGGGTAGCCTGGCATCTCTATGCGCCGAGGATAAACTTCCTAATCGTTATGCCAACGTTTGGCGTGCGTATAGAGCGGTGAAGGAAAAGCCAGTGGCGGACAGAAGGATCAACGCCCTGATGCGAAAAAGAACGTTGGGAGCGCTAGAGGAATCGGGCGTAACGCGCTACGGTCTCTGCCGCGATTTGAATCTGAATAAGGGAAACGTGTACGCATATTTAGCCGGTGATGACTCAAAGGTGAGCAGGGAGACGGCGCGCCGCATTATGGAATATGCGGAGGAGAGGGGCGCCCAAGAAGGGACCGGGCGCCCGGTGCGTATGGCGGGGTAAGATTGATCGCGGTTTTGATTGGTGCTCGATTGGGTTTGTTGGGCGGAGTTTATGTCTGCTATTGATATTGTGCTTGTTGTGATCGCCTTGGTGGCGGTGGGGGTTGCTGTGGCTTGCGCCCTCCAACTCAAGAGCCTGCGTGCCGAGTTGCGGGAGCGTGGCGACAGTAGCGCGGAAACGCTGGCAGCACTCGAGCAGGCTAACAAAGCGCTCGATGCCCTGAACGTCGCGCTGGCCGAAACCCGCCGCACGGCCAATGCCATCGCGCAGCAGCAGACGACCGATGCGGCCGTGGAGCAGCAACGTTACCTGACCATCGCACGCGAGTTCTCGCAAGCTGGTGACCGGATGGATGACCTGCGCCGCGAGACGGTCCAACAGCTCGGCGCCAATCGCGAGGGCATCGAGCATCGCCTGGACAAGGTGCGCGAGACGGTCGATGCTCAGCTGGGCGCCATCCGCAAGGACAACAACGTGCAGCTCGATCAAATGCGTGCGACAGTGGACGAGAAGCTCTCTCGCACGCTCAACGACCGACTGTCAGCATCGTTTAAGCAGGTGAGCGACCAGCTCGAGGCCGTGTACAAGGGCCTGGGCGACATGCAGTCCATCGCCACCGGCGTGGGCGACCTTAAGCGCGTGCTGGGCAACGTGAAGGCGCGTGGCATTTTGGGCGAGGTGCAGCTGGGTGCAATCCTGGCGGACATCCTTACACCCGACCAGTATCTGGAAAACGTCGCCACCAAGCCCGGCGCCTCGGAGCGCGTTGAGTTTGCCGTCAAGCTGCCGGTGGACGAGGGCGACCCCGTGCTGCTGCCGATTGACTCCAAGTTTCCGGGCGACGCGTACGAGCATTTGCTCGACGCCCAGGAGTCGGGTGACGCTGAGGCCGTCGCCGCAGCGCGTAAGACGCTCGACACCATGGTTAAGCGCGAGGCCAAGGACATCTGCGAAAAGTACCTGAGTGTGCCGGCAACGACCAACTTTGGCATCATGTTCGTGCCGTTTGAAGGACTGTACGCCGAGGTCGTCAGCCGTCCCGGGCTTATCGAGACCCTGGGCCGCGACTATCACGTCAACGTTGCCGGCCCCAGCACCATGGCGGCCATCCTCAACAGTCTGCAGATGAGCTATCAGACGTTTAAGTTGCAAAAACGCACCGATGACGTGCTGCGCGTGCTCTCCGCCGTCAAGGCCGAGCTGCCGCGCTATCAAAAGGCGCTGCGCCGCGCCCAGCAGCAGATCGAGACCGCGGGCAAAACGGTCGAGGGCATCATCACCACGCGCACCAACGTTATGGAGCGCAAGCTCAAGGATATCGACGCGCTGGAAGACGCCGACCAAGCCGATGAGATCTTGGGACTCACGCCCGTGGGCCTTCCCACAGACCAAGAAGACGAGGACTAATTGCAACAAGACGGCGGGGCGCCGGCGTAAACGCGGGTGCCCCGCTGCTTTTCGCATCGCGCTTGCCTGAAGTGCGCTTCAATGTGCAACAATGGCGTTTCGCCCTATCAGATGCGAAAGGAAGCCCATGTCTCAGAGAAGCACCAGCCCGCTCAGCCGCTCCACCGTGCGCCGCACGCTGCAGCGGTTTTGGGGTGTCACGCGCACGCAGCCGCTGATCGTCTTTCTCTCGGTGTTCTCGTCGGCGGGCTACATCATTTTGCTGACGTTTGCCAATACCTATGTGATGGCCCTCATTGTCGACCGCGTTCAAGCCGGTCCCGTGGCGGGTGACCAGGTGTTTGAGGTCTTCGGCCCCTATATCCTGGCGCTCGTACTCGTTAACCTGATGGGTCAGATCCTCTCCAAGCTACAGGACTACACCGTCTACAAGCTCGAGATTGCAGGCAACTATCACCTGGCGCGTCTATGCTTCGACACGCTCTCCAACCAATCCATGACATTCCACACCAGTCGCTTTGGCGGATCGCTCGTGAGTCAGACGAGCCGTTTTATGAGCGGCTATACGGGGCTGGTGGACGTGACGGTGTATTCGCTCATCCCCACCATCACCTCGGTCATCTGCACCGTGGCCGCACTCGCCCCGGTGGTGCCGACGTTTACCGTGATCCTGGTGTGCATCATGGTCGTCTACATCGCGTTTGTCTGGCTTATGTACAAGCGCATCATGCCGCTTTCGGCCGCGACGTCCGCCGCGCAGAACAAGCTCTCGGGCGTGCTCTCCGACGCGGTCACGAACATCTTGGCCGTCAAGACCTGTGGGCGCGAGGACTTTGAGCGCGATCTGTTCGATGCCGCCGACCGCGCCGCACGCGACGCCGAGACGGTCTCGATGCACGCCATGATGCAGCGCAACTTTACGACCTCGGGCCTTATCGTCATCACCATGGCCGTGGTGAGTGTATTCGTGGCGGGCGGCAACGCGTGGTTTGGCATCTCGGCCGGCTCGCTCGTCATGATTTTTACCTACACCTATAACCTCACCATGCGCCTGAACTACGTGAGTTCCATGATGCAGCGCATCAACCACGCGCTCGGTGATGCGGCCGAGATGACGCGCGTGCTGGACGAGCCACGTTTGGTGGCAGACGACCCGGACGCCCCTGAGCTCAAAGTGACCGAGGGCGCGATTGATTTTGAGCACCTGAGCTTTGCGTACCGTGACGCTGTGGCGGGCGAGAGCGTGTTCGATGACCTGACGCTTCATGTGGCGGCGGGCCAGCGCGTGGGCCTGGTGGGTAAATCGGGCTCGGGTAAGACGACGCTCACCAAGCTGCTGCTGCGCCTGGACGATGTTCAGGGCGGCCGCGTGCTCGTGGACGGTCAGGATGTCTCGCGCTGCACGCAGCAGAGCCTGCGCCGTCAGGTTGCCTACGTGCCGCAGGAGGCGCTGCTGTTCCACCGCTCCATTCGCGAAAACATTGCCTACGGTCGTCCCAACGCCACTGATGAGCAGATCCGCGAGGCGGCTCGCTTGGCTAATGCGACCGAGTTTATCGACCGCCTGCCCCGTGGCTTTGACACCATGGTGGGCGAACGCGGCGTCAAGCTCTCGGGCGGCCAGCGTCAGCGCGTGGCTATCGCCCGCGCCATCCTAACCGACGCGCCGATTCTGGTGCTCGACGAGGCGACCTCTGCCCTCGACAGCGAGTCCGAGGCGCTGGTGCAGGAGGCGCTCGAAAACCTGATGCGTGGACGTACCTCCATTGTGGTGGCGCACCGCCTGTCCACCGTGGCGGCGCTCGACCGCATTGTGGTGCTGGCCGATGGCGAGATCGTCGAGGACGGCACGCATGCGCAGCTCGTCGAGGCGGGTGGCGAGTACGCGAGCCTGTGGAGCCGTCAGACCGGCGCATTCTTGGAGGCGTAAGCGTTTCGGACGTGGGACAATTGTGCCCATAAGTTTATTGTGCCGTTGAGCCGAGGAGTCGTTATGCCACGCGAGACCAATGCCGCCAAACGCGAGCGCGCCGTTGAGGTGTGCGAGCGTCTCAACCGTCGCTATGGCCCGGTCGAGTGCTTTTTGGACCACGAGAATCCCTTCCGCCTACTGATCGCGGTGCTGCTCTCGGCGCAAACGACCGATGCGCAGGTCAACAAGGTGACGCCACGGTTGTTTGCCCAGTGGCCTACGCCCGAGGCCATGGCCGGGGCGAGCGTGGCTGACGTGGCAGACACCATCAAGTCACTCGGCTTCTACAAGAGCAAAGCCAAGCATGCCGTCGAGGCCGCGCAGATGATTGTCGCCGATTACGGCGGCGAGGTGCCGGCCGACATGAAGGAACTCGTGAAGCTGCCGGGCGTGGGACGCAAGACGGCGAACATCGTGCTCAACGTGGGGTATGGCATCGTGGAGGGCATTGCGGTGGACACGCACGTCAACCGCATTGCGCACCGCCTGATGCTGAGTCCCAAGACGCATGCAAAGGAGCCGCTCAAGACCGAGCAGGATTTGCTCAAGATTTTGCCGCACGAGTATTGGGAGTCGGTCAACCATCAGTGGATCACCTTCGGTCGCGAGATCTGCGACGCCCGCAAACCCAAGTGTGACGAGTGTCCGCTGGCAGATTTGTGCCCCAGCGTGCGCGTAGCGGGGTAGGGCGGAACGCATCTTCGTCTGGCGTTTTTTGCGGGGCTGGGTTTGCCCTTGAGCCGGAGTCCTCTCCATGCGCTACCATGACAGGCAATGAAATCCGCCGCATACCCGCCGAGCTTGCCCCGGCGGGCTTTTGGCGTTGCAATGCCGGAGGAACAGCATGCTCATTCACCGTATAGCCGCGCAGCTCTACACTGCCGAGGCACTGCAGACCGTCGAGGCCGGGCTCGATGCTGGCGAGGACGTGACGCTGGCCGTGTCTCAGTCGGGCCGAACGCTTATGGCCGCCGCCCAGTTTGCGCGTCGTCCGCGCCCCACGGTCTACGTTGTGAGCGGCGAGGATGCGGCCGATCGCGCCGCACGCAGTCTGGCCGCCTATGTGGGCCTGGCGCACGTGTGCCGCTTTCCCGAGCGCAAGGACTACCCTTGGCGCGAGCAGGCGCCCGACGACGCCGTGGTAGCCCAGCGCTGCGAGGCACTCGGGCGCATCGTGCGCGGCGACAACTGCATCATGGTCGCCTCGGCCCGCGCGCTGCTGCGCTGCGTGCCGCCGGTCGTGAGCCGCTACTGGGAGTCCACTACTTTTGCGGTGGGCGAGGAGATTCCTTTTGACGAGGTGCCGCAGCGCCTGGTGGGCATGGGCTACACCAATGCCGGCGCTGCCGACGCGCCCGGCCTGTTCCGTGTGCACGGCGACACCGTCGAGGTGTTTCCCGCACAGGAAAAGGCGCCCGTGCGCATTGAGTTCTTTGGCGACGAAATCGACCGCATCCGCCGCATGGTGAGCTCCACGGGCCAAACCATCGGCAACGAGGATAGCATCGAGATCTTCCCCTGTCGCGAGCTGGCGCTTACCGACGAGGCCGTCCACAACATGCATGTGGCGCTCTATCGCGCCAGCCAGGACGACAGCAAGTTGGCGGCGCTGCTCGAGATGGTGGATGCGCGCATCGTCACGCCCGAGCTCGACCGCTTTTTGCCGGTGATGTACGGCCAGACCGTGAGTCCGCTGTCGCACGTGAGCGGCAAGGCGCTCGTGGTGCTGTCCGAGCCGCGCTCGCTGTTCGACGATTGCCTGCGCGCCTACGAGGATATCGAGGCACGTGCCGGCGAGGCGGGGGTCGACCGTCTGGACGGCCTGTACGTGCGTGCCCAGCAACTCGACTTTGGTTCCCAGCAACGCCTGAACTATGTGAGCCTCATCCGTGCCGGCGGTGCGGTGACGGCAGAGCTCAAGATTGAGCAGCCGGCCATTGCGGGCTCGGACAATCGCTTTATGACGCGCATCCAGGAAGTCGTGGGCAAGCGCTATGCCTGCGTGTTTGCCATCCCCGACCGCGGTGCGCGCGAGTCGATGGAGCTCACCTTTGGTGACGAGGGCATTACCTTTGAGGAATCGCTGACCGCGGCGCCCGAAAATGCCGGCGCTATCGGCGACCGCGTGCGCGTGGCAGCGGCGGATTCCGCCGACCGTGCCGCACGCCAGGAGGCCCACGCTTCCATTCGCGAGCGCAAGGCAGATGCGCTCAACGCCCGCTCACTCGAGGCGGGTGCCGCCCAGGCTGCCGCCGGTGCCGCCGTGCCCACCATCTCGCGCGGGCGCGTGACCTTTGTGGACGCTGCCCTGCCGCAGGGCGTGGTGGTGCCCGATGCCAACCTGGCCGTGTTCTCGATCGCCGACCTCAACGCCCGCATGGATGCCAACCGCGCGCGCAGCCGCCGCAAGGTTGACATCACGCAGATCACGTTCCCGTTTAAGCCGGGCGACTACGTGGTGCACGCCACTCACGGCATCGCGCTCTTTAGCGAGATTGCGCGCCAAGAAGTGGGCGGCAAGGAGCGCGACTACTTTTTGCTGGAATATGCCGATGGCGACAAACTCTACGTGCCGCTCGAGCAGGTCGACCGCATCACGCGATACGTTGGCCCCGACGGCGACAAGCCGCGCCTGACCAGGCTCAACACCGCCGACTGGACGCGTGCCACCAACAAGGCGCGCAAGAACGCCAAAAAGCTGGCGTTTGACCTGGTCGACCTGTATACGCGCCGCTCGTCGATTACCGGTATCGCCTGCCCGCCCGACACGCCCGAGCAGATCGAGATGGAGGAGAGCTTTCCCTACGACGAGACACGCGACCAGTTGGAGGCCATCGCCGATATTAAGGCCGACATGGAGGCGCCCAAGCCCATGGACCGCCTGCTGTGCGGCGACGTGGGCTTTGGCAAGACCGAGGTTGCCCTGCGCGCGGCGTTTAAGTGCGTGGACTCCGGCCGCCAGGTCATGGTGCTCTGCCCCACGACCATTCTTGCCCAGCAGCACTACGAGACGTTCTTTGAGCGTTTTGCCCCGTTTGGCCTCGAGGTCGAGGTGCTTAGCCGCTTTCGCACGCCGGCGCAGCAAAAGCGCGCGCTTAAGGCGTTCGCCGAGGGCACGATCGACGTGCTCATCGGCACGCACCGCCTGCTTTCGGCCGATGTGAACCCCAAGAACCTGGGCCTGGTGATTATCGACGAGGAACAGCGCTTTGGCGTGCAGCACAAGGAGCAGCTCAAGAACCTGCGCGAGCAGATTGACGTGCTCACGCTTTCGGCAACGCCCATCCCGCGTACCATGCAGATGGCCACGAGCGGCGTGCGCGATATGAGCCTGATCACCACGCCGCCGACCGGGCGTCGTCCCGTGATCGTGCACGTGGGGGAGTACGACCCTGACGTGGTAAGTGCGGCGATTCGCCTGGAGGTGGGCCGCGGCGGTCAGGTGTACTACGTGTCCAACCGCGTCAAGACCATCGACGACGCCGTGGCGCGCGTGCACGAGGCCGCGCCCGAGGCGCGCGTGGGCGTGGCGCACGGCAAGATGAGCCCGCGCGAGGTCGAGGACGTGATGATCGAGTTCGCGACCAAAAAGATCGACGTGCTCATCGCCACGACCATCGTGGAGAGCGGCATCGACAACGCGACCGCCAACACGCTCATCATCGAGGATTCGCAGCGCCTAGGCCTGGCGCAGCTCTATCAGCTCAAGGGCCGTGTGGGTCGCTCTGCCACGCAGGCCTACGCGTACTTTATGTTCCCGGGCGAGCTGCCACTCACCGAGGAGGCGACGGCGCGCCTGACCGCACTTTCCGAGTTCCAGGACCTGGGCAGCGGCATGCGCATCGCCATGCGCGACCTGGAGATTCGCGGCGCCGGCTCGCTTATGGGCGCCGAGCAGCACGGCAACCTGTCGAGCGTGGGCTTTGACCTGTTTACGCAGATGCTGGGCCAGGCGGTGGCCGAGGCGCGCGGCGATGACGACGCCGGCGTGGAGGCGGCGAGCGTGGGCATTAACCTGCCGGCCGATTACTTCTTGTCCGAGGAGTACCTGCCGGCGGTGGATCAGCGCGTGCTCGTGTACCGTAAGCTCGCAGCGGCCGAGGACCTGGAGAGCATCGACGAGGTACAGGAAGAGACCGAGGCCGCGCACGGTGAGCTGCCGTTGGCGGGGCTCAACCTGTTCAACCGCGCGCGCATCCGTATTCGCGGCGAGCGCCTGGGGCTCGAGAGCGTCACGCTCAGTGGCGGTCGCATCACGTTTTTGGGCGTCGACGTGCCCAAGAAGGTGGCCTTTGAGCTTAAGACCCGCTATGGTGCGGTGAACTTTCCCAAGAGCCGCAAGCTGTCGGTGCCCTACAAGGCGGGCGCCGGTGCGGGCAGCGGCCTGGGTCGCGGCCTCGACGCCAACGACGGCACCGGCCCGGTGGCCGCGGCGCTCATGCTGCTGCAGCAGTTGGGTGCCAGCGACGACGACTAACGGGTCGACGCTGCAAACGCCCCATTTGGGCAATCTGACCCTCACTCGTCGGTCGCGTACGCAAGTACGCTTCCCTCCTCCTTCGGGCCACCTTGCCACAAATGGAACGTTTTCGCTTACTTATGCTCAACCTGCAAGGGTATTTACGGGACAAAGCCATCTTCGTCTCACCCACATTGCAGGTTGACCGCCCTTCACCCGACCGAAAGGAAAGCATGTTCGGATACATCTATAAGAAAGATGTCGCCATTATCGCGGTTGTCCTGTGTCTTTGTCTGGGCGTGGGCAGCTTCTTCGATTATCAGATCTCGAGCGCGCTGTTCAATATCGGCAGCATGTACGGTCGCTTTATCGAGGCGGCCGGCGAGCTGCCGTTTGAGCTGACGGCGAGTGTCGCGGGCGTTATGCTCGTGCGCTCGGCACGACCCGATTCCAAGACGAGCAAGTGGCTCGCCGTGCTGGGCATCCTCGTCAACGTTGGCCTGACCGGCTACGAGATCGTTTCGTCCCTGCGGGTTGGCGGTAAACTCATTGCCGTTCAGTTGGTGCTGACGTTTGTGCTGGTCATCGCTGCTAACCTTGTCGTCTATCGCCTCACGCGCACGACCGAGCCCGACGAGCTCACGCGCTGGGCGTTGATGGTGCTTGTCGTGTGGGTCGCTCAGGCCATCATCCTCAACGTGATTGTCAAGCCGCTGTGGTCGCGCCCACGCATGCGCGTGATCGAGGTGACGCAGGGACTCGAGTTTCAGCCGTGGTGGGTGATCGGCAACCCCGACAAGTGGGCCTATATTGCCGCCGGTGTAGTCAAGGACGGCTTTAAGTCGTTTGCGAGCGGACACACGGCGCACGCGGCAATCGGCCTCATGCTCGCTGGGCTTCCCGCGGCGGCCTTTAAGGAAAAACCGTCGCGCCGCCGCATGGCCTTTTGGACGGCGGCTGCGGTCGCGGCGCTCGTCGCCTTTGGCCGTATCGTGATCGGAGCGCATTTTTTGAGTGACGTGAGCTGCGGCTTTGCCCTGGTGCTGGCGCTTGAGTGCCTTGCCGCGCGCATTGCCTATCCCAACGGCGTACAATAGCCCCGTTTGAATCATCTGACCGATACCCGGTAAGAGAGGATTGCCATGCTCGCGTTTAACAACGATTATTCCCACGGCGCACATCCGGCAGTGCTGCAGGCGCTCGTCGACACCAACATGGAGCCGCAGCCCGGCTACGGTACCGATGCACACACCGAGCGTGCCAAGCAGCTTATCCGCGAGGCCTGTCAGGCCCCCGATGCCGACGTGTTTTTTCTGGTGGGCGGCACGCAGGCCAACGCGACGGTGATTGACATGCTGCTCGCGCCCTACGAGGGCGTTGTTGCTGCCGAGACTGGCCACGTCGCCTGTCACGAGGCAGGCGCTATCGAGTTTGGCGGCCACAAGGTGCTCACCATCCCCGGCTACGAGGGCAAGATGCACGCCGAGGACCTCGAGAACTATATCCAGGTGTTCTACGAAAACGAGAGCTACGAGCACACGGTGTTCCCGGGCGCTGTGTACGTGAGCCTATCGACCGAGTACGGCACGCTGTACTCCAAGGCCGAGCTCGCGGCGATTCATGCGGTGTGCCAGAAGCGTGAGATTCCGCTGTTTGTGGACGGCGCTCGCCTGGCCTATGCGCTGGCGGCCGATGAGTGCGACATCACCCTGCCCGAGCTGGCGCAGCTGTGTGACGTGTTCTACATTGGCGGCACCAAGTGCGGCGCGCTTTGCGGCGAGGCCGTGGTGTTTTGCGGCATGCGCGCCCCGGCGCATCCCATTCCGCGCATTAAACAGCATGGTGCGTTGCTGGCCAAGGGCCGCCTGACGGGCGTGCAGTTTGAGGCGCTCTTTACCGATGGCCTGTATTTTGAGATTGGTCGCCAGGCGATTGAGACCGCGCAGGCGCTTCGTCGCGTGCTGCACGAGCGCGGCTACCAGTTCTTCTTGGAGACGCCGACCAACCAGCAGTTCGTGATTCTGCCCAACGAGGACATGGCTCGCATTCGCGAGCATGCCTCGATCGAGTACTGGGAAAAGTACGACGAGACCCACACGGTAGTGCGTTTTTGCACCAGCTGGGCTACGACGCAGGAGGATATCGACGCGTTGGCGGCTGTCCTGTAGCCTGATGTAATGACGAGGGGCCGCCTTGCGCTGGTTTTGGCGTAGGGTGGCCTTTGCTTTTGGGGGAGAAGGGTTGTATGACCGAGATGTCCGAGCCGACGATTCGCCCGGCGACGCCCGATGATGCGCCGGCGTTGCTTGCCATCTATGAGCCATATGTGCGCGAGACGGCGATAACCTGCGAATACGAGGTGCCGAGCGTTGAGGAGTTCGCCGGGCGCATCGAGCGTACGCTCAAGCGCTACCCGTATTTGGTGATGGAGCTGGACGGGCGTCCGGTAGGCTATGCCTATGTGAGTCCGCTCAACAGCCGCGAAGCATACGACTGGTCGGTCGAGACGTCGATTTATCTGGCGCGCGATGTGCGCCACGGCGGGCTGGGCCGCAAGCTGCACGATGCGCTCAAGCAATGCCTGATCGCGATGGGCATCACCAATATGTGCGCGCTCATCGCCGTGCCGCACGACAAGGACGACGAGTATCTGACGCACAACAGTCAGGATTTCCATGCCCATATGGGCTACCGCCTGGTGGGTGCCTTTGACCGCTGCGCCCAAAAGTTCGGCCGCTGGTACGACATGTGCTGGATGGAGTTGGTCCTAGCCGAGCGCACGCCCAACCAACCTAAGCCAACCTGGTTCCCCGACCTCCCCAAACCTGCCATGTAGGGACAGGTTTATTTTGGCAGGTTAGCCGATGGGCTCGGTGTATTTGGCGCGGTCGGTGCGTTGGATGCGCTTGGAGACGTGGAGCGGGCGGCCGTCGGTGTCGTAGACGTAGTCGGTGATCAGAATCAGCGCCTGCCCGCGCTCAACGTTGAGCAAAAACGCCTCGTTTTGCGAGGCATAGCACACCTCAAAGGTCTTGTGCCCCTGTGCCGGCGCGCGATGGAATTCTTGACGCAGCGTGGCGTAGAGCGAACCGTTGATATCACGATTGATGAGTGCCTCAAAGCTCGGTGGTAGATAGGTGGTCTCCAGACACAGTGGCGCATCGTCCAGATAACGCAGACGGACAAGTTTGACGAGCTTGCTGCCCACGGCGGCATCAAAGAACTTAGCTATGCTGCCGCCCGCCTTGGTAAAGCCCGAGTCCACCGTGCGCGTGGTGGGCTTCATGCCCTGGCCTTCGACCTGCTTGGTATAGCTCGAAAACACCAGGTTGTTCTCGTGGAGCGCGGGCGTGTCGGCCACAAAGGCGCCACGCCCGCGCTCGGTGCGTACCAGGCCCTCATCAACGAGTACCTTAAGGGCGTGGCGTACGGTGCTGCGCGACAGCCCCGATTCGTCCATGAGTTCCATCTCGGACGGCAGCTTGTCTTCGCGCGCGTAGACGCCGGCGGCGATGCGGTCACGCAGCATGCCCGCCAAGCGCTCGTATTGGCTCAGTTTCTTTTTAGATGAAGCGTTCATGCGATCAGCCTATATCTAACTTGTATGCTTATCTAAGCAAGCATGTATTCAACACAACAATAAAACCGCTGGTATCGAGCTACCGAAAACCTTACCAGCAAAATTTCTAAGACAAATATAGCATACAACTAGTCGACATAACCAAAACATATATGTAACTTGTATGCCATCGAGAGCATCAAACGAGAAGAAAGGCTGATGCACGATGACTACTCAGGAACAGGTTAAGGACGTCGTCTCCCAGGTTTTGGCCGACAAGGTAGACAAGGGCGGCATCAAGCGCGTCGTGTGGATTGGCGCCGGCGGATCCAACGGCGGCAACTATCCTGCCCAGTACTTTATGGAGCACGAGGCCACGCAGGTCGTGAGCTCCAGCTACACCAGCAACGAGTTCGTGCACGCCACGCCCGCCTATGTCAACGAGAACACCCTGGCCGTCGTCGTGTCCATGCGCGGCACCAAGGAGACCATCGTCGCCGCCCAGGTCGCCAAGGACCACGGCGCCAGCACCATCGCCATCTATGTCGACGAGTCCGGCCTCACCGAGGTCTGCGACTACAAGATTCAGTATGACAGCCTGGCCGTCGACGAGTCTTGCATGGGCCGTACCAACTCCGCCGTCGTGACCATGATCGCCATGGAGCTTACGCAGCAGACCGAGGGCTATGCCGAGTATGAGACCGCTATGGCCGCCTTCGACCTGGTTGACCCCATCTATCGCAAGGCCGTCGAGTACACCCGTCCGCTCGCCGCCAAGTGGGCCGAGCAAAACGCCGACAAGCCCTGCATCAACGTGATGGCTCAGGGTCCGCTCTTTGGTGCCGCCTACGTCTTTAGCATCTGCAACGTGCAGGAGATGCTGCAGATCGACTCCTGCACCATCAACACCTGCGACTTCTTCCACGGCCCCTTCGAGATCCTGGACAAGCGCACCTCGCTGTTCCAGCTCATCAGCGTCGGCCGCAGCCGCTGCAACGACGAGCGCGGCATCCGCTTCGTCAACCAGTACGGTGGCGAGCGCGTCTATCAGCTCGACGCCAAGGAGCTCGGCCTCAACGACATCAAGGACAGCGTGAGCGAGTACTTCAACCACCTGATCTTTGCCCCGATCCTCAACAACGTGTACATGCGTGCGCTCTCTGCCGTCACCCACAAGGACTACATGACGCGCCGCTACATGTGGAAGCTGGATTATTAGTTACGGCGTTTTACCAAACGCCGTAACGGCTCGACGCTGCAAACCCACCTGAGCGGCAATCTGCCTTTCAGCTTCAGCGGCATGACCAGAAGGTCAATGCCGCTTCGCTTCAAGGCACCTTGCTCGCTCAGGTGGGTTTTCGCTGGCGTTGCCAAAGCATCGGCGTCGCCTTGGCCCAGATGCGGCACTTGGAGACGTTCGGCACTTGGGGACAGTCCTAGTCATTGGGGACAGGTTACTTTACACCAAGTTGGCGCATATGAACCTGGCCCCTTTGCACCAATGGGTTGTAGCGGTAGAGCGGATTTTTCCGTTCGGCGATTTGTGTCTTGAAAAATGTATATAACGACTATAACGTAGTGTGAAACATATTGGAAACAATACCGAGGAGGCTGCGTTGAAGAAAAGCAATCTGGGCTATGTGCTGGTGCTGATCGCCGCGCTTATGTGGGGCAGCATCGGAATCTTTGTAAACGGCATTGCGGCCATGGGCGTTTCGTCCCAGAGTATGGCGGCCTTTCGCTTGTTGGTCGGAGCGCTTATCTTGGCGCCGGTTCTGATGTTTATGGGCTGCCGTCCGGGTGAGGGGTCTACCGTGGCTCAGGGTCCGCTGGCCCTGTTCAAGGCAAGCCCTAAAGAGCTTGTTCCCTGCGCACTTGTCGGTATCGTCGGTTTGGCCGCCGCTAACACCTGCTATTACGAGTGCATGGGCGAGGTGGGCATGTCCACGGCCTCGGTGCTGCTCTACACCTCGCCGGTGTTTGGCGTCGCGCTCGGCCGCGTGCTTTATCGCGAGGACGTGACCCCTAACAAGCTCGTTGCCATTGTCTTTAACATCGTTGGCTGCGTGCTTGCGGTGACCAATGGCGACCTTTCCGGTTTTCATTTTTCGGTTTGGGGCGTCACGTCGGGCGTGATTGCAGGCCTTTGTGGTGCGTCGCTCGCGGTGTTTAGCCGAATAGCAACCAAGACGGTCCACCCGCTGGCTGTCACGTTTTGGGGCTTTGTTTTTGGCGGTGCGGTTATGGCAGCTATCGCGGCTCCGTGGCCGGATGTCACCGCGGCAATGTCGCCACAGCTGCTGCTGTTGTTCCTTGGCTTTGGACTCATCCCCACAGCCGTGGCCTACATCTTATATATGCAGGGTCTGTCCATGGGGCTCGAGACGTCGAAAGTTCCCGTCGTAATGTCATTCGAGACGGTCGTCACCGTACTGGTGGGCATTGGTGTCTATGCCGAGCCCGCCGGCGCGATCAAGGTCCTGGGCATTGTGCTGGTGCTCGCGTCCATCCTGATTATGAACACCGACTTCTCCAGGCTGCGCAACAGTGTGTTTGTCGGTCATGTCGTTGAGAGCATGACCTTTAAGCCCAATGCGTGGTGGACGGAGAAATCGCAGGACATGGATCTGTTTAAGGAACGCACCGGCATCGCGCTGGAGCCCACCGTGCAGGAAAGCCCCTGGTACTTCGTGCGATAGGGGATTGCGCGCAGGGTCTGACCTGGGGTTATCCAGCTAGCGCCGGCCTACCCAGCCCAACGTTTCAAGTACGTTAAACCCGTCAACGGTCGATTTTCACCCGCGAACGGTCTTTATACTAATTAGCAATATAAGCAACGTATAAGACGTTATAATGACCATAACGAAAAGGAGGAGGCAAGATGAATCAGATCATTCTCGCATCTCATGGCGGCCTGGCCGCAGGCGCCAAAGACACGCTCGAGATGGTTCTCGGCGACGTGTCGAACGTCCACGTCGTGTCGCTTGCTCGTGACGACAAGGAGCCCATCACCAATAAGGTGGACGCCATGATCGCCACGTTCAACGCGGACGACACCGTCTATGTGCTGACCGATATGCTCGGCAGCTCGGTCAACAACAGCATGGTCGAGCTTTCCAAGAATGGCACGAAGTTCACGGTTGTCAGCGGTTTCAACATCCCGCTGGCGCTCACGCTCGCTATGAGCCCCGTCCCCGTCGAGGGCGCCGAGCTCGCGGCCCTCATCAACGAGGCCCGCAACGGTCTGACCAACCCCAATGCACCGGCCCAGCCCGCCGCGGCTCCCGACAAGAAGGCCAAGGCGTCCCGTCACAGCTCCGGTCCCGCCAAGATCGTCCTCGCGCGTCTTGACTACCGTCTGCTGCACGGCCAGGTCGTCTTTACCTGGACCACCAAGGTTCAGGCCGAGCGCATCATCGTCGTCGACAACGCTGCCGCCAACGATGACATCAAGAAGGGCGCTCTTAAGCTGGCCAAGCCCCAGGGCGTGCGCCTGAACGTCTTCACCGTCGAGCGTGCCCTCGCCAAGATGGACAAGCTCAACACCCTCGGCGAGCGCGTCATGTTCGTCTTTGGCAACACTGCCGAGATGCTGCAGTTCTGCCAGGGCTACAAGCTCGACGCCATCAACCTGGGCGCCACCGCCAACCACGACGGTGCCGATCAGGTCGGCGGCAAGGACAGCTCCGTCTTCCTCGACGCCACCCAGAAGGCCGACGTCAACCAGCTGCTCGACATGGGCATTAAGCTCTACGTCCAGCAGACCCCTACGTATCAGAGCGTCGACATCGACGCCAAGCTGTAATCAACCAGGCTTTTGCCTGACTGAAAGGAGAAGGGTATGAATACGTTCATCAGTGCGGTGCTCGTCGGCCTCGTCGGCGTGTTCTGCATGTGGGACTCCCGCCTGCTCGGTCGTCTTAACTTCGAGCAGCCCCTCGTTGGCGCTACGCTCGTCGGTCTGCTGCTGGGCGATGTGCCCACCGGCCTTGCCGTCGGTGCCGCCGTCGAGCTCGTGTCCATGGGCCTGGTGCAGGTCGGCGCCGCCGTTCCGCCCGATATGGTCCTGGGCGGCATCGTGGCCGCTGCCTTTGCGTGCCTGACCGATGCTTCCGCCGAGACCGCCATGACGATCGCCATCCCGGTCGCCGTCCTGGGTCAGCTCCTCGGCATCGTGTTCCGCTCCATCATCGCCGCCCTCACCCATGTGGCAGATAACGCGATCGATAACGGAAAGTTCAAGACCGCCTACCGTATGCACATCTGCGCCGGCTCCGGTCTGTACGCCGTCATGTACTTCCTGCCGATCTTCCTCGCCGTCTTTGTTGGCACCGACCTGGTCCAGGCCATCGTCAACATGGTTCCCGAGTGGCTGTCCACTGGTCTTAACGTTTCGACCAAGATCATGACCGCCTACGGCTTGGCCCTGCTGCTCACCATGATGATCAAGAAGGGCATGACTCCGTTCCTGTTCATCGGTTTCCTGCTCGCCGCTTACCTCAACCTGTCCGTCATCGCGGTCGCTCTGATCGGTGTGTGCCTGGCTGTCGTCTTCATGGGCTTCAAGTTCAACGGTTCCCATGCAGCCGCCGGTGTCGATTCCGACTACGATCCGCTCGAAGACGACGAAGACTAAGGAGGAACACACTATGGCAACCGCAACCAAGGACGTGTCCCTGAACAAGAAGGTCAGCCAGTTCTTCTGGCGCTCCTGGGCCATCCAGGCCTCTTGGAACTACGAGCGTCAGATGAACATGGGCTTCCTCTACGGCATGGTTCCCACGCTCGATCGCCTCTATCCGGATGAGTCCGACCCCAAGCAGCTCGCTGCTAAGAAAGAGGCTTACCACCGTCACATGGCGTTCTACAACTGCACCCCGCAGACGAGCGCTTTCATCCTGGGCCTCGCCGCCTCCATGGAGGAGGAGTACGCCAAGGATCCCGAGAACTTCGATCCCGATTCGATCAACGCGGTCAAGACCTCCCTCATGGGTCCGCTTTCCGGCATCGGTGACTCCTTCTTCCAGGGCACCATCCGCGTTATCGCCTTTGGCCTGGGCGTTCAGCTGGCTCAGCAGGGCTCCATCATGGGCCCGATCCTGGCCATGCTCATCTCCATCGTCCCCTCTGTGCTGATCACTTGGTTCGCAGCCAAGATGGGCTATCAGGGCGGCCACGAGTACCTGAGCAAGCTTCAGGGCGGCGACCTCATGGAGAAGCTCATGTATGTCTGCGGCATCGTGGGTCTTATGTCCGTGGGCGGCATGATCGCCACGCTGATCGGCGCCACTACCCCGCTGCAGTTCGCTGAGGGTACCGTCGTTATCCAGGACATCCTGGACGGCATGATGCCCCAGATGATCTCCCTCGGCCTCACCGGCCTTATGTACTGGCTCATCAAGAAGAACGTCAACACCGGTTGGCTTCTCGTGATCGCCATTGTGGGCGGCATCGCCCTCTCCGCGGCCGGCATCCTGGCCTAGTCGCGACTAAGCGCCTAACCGCTTTCCCCCGGGGGCCTGCCTGGCATCCCATACCCCAGGCAGGCTTCCATCCCCAAAATGCGACAAAGGGACAGTTCCTTTGTCGCATCCTCAACGGGCCGGCGACTCGGTCCAAACCACGGTAACCCTGCGAGCGCCCGGCAATGTGGCGCCGCAAAAATCGAAAGGAATGTGTCAGATGTACGAGATCGACCTTAACCTCCCTAAGCAGATCGTCGCTGACGTCCTGTCCAACCACGAGATCCACAGCGTCGCCTTCGTCGGCTGCGGCGCTTCCATGTCCGACCTTTACCCCGCCAAGTACTTCCTGGCCAACAACACGGACAAGCTGAACGTTCAGATCTTCACCGCTAACGAGTTCAACTACGACACGCCCTCCTGGGTCAACGAGCACACCTTCGTGATCACCTGCTCCCTCGGTGGCTCCACGCCCGAGACCGTCGAGGCCAACAAGACCGCCAAGAAGCACAACTGCCCGGTCGTCTCCCTCACCAACAAGGCTGGCTCCGCTCTGACCGTCGACGCCGACCACGTCATCGTTCACGGCTTCCACGCCAACTACGCTGCCAAGTGCGAGAAGCCCGGCTATGCTATCGCTCTTGCTCTCGAGATCCTTCAGCAGACCGAGGGCTATGACCACTACGAGGACATGATCACCGGCCTCACCAACATCTTCGATCTCTGCGAGAACGCCGCTCAGCACTGCAAGAAGCTCGCCAAGAAGTTCGCCGAGGACTTCAAGGACGACAAGATGATCTACTTCATGGCTTCCGGTGCCTCCGAGAAGATGGCCTACTCTCACGCCGCCTTCCTGTTCACCGAGATGCAGTGGATCGACGCCGCCGCCTACAACACCGGCGAGTACTTCCACGGCCCGTTCGAGGTTTCCACCGAGGGTAAGCCCTACGTCTTCTTCATGTCCGATGGCGCTACCCGTCCGATGGACGCCCGCGCCCTCACCTTCCTTGAGCGCATGGGCGCCAAGGTCGCTCTGATCGACTCCAAGGACTACGGCCTGGCTGACGCCGTGCCCGCGAGCGTCGTCACCTACTTCAACCCGCTGCTGCACCTCGCCGTTATGCGCGAGTACGGCAACCAGATCGCCGAGGCCCGTCAGCACCCGCTGACCATGCGTCGCTACATGTGGAAGCTTTCCTACTAATCACAAGTAAGTAGACCTTACGGGTTGATTGAGAGGGGATGGGGTTTGCGCCCCGTCCCCTTTTTTGCTATCGAAAGGAGATACGTATGATCAAGGCAGTGCTGTTTGACATGGACGGCGTGCTGGTCGATACCGAGTGGTTCTACAACCGTCGTCGCGTGGCGTTTATGGAAGAGAAGGGCTTTCACTTTGACGAGATCCCCGATCTTTCGGGGTCTAACGAGCCCGCCATTTGGAAGTCGCTGGTACCTGACGATGTTGAGCTGCGCGAGCGCCTGCGCGTGGAGTACAAGCAGGTCTACAGCCCAGACCATCCCGTTCCGTATGCCGAGCTGCTCAACGAGCAGACGGAGCCGGTGATGCGCAAGCTGCACGAGCGCGGCGTGAAGTGCGCCATCGCAAGCTCGTCCTATCGCGAGCTCATTGACGAGCTGGTGGGGATTGCCGGTATCGCCGACGTGCTGGACTACACCATCAGCGGTCACGAGTGCAGTGCGTTTAAGCCCGACCCCGAGATCTACCTGCGTGCCATGGAGGCGCTGGGGGTGGAGCCTGCCGAATGCCTGGTTATCGAGGACTCGCCTTTGGGCATCGAGGCCGGCAAGCGCTCCGGCGCCCGCGTCCTGGCGCTGCGTCCGCACGAGGGCGTCAACCTAGATCAGTCCGCCGCCGACGTTGTCATCGACAGCCTGACCGACATTTTGGCCGCTTTGTAGTGTCAATCCGCCGCGAGAAGCATTGGTTCACGCGTCTTTTGCTGCGGATTGGCTTAATTTGTCCTCTATTTGGATTCGTTTGGCTTCGATTCGGACTAAGTGAGTAGACTTTTTGGTGCAGTACGAGCGCAAAGTGCATCTGCTCTAGCAAAACCGCAGGTCACAGGGGTGGCGGTTTTGGGTGTGCTCGGCAGATCGTAAAAAGTCTACTCACTTATAATTTGGGCCTTTGGTCGTGGAGGCTGTTGGTCCCGCTTTGGTTGTCGAGAGAGGGTGAATTGAAGCGCCCCCGCACGCTCCATGCTACAATCGCGGGCATGCCCCACAACTACATCTGCCTTCGAAAGGAGCTTCCGTGGCGAACGCCATCGATCAGCTCACGGACCGCGTGCTCGTGCTCGGCCGCCTCACCATCGTCCGCCGTGCCATTACCGCCGTGGCGGTTACAATTTCTGCCGTTCTCCAGACATTCCTGATCCAGGCGTTCATTCAGCCCGCCGACCTGCTTCCGAGCGGTCTCACCGGCGTCGCGGTCCTGCTCGATCGCGTTACCTCGCTCGGCGGTGTTCACATCGATATCTCGCTCGGTATGCTCGCGCTCAACATCCCCGTGGCGCTCCTATGCTGGAGCGGCATTAGCAAGCGCTTCGTCATCTTCTCGATGATGCAGGTCGTGCTCTCGTCGCTGTTCCTCAACGTCTTTCACTTCGCTCCATTTTTGGGCGACAAGATTATGCTCATCATTTTTGGCGGCGTGGTCTCGGGTCTGGGCGCTGCCATCGCGCTAAAGTCCGGCGCATCTACCGGTGGCACCGACTTTATCGCGCTGTGGGTCTCCAACCACACGGGCAAGACCATCTGGGGCGTTATCTTTGGTTTCAATTGCTTTATCCTGGCGATCTTTGGCTTTATGTTTGGCTGGGACAACGCGGCGTACTCCATCGTGTTCCAGTTTATTTCGACCAAGACCATCGACAGTTTCTATCGTCGCTACGACCGCGTGACGCTGCAGATCACGACGCGCAAGGCAGACGAGGTCATGACCGCCTATGTTGACCATTTTCAGCATGGCATTAGCTGCGCCGAGGTCATTGGCGGATACAGCCGCGAGAAGATGTATCTGCTGCACGCCGTTGTTTCGACCTACGAGAGTCAGGACATTATCAAGCTGGTGTGCGACATTGATCCCGGCGCTGTGATCAATGTGTTCCACACGCTCAACTTTGTGGGCGGCTGGTGGGGCGGTCATGTCGACGAGCCCATGCCCACGGCCGTACCCGATCCCGACAAGCCCGCGCGTATGGCCAGCAGACAGGCGCGCCTCAGCGAGCAGGACAGCCTGCAGCAGGACGACGGCAGGTAGAGTGTTGGTATTTTGCCGGCACGGCGCAATCCTGTCCGCTTGAGCCTCCCGAAAGCCTCGCTGCTTTCGGGAGGCCTTCGTTTGCCCAGATAAAACCTACCAAAATGAAGCTGTCGCTTTTTGGTAGGGAGGGTGTATCGTTTTATCAATATGAGGTAACATGAAACTAGACGTTATATACGTATTAGTTATTTCGATATTTCGATAAGAGTGATTAGATATGCCTACACCCAAAAATGCGCCGCTTTACCAGCAGATTTATGACGAAATCAAGGATGCGATCGAGAAAGGTGTTTATGCACCCAAGGAGCGTATTCCGTCCGAGCTTGAGCTAGCCGAGCAGTACGAGGTGAGCCGCATCACGGTGCGCCGCGCCGTCGAGGAGCTGTGCTCCGATGGCTACCTGGTTAAGCAGCAGGGCCGCGGCACCTTTGTTTCCACGCCGCACATCAATCGCCAGTTCCACGCCTCGACGCTGCAGACGTTTACCGCGCTGTGTGCCAACAACGGCATGAAGGCCGGTGCACATGTGGTCGATCGCCAGATTGTGCCGGCGCGCCAAAACGAGATGGAGTTCTTTGGCCTGCAGAAGGATGCGCTGCTGCTGCATATCAAGCGCGTGCGTACGGCCGACGGCGAGCCCATCTTTGAGGAGAACATCTTTGTGCCGTTTGACGCCTACCGTGAGCTGTTGACGGCCGATCTTGAGGACAAGTCGATTTTTGCCGAGGTCGAGCGTGTTGGCGGAACGCCGATTGTCTCGGTTGGCTACCGTACGGTCGAGGCCGTTCGAGCTAACGCCGAGCAGGCGGCCGAGCTGGGCATTGCTCCGCACGATCCGCTGCTCAACCTGCGTGCCGGCTTTACCGGTCCCGATGACGAGCCGGTTTTGATGGGTAAGCAGTACTACGTGGGATCGCGCTACGTTATGGTCATGTAAGTTACGCGGTTTTACCAAACCGCGTAACGGCTCGACGCTGCAAACGCCCCTAAGCGGCAATCTGACGTTCAATCGTCGGTCGCGTACCGAAGTACGCTTCCCTCCTCTTTCACGTCACCTTGCTCGCTTAGGGGCGTTTTCGCTCATATGACCCAATCCGCTGTCAAGAGCCACAATGGCCCCGCCGACCGCTTGCAATCGGTCGGCGGGGCCTG
>NZ_JADPCJ010000030.1 GCF_015670795.1 Collinsella aerofaciens | reverse complement strand
AGATTAAAAGTAACAGACCGGATGAAGATACGTGCGACGGGGGCGAGGCGAATGGCTGAGCGGTATCGATATGCGGGCTCAACGGCATTATATTGACCACATAGATTATCAAAACCGTCGTAAAACCCCTGGTTTCAACTACGGGGAGTGTCAACGGTATTCACTTTTTCAGCAATGCCGTATTTACGTAATGTCGTTATTGCATAGTTCTGTTATTTCGTTTTGCCGTGTGCCGGGTTTTAGGGCAGAGCCCTAAATCGTACGCCGCCGGGCAAAACGCAGTTTTGTACGGCGGCGTACGACTCTTGCGGAACCGAACTATGACACAACGCAACTGTGTCATAACGTAACTACGTAGTAGCGTAGCTGTGCGATAACGCGATTACGGCAAATCGAAATAACAGAACAACGTGACTGTGGAATAGCAGAACAATTGAACATTGAACTAATCGCGCCTGAAAATTTTCCGCAAGTGTCGTGCGCCGCCGTACAAAGCCCGGCGGCGCACTAGGGCTCTGCCCTAAAAACCCGGCGCCCTTGGCGGCGTTAAAAAGTGACGCAATAACGTTGTTACGTTATTGCGTTATTACACAGTTCGGCAGTCACACTTTTACATTGTTGCGGCATGACACAGTTACGCAATGTCTCCGGTGCGTCTCGGTAAAAGGTTCGCTACCGGACAGCCACCGGACACCGAGGCGATCTAAGCGCGGCGATGGTTTGCCGTGAAATGTGCTGTGAGATGAAAAATCTCGCAAGAGACGCGAACTTGTACCTCCATCGTAAATGTAGCCACAAGTTCGCAGCCGTTGGCTCTTGCCAGGGCTCCGCCCTTGGACCTGGGTCGGTAAGTTGACTGCGATTGCATCGGTTGATTGATGGCAGTTGGAATCGACGCCGTAGTTTTTAAATCTGTTATGAAGCGTGAAACTCAAAAACTCATCGTATTGATTTTCATTTGATTCGAAACGCCCGCGCAAAAGTCGAAACGGCTCGCGCGGGCGTTTCGGTTTTTCGTTTCGCATCTCAACTCGCGTCAAAACAAAATTTGAAAATCGATAGCGACCGAAGGTCGCGATCATAGGCGGCTTGACCGCCGCATGAAAACCGACTCGCTAATCCGAATCGCAATGCGAGCCGCGTCACCTTTCGACAAATCCAACAGCGCTGCGAGTCACGCTAATGACTCTCCGCGTCATTGAAATGTCGAAAGCTGCCTCAACTTTTTCGCAAGCGTATCGAAAAACGATTCGATAAAGTCGAATGTTTGCGTCGCGGGCGCCGCAAACCCGCTCCGCTCTCGCTACAGCGAATCTCTAACACTCAGCATCCTTCGCGTTAAAAATTCACTTTCGCTCACGGTCTTCACGCAGTTACAACGCCGCGAGGCCTCTCGCTTGGAATGAGGCCTCTCATTCCACGTCTACACTGCGTTTCGCCCAATCCCCGTTCCGGAGATTGCAAGATGTACATAAATCATGATAACCGGGCCCGTAGTCCCCGTTATCATGATTTACGAATCTTGCTTTTCTCCTGTCACGGAGAAAAGGGAAAGAGTGAACGCAGCACGCTTTTTGCGGGTTGGTTTCACTCTTTCTAAAAAATTAGGCAACCATAGCAAGAGGTGACGGATGCCAATCCTCAGTTTCTTGCTTACTTTTCCGGAGGCCACTCCGGAGAAAGTAGAAAAATGGCACGAAATGAATTCGTAAAGGCTCGCGTTTCTCCTGAAGAGAAAGAGATCTATCAACAACTTTGCGAACAAGCCGGTTGTACGGAAGCTGAGTTGATTCGATCCGTACTGATTCATCGGGAAATCTCACTTGATGATCTCGATGACGAAATGCAAGTTCTTGATCGGAAGAAAGAGGCCCTCCATAAGCAACAGGAGGATTACAGGAGAGCACAGGCATCGCGTAAAACCGATGAACGTGGCGAGCCGATTTCTGAAAAAAGGAGTATTCCGTTCCAAGTAATGCTCACTGCTCCAGAAAAAAAGGCAATTGAGCAGCGTGCAGCGGCGCTCGGCATTTCTGCAAGCGAACTGGTTCGCCGCAGCGCAATTTACGGAAAGATCGAATCATTCAATTTTGACATCGCGGAAGTTGAAAAACTCCATCATGAGTTATTGAAGGAAGGAACAAACCTCAATCAGCTGATGTATTTTGTGAACGCCCAAGGGCTTCCCGCGTACAACGAGAAAGCTGTTTTCCGAACGCTTGAAAAGGTTTATCAAAATGCTCGAAAGGTCGACCGGTTCATCGAGAAATTAGAGAAGCGTTATCACGTCGACTATATTCCAAGCGATTATTTGGCAGATGAACCAGACAACAGAAATCTTTAACTCGGACCTATACTTCGCGAATGATGCGCACAGCGCCATTGCAAGACCGATCGCAAGGCCAACGGCCGCTATCTTTGCATAGCTCCTGCCCGCGCGTCCCAGTTTTCGGCCTAAAACGGGATGCATTTTCCGAACCGGCGCTCAAAAGGAAACCGTATCCCGCTTTGGGGCGGGGCTGCGGAAAATTGGCCCGTGATCTGGTTCGGATTGGAGTATGCGTTAACCGTTGATGTTGGCCGGTGTGGGCATGGAGATAGATGAGTGGATCGAGCGATATAATGACATGCTATGGAGGCCATATGCTCTTTTCCCGCCGTTCTGCCACATCTGCCTGCGCCATTGTGCTTATCGTAATGGCGGTTACCCCTTATCACCGGTTTTCATCTTCAATCGGCTTGGCATCAGGTGCAATGACCTGGCTCGTTATCCTTGGCGCATGCCTCGCGGCGTTTGGTCACGGTGTTGCGCTCCGCAAGGGGAGAGAAATAAGACGGCCGGGTCGCCTTGGCGTCTTCGGTGTTTTCCTTGCTGCTATTGCGGTGGTTCCCGAATGGGTCGACTTGGCCTTCTATGCTCGCGGAGATTCTATTCCAATCGCGTTTGCATCAATCTGGTTGTTGCATGGTGTTTCGTGTGCCTTGTGCTTCACTGGGTCGTTGCTCCTCTCATATGTAATTTGGGATACGGCGGGCTCTCCTTTGATACGGGGGGCGGCGCGGGACGGCGAAAGGGGGACCCGCCGATCGCAGAGCGCGCTTTTTGCAGAAACAATAGTTGTCCTGTCTTGCCTGCTGTTTTGCTGTCGAGTTTCATGGAGAGTCGTTCCCGAGCCATGGGGGATGCCCTCTGTAACGGCCGCATCAATTGGCATCGTGCTTTTAATTCCTCTGGTCTATCTCGTATTGGCTGCGGTCCCGCTGCTTTGCTGTCCCCGCGCCTTTGGTCGGGGGCAGGGCAACGTGTTTGCCCGTTCTGTGCTCGTAGCAGTTCCCATTGGCCTTGTTCCGGCTGTCGAGGTGGCATATTTTGCAAGCGGTGCCACGGTCATTGCATCACTGTCGATGGGGTCCGCTATTGCTGTTGCCGCCTTCGTATACACATTGCTAAGGGAGAAACGGGACAACAATTCGGATACCCCTCGCACGTCCGACCCATTCGATGCTGGGGTGTTTTCCCCTGCCCTGTCGCCTCGAGAAGAGCAGTTTGTTCGGCTGCTGCTCAAAGGGAAAACGCCGGCGGAGATTGCCAGGGAGACGGGTACGAAGCCATCGACGGTGCGAACAACGCTTCACCGAGCATACGGGAAGGCGTCGGTTGCGGGCTCAGGCGAGCTCGTGGCGTTGTTTGCAGGTGAGGGTGATGCTGTAGGGCCTGAGCCGCTGCAGCGGCATGCTGACGATCTGCTGGTATCAGCTCGGACGCGCCGGCTGTTTCGATACCTGCTCACATCATTTTTTATTCTTCTTGCGGCGGGTCCATTGGTAATGGCGGATAGCGATTGGAGTTCCGGCGTTACGCATGCAATCGCTTTTTCTCTTGCAAGCTATACATTGGGTCTCGGGCTGCTTCTGTCGCTGTGCAGCGCGGGTGGAAAACCGAAGCGCGGGGACGATCTGGATGGAGCGGATGGGGCGATCGGGCTCGGAAGCCCGTGTGTGTGGGCGATACTGTCTGCCGTGGAATGGTCTTTTGTCTATATCGCGGCATGGAGGTGCATACGCGATCCGTTGATGGCTGCGCCGGTCCTGTTTTGCGGCATAGCGTCTATGGCTTCGCTCGCCGTTAAGCTGCGCCCGTTTAAGGTTCATGCCCATACTCGGGCTATCGCGCCATTAGTTTCGATAGGTGTGGCTGCTTTAATCTATGCAGCAACTAGGGGGCGAATTCATGGGCTTGCGGTACTGACGGGGATGCTGCTCACGTATATAGTGCTGCGAAGCTGTCCGCAGCGCAAAATGCTCGGGGTATGGATGCTCTGCTTTGGGGCGACGGTTCCTGCTTGGGTTGTCTTGCTCAACATGGTGCAGGATCTGACGGTTTTCGAGCCGTTGTTCCTCGCGTCGTTGTTGGGGCAAAGTTCGGCTCTCAATGTCGTCGTGGCAACGGTGATCGTCTGCTGGTCTGTGCCCATGTTCGTCACGCACATCGCGCTCGCCCGCTCGGTTGAGGACGAGAAAGCCCTCTTGGAGTACCGCGCGAACGGGTCCACCGAAACAGCTCGCGTGCGCCAGCTTGCCCTGCTTACGTCGCGCTCCCTTTCCGATGTTCAGTCGCAAATTTTGCTGATGACGGCAGAGGGCGCAACGACAAAGACCATTGCGGAGGATGTCGGTTACGCTGCATCTACGGTGCAAGCACTGCGGTCTGCTTCTTACCGCCAGTTGAGGATCAAGAATAAAACGCAGCTTATTTCATTGTTATCGCAGGTAGATAACGTGTAAACGCCTGAGCGGTCGACTCAATAGCGGGTGTTTACAGACATCTTTCTCTATTCATGCAAAGGTTGCCGTGCGTCGACGCATTGTTAACCGCTTTTGATTGGAGAAGGCCATGATTAAGCCAAGGAGCGCTATTGCTCGAATCGGAGTCGGCTTGGCGATTGTTGCGGGCTTGTCGATGGGTGCACCTGCCGCATCATTTGCTCAAGAGGAGTTCGACACTTCCCAGGTTTCGAGCATTTCGCAAAGCGCAGATGCTGGAATTGCCACATGTAAGAACAACAAGGATACAGATTTCGCTTTTCAATGTTCTGGCACGAGCGCAACTGGCTATCGCTCGAAGCACGACTCATCTTCAGTTTACATTTGGATTATGGGCTATTCGGGAAAGCCGTTACGTTTGTACGTGGACGGTGCCTATGACAATAGAGGAACGGGCAACATGAATTGCACGCAGGGCGTGTATCGCTCCAACCATGAGCATGAATGGGAGATATACAACCTCGTCCGTGAGAACAAACGCAGTCATGCTCGTCTGACCGCATGGGCCGAGTCCGGATACGGCACGGTCTATGGAAAGTGGAGCCCCGATTGCTTTGGCCATTTTAACAAACTTCCCTCCTAGCCAATCCGCAGCTTCTTGTTGTGATTAGGGCCGGGCCGAGCGTTGCTGCTCGGCCCGGCCAATGGGAGGATGATGACATTTGAATAGAAATCTAATACGGCACGAGCTGTCCAAGATATTTGGCAATCCTATATTTGCGTTGGCTCTTATTTTGGCGACTGCCATTTCGATGGCAGCTGCCATCGAGGCGTGGTGGACACTCGAGGCCGAGCGCAAGCAGCTGTTATCTTTTGGCTACGGCATTGGTCTGCAGTCTCAGACATACCTCGGCCAAACGCGTGAAAGTAGCTTTGGTAACTGGATCGTTGTGAGCGCGAACGCGCCGTTGCTAGCGTCGGTGTTTTTCTATGCGCTGCCGTTGCTTGCCATGTTGGCCGGGTCGTGGTCATGCCTGTCCGAGCGTTTGAGCGGTTACGAGGCACAGATCTGCACGCGTGTTTCTAGAAATGCATATGTGAACGTGAAGATGCTGTCTGCTTTCCTCTCTGCGTTTGCGGTCACGGCTATTCCGCTACTCGTGAACTTTCTGATTGTCTCCATGCTGTTTCCCGCGTATCTCCCCCGAGTCGACGAATCGACTTACGTCGGACTCTATCTGCATAGCTATTTTTCTGGCCTGTTTTATTCCCGGCCTCTGTTATACGTGCTGGTTTATACGCTGTTCGATGCGGTGGCGCTGGGGGTTCTATCCATGGCCGTGACCGGTCTGTCGGTTGTGTTTCGCAGCAGAATCAAGGCGATGGTCGTTCCATATCTGATTATGGTTGCATGGCATTTTGTTAACGACTGGATTTTTAGCGTCCTTTCATGCGTCGGCTTTAACTGCAACATTCTTAACAGCATCAGGTCGGAATCACTAAATAACTGGCCCGACATTCGAGCGGGGTTTGCGGAAATCATTTTGCTGTTCGTCTTTTCTTTGATTTCCGCGAGATTCTTAAAAAGGCGCGAGGTGGTCTGATGCTGTTTAGGCTGGTCGCTGCGGACCTGAGGACCGTTTTGAAGAAGAACATCGTTACTTTTATTGCGGTTGCGGCAGTGACCGTTGCGAACTTGGTGTACGCCTACGGATTGTCTTCTGTGTATGGGGTCAGGACGGATACCTTGGGGTTTGCGGATAATCTCGCGCTTGTGTTTGCCGGATCTGCTCCGTTTGAGCCTAGGCCCGGGGTCATGTTTGTGCCTCCGTTAGGGTGGCTATTCCTCATTCTGCTTATTCTCTATACAACACTCGATTATCCGACCGAATCGTTGCACGGGCTTGGTTTACAAGCACTTGTTCGATGCCGGGCAAGAACCCTTTGGTGGGCCTCGCGTTTTATCTCAGTGGCGGCGGTAACGGCATTTTCACTGCTCGTGGTGGTTTGCTCTGTTGTGATTTGGAGCTTGGTGGTGAGCTCCTCGTTCAGCGCGGTCATTCATGGCGAGTCGCTTCAGCTGGCTAATTTGGCGCCGTGGTTTCTCAAAGCTGCCAAGGCAGATGCGCTGCCGTTTTTCATAGGTCTCTTATTTGCTTTTGAGGCGCTTGCGTTTGCGCAGGCAGCGGTTGGGTTTGTGCTTGGGCCGTCAGTCTCGTTTGTGGTTTTAATGAGCTACCTGATCTGCTCGGCATATGCACGACATTGGGCGCTATTGGGTAACGCCTTGATGCTGTTGCGCTGGGGCGGAATTGTCAAAGAGGGAATCGCGGCGGGCTCGAGCGTCTTGTCATCAATTGGGCTTATGTCGTTATGTCTATCGCTGGGTGGACTGTGGTTTCGAAGGGCCGACCTTATAGAAAAGGGGGACAAGATATGAGCGTGATCGTTAGGGACGTATCGAAGCGTATGGGCAAAAACGATGTTCTGCGCAACGTGTCCATCGAGGTTGACCCTGGGACTGTGGTTGGGCTTCAGGGGATAAACGGTTCGGGTAAGACCATGCTTATGCGAGCGGTCTGCGGATTGATCAAGCCTACCGAAGGCGAAATCTCTATCGATGGCCAAAGGCTTGGGGCGGACATCTCGTTCCCGCCGAGTCTGGGGATGTTGATCGAGGCGCCTTCCTTTTTGGGATATCTGTCTGGCTACGATAATTTGGAGCTCATCGCTCAGATCAAGGGCGTTGCCACCCCCGAGGACATTCGCTCTGCCCTGCGGCTCGTGGGGCTCGATGCAGACGAAAAAAAGAAGTTCCGAGCATACTCGCTTGGGATGAAGCAACGTCTGGGGATAGCCGCGGCAATTATGGAAAAGCCGAAGCTACTTGTTCTCGATGAGCCAACAAATGCCCTCGACGAAGCGGGCGTGGAAATACTCAAGCGCGTTGTGGCGATGGCGGCATCAACGGGTCGCGAGGTTATTCTGTCCAGCCATGACGGAGAGGTGCTCGAGGAGCTGGCCGATCGGGTTTACTGCATGCGCGACGGTGCCGTTGTGAAAGTTCGGGAAAGGTCGTGAGCGCGATGAAGAAGACCCTGTGGACAAGAAGGGCGGTGCTCGCGCTTTTCGGCTGTGCTGCTACCGGCCTTGCGGGCATGAGGGTGAGCGTCGTTAACGGGAACCGGACGGTCATTCCTGAGAAATATTATGCGGAGGGCGAATGGCTCTCGATGGATGGGGCGTTTCTGGGGTCGAAGGATGTGGCGACTGACGGGTATTCGTTTTGCATAGACGGGGCAGAGCTGCTCACGCCGCGCGAGTATCTCAAGCGTGCGCATGATGATTATTCAAAATATGGCATCGTGGATACGAAAACGAAATTGAAGGACGCCGACATCACGTGTGTTATCGCCGTAAAGATGCGTGTCAGGAATAAGGACAATGTCGAAGGCGGAATCAAAACGTATGTTTGGCATTTGGTGCCGGAGTCTGCGCCAAACTATGACTTTGTGGTCAATACCGATCTGATAACGCAGGCAATGCCGGCTCTGGGCGGCTCTGCTGCGTTTGCTGTACAGGTTGGGGCGGAGAACGAGTTGCTCGTCCCATTCATGATGCAAAACACCAACGACTATTTCGAAGGTTACGAGACCGTCCGTTTTGAGAAGGCTTTTCCTGGGACTTATACGATGAAGATGACCGATCTGCCAGAGAGAAGGCTCTTAAGGTTTGAAGTGAAGTAGCTCGAAGATCCCGCGGTTCGCGACGAGCTCCTTGCGCGCCGCGGCTACGCAAGGGAGATTCGCAACCGCTATGCCGGCTCCGTTCCCGATGCCGGTGACGACCGCGTCCGCGCCACCGGCCAGGCGCACGGCGGTAGCGCCGTGTCGCGACAGATGGACGATCGCGTCGTCGATCGCGGTGACTACTCGCGCGGCGACACGCCCCGCTAGTTTTGAACTGTCCTGCCCTAGCGCGTTGCAATTCAATCAGCTGTTACAGAATCCTGGAAGAAAGGGTCGAACCGAAGTGTCTGGCCGGACGCCAATTGTCCGGGAACTGCTTCGGATTCGACCCTCTTCTACTTTACTTCCATGGCCATGCGGAAGGCTAGTACTCCTTAACCGGATGCTTCTTACCGAAACCACCGTCGATGCCGAAACGGCAGAGCCTGTCGATGGCGCGAAGGTGCTCATCAATGGCGTTGGCGATCTGAGTGTCAACGATGCTGTCATAGTCGTTAAGGCTGCGGACCGCCTCGTCGGCGGCCATGAAGGCCTTGATGGCTTGATTGAACTGAGCCTTAAAGATGTCGAGCGTGTGACCGGGGTTGTCGCGTCGCCGTTTGAGGCTCAGCTGTCCTTGTTGCTTGCGACGCCGCGCGTCGCCGGTGGCGAGGGTCTCAGATCCTTTAGCAACAATGCTCGCATTGTCCTTTCGGGCAAGGCAGCGCGTTTGGCCGGACGCTACAACTGCTATGCAGACTTCCTATTTGAGGAGACGGGTGACAAGAAGCCGCTTGTCGTCGAGTGCCAAGGCAGGCTTGTGCACAGTGGGGCCGATGCCGCAATGTCGGATTCCGATCGCGCCACCGCATTGCAGCAAATGGGTTTCAACGTCATGTTGCTGACGTATCAGCAAATCGCCGATGAGAAGAACTTCGAGATAGTGAAGCGCATGTTGTTTGAGGAGATCGGCTTGGAGTATCGCGAGAAGACGGACGCCAGCTTGATGCGCAGCGCAGTCTTCGTCGCGAGCTCTTTATCGATTGGAACACGCTGGGGCGCTAAAGTTTCCGAGCCTTGCCCTTACCTCTGCTCTTGCGAAACCTTGCAGTGAATATAAGGGGCGTTGCAATAAGCAATAGTTCGAATGCAACAGCGCCGACAATCATCGCCTTGCAGTCGTCGGACAACGGGTTAAGGGCCGCAAGCAGCGAGAAAACGCCGCACTCGAGCTCAAACCAGGCCACCGAGCGAGCACTTGCGAGATACCAAGCATCCTTCTCGTCGCTCTCGAGACCGGCAGGCTGGTTCCAATGCTCTGGACTGACCAGATGGAGAACGAGGGCCAAAAGCGCGATGCAAGCCAGCATGACAATAGGGAGGAGCAACAGCTCGACAGGAGAGCCCCAGCGGTTCGGCTGCATGTCAACGCCGTAGTGGACGGGGACCTTCTCTCCGGTGGGCACTGCTGCGATAGCAAAACCTGTCAGCACGACGCTGCAAGCGCCGGTTAGCCACCCCATCGCTTCTACTATGCGAACATCCTTTGTTATCCATGGCGCTTTTTTGGGCATAACCCCTCCTTCTCAACTGCGGAGGCTCGGTCTGCCATCTCGCGCTCGAGCCGATGTACGACTTCCATTAAATCGCTCATGCTATTCCTTTCCCTCGGGTGTTCTGTCTAATATATCGCCCCGTGCGGACACGATTCTCACCTAAGGAATGGCAATGGTGTGTTCATAAACACGCAGATAGACGACTTAACAGGATTCGATTTACGGGGCGATTGAACCTGTGGTGGTGCGGATGCCCCGACCCGCGGCACGACTTAACCGCCGTTATGTTAGCGACATGTCTAACATAACGGCGGCGCAGGGCGCTCACTCCCTGCGGCAACGCCGATTCCGGGAAGGCACGCCGGGGCTATGCCGACCTGAGTATCCTCTCGGCCTTCTCGATCGCGGCCGAGCGCAGAAACTCCGACTTCCGCATCCCGCACGCGGCGGCCGCCCTCTCGATGAGGTCGGCGCCCGTCTTCGGGCACTTGAAAGACAGGTTGGCGTTGGCCTCCACCTCGGAAAGCCTGGGGCGGCCGACTCGGAGGTTCACCAGGCTCCCCTCCCAGGAGCCGGATTCGTATTCCGCGCACTCGCGCTCGATGTCCTCATCCGTGATAACGGATCCGTTTGCAAGCCTATATTCCATCAGTAACCTCTCCTTCTCGCGTTCTCGATCTCCCTTAGCGTCTTCTTGCTCGGCGGCGTCATGGCGTGGTAGACGAGCCACGCGCCGTCGGCCAGGAGGACACCGACCATCTCGATGTACCGGCCTTGCGGGTCGTAGCCCGTCCGCATCTCGCACTCCCCGGGTATGCGGACGGCCGCGAAGCAGTAGCTCTCCCACGCCGCCTCGACATCACCGTCATCTAGCTCGGGGTGTCGCTCGTGAACTCTCTGGTGTATCCGGACCATGAGCCTCCAATCTTTACGATAATATTCTACTACTATTTGGTAGTAGAATATTATCCGTCCCAACATATTCCATTAGCCGTTCGTCCCAAAACGTATGCTGAACGGCACTTGCAAATCGAGCGGTCGAGACCGTGCAAATCGAGTGTCAAAACCTAGTGCCAAAACCATCCTGTCAAACCTCATGGGAAAATCAAACTACGAGGCAGGAGGCTAAAAAATGACGCGATACGGCTACGCACGCGTAAGTACAAAGGAACAGAAATTAGATCGCCAAATCGAAGCGCTGGTCAATGCCGGCGTACCCTATGGCCATATCTATAAGGACAAAGAAACTGGCGGTCGTGATGGTGACCGCACGCAGCAGAAAAAGTTGTTCAAAAAAATGAAGCGTGGCGATGAAGTAGTCGTCGAGTCTTGGGAGCGTCTATCCAGATCGACCAGGCAGCTGCTCAACTACGACCTGATGTTCCGAAACCTCGGGGTCAAACTGACTTCCTTGAAACAACCCGTTGATCTGGATACCGCGTTCGGCCGTTTCGTCTTAGGAACCCACGCCTGCACAGCCGAACTTGAGCGCGACCTGATCAGGCAGCGTCAAGCTGAGGGAATCGCGATCAAGAGAAGTCATGGCGGCAACGTCGGCGGTCGTCCGCGCGTCGCAGACGTCAAGGTCGATGCGGCCGTGAAGCTCTACCTCGCCTGCGAGACGCCTATCACTGACATCTGCGCCGCCACGGGCATCTCGAAATCGACGTTGTACCGCGTGCTCCGTGAACGCGGATTGGTGGGCGTCAGGAAATGAGCCCGTCCATCGTTTCGCGATCTGTCAATAAGCTCGAGTGCAGCGGCGTTACTATATAAGAGTGCGGTATTTCTCCAACTGAAACCCTGCGTGAACGCATGACCTGAGACGCCTTTTTAGAACTCACCGATCGCAGGATGACTACAAATCAACAGCGGCCGTGCATTGTCCCCAGCCGTATGGCATGGCGAAGCCATGCCCTTTGTTGATTGGAGTGCTGCACCATGGCAGACAATCCGAGCGAGAAGAAAATCAGCGAGACATCCGGCGTGAAGGCCGTCCTCGATGAGGCTGCCGAGCGGATCGAGGCGACATGGCGGGAGAAGCTGCTGCGCGAGACTGCCGACCTCAGGACCGAGAACGCACTGCTCATGGCCCAGGTGGATGAATTCAGCCGCAAGCTCGCCGAGGCGACGGATCGGAATGAAAAGATTGAGGCCGACTGCAATGAGCGGATTGCCTTTATAGAGGAGAAGTTCGAACTCGATACCGCGAACCTCGAACTCGAGAACAACGAGCTCCACGCCGCGAGCGTCAGATATCTCGCTGATGCCCGGGAGCTCGACAGACAGGTCGTCCAACTCCATGCCGAGGCCGTGGCCATGGTCGATGAGATCGAGCGCCTGCGCGGCGAGCGTGACGCCGCATTGAAAACCCAGTCCGAGCTGAACGACGCACTCCTGGCCCAGCGCAACCTGATGGCCGAGGTCGCCGCCCTCAAGGACCGCCTCGCCGCCTCCGAGCAGCGGGCGGCCGTGGCCGAGGCCAAGGTCGAGGTCATGACCCAGAGGGGCGAGTAGGATGTCCACCTCGAAGATGTCGCATCGTACAGCCGTTGCTGTTGGGCTGATCGTCCTTCTTGCCGTAGCGATTGTCTGGACAGTCGTTGACGGCGCTGGAGCCGACTCGACCACTATCGGCGCCGTTCTGGCGCACCAAGATACCGCGTGGGTATCGGTCGGCGTAATTGCCGTTATTGTTGTCGCTGTGCTTGAACTGGTGGGTTGACGGCATACGTGATCAACGAACAAAAGCAATAGATCAGTCAAGTATTCGGTTTGGAGTAAATCATGAAAAGGCGCGTTAGCAAAAACGCCATCAGCCTGGCTCGAACTCTCGGCGTCGCCGGTCTTTTGGCGGTTGCCTTGGTTATGACCCCTGAGTGCAGCCAGGCAGACGATCACCAGACGGCAGTTCAGGTCGCCAATTCTGACAACGCGCAGGAAGAGGGCGCGGTTTACGGCAAGATGGAGTACTCAATCACCGGCGTCGAGGTGCATGATTCCTCGATTAGCGATAGCGGGAAGGTCGCTGTTGTCCGCTGGCACGCCATCAACAATCAATCAGCAGATTCATTCGCCAACGGTTGCTACATCACGGCCTATCAGAATAAGCAGATACTTTCTTCCGGTTTTGCCGACGATTTGCAGGAAAGCGCCTCTTTGCAAGGGCTTGCGCCGGGAGGCGAATGCGACGGTGTGTCGACTTTCGAACTCAATGACATGTCCCCCATCGAAGTGAAGACCGACGGATATGGGACTGAATGGAACTCTCTTGACCAGACCTTTGAATTGGAATAGGCCTCATGCGTAGCATCTAATTTTCTAGAAACCCCCTAGAGCATTTCTAGGGGGTTTCTAGAACTGAGAACCGGGCGCAGCACTTTCGATCGGCACGATGTCTCGATAGACCAGACGGTGCCTGTCGTCACGCCACTCGTCACCGTGGTAGTGCCCGAAGAACCAAGCGCGGTAGTCGAGCCGCCCATCGAGCTCGCCCAGGAAGGTTTGCAGCTGATCCCCACGGTACTCACGTCCGCGCTCCCGGCACAGCTCTCTGGCCAGGGCAGCAGGAGCCTCATGCGTCACCACGTAATCGGCCCTCCAGCCTACGCGGTTGAGCGAGGCGCGGCAGTGGTCCATCTCCTCCTCGCTCGGCATCTCCTCGGGCCACCAGCTCCTCCCCTCCTTGCGATACTGCCTGTCGTTGCTCACGGCGCCGCCCATGGCAAGGACCGTGGTTCCCGCGATGTCGAATACCCCTCCGCGCATGAGGTGCAGCACGTGCGGTCGTACCTCATGGACGAGACCGCCGCTCCACTCCCGCACCGGCAGTTCTGCCAGGGCGTGGTGGTTCTCATGGTTGCCGTCTACGAAACACGTGGTCCAGGGCTTCGACTCGAACCAGTCGAGCCAATACCTCTCAGCATTCGAGCCGTCCCAGACAAAGCCGAAGTCGCCCGCCACGATCACCACGTCATCGCGCGTCAGCGTGCGCCCCGGCGGCCAAGATTTGAAGGCGAATCTGCTGGCCCCATACTCGGCCCTGCCGTGGACATCGCCTGTCACATAGACCGTCATCAGTACGCGCCCCACGGCAGGAGTTTGTCCCCGAGCCTCACGATCCGGTCATACAGCACCGTGTGCCGTTCGTCCGGATTGCCGTCTCGGTGAAAATGTCCGTAATACCAGCGCTTGTAGTCCAGGCGGTCCTCGAGCTCGTCGAGGAATCCGGTCAGCCGGTCCACATCAGGGCGTTCCCAGCCTGGGTCCGGGTAGAGCGTCGGCGAGATCATGCGCGTGGCGCAGGTATGGGTGATGACGCAGTCGACCTTCCAGCCGACCTCGTCGAGCCTTGCCCGCGCGGTATCGAAATCGCGCTTGTCCGGGAGCTCCTGAGGCCACCAGCTGGAATACGGCACGCGGTATTCCCTGTCCACGCTCGTGGCACCGCCCATGGTGAAGATTGTCGAACCGTCGAGCTCAAAGACCTCGCCGCGCGTCAGGCGCCGAATAGACGAAGTATCCGACAGGCGTTGCGTCAGCCCGCCGTGCCACGGCTCCATGGGACGCTCCTCCCAGTGGTCGAAGCGCTCGTGGTTGCCATCCACGAAGAGAACCGTGTAGGGGCGCGACTCGAGCCAAGCGATGTCAGCGCATTCCTCGGCAGAAAAGCCCCACGGAAAGCCAAAGTCACCGGCAACGATGAGATAGTCGTCGCTGGTAAGACTGTCGCCAAGCTCCCAGTCGCGGAGCTTTTGCATGTCGAGCCCACCGTGGATGTCGCCCGTCACATAGACCGTCATCGGATCGCCTCTTCCCTCTTGTACGCCGTCAGCTCGCGCTCGACCTGCCTGTCGCCGGTCTCGTTGACCCACCAGGGCCATTTCACCCGGCCGCACGGCTCGTCGACTCCGGCGAACCATTCCCTCAGCTCGTCGAGGCTCACCGGGGAGTGCCCGTTGGCATCGCAACCGACGTCGTAGCGCAGAAGGCCCTGCTTGCGGTTGAACTCGTTGTACGCGCCGCCGCTGCTGTGGATGTGCCCGTGGAGGTGCCACGATCCATGGCTCATGCCCTGCCAGTCGGCCATGGGGTAATGGCTCAGGACGATCTTCTGCCCGTCGATCTTGAGCACGCAGATCGGCGGCTCCACGGTGAAGGCGCCCGCGACCGCCGGCTGGGTCCAGTCCTTGTCATGGTTTCCCGGGACGAGGTGGATGCGCCTGCAGACGATCCGCTTGCGCAGCCCGTAGGCGTCCTGGGCGGTCATCTTGAATGAGAAATCCCCTAGGATGTAGAGCTCGTCGTCCACGGCAACCTTGCCGTTGATGTTGTCGACGATGGCGTCGTTCATCTGCCAAATCGTCTCCCACGGGCGGTCGGTGAACTTCAGCACGTTCTCATGCCCGAAGTGGGTGTCGCTGGTAAACCAGATCATATTTATTGTCTCCTTCTGTCGCTAAAAAACGTTCTCCTTCGAGGTCAGGAGACGTTTTATGAGCGACATGAGGTGCATATCCCTCATGTTTCAAGCTCCAATCTGCCGGATTTGCCCAACTAAAAGTTTACGCCCACGCGCGAACAGGATTTGATTTTTGAAATATGGACGAATTCCTCGTCAGGAGGGTAAAATGATGCCGACGGCAGCCCAAGTTGTGGTGAGCTGGGCAGAGCCGTTGCTTAGTAGAGTTAGGTCATCGTCTTAGCGACGGTGGCCTTTCTTTTTGGGCTTCGAACCCTGCTTGAGTGCCTTGGAAAGGCCGACAAGGGCCGTGAGGAGCGAGACCATAGCGGTCAGGAGCTTCACGAGCTCGGTGAAATCGGTCATGGGCATCACCTCCCATCAAATGGAGGGCTCTGCCCGGCACGAGGGCTGCCGACAGCAAGGACGATTCTATCAGAGCGGCTGACTCCCGCCCGATATTACCATCCCACCGCGCCTGTGCAAAAAAGAGGGCCGCCAAACAGCGACCCTCCAGCGAAAGTGCACGTTATTTAGATGTGACGTTTATATCAAATTATCTAATTTGATAGTTGCAACGCCATGTTTCTACGGATCCAACCCCAGTAGCTTGAACCTGAGAAAAATATTCACCGTTAGAACCGGTGGCGCGAGTATTAACCCAAGTTGGCGCTAGAGTACTATAGGAATTAGGAAAAGATAGCGACTTGTAATCCCTATATACAATTCGATCTTTCACTTCTCGACCATTCAATAGTCCCGTAAAAGTCCAATATACATTCAAGACCCTTTCGCTGTTCGCACGGCGAGCAGCGGTGCCAGAAGCATATGAGAGATCATTAGATAGAGAAGCAACCGGCTGAACATCGTTTCTCATATTGCAGACAATCCCGTCCGCAAAGCCAGCGGTCGGAAAACACAAACAAACAAAAAGGAAGAAAGAACCTAGAATTGCTTTGAACTTCATGCTATGCATATAAGCCACCCACAATCGAATCAACGCGTTTGGTAGTTGCACTGAAATACTTTCATAAGCCCGTCACCCTTGCACGTGGGGCAAGTATAAACAAAACTTGTTCGACATGTATCCGGATAAATACGGCTGTAGCTATTCTTGAAAGTTAGTCGCTTATAAGTTGGATCCTTTAAGGGAATATTATGCGCAACGTTATTAAAACAATAGAACGAATAATACGTATCAAGGACGTCTTCTTGCATGGCACGCCTTGCTAAAGAGATTTCATCAAACAACGAAACTTCTGCGTAAGACGCGGTGATAGACACATCGTGATTTACTGTCAAACCAAAAGATGGAGTCACAGCCAAAAAAGCTGATAAAAGGACAGTTGATGCTGAAAATAACATTAACTTACGAATAACGGATTTTACTGCCATGACTCCTCCAATCCTATTGGATAAAACTGTTATTATATTAATATATCTGTATCAGCACTCGAAAGGAGTGACCGATGAGCGGTAGAAGAATCGTCTTGAATGTACTTATGGCAGTAGCACTGGTAACGCTCTTGGTCTTCTCCTACTCATACGTGAATCACCCAAGATTTGGATATGCTTTATACGCTGTGTTTTCCGGCGAAACAACTTACAACACTTACAACACTATAGGCTTCATTGACGCAATCTTTTTCTATGTAGTCGGCCCCCTATCAAGCGAACTGGTCGCTTTTGTTGTCTGCTTCAACCTGAATCAACGAAGCCAGACTCATTCAGCGACTTCGGCCAAACAAGGAATAAATCTCTTCGCAATAACGATAGTTCTGCAAATTCTGACAGTGTTGATTATCGCCCTGACCGCAACAAACGTTTTGAAGTATGAGTTCGGATTCATCGCGAGCTGCCTCATGGCAATTGCCGCGGGTATAGCGGTCGCGTATACGACACCGGCAAAGAAGTAGCTCAACTAACAAGGCCTATTTGGAATCCGAATCATCCATGGAGCCGTCGATGCCGATTTTGGTGTCGTCCGTATTGGAATCGTCATCCTTGGGGCTTATAGGACAAAATGTGTGTCTGCTTTAGGGGCATTTGCGCAGGTCGATGCCCCTAAAGCAGACACACATTTTGTCCTATAAGCCCCGATCAATTCATACTCCTCATCCTCGCCGAATTGCGAGTATGGCAGAATCGGCACTGGATGGCAGCGCGCTAGGCCGTGTCCGCGGAGTTACCCCTCCCCTGTTTTTATCGTAACAGCTGATTCCAGGGACGTTTCGCTGTGCCCTTTTCGGCAATTTACTGTGCCCCTTTTGGCAACTTTTGTCTGCTATGGGTTATCTCGACCCATAGCAACAGCCAAAAATAACGACAATCCACTTTTAGGCCGCTAAGGTTTTAGTCACTAATATGCCTAAATCATTCAGAACTGTAACAGTTTAGTTAGAAGTGGTATATACTGTTTTCAACCGAAGGGAGGATCATCGTATGAGCAACACGCCCGTTGCGTCTAACAAAAAGCGGCTCATGATTACGCTGCCGACCGAGCTGACCGAGCAGATGGACATAATGGCTCGTGAACTCGGTCTCACGAAATCTGGGCTCGTTGCGCTTGCGATTCAGAACCTGTTCAATGCGGAGGAGATTCGTCTTCAGCAAAAACAGTAGGACATATATAACGCAAAAAGGACCCTCATTAGCTTGGCGGCTTGGGTCCTTTAAGCGAAGTGTCATCAACTTGTTGGTAATATTCTACCACTTAAAACATGTTGGTGACCTTGGAAAGGTCACTTTATGGACGTAAATGGCGCTCCGCCCAGCGGGGGGAGCACGTTCAAAAATATGATTTCGAAAGAGGACTTCGCCGCCCTTCTTGCCCAGTCAAAACTGGGCGACACGCCGAGCTCGAACTCGAGTCGCGCTGCTGTTTTAAACGCGGAATCATGGCTCAAAGACAGCTCGTCCGGCAGTGGGCGCTTCATCGCGCTCCCCTTGTCGATGATCTTGCTTCGCAAGTCGAAGGCGAAGCTGTCGCTGAACGAACTGCTCGTTCTGGCATATATCCACGGGTTCCAGCGCAGGGACCCATTGAAGGGCTGCCGGTCCAACGCAAAGACAATTGCCGAAGTCCTCGGCATCTCCCCCTCGGCACTCAGCAAGAGGCTCCAAAAGCTCAAGAGCTTCGCCCTCATTGAGAAAGAGGGGCATGGCGAGGAGGTCACCTACAGGGTCGACGAGGCCAGGTGGGCGGAGTTGTGCGGCGTTGAGTTCGTCAACGCCGGGGCCCTTCACGAATGGACTTCGCACGGGACGTTCTGCCGGATCCCATTTTGGACAGTTCGCGACAGCAAACTCTCCGCGCTCGACAAGGTGCTTTTCGGCTACATTTTCTCGTTCTTTTCGGCCAAGGAGCCCAAGCCTTTCCGGGTGTCGACGCAGAACGCCGCCGACCAGCTCGCTGTCAGTAAGAGCAAACTTCGCGCCTCCCTCGAAAAGCTCGTTGGCCTGAGTCTTGTCGTAAAGACGGTCGTCTCGCCGCGCGTTCCGGCTGCGTACGATGTGAACCCGCAGGCGTGCATGGAACGTGGCACCAAGAACCTCTAATCGGGACGGGTGACAGATTGCCCGTCCCTTTTTATTTGCCTCCCCCTGTGCCCCTTTCGGCAATTTCCTGTGCCCTTTTCGGCAATTTTTATCGAATTTAAGAAATCTCTGCTCTATTTTTGTGCCCCTTTCGGCAATTTCCTGTGCCCCTTTCGGCAATTTCTCCCTATTTCAGGCTCTTTTTCGCATTACCTTCTATGCCCCTTTCGGCAATTTCCTGTGCCCCTTTCGGCAATTTCCTGTGCCCTTTTTGACAATGGCAGTTTCCAAAAGGGGCACAAAAAGTTTCCGAAAGGGGCACAAAAACCCGAAAACTGTGCCCTTTTTGACAACCAAAAGTTTCCAAAAAGGGCACCAATAATATCTAAAGAGGTTTTAAGAGAAAGAAAGGGGAAGAGAACTTTTTCTTTGATTTGAGATTTTTATTCACGTCCATGTCAATCACCGTTTAATCGAAAACTGATCCACCCGCAACGTACTTTCCCGGAAATAAATCCGGTACGGCCCTATTGGTCTTAGCGACCAGCGAAACGTTATAGGCAAATCGGACGCTCGCTTTTCACCGGAAAGGAGAGCAATCGACCTGACTGAAATCGCTACGTCCTTGCCAACTCTCAGCGCCGGCGTCGCTTTGCTCCCCGGGCTGACTAACCCACTTAGCTGTAAACACCTGCAATTCAGCAATGGCCGAATCCGTTTTCCGGTTGCCGACATTTGGTCAACTTACCGGCAGGGAGCTACAGAATCGAAAATAAGACGTCCTATCGGTGAGGTTCGACCGTTTTCTCACTGATAGATAAAACGGGTCTTAAATCGGCTCTCAGAGGCCCATACAAAAGAAAACGGACACCTGACGGTGCCCGTGATTCCGATTAGATTTCCTTTTCGGCCAGATAGCGATCGAAAAGCTCCCGAGCGATATCCGATACGGACTTGTCCTCCTCGAGCGCCACTTGCTTCAGACGTTTTCGGTAACTCTCCGGAACGTACACGGACAGCTGAACAAGCCTCTCAGATGCCCCTTCAGCGCCCTTTTTGGGGCGCCCGGCTTTCCGTACCTGATAAGCCGGTTTCTGGGTCTCAGATGCGCTCTCAACGATTTTCTGCTGCCTCTCCTCGGCCTTTTCCGCTGCGACGTCGAAGTATGAGGTCGCCTTTTTGAACTTTGCCATTTACAGCACCTCTTCCAGTTCGTTCAGGATGTTTTCAATTGCCTGGGCGGCCTTGCCGTTCTTGGCGATTTCATACACAGGCTTTCCCAGCGCCGCGCCCTGCTTGAAGGCCGCCGCGGTCGGAACGGTGCCCAGTACGGGCAAGTCATCGGCTTCGAGTAGTTCGAGGAACTGGCGGTCGACCGTCTGGTTGCCGGCGAAGTTGTTGACGATGATGGCGAACGACAGGTCGGGATTGGCTTCGGTGATGACCTTGATCGTTCGTTTCATCGGCTTCAACCCTAGGGTGCCAGGCTGGACCGGGATGATCGCGATGTCGGCGTTTTTCGCGTACACAGCTGTCTCATCGCTCAGGAAACCAGGTGTGTCGATGACGTTCACGGCGTCCTCGTCGTCGAGCAGCCCCTTCTCGTGGTTCGCGCCGCCCTGCGGGTCCAGGTTGCCGAAGCCGACCTTGTGGCCGCGCCGCTCGAGACCCCAGGCGATCTCGTCCGCGAAAGTCGTCTTGCCGACGCCGCCCTTCTGATTGACTAGCAGGATGTTCGTCGCCATGTCCTCCCCTTTCTGAAATAACGTAGTCATATATTAGCATAATAACAAGTGACTACATTAAGTAATTCTAAATCGCAGTTAGAAATATGTGAACATACTAAGTAATTAGCATAGTACTACATCAACGCGGTTACGGCTATGGGTTGGTTTAACCTACAGCCGGGCTAAAGTTGCCAAAAGGGGCACAAAGGACAATACGTTTGCGCAGTGCCGGCACAGCGACCTGGCATCGTATGCACCGGCGGGATCATCGCTGGCCTGCAAGGAGGGCATATCCACGCGCTCATGGTCGCCGGAGGCCTCGTGATGCAGCACGCGCCGGGCGGCGACTGGAAGCGCGTCGATTGGGATGCGCTTGCCGCCTGGCTCGACGGATACGGTTACAAGGTCGCTGATTGCGAGACGGAGACCCTTCCGACCGCCGACGCGGCGAGTGGGAACGCGAGGGTAAAAACGCATCGTCGCTGAACCAGTGAGTCAGTATTCTTTAGTTGGATGATGGATATTGAAATTGATTAGCGAGATAATGCGCATATCTCATAATGTATGCGTTGCACCATGAGAGAGGGGTCTGTCATGAGCTGGAAACCGAGAAAATGCGTTATCGCCGGTCTCGTGACAACCGGTCCTGGCGGCGGCTTGTTTGCAACCGCAATGACATCGTACCGACTTTTCACTTGCATGTTCTGAAAGGCAGTTGCCATGCTGTCGCAAAATCAATCAAGATACTTGACCACAATCGGCTTTGCCCTGCTTGCATTACTCTTTGCTAGCGACCTTTTGCTGAAACCGCCCAAGGAACTCGTTTTGCTTGCCATAGACTGCATTTCCGCCCTTTACTTTACGGCAACCCTATTCGTCGGACTAAAGGAGAGGAAAAAAGGCGCAGTCGCCGCATCCGCCGTATGCTTGATCATAGCCATTGCCTCATTCTTTATCTGACACATTGGTGATCTAGGGGCGATATCGTAGGAATACGACCGGGAGATCCGGGGCCAGATTGCCCGGGTCGCCCGGTCGTATTCCGCCCCGCGCCGCAGACGGCGCTCCGATTGCGCCGAGGCGTGACACGCGTGGGATCTTACCTATTTGTATTACGCGACCGCGAGGTGCCTCTTCTGCATGCGGAACTCCATCAGGTACATGTTGATGATGACCTGATAGGGGACGTCCGTGCGGGCGGCCTCCGCCTTGAAGTAGTCGATATTCTCGCCGTCGGTGTTCACGGTGACGCGGCGGCGCGGTTCGAGCTCTAATACATAAGGTCCCAGCTTGTAATACGTGAGCATATGGCTACATTAACATGGTCATGTATTATCGAGCGTCTGCTGCTCCGGATTCGCCCGCCTGTTATCTTGGGATCGACAGTTTCTTGCGAGGAGGCAGACATGTACCAGAATGTCTTTGGATCCGATGGCCAGATCCATCTTGAGAACCAGGTCGGCTGCCAGCGCTTCGACCTAACGACGGGTGAGGCGAAGACGGTCGTCCCGACCGCTAAGAATATGAGCACCGTCTTCGGCAAGGATGGCGTGGAGACGGAGATTCAGGTGGGGCAGATGCGCCAACTGGGCAAACCAGGATTTGGTTGGCTGTTTAATAAGCGCTAACGGTTGAGTTGCCGCGGTATAACCGCAGCTATAAATATGTGACCATATGACCATGCTAACATGTGCGCACAGTCATATGGTCACAGTTGTAGATCGGTTTAATCTGTGGCCCTTAAGCTGAAGCTGCCTCAACGAACCGTGGCTGACAAGACGAAAAAGGGGAATCCCTTTTGCGGGATTCCCCTTTCCGAGTCGTTATGCGATTTGTCCTACATCTGCTCGCGGCGCTTCTTTTGATCGAGGAAGACGCCGGCTGCCACGAGGACGGTACCGCCGATGACGAACGTCTCGCCGATGAGTCCCGCGCGGTCACCGGTCTGGGCGAGGTTGCCGGGCTGGGCGGTATCCGTGCCGGCGAGGTGCTTCGGGGTGTATGCCGCCTGCTGCTTTGCCGCCTCCTTTGCCTCCTGTCGTGCGATCTCATCGGAAAGCTTCTGCTCCGCTGCGATGCGGTCGGACTTCGCCTGCTCGTAGGCGGCGAGTGCCGCATCATAGCCGGACTGGAGCCCGTCCACCGCGGCCTGCTTCTCGTCCAGGATGGCCTTGGCAGGAGCGACCTTGGCACGTGCCTCGACTGCTGCGGCGAAAAGCGCGTTGAGGGCGTCATCCGCGTTCACATCATGGCCGGAAGCGATCGCCGCGCCGGCATCGATGGAGTTCAGCTTCGACAGCTTGGCGTCTGCCTGCGCCTTCGCCTGCTCGGCGGCGGAGACCAGGGACTCGGCGGCGATGGCATCCGCCTTCGCGGCATCGAGCGCGGCCTTGGTGTCATTGACGGCCTTTACTGCATTCTGCTCGCGCTGCTGTGCCTCTGCGAGCTTCGCGGCAAGGCCGGTGAGGATGTCGAGGTTCGACTGTGCGTCCTCGAGATCGGTCTGGGAGCCAGTGAGCTTGTCGGCGGCAACGCCGGTGTCGACCTTTGCGGCATCGACGGTACGCTGGGCATCCGCGAGGGCGCGTGCGGTGCCGTCCGCCTTTTGCTTGGCGGCTGCGAGGACTGCCGCCTTCTCGGCCTGGCCGGCTGCCGCCGCGTCGTGGACGCTCTTTGCGGTATCGACCGCCTTCTTGGCGTCGGCGACGTCCTGGAAGAACTTCGCGAGATCGGCGTTCGCATCGGCAACGCTCTGCTGCTTGGCAGAGGTGTCGGCCTTTGCGGCATCCAACTTAGATTGTACGGTCGTTACGGCTGCGTTGGCAGCATCAAAAGCAACCTGCTTCTGTTGTACGGTCGACTTTGCCGTATCGACTGCCGCGTTGGCGGCATCGAGGTCCGATTTCGCCGCATCAAGCTCGGTCTGGGCAACCGTGACGCCCTGCTGCTTGGCGGCGACATCAGCCTTGGTGGCATCGACGGCACGCTGGGCATCGGCAACACCCTGCTTTGCGGCATCGACACCTGCCTGTGCGGAATCCACCGCGACCTGCTTCTGCTGGACGGTTGTGGCGGCGCCGGCGGCTGCCTGCTTCTTGGATGTGAGATCAGCCTTGGCTGCGTCGAGTGCGCTCTTGGCGTTCTTGAGGCCGTTGATATAGGAGGTCAGCTTCTGCTCGTACTCGTCGACGGAGATGGGGTTCGTGTTCCAACCGGAGCCGGACCAGCCGGAGATCTCTGCGGTGTAGCACTGCGTCTGAAGCCCGGACATGGTGCCCTTGGTGCAGGTTGCCATTCCCATAACGGCGAGTTCGGGATTGATGATGTTCATGTAATGGCCGACGGTGCCGCTACTGCCGTTCTCCCAGTGGCAGTTGTCTGCAATCCAATGGTTGATTGCGACACCGTTCTTTGCATAGAAATCATAGGCATCCTTGCCGACAAGACCGGTGACTCCATAAAGGGCCTCCGTTGCCTTGTCGAAAAAGCCCTTCTCCTGCTCGATCCACTGCCCACTCGGATCGATTCCGTAATTCCATGCCAGATTTTCGGCAAAATCATATTGACGGGCATGATCGAGCACGGTGTCGCTGTAGTTGGCATCTGCGATCGCACCGGCGATGAGCTTGTAGGTGACATGGAGCTCGGACAGGCCGACCGACTTGCGGTAGTCGTTGACGGACTTCATCCACCTGATCGCATTGAGCATATTGTCAAGGGACGTGGCGTCCTTGGAGTTGCCGACTTCGGTCTTTCCGGCATATTTGGCGTTCAGGATGATGTTGACTGCGTCATCGGCACCCATGGACTTGAAGAAGCCGATAGCTCCCTGCTTGAGTTGCGCGTCGGCAGAATCGAGTTTCGCCTGTGCCTCGTCGACCTTCTGCTGGGCGGCGGTCACGGCCGCGTCAGCGGTATCCTTTGCGGTCTTGGCGTTCGCAAGCTCTTCGTCGGCGGCTGCCTTGGCGGACTCGGCGTCCTTGACAGCCTGCTTCGCTGCATCCAGCTTGGCGACGGCGTCGGCATTCGCCTGCTTGGCCGCATCGAGGCCGGCGTTCGCGGCATCGAGAGCGGACTGGGCGGCGTTCACACCGGATTCGGCATCGGCCGCGGCCTGCTGCTTCGCGGAGAGGGGCGCCTGGGCATCATTCAGCTCGGTCTGTGCCGTTGCTGCAGCGGACTGCGCCTGCTCGAGCTCGGACTCGCACTGGGACTGCACCGCTCGTGCGGCAGCGAGGGCTGCCTCTGCGTCCGCGACCTTCTGTTTTGCCGCATCGTACTCCGGACCGCTGGCGCCTGCCTCCGCTGCGGCGAGGTCTGCTTTCGCCTGCTCATAGGCGGCGCTGGCTGCTGCGGCCTTCGCATCCGCCGCGTCCTTGTTCTGCTTGGCTGCGACAAGGACGGCATCGGCGGAATCCTTTGCAGACTGGGCCGCAACCAGCTTGGACTGGGCATCGGCAAGCGTCGCGTTGGCGTTGTCCAGTTCGGCCTGTGCCCTTTCCACGGCAGCCTGGGCGTCGCGCACGGCCTGTTCGGCGGCACTGATTGCCTCCGGGGTGGCGCTTACGGCATCTGCCTTGGCCTTATCGAGGGCATCCTTGGCATCCTGGGCCGCCTTGAGGGCGGACTGGTACGCCTCGTCCTTCTCGGACGCATCCGCCTTGGCGTCTGCGAGACCCGCCTTCGCCTGCTCGAGGTCCTTGCCGGCAGCATCGGCGGCGTCCTTGCCCTCTGCGACCTGACGGGCGTACTCGTCCATTGCCGCTCGGTCGGCTGCCGTGCCGGCGCTGACTGCCGAATCGTAGGATGCCTTGGCCTGGTCGCGGGCGGAAGCCGCCTCGTTGTAGGGACCGGCGGCCTCATCGTAGGATGCCTTGGCGGCGTCCTCCTTCGCCTTCGCCTCGTCGACTGCCTTCTGCAGGTCCGCGATGGTCTGTGCGGCGGATTTCGCGCCGGTACCGGATGCCGCGCCGGCGTGAGCGGCAATCGGCGACATCACGGCTGGGTGCTGCGTGCCCCCGTCACCGGTCTGGGCGAATGCCGTGAACGGTGAGATGAGGCTCGATCCGGTCATGGCGGCCATGGTCGCCGCGGTGACGGTCAGACGCGCGATCCCCTTCGGAGTGTGAATCTTTTTGTTTGGCAGTGCGGCGAAGTGATCGCCACCGGCAGCGAAGTGCTTTCCCTGGGTCATTGTGCTGTTCCATTCCTTTTCCGTGCCCTATCCGACTGGGCATCAGAGCGCTTTCCAATAGAGATAATTATGCGCCTTAACTGGGATTATTGTATATAGTCCGTTGGCTTTTATACAACAATCCATGACTCTTTTTGTCATGGATACGACGCTTCAGAAATCATTCGGCATGAGATGCAAAGAGCTCCGCGCTGGACTCGGGTGCAGTCAGGAGCAGTTCGCCAATTTGATTGAAATGGATCGTTCCTACTACGCGAGCATTGAAGTGGGTCGGCGTAATGTCAGCCTCTCAAATCTCAAGAAGATTGCCGACGGATTTCAAATCAGCATTGCTGAACTCATGAGAGGCGTCAGCTAAATTTATCCGTCTCATAGTTCACAGTGGGTCTCGTTGATTAGTGCCTTAAGAAAATGGAAATCGTCCCAACGAGCTATCGTCAATCGTCCCAATAAATTACCGTTAATCGTCCCAATAAGTAATCGTTATTTGTCCCAACGACGCAGATAGACGCTATAATTTCAAATGAATGATTGGAGGGAAAGCCGATGGATCGGTATATAGGACGTTGTGTTGACTGCTTGGTCGAGCGCGACCTTGGCATTTTTGGTGCAGTGCTCATTCAGGGGCCGAAATGGTGTGGAAAGACAACGACAGCTCAGAGATTTGCCGAGTCATCGTTATCTCTCTCCGACCCATCTGGCGGTTTTGCGGCCCTCCAGCTCGCTCGTCTCGATCCGGCCCAAGCAATTGTCGGACCGACCCCGAGGCTTGTCGACGAATGGCAGGAAGAACCGAAGCTATGGGATGCCGTGCGATTCGAATGCGATGTCAGGGGAGGGGAGCCAGGACAGTTCATTCTCACCGGATCTGCGACGCCGCGAGCCGAGAACCAGCCGATGCACAGCGGTGTGGGTCGAATCGCCCGTTTGCGGATGGATACCATGACGCTTTTCGAGCTCGGTATTTCGTCGGGAGCGGTCTCGCTTGGTGCGCTGCTCGATGGCGATTCCGTTGCGGCGTCACTCGGATCCATCGCCGGTATCGCCGGTATCGCGGATTTGCTCTGCCGCGGCGGTTGGCCCCAAGCGGTCGGTAAGACAACTGCCGACGCAATGCGGATAGCCGCCGCCTATATTGACGGTGTTTGCGAGTCTGACGTTTCGAGGGCGGATGGAGTGAAACGCGACCCGGTTAAGGTAAGGGCCTTGCTCTCGTCGCTTGCACGCAATGAATCGACTCTTGCCGGCATGAGGTCCATCGAAAGGGATTTGGGCGTTGACGTCTCAAAGAATACGATTACCGGCTACATGGACGCGCTGCGCCGTATCAATATCGTCGACGATGTCCCCGCGTGGCATCCGGCTCTCAGGTCGCCGGTGAAGTTGCGGCAGGGCGCGAAGCGGCACCTTGCGGACTCATCGCTCGCCGTCGCCCTCATCGGTGCGGACCCGGAGTCGTTGTCATCCGATCCGAAGACCCTTGGCTTGCTCTTCGAATCCCTTGTGCTGCACGATCTCAAGGTTTACGCGGCGGCCAGCGATGCGACCGTATCTCACTACCACGACGCTGACGACCTAGAGGTCGACGCGATTGTCCATCGCCGTGACGGCTCGTGGGTTGCCGTTGAGGTTAAGCTCGGGAGCCCCCAAGTCCCAGAGGCAGTGGAAAATCTGCTTCGACTTGAGCGAAAGCTGGTCGATCGCGGGGAGAGGCCGCCTGCGGCGAAACTCATCGTCATCGGGTTTGGTATGCCGGCTCACGTAACTGGCGAAGGCATCGTTGTCGCTCCGGTCGATACGCTCGGAATCTAAAGCTATTTGCATTTCCAGAAATCATCTAGAAGGTGCCTGGAGGATTTCTGGAAACAACCGGTATTTTGATCTGGGCTAAGAAAGGTTGCGGGTCCAGATTCCGTGCTGCGTGGAGCCGGTGATCTTGTATCCGTGGCGGTCGATTCACGCCGCAAGCCTGTCCCAGTCGATGCGTTTCCAGTTGCCGCACGGCGCGTGGTTCACGATGAGCCCGCCGGCGACCATGAGCGCGTGGTTGCGTGCCTTGCGCGCCTCGCGCGCGAGCGCCCTCTTCTTGTCCGAAATCTGGACCTCGGCCTGCTTCTTCTTGCATTGAAGCCTGAACCAGGTTCAGTTGACATGGTTAAAAACGAGGGGCGACGCTTTTGCGTCGCCCCTCGTCCCGGCCGGGTTGCTTTAGTTGTACACACGGTAGTTACACTTGAACTGG
>NZ_JADPCJ010000002.1:86385-170395 GCF_015670795.1 Collinsella aerofaciens | reverse complement strand
CCTCTCGGCGGCCTTGCGAAAAACAAATCCAAGTTAGACCATTTCAAATGGTTCGATGTCTGCCCGGATGCGACACTGAAGTAAGTGTCCATCCTCGCAGTATCCGGTTCTCAAGGTGCACGCCCCGCGCTGGTTCCCGGTTGCACCGGGCCGCGCGGCAAGGAGATATATTGCCAGACCGGAGGGCCCCCACGGGCGGGAATCCCGCACTCCATATTTTGTTCACAAATGAATAGAACCCTCAGTTGCTTCACCAAGGCCGTATTCGAAGCAGCAGCTTCTGATATTGGCGATGACCAGCTGGTTTATAGGTGTTAAGGCATCGGTCATCTCTGGAGCGCCACTTTACTCCAAAAGCATCAGCTATTTGTTTCCCGTCGGTAAAAGGCAGGTTTTGTTCGCCAAGCGTTCTTATATATAGAGAAGTTCGGGTTCGAACCCGTGGCGCGGCAACAAAAAAAGCGACCAACCGGAGTCGATCGCTTTCTATTCTATGGTGGGCCGTCAGGGGTTCAGCCTGCTCCGCAGGCGGCCGCTGCGGCGCTTCGCGCCTTGCGCGCTGCGCTGGCAAACGCTCACGCGTTTACTCAGCTCCGCGCCCTTTCGGGTTCGAACCCGTGGCGCGGCAATAAAAAAGCGGCCGGCATCCGCCAGTCGCTTTTCTATTCTATGGTGGGCCGTCAGGGGTTCGAACCCTGGACCTTGGGATTAAAAGTCCCCTGCTCTGCCAGCTGAGCTAACGGCCCGCGGGTGGCATTGTACCACGGTCTGGGACTATTCCCAACTCCATTGGCCGTTCTGGAAAATCACAACTTCACGTCCATCAGGTGTGATGCCCGTAATATCGATATCGTCCGTGCCAATCATAAAGTCGACGTGCGCGCTCGAGACGTTAACACCATGCTCCAGGAGCTCCTCCTTGGACATGTCATACCCACCCTCGATGCATTCGGGGAAACCAACACCTAGCGCGAGATGGCAGCTAGCGTTCTCGTCATAGAGCGTATCGTAGAACAGAACACCACTTTCGCGGATAGGCGTGTTCTTGGAGATGAGCGCGACCTCGCCCAGATGAGCGGCACCTTCGTCGGTGTCAATGATGCTCGCAAGCGTTGCCTTGCCCACGCGGGCGTCGTAGCCCACCACGCGGCCGCCCTCGAACTTAATCCAAAAATCGTCGACCTTATTGCCGTGGTGGATGAGCGGCATGGCCGAGTACACGATACCGTCGGCGCGCATGCGATCGGGCGAAGTGAAGACTTCCTCGGTGGGAATGTTGGGGAAGAAGGGGTGCCCATCGGGCGTCTTGCCCTTGCCGCCGGCCCACTCGTGACCTTTCGTCATGCCAATCGTCAGATCGGTTCCATTTGCCGCGGTGTAATGCAGGTAGTCGAAACGGTTGTCGTTCAGGAAACGCAGGTTCTTTTCGAATGCGGCGTCATGGAGTTCCCAGTCGCTCTCCGGGTCCTGGCCATCGGCGCGAGCGGTGTGCAGAATCGCATTCCACAGCTTATAGATTGCAACCTCATCGGCGTCTCCCGGGAACACCTCGCGCGCCCAAGCCACGACCGGAGCGCCGGCGATGCACCACGGGTTGATATTGTAGTCCAGTCCACGGCGGAAAACCTTGCACTGCGTGTTCCTTGCCTTGGAAGCCGCGGCGGGCTTGGCTGGATCGATGCCCTTGAGGGCTGCAGGATCAGCGCCCTCGATAAAGATAAAGCAGGCACCGTCCTGGGCCAGGGAATCCAGCTGCAGGCGCTTCCACTCGGGCGTCTGCTCAAAAAAGCTTTTATCGACATGCTCGTACGTGAGCCTCGTCACGGTATCATCGGCCCAAATGACCGTCACGTGGCCAGCGCCGGCGGCATAAGCCTCCGCGACCACCACGCGGGCAAAAGGCGCGCACTCGACCGGAGACTGAACGACAACCTCCTGGCCGGGCTTGACGTTTACGCCCTTGCGGACAACCAGACGCGCATAGTTTTTAATCTTGGGCTCCAGGGTCTTCATGCCCTCCAGAGCTTCTTCGACCGTCAGGGCAGCTCGAATCATGTGCCACTCCATCTATCTATAGAACAGTAAAAAGGCGCACCGCTAAAACGACGCGCCTTATATCTTAGCGATATGTATGAATACAAACGCTACTTCTTCTTGGAGTCCTTTTTGTCCTCCTCGGCAGCCGCGCGCTCAATAAGAGCGTTGAGCTTGTTCTCGGACATGCCCTCGGCCTGCGTGCGGTACATGTTGCGCAGGGGACGAATACGAACGAAGTCGTAGATAAAGTCACCCAGAATGATGACATAGGACAAAACGATGCCGACCATCTGAACAGGACTGGACACCGTGCCGCCGGGAGCGAAGTAGAGCGAAGCCCAAATTGCCACGACGAGTACCATGCCGATGGCGAGCACGGCCCACCAGATACGACGGCGCTTGGTGTAGTCCTCATCCTGCTTGAGGAGAATATTCGACACCGTGTAGATACGATCCTCACGAGCACGCTGCTTGGCCTTGCGGGCGCGCTTCTCCTCCTTGGAAAGGCCTTCCAGGTTTTCACCCTTCTCGAGCTCTTTGCGGCGTGCCTTAGACGAAGCCGGCACGACGCGAACGGAGCTCGCTGCCTGGCGGGCGGGTTTAGCAGATGCGGCGGACTTGCGCGCAACCCCGGTAACTTCGTGGGATTGCGTGCGCTTGTTCGTGGCGCTACGGGTACTCACTTATGCGTTCTCCTTCATGCTTGTGAACTGGGAGCCCGTGATGATCTGGAAGGCCTCGCGATAGCGCTCGGACGTGCCATCGATGACCTCGGCGGGCAGGTGCGGGGTCTCCCCCGTCATATCCCAGTTGGCTTTGAGCCAATTGCGGACGAATTGTTTGTCGTAGCTGGGCTGAATCTTGCCCTCCTCGTAGCTGGCGGCGGGCCAGAAACGGCTGGAGTCGGGCGTTAGGCACTCGTCGATCAGCGTAACCTTGCCATCGATGACACCGAACTCGAACTTGGTGTCGGCGATGATGATGCCTCGAGTCGCGGCATACTCGGCAGCGGCCTTGTAAATCTTGAGGGACAGGTCGCGAATCTGCGTGGCGATATCCTCACCCACGATCTCACAGCAACGCTCGAACGAAATGTTCTCGTCATGGTCGCCGATCTCGGCCTTCGTGGACGGCGTGAACAGCGGCTCGGGAAGCTTGGAGGCCTCGGTCAGACCCTCGGGCAGTTGGATGCCGCAAACGGTGCCGTTCTCGTCATAGGTCTTCTTGCCCGAACCGGTCAGATAGCCGCGGACAATGCACTCGATAGGAATCGTCTGGGCCTTCTTGACCAGCATGGCGCGGCCTGCGAGGTAGTCACGATACTCGGCAAACTCCTCGGGGAAATCCGCCGGGTCGATGGAGACGAGGTGGTTGGGAACGATGTCGGCAAACTTATCGAACCAGAATGCCGAGATGCGGTTGAGCACCTCTCCCTTAAACGGAATCTCGTCGGGAAGAATGAAGTCGAACGCAGAAATGCGGTCGGTGGCGACCATCAGCAGGTTTTCACCAGCATCATAGATATCACGAACCTTGCCACGGGAATCCGGACGACGCTCAATCGTTGTCACGTGAGTCACTCCTTACCTAAATACGACAGTAATGCGGGTTCTTCCCCGCACGTTTTCGCAAACTCGGAGCGGCAGGGACGAAACCCCTCCTTCACCGAATAGCGAAAAGCTAGTGCTCCATTGTAGTAGATGCCGCGTCCGCCGTGTGCTCGCGAGGCAGATGAATCGTAAAAGTCGTACCCTTTCCAAGCTCCGACTCCACGGATATGTAGCCGTGATGACGCTCGACAATCTGCTTGGTCACGGCGAGGCCCACGCCCAGGCCACCCGCCTCGCGGGCGCGACTGGCGTCGGCACGCCAAAAACGTCCGAAGATGCGCGACAAATCATCCTTGGCGATACCGATGCCTGTATCCGAAACCGCGATATCGACGTGCTTGCGGTCACTGAGTACCGACACCACGACCCAACCCCCCTCGGGGGTATAGCGCATGGCGTTACTCAAGAGGTTGATGACGCATTGCGTGATCATGTCGGGATCTGCCTCGATAACGTCATCGTGTCCCTGCGTCTCATCTGCAAAGCGCAAACGCAGGTCACGGTCGGCAAACAGGCGCTCCTGGCCATTCACAATCGAGCGCACAAACGGCACCATATCCACCGGCTCCAGGTTGAGCGGCGCGGTACTGTTTTCCATGCGCGACAGGTCGAGCATCTGCTGCACCAGACGGGCCAGACGACGCGTCTCGGATGCGACTGTCTCCAGATGTTCGTCGTCGGTGGGATACACACCGTCTTGCATGGCCTCGACCGTTGCAAGCATGGCCATGAGCGGCGTGCGCAGCTCGTGAGCAACATCAGAGGTCAGGCGCTTCTCGTGCTTCATATCCTTTTCGAGTGAGGTGGCCATCTCGTCGAAGGTCTCTCCCAGCTGATCGATCTCATCATCGCCGCGCAAGCCCGTACGAGCGGACAGGTCTCCATCGCGAATCTGCTTGGCGGTGCTGGTAATACGATGAATCGGCTTGGTGAGCATGCGCGACATGAGCGCTCCGATAACGACCGAGATGCAGACGGCCACAACCGCGGCAAGGGCCATGGCGTTAAAGGTCTTCTCTCTGAATGCTGAGTCTGCCCTGGTGAGCAGGGCATCGGAGCCAATCGCCCACAATTTGACCTGACCCACGTGCTCGCCGGAGGACGTCACGATCTCAACGTTGGCAACACTATTGGAATCGGTGGGAGCAGACGAGACTGGACTGTGCGATGCCTTCTTTCCGCTCGTACCGTCGGTCGTCGCCTGATTTTCGCGTACATCGGCAGTAGCGCTTGCCGAGGGCCACGAGTCGTCGTAGACGATGACGCCCTTTTTATTGACAACCTGCATACCAAGATCGTCGGACACCAAACTCGATGTCGCGACCGTACGCAGCTCCCCCGCAGTCCAAGAACCGTTTTCCTCATATGACGTTGCCAACTTTTCGGCAGCGGAATTGGCGATTTCGACAATATTGGAGCGCGTGTAATCCGTAAAAACCGTGCCCCATACAACGGAGACTACGCCCACCAGCACCAATACCGTCATGAGCGATGTCAGGGCAAAAGCCAGGGCCATACGCGAGGGATAGCTCATCGTTGGCCGTGAATCGGAACGAGGCGTGTTCCAACTAGCCTTGGAACCCGCCTCGCTCTCCTGCTTGTGCTTTTGTCCGATTTCAAAGCGCGCAGGTGTCATATGTGATTTCCCTATTTCTCGTCCGACTTATCGGTCTTGGCCGGAGCCTCGAAGCGATAGCCGACACCATGGACGGTGTAGAGCCACTTGGGCTTCTTGGGATCATCGCCCAGCTTGGCGCGAAGATTCTTCACGTGGCTATCGATAGTGCGCTCATAGCCCTCAAAGTCATACCCGAGCACTTTCTCGACCAGCTCCATGCGGTTATACACACGGCCGGGATGGCGGGCAAGCGTGGTGAGCAGCTTGAACTCGGAAGCCGTCAGATCGACTTCCTTGCCCTCGACCAAGATCTTGTGGCCCGAGATATCGATGACCAGATCGCCGAAGTCGAGTACCTCGACGGCGGGCTCGTCGGCCTGATGGGCACGGCGGAACAGAGCGCGAACGCGGGCGACGAGCTCGCGCGGCGAGAACGGCTTAATCAGATAGTCGTCGGCGCCGAGCTCAAGACCGATAATACGGTCCTCGATCTCGCCCTTAGCCGTCAGCATGATGATGGGGACATCCGAGGTATCGCGAATGGTGCGGCAAACGCGCTCGCCGGGGATCTTGGGGAGCATAAGGTCGAGCACGACCAGGTCGAACTGATGCTTCTCGAACTCCTCGATCGCGGACTGGCCGTCGCCGACGCCCACAACCCAGTAGCCTTCGCGCTCGAGATAGGCAGCGACGGCGTCACGGATTGCCTTCTCATCCTCGACCAGCAGAATCTTTTTTGCATCTGAAGCCATAACACGGCCCCCCTGTCTCAATTAGCTAAGAACAAGCCCATTTTAACGCACCTGAGCCCGCCAGATGCCGCTATGACGCGGCAGCTCGGCGGGCGGTACTCACAATTACAACGCGTTTATTCCCCTGTTGGCGCCTTTTTAACCCCTCTAAGCTTAAAGAGAAAATAGGCGTGCAGTGACTGTCTCTGGTATACCCTGGCTGTTGCGCACCGTGGCGTACGTAAGGAATGAGTCCGACTTTCCCGCCGTAGCTGGATAATCGCCATACTCCAAAGCGCGGTCGGGCGACAGCAGCGAGCCATAGGTCTTGGCAGAGGTGTCGATCAGGAAATGCGACGCCTGTACCTTAACAAGGTATTTATTCTTCTTGCCAGCCGCACATGCAAGCGGCTCGCGGGACAGGAAGAGATACGGCCCTCCCTCATTACCGATATACGTGCCCATGTTGCCCAGGCTGCCCACGCCACTATAGGCCGCCTCGATAGAAAACACGAAGGTATCGCCCATATATACGGCCTCGAAAGGCGAGACTGACGAGGGAAGAACTAGCTGGGCACGTTTGGTGTTGTTGCCGTCGGTCAGATCGATTGCCGTTATGCCGTAGTAGACGCCCTCGTCGTTGCGGACACGCGGCGAGATGGTCAAAATGCCGTCGCTCGCGCGCGGTGCCGATGCAAAGCGGCCCGTCGATTTCCAAATTACCTCGGCCTTGGATTCATCAAGCGAGCGACGATAGCAAAACGAATCACTACTCGTTTTATTGCCGCCTGCCGAAGGCATTTTATACCAGATGACCGATGACCCGAACGCCGTGAACAGGGGCGGATCATAGTCCTTGCCACCTCGATCGAGCTCAACCACGTCGCCAGAGAGCGAAGCGCCCGACAGATTTTGAGCGTAGAGCTTCCACGATGAATTGGCAAAGTTCATCTCAACCCACGCGAATACGCCGTCGCCGGCACGGACATCGTAGAATGCATATCCCGTGCCCTCGATAGGATCCTCGATTAATGTGGTAAGCGAGCCATCACCCAGGTTGAGCACACCGAGTGTGTTGGCGTGCAGCGCCGATGCGGGCGCCATCATCGCCGCGGCGTAATCGCCGTCGCAGTAGTACAGCAGCGTACCCAGAGGCAGCGTCCACGACGCCGCCGGCTCAAGATCGATGTCGACTGCCTCGTACTCATCCGTAATCGAGATGATCTTGGAATCGTCCTTGATAACCTGCGGCTCGCCGGCGGCATCATCGCTGGTGCCCGTTTTTTTCGAGCATCCGGCAAGTACCGTGGCAGCGCCCGCGGCAGCCCCACCGAGTACGAAGCCGCGACGCGATATTCCGTTCTTGATGTGATCGGCGATACCCATTAGGCGATCTCGGCGCGAGCGGCCTCGATAGCGCGTGTAAGCTGGTCGGCGCAGGAGGTCTTTTTCATACCGCAGGTATTACCGGCGAGAACCTCGATTACGCGATCGGCAGGAGCGCCCTCGACCAGCTTGGAGATAGCCTTGAGATTGCCGTCGCAGCCGCCGGTAAATTCAACGCCCATCACCTTGTTGCCGTCATCGGAAAGGTCAAGGTGAATATTGCGAGCACACACGCCCTGAGGCTTGTAATCAAACGAAATCATGCGATCCCCTCTCAGAATGTTATTCGAGACGACTATTATCCCCGTCTTTCCCTAAATGCAACGAGGCGCTTTGCCGGCAACACACATTACCAGCACAGCGCCCTAAAAAGCTAACGTTATGCCCGAGCCTACTCGAAGCTCAGCTGCTCCAGACGATCAAAGACCGTGTCGATACGGGTGAGGAAGTCCCACGGATCAAAGATCTCGTCGAGCTTCTCCTGACTGACGGTGCAGCGCGGGTCGGCCTCGAGACGCTCCTTAAAGGTGGGGCCGGAGACACAATCCTGTACCTCGTGCCAGGTTACCATAGCGTTCTCCTGCACAATGGCGTACGCGTCCTCGCGGGTGATGCCCGTATCGACGAGGGCGAGCAGCACCTTGGAGGAGAAGATGAGGCCGCGGGTCTTATTGAGGTTGGCCATCATGCGGGCGGGATACAGCTGCAGGCCGTCGATAACGCGGATGAGGCACTGGAACATGTGGTCGAGGGCGATGAAGCTATCGGCCTGGGCGACGCGCTCGGCAGAGGAGTGCGAAATGTCACGCTCGTGCCACAGGGCGACGTTATCGAAGGCAACCTGGGCGTTGGACTTCACGACGCGCGACAGACCGCAGACTTTCTCCATGGTGATGGGGTTGCGCTTGTGCGGCATGGCTGAGCTGCCCTTTTGGCCCTTACGGAACGGCTCCTCGGCCTCGAGCGTATCGGTCTTCTGTAGATTGCGAACCTCGGTAGCGATGCGCTCACAGGTGGCCGCTGTAGTGGCAAGCACGCCGGCAAGGTAGGCATGGTGATCGCGGCTGATGACCTGCGTGGACAGAGGATCGTGGACCAGGCCCAGGTGCTCGCAGACGTACTCCTCGACGAACGGCTCGATGGAGCTGTACGTGCCGACAGCGCCCGAGATAGCACCGAAGGCAACATTCTTGCGGGCGTCCTCAAGACGATCCAGATCGCGCTTGAGTTCCCAGGCCCAAGAGCCAAACTTCATGCCGAAGGTCATCGGCTCGGCGTGGATGCCATGAGTGCGGCCGGCACAGAGCGTGTTGCGCTCCTCAAAAGCGCGACGCTTGCAAATCTCGCCGAGTTTTTTGACGTCCTCGATGATCAGGTCGCAGGCCTGGGTGAGCTGGTAGCACAGGGCCGTGTCGCCCAGATCGGAGCTGGTCATGCCATAGTGAACCCAGCGGCTGGGCTTGGGGTCGCCCTCGGGAACATCGGCATCGATGTATTCCTTCATGTTGGTCAGGAAGGCAATGACGTCGTGGCGCGTGACTTCCTCGATCTCATCGACCTTCGCCTTCTCAAAGTTGGCATGGTCGCGGATCCACTGGGCCTCGTCTTTGGAAATACCGATCTTGCCGAGCTCCGCCTGGGCCTCGCAGGCCAGAACCTCGATCTCCTGCCAAATGGCGTACTTGTTCTCGAGGGAGAAGATGTGTCCCATCTCCGGGCGGGTATAGCGATCGATCATAGCGGCTCCTTTTTGGTTATTGGCACGTTGGTCGTAACCTAACCATTGTACCGTGCGCAGGTGCAAGTATGGGCAGCAGGCATTAACCTAACATTTTGGAATTGGAGCGGGCAACGGGACGTCTGCGCATTTGCTTCGCAAATCCGCACCGGCTTCAGGCGAGCCCCTCAGCCTCACGAAGCCGCGGGGGAAGACTTTGTTGAATTGGCCGTCCCCATGTCTCCCGCACTCGATGGAGCGGGCAACGGGACATCCGCGTATTTGCTTCGCAAATCCGCACCGGCTTCAGGCGCCTGTCGGCGCCTTCGCCTGCTCGCTACAAACGCTTCGCGTTTGCTTTACGCTCGCACCCTGTCGGGTTCGAGTCCCGGCGCTTTATTGAAAAAAGCACGGCACCGTAATGGTGCCGTGCTTGTGCTTCTAGCTGGAGCGGGCAACGGGACTCGAACCCGCGAGTGTCAGCTTGGGAAGCTGATGCCTTACCACTTGGCGATGCCCGCTTGTGTGTTGGCTAGTATAACGCGGTTGTCTTGTTCGACACAAGGGTGGTGATGCTTGTTTTAGCTGTGGAGATTCGTTTGAAAATCACGCCAATTGTGGAGACGAGGACCTTTGACTTCCTGTTCTCCCTATCTTCTACCTGCACTTTTGCTTGATTGTTGTATTTGAGCTCAATTTGTCAGGAATTGGGCAAGCTTTTGGTCAGGCTCCGGTACTTACCCGCATGAACCTCGGGGGTAGCCTCATCCTACGCGTCGCAGCCTCCCCGTGCGGCGCACGAGGGATAAGGAGCAGCCATGTCCAACGCACCCACGCACTCTGTCCACAGCGCAATCGCAACAGGTCCGCTGCTCCTGCTCCTCTTCCTGCTTTTCGGCTGCCTGGCACCGGAAGCCGCATTTGCCGTCGATGGCTACGACCAGCTCGGCTTCCGCACTATTAGCGATGATTGTGGGCCCTTCCTCATCGGCAAGTATGAAGCTCAAGACGCCTCGATTGCCTACTGCATGAACCAGGAGCGCCCCGGCCCCACCAAGCCGGGCGGCCCATGGCTCAACTTTGATCAAGGCTGGGTGTGGCTCGACGACGAGTTCGCGGCAATCGTTTGTCACGGATATCCTACCGCCACGTCGTTTGGCGGTTACCATCTTTCACCCGATCGTGCCCGCGCCGCAACCCAGCTTGCCGTATGGATGCTCAACGGCACTACCCATGTCGACGGTACCTACTCTTACACGACCGCTCAGGGCAAAACCAAGAGCGGGCACTTTACCGCCGACGATGAAGTCGTGGCGGCGGCGCGGTGGCTCCACGACAGCGCAAAATCAGGAAGCATCAAAGCCGCTCCGCACCGCGCGCGGCGCTATCTAGGAGCCGTATCGGGCGGCAGCAAACGTCAGGACATGCTCTATGTACTGCCGGCGGTCTCTGTTTCCTTCCAAAAGCAGTCTGCAAACGCTGCCATTACCAGCGGAAACAATACTTATCAGTTTGCCGGGGCAACATTCGATGTTTTTGAGAGCGCCAGCGACGCACGTGTTGGCACCATCCAGATGGACAGCAACGGTCGGGCGCAAGCAACACTTCTGCCCAACACAGCATACTACCTAGTTGAAACGAAGGCGCCGGCCGGCTATGTCCCCCGCCACGATCGCATCGCCTTTACCACGGGGAATGACGGCGGGCGGGTCGCCATTGATGAACAGCCCGGCACCATCAACCTGCGTATCGTAAAACTCGATACCGCGACGAATGCCGGCCCCCAGGTAGGCTCTTCACTCGCAGGAGCAGAGTTCACGTGTGTGTCGCAATCAACCCCTGGATGGGCGCAAATCCTCACGACCGACGAAAGCGGTCGGGCCACCCTCGCCGATGTCCCCTTAGGAACCTTTACCATCTACGAATCAAAAGCCCCCGAGGGCTACCTGCCATCCAACGACAGCTGGACCTATACCGTTGGAGCCGACCAGCTCGGCGATTCAGGCGTGGTCGAGATCGAATCTCGCGTTTCCGATATCCCCATTGCGTTTAACCTTGAGATTTCCAAATTCAAGGATTACGGCAATAGCGACCAATCCGGCCTGGAGCAGCCGGCGGGTGGTGTTGTCTTTGAGGTTGTCAGCAACAGCTCTCAGCAGGTTGTTGGCACACTGACCACAAACATCTATGGCTTTGCCTCCACCAAAGATCAGCCCGAAGCATGGTTCGGCACAGGCAAGCGACCCGCCGGTGTCCACGGAGCCGTCCCATACGACCGTGCCGGCTACACGGTTCGCGAGGTTCCGGAAACCGTCCCCGAGGGTTTTAAACGTGCAGGGGAATGGACCGTCGGGACCAATCAGATTTCCGACGGCGCCGAGCTTCAATATATCGTGGACAACCACGCTCTGTCGACGCATCTCCAGATTGTAAAACGCGATGCCCAAACAGGCGCTTCTGTTCCCCTAGCCGGATTCACCTTCCAACTCCTCGACAGCAATCACGAACCTGTCTCACAAACTTGCTGGTATCCAGCACATGACGTAATGGACACCTTTACGACTGACGCGACCGGGACCGTCACACTGCCCGAATCGCTCGTGCCGGGCACCTATTATGTACGCGAAACCTCGGCCAAAGAGCCCTATCTTGTCGGCGAAGAGATCGAGGTAAACATACCCGCCGACATGAACCTAACGCCCGTTGCAGTCGCCTCGTATTATGACCACGCCGCGACCGGAAACATCAGGATCGTTAAAACCGATGCCATAGACGGCAGCAGCCTCGCGGGCACCGTCTTTGAGATCCGTGCCTCGGGTGATATCGTGCGCCCCGACGGTAGCATTGCCGCGCTCGACGGTGAGACTGTCGCGACCGTCACGACGGATGAAACTGGAGAAGCACGCGCGGACAACCTCCCGCTGGGACTTGGCACCGCACGCTACGAGGTTGTCGAGACTCAAGCGCCGGCAGGCTTCTTGCTCGATCGGACAACCCATATTGTCGACCTTACTTATGCCGACCAGAAAACACCCGTTGTAGAAGCACGGCTTAACGTATCCGACGATTACACCAAGGTTGATATCTCCAAGGTCGATGCAAGCGGTGAGCAGGAAGTGGAAGGCGCACAACTCACCTTATATGGTCCCGATAAAACCGAAATAGACTCCTGGACCTCATCCGACAAGCCACACCGCGTCGAACATCTTGCACCCGGCACCTACTCGTTGCGCGAAATGATGTCTCCGCGGACCTATGACCTTGCCGAGGAAATAACGTTTGAAATAAAGGATACGGGAGAAGTCCAAACCGTCGCGATGAAGGATGCGCCCATCGAGATCAAGGGACAGGTCGACAAGCGTCAGGAACTTGTCCAACCTATCGAAAAGGGCCTGTTGGCTAACGGCGATGGTAAAAACCGCGCCACGACGCAAACCAATAGTGATGGGCTTTTCTCCTATACCATCGATGCTCGAAACGATTCCGCTACTTGGGTTGATGAGTTTACGATTACCGATGATCTTGAGTGCGCCAAAGACGGCACAGCGAGATTCATCTCAATCGAAACCCCCGTCGCCATCGGCGACCTCAACGGTCTGTGCAACGTATGGTATCGCACGACGCCGTTGGACTCGACAGACGTCGGTGAGCCGGCAAACGCGACACTTGACGATGGGCACGAAAATCCTTGGCTTGAGTCCGACGAAGTAAAAGAGAGCCTTGGTGAGGACTGTCGCCTCGTCGATTACGACGGCTGGCGCCTCTGGAAGGCGGATGTCTCGACCACGGAATCCACCACACTCGAGGCGGAAGAGCTCGACCTTACACCCAATACCGTCGTAACGGGCATTCGAATTGAATACGGTGCGGTAGCCGCCGACTTTACGACTCGAAGCGATGCGGATTCTTGGACCCGCGATGATCTCAAAGATGAGCACGACGACCTTGACGATGCCAAAGCAATCCTTGGCACAGACGCTCGGGGCGCAGTCGTGCACATGCAGGCAACGTCGGCTTATACGCCCCAAACTGCACTCACCAACAGCGCACGCGTCGATCTTTGCCGCAACGGCGGCGGCGATAAACTTGAGTCACATGACGAGGACCGTGTCATTCAACGCTGTACCCTACCGCAGGACCTACCGGCAACAGGAGCAGTTCCCATCGCCGCTTGCATCACCGCGTTCCTGACCTCGGGTGCCGCAGCCCTATGGTTCGCTCGCCTTAGGTCGATCCCAAAGAAGCGCTAGCGCGATCAAAAAGCGGGCGAGCCAGTCCCCCGGCTCACCCGCTTTCAATCATGTAAATCGCCGTATCTACTCTGCAGACGAAGATCCACCATCAACGATTGCTTGCTCGGACTCAGGAATCCCATCAGCACCCGTACTCTGTTCTTGCTCCACCTCTTCGCTGATTGCGGAAGCGGGGGTCGAGCCCTTTGCGCCCACGATGTAGGCAGCCCCAAATCCTAACGCAATGGCAATCAAGGTCAAAATCACGTAGACAGGCCAATGGCGCTTAATATACGAAAACACGTTGACTCCTTAGAGCTCCGTCTACGAACGGCGGATAACCTCGGTCACGACCTCGGATACCGTAGCAATGTTCGTCGGGTTGACATTGTGGGGCAGGTCGTCCTCGGTACGAGCGCAAGCCAGACGCGTGCCGTCCACGCCGGCGATGGTAAGGGCTCGGCGGCTCGCCTCGAGCGCGGCATAGGCATCGGTCTTGGCATAGGGCATCTCGAGCGCGCCACAATCGACATGGAACGACTTGCAGACCTTGCTGACCAGGTTCATGATGCGGCGATCGCCCTTGAGCAGTTGTTGTTCGCCCTCGACCGTCACCACCGAAAGCCTACCGGCGCCGACGGATTCAAGATTGATAAAGAATACGCCGCGGAGCTTATCGCGATGCGAAGCCAAGAAGGCCTTCATGCCAGCGCCATCACAATCCGAGGCGCCCGTTGCCACAAACCAGATATCGTGACCGAGCAGCTCATCATCGCCCATAGAGGCGACAGCCGAGAGCATATCTTCGGAAGAAGCGCCATCGGAAGACGTAGCGCCACCCTTCCAGCCATCGTTATCGTCCTCGAAGTTATCCCACGAACCGATACCGCGACCGGACTTCTTGGCATCGTAATCGTCTTCGACGCCCAGCCAGTCACTCATGCTGTCCTGCTCGTTTTTCTTTTTACGGCCGAACAGACCACCCAGGCCGCGCTTACGAGACTTGGGTGCCGCCGGGGCGGGAGCCGAAATGGTCTCGATCGGCTGTGCGCCCGACGCAACGGGCATAGGAGGCGCAACGGGTGCCGATGTGGGTTCGGGGCCTTGGGCGGTAGCAAAGGGGTCGTTGACCTGTGCGGAGGGATCGGGAAGGTCGAACAGCGACGTGCGAGACGCAACGTTTGCCTGCTTCATAGACGGCAGCGACGGATCGGGGACCGAAGCCAGCGGAGACGAGGAAGGTGCAGGCGACGGTGCCGACGCCGGATCGGGAACATTCATCTGCGGGCGCGGCGATGCCTGGGAGGAAATCTGGGCCATAAGGGAATCGACCGTTTCGTCCTGGGTGGGAGCGACATTGGCAACCGTGGCACCGGAACCACTCGGGGTCGGCATGGTGAAAATCTGCGTGGAATAAGGCCTCGACTCATCCGTCTCGGGAGTCTCGGAAACCGCAGGCACTTCCTCCTGCTCGACCTCGGTCGAATCATCTTGCTCGGCTGCCGCGTATTGCTCTTCGTCAGAGTTGGCCTCGACGGGCTCGTCCTCGGCGGCATCTTGGATTTCGGCAGCATCAACAGGCTCGTCATCGTCTGCCGCGTCGCCCTGCTCATCGGAAACAGGAAGGGGCTCGGCAATCGCGGTGCCCTGTTTTTCAAACGTTATCGTGGAATCGAACTGCGCGGCATCAAACGACATGGTGCTATCGACGTGCTGCTGAGCCTCGAAAGACGTCGTCGCTTCAACAACATCCGCGGACGCCGGTTGCTGGGACTCAAAGGACGTTGTAGCTTCGGCGGCTTCGACGGGCGCGGACTGCATAGCCTCGTTCTGCTCGAACTCTTGCGCCGCGAGCTCACGTGCCGCCTCGGCTGCCTGCTGCTGAGCGATAGCCTCCTGCTCGGCAGCCTCGCGTGCGGCAGCGCGCTTCTCCTCGAAATCGTCGACAAATTTCTTGCCCTTTGCAAACGCACCCTTAAAGAAGTTGGAAGCGCTGGCGCCAATCGACGAGAACGCGGATGCAATGTCGGCATGCGGCGTTGCCGCGGGAATCTCGGCCGAGAAATCAGTATCGCTCTCGTAAGACACGCGCCTCGGTTGTTCAACGTAATCGTCGTCAGACTCGTCCGCAACGTCTTGCGCCGGTGCGGCGGGAGCCAAAATGTCCAGTCCTGCCGCGGGATCGAACGCGGACACCGCCTCGGGATCGGCAACGGCAGCGGTAACCGCGGCAGACTCATCATCCGCAGCGACAACGGGCGCAGGCGCAGCCACGACGGGGGCAGGCTCGGGCTCAAACGTTGGCTCCTCGCCCTCCTCGTAATCGAGCGTGCAGGACTCGGGAAGCATTCCGAGCGCACGGATGGCATCCGAACCAAAGCGGATGTTGCCGGCGGCGTTGCGATAGAGCTTGGGCTCGGGCTCGGCAGACTCCTCCGCCGGCTCGGCAGCGGGAACCTCGTCATTGAACTCTTCGGCTTGGGCAGCCTGATTCTGATCCTCGGGCACGATAGCGCCGATCAGCGTCTCGTCGGCAGACGCACCCTCAAAGCCCTCGATTTGCTCGTCGAAAGCCTCACCCTGTTCGGGCTCGGTCTGAGCGTCGGGAGCAATCGGCTGACCGAATTCGTCCTCGGCGTAGGTAGGCTCTTCATACTCGATGGTGTTGCCGTAGTCGTTTTGCTGCTGGGCCGCGGCATATTCCGCCGCTGCGCGCGCCATTTCCTCGGCACGACGCTTCTGCTCCCCAAAATAGGTATCGAACGGAACATCGTCGGGAAACTCGTTTTCGCCCTGGAAGGGAGCAACGTTGTCCATAACGCCGAGCATAGCGGCGACAGAAGACTTGTTGCACACCGCGCCAGACGTATAGGGAAGAATGTGGCGGTTAGAGATGATGTTTACCGCGTTGGCGAGTGCAACGAGGGAAGCGAGGATCGCGACAATCCACAGCAGAACCTTGAGCGCGCCGGGGAGCGGCAGAATACGCAGGATGGCAACGGCAGCGGGGGCAACCGTGGCAACGGGCAACAGCTTGGCGATGAGCGCACGATACGAAGCATAAGGCTCGCGGGCGAGCAGCTCAGCACGGGGAGAGTCGTAGTGTGCGACAACGACCACCGGGCGGTTACGCGGGGACGCGAGCGGGCCCGAGGCCTTGTGGTAGGCGATGACATTTTGGCTCACGCCCGTCTTGCCCAGGCGCGAAACCACGGGGTGGCCCGTGCGCTCGAGCACGTAAAGAACGGCGCCGACAATGGCCAGCAAGGTGCCGACCAAGCCGATACCGCCGCCGATGCCCATCAGCAGGGCGCCGGCAAACGCAAGAATACCGGTAACGGCAAATGCCAACCTACTGGGCGCCGGGGCATTGAACTCCTGAACCTCGGGGTCAAAGCCGTGGTTGCGGAAGATCTGAGCGATATCTTCGGCAGCCAAGCGCTCTTCTTCGCTGCATGCCGGCGTAATGCCGGTGTTCTGCAGCAGGTGGTTAATATAGTTCTGGGTGTTCGCCATGTGCGCTCCACATCCATAATCCGACAAATAGGCCCAATGCATGCACATTAGAACCGTATATAGTCGAAAGTATACCCCGAGCGAGCGCAAACGACCGAATTCGGGCCATCTTAACGCCCCGAGCGGACAAGGATATAGCCTAATCTCCATATCGGACTAAAATCATGGCAGCAAACCACTTCTCATGCGAGGACTCTATGACGGCAAGCGACACGACCGAGACAATTAAAAAGGGAAATTCGGAGCCCAGTTTCGATAAAACGGCTCAGCGCATCCTCAATCTTTTCTTTGTGCTCAATAGCTCCCCCGAACCGCTGACGACCGAGCAGATCGTCTTGGATTCTGACCTGGGATATGGCTCGGGCAATATCGACTCGGATAAGCGCAAGTTTCGACGCGATCGTGACAAGCTGCTCGAACGCGGCATCTTAATCAAGGAGGTTCGCCCCACCGGCGCGCAGGAGACCGAGGAAAGCTCGTGGACAATCGACCGCGAGCACACGTTTGCGGCAGGCGGCCTCATTACCGCAGACGACGCCGATATCCTGCTCAACGCCATCGACCAGACACTAGCGGCCGGCTCATCCACTTTTGCCGCACCGCTTGCCGATATTCGCTCCAAGATTGCCTATCTCACCGGCAGGACGACGGTAGACGAGGCGCCGATCAGCCGCTCTCCCACCGTCGATGCGGTTTGGAGCGCCTTTGCCGAGCGATGCGCGCTGCGATTTTTATATCAGAACGGACGCGGCGAGCAGAGAGAACGTACCGTCTGCGTCTACGGCATGTTCGAGCGCGAGGGCGTGGCTTACTTCTGCGGCCTCGACAACGTCACCGACGACATCAGGACATTCCGCTGCGACCGTATCGTTCGCGCTTGGCGTCCTTCGAAGGCCTACGTCATCCCCGCGGACTTCAACCTCAGCGACTACCTGTTCTTTGAATTCGATTTTGCCGACCGACCGCCCGTTGCAGCCACGTTCTCATTCGCCCCTCAGACGCAGATCGATATGATCAACGGTCTCACGCGTGGGCGAGGTGAGCTCGTACACACCGATGTGGGATGGACCTGGACCGTTGACGTGCGCGATCTTGAAGCCGGCGCCTCATTTTGCATGGCCCACGCCATGGACGGCATGAGGCCCGTGGCCCCCAAATCGCTCAAACAGGCGTGGAACCACCTCATTGAAAGGACGGTGCACGAGTATGCCCGTGCGTAAACTCACCAGCGAGCAGAGACTCTCGCGCGTCATCGACATCATGGAGGCCCTCTACGCCGCCGGCGAGAGCGGCATGACACGGACCGAGATTTGCAGTCGCTTTGACATCACGGGGGTATCGCTCGACGAGATTCTCGAGATCGTCTCGACGCTCGCGGACCGAGAATCGGGCGCGCGCATCATCTGCGAATGCCGCGGCGAGCGTGTGGTCCTCACCGGTGACGCCGGGCGTGTGCTACCGCTACGCTTGAGTGCCGCCGAGGGCGCTGTGCTCAACCATGAACTTGAATCGTTGGGGATCGAGCCGCATACGGCAGCTCGGATTCGACATGCCCTTCTACCCGAAGAGCTCGGCTATAACCAGCGCGTCTTTGACACCGTCAACCACGGGTCGCACTGGCAGCAGCTGAGCTGCGCCATTCAGGACGGTGTTCGCTGCCGCATCTCGTATCGCTCGATGGACGATGCACGGCCACGTGAGCGTCTGGTCGACCCCTTGCGCATTACGGCAAACGGCGACCAAACATACCTGATTGCCTGGGACATCGCGGTCGATGAGCAGCGCACCTATCGCATGGATAAAATCGAGGGACTCGCCTTGACGGAAGACTCCGTCGTGCCTCATGCACCGGACGTCACATCCCTCCACGATTCCCTTGCTCGGACGCAGCGTAGCGCAAAGCTCTTGATGCCATTCGATATGGCGGAGCATCTGGACTGGGCCGGCATCACCCTAATCGAGCGCAGCGGGGCAGACATGGCAACGGTAACCGTGCATTATGGCTCCGAGCGTTGGCTACTGAGCCAGGTAATCGCAGCGGGCGGAGCCATCCGCATCTTGGATGACCCCGCCCTGTCAAAGCGTCTGTGCGATATGGCAAAAACCCTCGTCTGTCCGCTTTAGCGCCGCCGCTCGTGGCGTGCACGCCACAGTTGCAGATAGTGCCCAATCTGTGCCGATTCGATGCGCTGGTAGGAGCTCGTGGGCAGCGACGTTAAGAACTTCTTTCCGTAGCCCTTCGTCACCAGGCGCGGGTCGGCCAGAATCAGCACGCCGCAATCGGTCGACGAGCGGATAAGGCGGCCGGCCGCCTGCTTGACCTCGAGCACCGCCTCGGGCAGCGAATAGCGCGCCCAAGCGCGGTCTTCACGCAGGTTGCGCTCGCACGAGAGCGGGTCCGTGGGGCTCGAGAACGGCAGCTTGGGAATGATGACGCAGCGCAGCGTCTCGCCGCTGGCGTCGAATCCCTCCCAGAAGGCCTTAAGCGCAAAAAGCGATGAAGTCGGCTCGCTGATAAACCGGTCGCGCAGGCGACGAGGAGATGAGTTGCGCTGCTGGCAGTTGAGTTCCAGACCCGCACGGGCCATCTTGGGCTCAACGCGGGCGTACAGGTCTTCCATGTCGCGCCGATTGGTGAACAGTGTGAGCACCGATCCGCCCATGGCAAGATGGGCGTCGACCAGCACGCGCTCGAGCGCCGTAAGATAGCTCTCACGATCGCGCGGATCGGGGATATCACCCGCAACGACTACAGCCATGTTCGAATCGAAGTCGTAGCTCGAGTCCAAGTGCAACGATGAGGATGTTGAAGCACCGATGCGATCGAGGCCGACCGCGTGGTTAAAGTGTTCAAAGCTTTTGGACACCGTCATGGTCGCCGAGGCAAAGATAGCCGTGTGAACCTCGGGCAGCCACTCGGTTGCCAAGGCCTCGCCAATGTCGATGCGCTCTGCGGTCATTGACTCTCCGCCGGCACGCAACCTGCGATTGACCTGCAGCGAATACACGTAGTGTTCATCGGTGCCGTCAATGATGAGTTTGAGGTTCTCGGCCAGCTCGTGCAAGCGGCGCGAGATATCACCCTGGTCGACAACAACCTCGGGCTTGTCGGCGGCGACGGCTTGCACCAGCGCGTCGACGCTCTTGTCAGCCTGTTCCAACGCGTCGATGGCAGCGTAGGCCGACTGTAAGAAATCATGCCAGTCGTCAGATTCGCGCAGTTCGGGGCCAATCCATAGATTAGCATTGTCATAACCCCCACGGGCACGGCGGCCGAGCTCGCGAACGCCATCGAACACGTCGGCGATTGCCATGCTCGCGCGCGCAACCGTCGACGTCGCCTTGGCAGTAAGGCCCAGATAGAGCGTAGAGCCCTCGGAGGTTGCCAAATCACGGGAAACCTGGCTTAGCGCGCCGGTGCTCGAGCCACCCAGGCGCTCAAACAGAACGCGTGACTCGTCCGCCGACACCACGCGCGCCCACTGGCGGCGCGCCTCGCGCTCGATGGAATGGGCCTCGTCGATTACCCAATGACGAATCGGAGGCAAAATCCTGCCCTCGGCCGCAACGTTGCGGAACAGCAGGGAATGGTTGGTGACCACCACATCGGCATGCGCCGCACGACGGCGAGCGCCGTGGACCAAACATTTATCAGGGAAAAACGGGCAGAGGCGACGAGCACACTCGCGCGAGGCCGTCGTAAAGTCGGGGCGGTTGACGCTGCGCCACCGAATGCCAAGTGAGTCGAGGTCGCCATCGGCTGATTGGCAGACGTACGCCATAATGACCGCGACCGCCGTGAGCGTGTCCGCCGGATCGCGCTTGGTGGTAATCTCGGCCTGGCCGCGGCTCATGCGCTCAAGCTTGCGCAGGCACGGATAGTGGTCATACCCCTTGAGAGCGCAAAATGACAGACCACCGTCCAGTTGCTCGGCAAGTTTTGGCAGCTCATGGTACATGAGCTGGTCGGCGAGATTGTTCGATTTGGTCGCAATACCAACCGTGATGTTGTTACGGCGTGCTGCCTCGGCAAAAGGCACCAGATAGGCCATCGATTTGCCGACGCCCGTGCCCGCCTCAATTACACGATGAGTGCCCGTGACCAGCGCATCGCGGACCTCGAGCGCCATCGCAATCTGCTCATCACGCGGCTCGTAGGTGGGGTACATGCGATTGACCAGGCCACCTGGCGCATAGTCTGCCTCAATCTCCTCACGACTCGGCATCTTGAGGACCGGCAGTTCGTCGGCGTCCACCCGATCGTCGGCGCGATCGGCCTTGAGAACGTCAGCACGAGCGGCGCTGAGAGAGAAGATAGAACCAGGGTTCTGCCCTGCCAAGAATGAGAAGATAGGACGATAGGACCAAGGCACATCCGGATGCATGTCGGCTAGGCGCGCCATGAGGCCCTGGGGCAAGTCGGTGAGCGCCACGAGCAACACGCGCCATACGCCACACAGGGCGTCGACGTCGGCATTGGCACGGTGTGATACCGAGTCACAGCCAAACAGATCGGCCATAAAAGACAGCTTGTGCGAGGCCAGGCGCGGAAGCGCGATTCGCGACAGCGCCAGCGAATCGATCCAAATATCGCTCACGTTGACGCCGCCTTTGACCGACTCGATAAACGAGCGGTCGAACGTGGCGTTATGTGCGATCACCGGGCAACCACCGACAAAATCGGCGAGAGCGGCGACGGCCTCAACGGCCGACGGGGCATCTGCCACATCGGCATTTGTAATGCTCGTGAGCTCGGTAATCTCGGCGGGAATCAGCTGCTTGGGATGCACGAAGGTATCGAAACGGTCGACGATCTCGCGGCCCGAAAGACGGGCCGCCGAGATCTCGATCAGTTCATTGTCCTGCACCGAAAGACCTGTGGTCTCGGTATCGAGGACAATCACATCTTCCTCGATAAGACCAAAGGACTGCGTTTTGGCGCGTTCGGCAAGCGTGGCATAGGAGTCGATGACAAACTGCGGCGTTCCTGACGAAACCGCGTCCTCGATTAGCATGCAATGCCCGCTCGACGAAGGCCCATACGGATCAGGCTGTCACAGACCTGCGGGAACGTCATGTCGTCGGTGTGGCGGATCTCGTCCGGATACAGCGACGTATCGGTCATGCCGGGAATGGTATTGGTCTCGAGGATAACGGGGCCGTCCTCACTCACGATAAAGTCGCTGCGCGAGATACCCAGGCAACCGAGGGCCTTGTGAGCAGCACAGGCAAGCTCCTGGGCACGAGCGTAATTCTCGGGTGAAATCTGCGCCGGAATGCGATGGATGTCCGTAGGGTCGACATACTTCACGTCCAGATCGTAGAACTCACAGTCCTCGGGCTTACGAATCTCGACAATCGGCAGAGCGCGCACGTCATCTTCGCCGTATACGCCGACGGTGATCTCGGTACCCTCGATGCACTTCTCGACCAGTACTTTGTCGCCGTACTCAAACGCCTTGGCGATTGCCGCGGGCAGCTCGGAGGGCTCATGGACCAGGGAAATGCCATAGCTGGAACCGTTGACGGCCGGCTTCACAAAGCAGCGCTCGCCACAAACCTCGACGATATGATCGATATCGACTTCATCGCCCACCTCGAGCGCAAGGCCGGGGGCAATGGGAATGCCCGCCTTGGCGTACAGGAGCTTAGAGACCTCCTTGTCGGCACCGCAGGCGCTGGCAAGCACGCCCGAAGCCGTGTAGGGGATACCCAGGGTCTCCATGGCGCCTTGCATGGCGCCATCCTCGCCGCCGGCACCGTGCATGGCGATAAACGCCACGTCAAAGCCGCCGGTTGCCATGGTTACCATAAAGTCATCAGCGGCCGTATCGAGCAGCTCCACCGAGGTGTAGCCGGCTTCCTTCAGTGCCACCACAACGTTCTTTCCCGAATTAAGCGAGATCTCGCGCTCAGCGGAATGACCGCCCGCCAAGACCGCTACGTGCATGTTCTCTAGGCTTTTACCCGGCATGGGCAGACTCCTCCTCTATAATTTCTGCAGCTGATACCATATTGTAGCGATACCCTCTACGTTTCCCCAAAATCGAAAGGCTTCCATGAATCCCAGGACTAAATCTCAGGACATTCGCGACTTGAGCCAAAACGATATTCGCGAGCTCGTGGCCGAGCTTGGCCAGCCCGCCTTCCGCGCGAAGCAGCTCATCGAATGGGTCTTTGAGAAGAACGTTTGTTCGTTCGACGACATGACCAACCTTCCCAAGGCTTTCCGCGAGCAGCTTAAAGAGGCTTTTGCCTTTGATACGCCGACTGAACTCACCAAGCAGGTTTCCAAAGATGGCTCGCGCAAGTATCTGCTCGAGTACCACGACGGCATTTCCGTCGAAACTGTCGGTATGCCCCGTCGCAACAAGCTTTCCGTCTGCGTTTCCACCCAGGCAGGCTGCGGCATGGGCTGTGCCTTTTGCGCTACCGGCCTCAACGGCCTCAAGCGCTCTCTGACCGCTCAAGAGATCGTCGACCAGGTACTTCATGTATCCAACGACTTTGGCGAGCGCGTCACGAGCGTTGTCTTCATGGGCCAGGGCGAGCCGTTTGCCAACTACGACGAGGTTCTCAAGGCGTTGCGAATCCTCAACGACCCCGATGGCATCGGTATCGGTGCTCGTCACCTCACCGTCTCTACCAGCGGCGTTATTCCCGGTATTCGCAAATTTGCCGACATCCCCGAGCAGTTCACGCTTGCCGTTTCCCTGCATTCCGCCATCCAGTCGACACGCAATAAGCTAATGCCCGGTGTTAAGAAGTACACGCTACTTCGCCTTCACGAGGCGCTTCAACTCTACACCGAGAAGACTGGCCGCCGCCCGACCTATGAGTATGCCATGATCGAAGGCGTCAACGATACGAATCCCGAGATGCAGGCGCTCTGCGACTTCTGCGAGGGAACGTTGTGCCACGTCAACCTGATTCAGCTTAACGACATCGAGGGCAGCCCGCTCAAGCCGTCGCCGATTCATAAGGTTGAGGATCTTCAGCGTCGTCTTGAGTCCCGTGGCATCGAGACCACGATTCGTAACTCCCGTGGTAACGATATTGACGCCGCTTGCGGACAGCTGAAGCAGCGCTTCAAAGTTCAGAAGAACGCATAGGGGAGTCGCACCCCAAAACGTTTCATGTGAAACATCGAACGGCCCCGGTTACAGGAGATGCAACCGGGGCCGTTTTATTTATTGACCTTAATTTTGAATCAGCTGCTACCTGTCCCATTTTTTACGGCCAAAATAAGGGGTCCTTGCCTCGTGAATCAGACAAGGACCCCTCAAAATATGCTAAGTAATTGTTAGGTACCTAATAGCCTACATTTTCCCATTGGTTACTAACCCAACCTTGATTAATCTTGGGATTCTTCGTTACCTGAGCCGTACGCATGGCAACATCTTCTGTCATAACATCCATTTTCTTCTTGGATGTATCGACAATATCTTGCGCACTACGAAGCAAACGACCTCGAAGTTCATCGTCTGTCGCGATCTTATAGCCAGCAAAGGCACCAGCCGCGACAGTCGTCGCCAATGCAATCGCAGTTAAAATCCTATTCCTCATCTTGGCCTCCTTGATCAAACTGAATCATTTCGCCAAGAATACGAGAGAGCTCTTCCTCGTCTTTAAACTCAATCTCAATCTTATTCTTTCCACGCGAGCTCTTAACACGCACGTTGGTATTAAAAACCTGACGAAGCACGCGGGCAGCCTTTTTAAAAGACTGAGGCGTTGCAGGCCTCGGCGTCTTAGGTGTCTCTCCGGCAGAAAACAACGGAGCAAGATTTTCTGTCGCTCTTACGGAAAGGCCCTCTGCAACAACCTTCTCTGCAAGTCGAATTCGAGCGTCCTCATAGGGAACTGCAAGAATCGCACGTGCATGACCAGCAGTAAGTTTGCCCTCAAAAATCATCTGCTGAACAACTTCAGGGAGATCGAGAAGGCGCAGCGAGTTTGTAATTGCGGAGCGTGACTTGCTGACTGCCTTCGACAATGCCTCCTGGGTCATACCGCTGGCATCGATAAGCTGGCGATAGCCCTTAGCCTCTTCGACGGGATTCAGATCAGAACGCTGAAGGTTTTCGATCAGAGCAAGAGCCAGCATCTCTTCATCATTAACATCTTTAATGATGACAGGCAGCTCCTCAAGACCAGCAAGCTTTGACGCTTGGTAACGACGCTCACCAGCGATGATCTCATAGCCGTTTCCATGCTTGCGAACCAAAAGCGGCTGCAAGACGCCATGTTCTTGGATTGATTCGCTCAACTCACGAAGTTCAGTTTCGTTAAAGTGAATTCGCGGCTGATTAGGGTTGGGAACGATATCCTCAATAGGTAGTTTTGTTTCAGATGCGGCATTCGAAGCCGATGAAGCCGAACCACCGGTCTCATACTCGGCCTCTGAGACCAAAGCATTGAGTCCACGTCCCAATCCGCCACGTTTCTTTACACTAGGCACGCTTGATCACCTCTTTTGCAAGGTTCATATATGCTTTTGCACCCTTATTTTGAGGTGCATAGGTAATTACCGGTTCCCCAAAAGACGGAGCTTCGGAGATTTTAACCGTACGGGGGATCAACGTCTTAAATGCCTTATCACCAAAGTACGATTGAACCTCCTCAACAACCTGATTCGATAGAGAAGTACGCGAGTCATACATGGTCATAAGCACACCGTAGGTGTCTAAGCCCTTGTTCAGACGAGATTTGACCATCTTCATTGACTCAAGCAGCTTCGTAACGCCCTCGAGTGCGTAATACTCGCACTGGATCGGAATCAAAACGCTGTCTGCTGCGGTCAAAGCGTTGATAGTAAGCAGGCCGAGCGAAGGAGGGCAGTCAATGAAAATAAAATCGAACTCGTCCTGAATCGGCTCAAGCAAATCTTTGAGACGGGTTTCACGAGCAATTGCGCTTACGAGTTCAATTTCCGCGCCTGCAAGCTGAATTGTAGCCGGAATTACGAATACCTTTTTGCAATTTGTATCAAGAACAAGCGATTCTGCCGGCACATCATTCAGCAATGCATCATAGATGCAGTGATCAAGGTCTTCTTTTTCAATTCCGAATCCACTGGTGCTGTTTCCCTGCGGATCAAAATCAACAATCAGTGTCTTACGACCCTGCTCACCCAGTGCTGCTGCAAGGTTTACAGCCGTCGTTGACTTACCGACGCCGCCTTTTTGATTGATGATTGCAATGATACGCGTGTCTTTTGCGCTCTTAGAACGCTTAACGTCGCGAAATCCCACGGTCCCTCCTGGTGTGTATTAAAGCTGTCAAACGGAGGATGTTTCACGTGAAACATTCCGAATCGATAGCAACTGCTATGTTTCACGTGAAACACTGCAAGCTGTTAGTAACCATTATGTTTCACGTGAAACATCTAGGCAAGCGGATTCTTCTTTGCCATGCCATTTGCACGAGGCAATGAAACGGATGCTGAATGACTCTTCTTAAGAACAATGAACTCCCTGTGACCCAAGCCTTCAGGCAAATCAATTGCGTCATTCAGAAGCAAAGTGAAGCCGCAAATCTTAGCTGCTGACATGCCGGAAGCAAGCTCCTCATCCGAAGGATTGCCCTTGGTGATAACAAATAGCCCTCCATCCTTCAGGTACGGAGCCGCATACTCAACAAGAATCGGTAGAGGGGCCAGTGCGCGGGCGGTTACAACGGAGAACTGCTTCTTATGGCTTCGAGCATATTCTTCAAGACGATCATGAACCGCATGAGCATGTTTCAATCCAAGAGCATGGACAAAGGAATTAACCGCATCAACCTTCTTGCCAACAGAGTCAATATAAGTAGCTTTACGATGCGTGGTTATGGTTAATGGAATACCAGGGAAGCCCGCACCTGTTCCCATATCGAGCAAAGCTCCCTCAGGAGCCTTATTGATATAGGGGAGCAAAACAAGTGAGTCGAGGATATGAAGTACGGCAGCATCTTCTACGTTAAGAATACGGGTGAGATTGGTTGTCTTATTTGTTTCTAGAACCAAATCCAAATGCTGGATACATTTCCTCAGCTCAATATCAGTTACGCTCAAGGAATATTCTTTGCAATAGGAAGTTAGGCGACTCAACATCTCGTCAGCCTGCTGATCGGTAAGTACAAACAACAGAAGCTCCTTTCTGACAAAAATCAGCGTATCGAGAACTTTTGACAAAAAAAGGGGACGTGGAAACCACGTCCCCCTAGCATAAGCTCGAGTAGATTATCGAGCAACAATCACCACATGGCGATCAGGGTCAGAACCCTCAGAATGAGTATCGACTGCATCGTTGCCACGAAGTGCAATGTGAACCAGTCGGCGCTCGTAGGCATTCATGGGCGGAAGCGAAACACTCTTATGAGTGCGGATGGCACGCTCGGCAGCAGACTGAGCCATGGAGGCGACCTTATCCTGACGGCGACTCTTGTATCCCTCGACGTCCACTACAACCGGATACCTAAAGCCAAGCTTGCGGCTCACCAGCAAAGAGAACATAACCTGAAGAGCATCAAGAGTGCGACCATGACGGCCAATGAGAACAGCAAGGTCGGGAGCCGTTACATCCAAAATCAGCTCACCCTCGTCGCCCTCATACTCATCGATAGGAGAGTTGGCGGCATCGAAGTGCGAAAGGATGGAACGCAGGATGGAAATCGCAACATCGGCAATGGTGTCGAGCTCCTCATCGGTCAGCTCTTCACCAGCCTTGTAGCGCTGTGCAATCTCGGGATAATCGCCCGCGACCTGCGGGGCAACCTCCTCAAGCATATCCTCGATGATCTCTTCAGACATAACGTACTCCAAAAGTTAGGTACCTAAATAAGATTGATATCCCACTACTTCTTCTTGTGCGGGCGCGGCTTCTTCTCGCGACGAGTGACCTCAACCTGCAGCGGAGCGTTCTTAAGACGCTCCTCCTCATCGGCCTTCGCCTTGTCGATGACCTTCTGCGTCACAAAAATCTGCTGGATAACCTGCCAAGCAGACGAGACGTCGTAGTACAGCAGAACACCAACGGGAAGGCTCCAGCCCATCCAAAGCATCATGACCGTCATGACAACGGCCATCATACGCATGCTCTGAGCCTGCTGGCCGGTCTGGTTGCGCGACATATAGAGCTGCGGAATCAGGGTCAGGACGGCAAACAGGATCAGGCAAACCAGCGCAGGCAGTGCAACCATAAAGCCATCGGCAAAGGAAGCGCTCGGCGTGGTGGTCAGGTCGGGCAGGATGTTGAAGAACGAGAACGTGCCGTTGTTAAAGTACTGCGGCAGGTTGCGCAGCAATGTAAACAGGGCGAACAGGATAGGCATCTGAATCAGCAGCGGCAGACAGCCAGCCATGGGGTTGAACTTGTTCTCGCTGTAGAACTTCTGCATCTCCTCGGCCTGACGCTGGGGATCGTCGGCATAGCGCTCCTGGATCTCGAGCATCTTGGGCTGCAGCACCTGCATGCGAGCCGTCGACTTGGTCGACTTGAGCATAAGCGGCGTCAGCAGCAGACGGATGATGACCACCAGGATGATGATGGACAGGCCCCAGTCGACCGCAAAGGTCTGGATGAGCTTGAGCAGCTCGAAAAGGATGTTAACGATCCAATCCCACATGTAAGTTTTCCTCCGATAGCGAGTGCCCGCTAGGGCACAGGGTCATAACCGCCGACGTGCAGGGGATTGCAGCGAGCGATGCGCCTCACGGCAAGCCAGCAGCCTCTCAAAACACCGTGCTTCTCAATCGCCTGGATGGCGTATTGCGAGCACGTTGGGTAATAAATGCAGGCGTCAGGCAATAAGGGCGAAATAACCTGTTGATATATGCGAATAGGAGCGATGGCAACACGTCGCAAAACGTGATTGCTCATCGCTCCTCCCCGGCAACGCCGGCGCGCTTCATAAGCGAACGCAACGCCTTGTCCATCTCCTGCGGCGAGGAAACCCTCGTCTTGGGAGTTGCAAACAAGATGATGTCATAACCCGCAACGGGAAATCCGCAGCTGCGGGCGGCCTCGCGCATCACACGCTTAGATCGGTTGCGCACGACGGCACAACCGAGTCGCTTAGCACCAACGAAGGCGACCCTTCCGGAGTCGCCTTCGCCAACCGATTCACATATGGTCATTCGAATCAGAGGGTGATTGAAACGACGCCCCTGACTGAACACATGCTCGAAATCTTGCCGAGACTTAATAGTCTTCATGCGAGATGTGTGTATCGCTGCTAGACAGTGAGACGCTTGCGGCCCTTGGCGCGACGACGGGCGAGCACGGCACGACCACCCTTAGTGGCCATACGGGCACGGAAGCCATGGGTCTTGGCACGCTTACGCTTATTAGGCTGATACGTACGCTTCATCTTAAGTTCCTCCTGCTGCATTTCGAGTGTCCGCGGGGACGCGGACGCAGATATAGACACGTGAGCTTGAAGATTGTAGGGAAATCAATGTTCAAATGTCAAGAAATCAAAGGTAAAAGGTTGCGCAGTTCACACGGTTCCCCCATAAGCCAAGCTCGATTTAGCGGTGCATGGCAACTTTTCATGATATTTCATCGAGTTTTCAACAGGTCATGTTGGCAATGTTGAGAACTTTTCGTCCATTTTCCAAAGTTTTCAACAGGTTTTGAAAGTTTGTCGAAAGATGAGAAACATTGCACGGTGAGCTACTATTTGTTCGAAACCTTTTGGAAGATTGCGAGCGGCATGTCTGACGACTTTTACACCATGGTCGATTCCGGAGACCCGGCACCCGACAACGAGCACATCACCGGCGTGCGCGAAGAGCGTGACGAAGGTGAACAGACGACAACGCAGGCGCCAAAAGCCATGTACGCCGCGCGCATCGCCGTCTATGACGACATGCTGTCGACACCGCGTGTGATCGTCATCGATCCGCAAGATGTCCGCACGTATTTGGAAGAGACGACCAACACCGTCTACCAGTGCATGAAAGAACAAGGTGGCCATATCTCGCTCATGGTCATCCGCGAGATTGTCGAAAACTTTATCCACGCACACTTTGCAGAGCCCATCATCTCGATTCTGGACGGCGGAGACACCATCCGCTTTGCTGACCAAGGACCCGGCATCGACGACAAGGAACGCGCTTTCGACTTTGGCGTTACCAGCGCAAACAGCAAGATGAAGCGCTATATCCGTGGAACCGGAGCAGGGTTTCCCATGGTGCAGGAGTATTTGGAAAACGCCGGCGGTGCCGTATCCATCGAGGACAACATGGGCAACGGCACCGTGGTTACGGTAAGCCTGAACCCTAAACGCGTGCAGGAAATCGAGCGTGCCGGCGGACGCGGTGCTGCCGTGCGGCCCGAGACGGAGCAGCCCACATATCCCCTGCCGGGAGCTTTTGCGCAGCAGCCCATGGCAACGCAGCAGATGCAGCCCCCCGTGGGGCAGATGCAGCAGCCCGGAATGCTTCCCACACAAGAGCCCCAGGCGGCATCTATGTCGATGACGCCAAACATGCCAGAGGCCATGCCGCTGGCAGATCAGGATGCAGCAGCAATGCAGCAGGCGACGGGGGCACCGGGTGGCCAGCAAATGGGCTATCAGCCGTACCAACGGGGATATCCATATCAGCAGATGCCGCCACTGGGGTATGGCCAGCAGTTCCCGCAGCAGTACCAGCAGGGATATCAGCAGCCGTACCAGCAGATGCCGCAGCAGCAGTACAACCCCTGGGCCCAACAGATGCCTCTGCAGCCTTACCAACAGTGGCCTCAAAGTTTTCAACAGCAAATGCCGCCGATGCAGAGTTCTCAACAACCAGCAGCTCAAATGATGTATCCTAATGCAGCAAATCAGTATGCGCAGCCACAACCGGACGTGTTCGTAAGCGATCGCGGCAACGCCGCGCTGGGCTATCTGGCGCAAAATCAAGCGTGCGGTGCAACCGATCTGGCGAGGGCGTTTGGAAACTCGGCCCCCACTTGGTCACGCACGCTCAATGACTTGGCGCAGGCCGGCTTGGTCATCAAGCATGGCCAGAAATACCATCTGACCGAACTCGGCGCCGCTCGCGTGCGAGCTCAGAGCTAAAGAACGGGAGAGACAGTGGACGAGGAAGCAAGCATCATCCTGGGGGATGCCATCGCCTTTTGCCAGCGCGACGGCCAAGATGCACGCCTCATCAACATGCTGGGGCAATCGCGGGCCATAAGCCTGACCGAAGATACGCTCACGATCGAGGCTCCCTCGCGCTTTGCCATCGCGCAGCTCAAAAAGCATCAGCCGACTATTGAGGCCTATCTGGAAGAAATCGCCTTTGCACCGATCGCGCTCGACATCGTGGCACCGCAAGGCGCCGCAACGGAATCCGCTGCCGCGACGGCGCCCGCCACGGCTCCCGCCGCTTCCCCGGCGGCACCGACCTCCGCAGGCGACGTGCCGACAATCGAGCACCAGCACAGCGATGTTTCCCGTGAAACCATGGCACCGTTGCCGACCGCGGCGGCGACGTCAACGAACGCACCCGTCACGCACATGCCTATCGCTCACGACGCAGCGGCGGGCGCGGATTCGGGCATTGCAATCAAGAACACGCTCTCGGCCGATGATTTTCGTCGCATGATGAACCAGATGAAGGGCGGAGCGCCGACTAAATCCACGCAAGCTGCGACCCCCGCTTCACCCATACCGGCGCCGACCGTGCCGGCCGAGCAGAATACGGATGGAGCCCCGCTCGCCGCGAACTCAAAATTTACCTTTGAGAACTTTGTCTACGGCCCCGAAAACAGCCATGCCTATCGCTCGGCACTCAAGTTTGCCGCCCTCGCGGACGAGCGCGGCACATGCACATCACTGTTCATCTACGGCAAATCGGGCCTGGGCAAGACGCACCTGCTGCTTGCCATCAAAAACGAGCTCGCCGAGAAGTCGCCCGAGATCAAGGTCAAGTATGCCAACTCCCAGGCATATCTGGACGACCTGATGACCGAGTTCGACCGCCAAAAGAAGAGCAACGCCCCCATCATGCAGGCGTACCACGGCGTGGACGTGCTCATCATCGATGACATCCAAAACATCATCGGCAAGCGCGCGAGCGTGGACTACTTTTTCCAGCTCATGGACGAGTTCATCCGCAACAACAAGAAGGTCGTCATCGCGGCAGACCGTGCCCCCAAGGACCTGAGCATGGACGAGCGTCTGACCAGCCGCTTCAACGCCGGCATGCTCTGCCTGGTCGCAGAGCCCAGCTACGAGATGAAATACAAGATCTTGCAGCGCTATTACGAGAACACCATCGTCGCCGCTCCCGAGGCAGGCGACGACTCGCTGCTGGCGGCCTATGGGGGCGACGGCGGACACCTGACCGACGAGCACTTTAAACACATGGCCGAGGTCTCGGGCACCAACATCCGCGAACTCGAGAGCTTTTGCGAGCGCTGCGCCGGCGAGGCGGGCGACCGCGAGCGCGAGGGCGGGGAGCTCACCTTTGACGATATCGACGCCATCGCCAGCCAGTACTTCGACACATCGGCCAAAAAGATCAACGTCCAGACGGTTCAGTCCGTCATCGAAGAGCAGTACGGCGTGACGCACGAGGAGCTCATCGGCCCGCGTCGCAACGCCAATATCGCCAAAGCACGCCATATCGCTATCTACCTGGCCATCGAGATGTGCGAGATGACGACCACGGCGGTGGGCGCCGAATTTGGCAACCGCAACCACTCGACCGTCAGCACGAGCTACAAAAAGGTCCAGAAGATGATCCAGGAAGACCGTACCGTCACCGAAGACCTCAAATCGCTGCGCGATAAAATTACACTGCGCTCGTAGGGAAATAGAGACACCTGTTGAAAACTTGTCGAAACCATGGGCATAAGGTGTCTAAAACCCAACCCGCGGTGGTGAAAAGTTTTGCGCAGGTTTTGAACGTGGAAAACCACCCCCGTTGCACACAGGTTGCTGTCGATTCTCTTTCTGGGTCTGACCTGCGTCTTTGGGAGTAATCAACAGTTTCGTCAGTGCTATTACTATTATTAAGATATTTATATCTAAAGAAAGGTATTAAAAGATGAAGTTCACCGTCAGCCAGAGCTCGCTTACACAAGCCATCGGCGTCGTTATGAAGGGTGTCGCTTCGGCGTCCACCCTTCCCATCCTGTCGGGCGTGCTCGTCAAGGCGCAAGACGGCATCTTGGAATTCCAGACCTCTAACTACACCATCTCGATCCGTCATCGCATCGCGGCACATGTCGAAGAAGGGGGCGAGATGGTTATCCCTTGTAAGATGCTCTCCAATATCACCAAGACCCTCCCCGATGCCCCGGTCACCTTTGAGCTGTCCGAGCGCCAGGTGCTGATTGGTTGTGAGAAGAGCTCTTTCCGCCTGAACACGCTCGATGCCAATGACTTCCCCGAGTTTCCGGCCTATGCCATCGAGAGCGCCGTGGAACTGCCGACCGATATCTTGTCCGAAATGGTCGGCCGCGTGTGGCGCGTCACCTCGACTGACAAGGCCCGCCCCATCCTGGGTGGTGTGCACATGAAGGTCGAGAACAACACCGTGCGCCTGGTGGCGACCGATTCCTTCCGCTTGGCCGTGTGCGATACGCAGGTCGAGACCTCAACCCTCGAGGGCTCCTTTGAACTCAACGTTCCGGCCGACGCCTTTAACGACGCGCTGAACATCATGGCCAGCCAGGCGACCATCATGATCGGGGCTACCGACACCCAGGTCGTCTTTGAGGCCGGCAACACCACCTACGTGTCGCGCCGCATCGAGGGCGTGTACCCCAACTACAAGCAGCTCATCCCCGATTCGTGCGTGACGAGCGTCAAGATCGACGTCGCCGCCTTTAACGCCGCCCTCAAGCGCGTGGCCGTTATCGCGAGCGCCAACCCCGCCGTCAAGTTCGAGATCGATGTCGAGAACGGGCAGATGGGCCTGTCCTCCATTTCCAATGACCAGGACCTTGCGCAGGAGACGATCGATGTCGAGGCCGAGGGCGAGTCGGGCACCATCGCCTTCAACTACCACTACATCTTTGGCTGCCTCAATGCCCTGTCCAAGGAGAAGGAGATCACGCTGGAGCTCAAGAGCTACTCGCAGGCGGGCATCTTCAAGTCCTACGACAAGATCAACTACCTGTACCTGGTCATGCCGGTCCGCATCTAGCAACTGCCCTATGACCATGTTCGCCCGCGATCTTTCCGTCGCGCACTACCGCAGCTTCGATAGCTATCGCCTTGCCCTGGACGAGGGCGTGACGATACTTGCGGGACCCAACGCGGCGGGAAAGACCAATCTCATAGAGGCGCTGCAGCTGCTGACGAGCGGCGCCTCGTTTAGGCATCCGACCGCAGCCGAGCTCGTCCATGACGGCGTGGGCTCGTGCAAGGTCGAGCTGAGGCTCGAGGGCGACGGCCGCGTGCTTGATATGGGATTGAGCGCGGAGGACGGTAAACGCTCGTTTAGCCGCAACGGCAAGAGATGCTCTGCCGCCGGTGTGCGCGGGGTTCTGCCGAGCGTGCTGTTTTGCCCCGACCATCTGGACATGGTTAAGCGAGGCGCCAGTGTGCGCCGCGCCGCCCTCGACGACTTTGGCATGCAACTGAGCGCACGCTATGCCGATCTTGCGAGCACCTATGGTCGCTGCGTGACCCAGCGTAACGCCTTGCTCAAGGAGGCCTGGTGCTGCCGCGAGATGCTCGGCGCGTGGAACGATTCGATTGCCCGCGCGGGCGCGGCTCTGCTCGTGCACCGGTTGGCCCTGCTCGACCGGCTGGCGGGCCATGTGCGTACTGCCTACGGGCAAGTGGCGTCCGGTGAAGCCGCCAACGTGTCCTATGCGTCCACGCTGGGGGATTTGCCCCAGGTCGATGATCGCGAAGAGCTGAAGGGCTGGGCGTACGAGCGCATGCTGGCTGCCCTTGATGAGCACGCCGACGAGGAAATTCGCCGCGGCGTGACGTTGGTGGGACCGCATCGCGACGAGATTGAGTTTGCTGTGGCGGGTCGCTCCGCCCGTTCATTTGCCAGCCAAGGTCAGCAGCGAACGTTGGTTCTGGCCTGGAAGGTGGCGGAGGTGGCCGTGGCTCGCGATGTCCTGGGCACCGCCCCACTGCTGCTTTTGGACGACGTGATGAGCGAACTCGACGGCGAACGCCGCGGTGCTTTCCTGCGGCTGATCGGCGATGATATCCAGACGGTCATAACCACGACCAACCTGGGGTACTTTACCGATGACCTGCTTGATCGAGCCAAGGTGGTGAGCATGGGTGAGACGTGCTAATTACGAGCGCGAGAGCGAAACGGTCGCCTTCAGTGGCTTGTTGAACGCAGAGCGCCAGCGCATCCTGGCGGCTGCGACCCCTGAGCGCCGTGCGCAGATGGAGGCCGCCGAGGAGTCGCGCGCGGTCTATCGCGCGTGGAACGCGGTGTGCTCGGGCACGCGCGAGGGGCGGCATGTGACGGGCCTGCGCTACCTGCCCGAGTCCAATGAGCTGCTGGTATATCTCGACTCGCCCTCGTGGACGCAGGAAATGACGTTGTTGCGCGAGATCATCCGCGCGCGCATGGAGCGCGCCGGTGCGCATGTGGATGGCCTGGTGTTCAAAACCACCGCGCCCGGTCACACGCCGCCCGCCGCCAAGGAGCGCCTTCGCCCAGCGGCGACCGAGCGCCCGCCGGCCCCACACGCCGACCTCAGCGATGCCGAGCGCACCGAGATTGAGCGCCAAGTGGCGCCCATCGAAGACCAAAAACTGCGCGAGGCCCTCGAGAACGCCATGAGAGCCAGTGCCGAGTGGGCCAAGGGCGTGCAAAGCAAAAAAGAGCCTTAAATCGCATCTGGTGGCCTTGTAGAGCCAAATACCCTCGTTCCCGAGGGTATTTTTTTACGATAAACTAGTAAGGCTGTACACATTTTCTTGACTGAAGGAGGACGTGTGGCAAACGAAAACGATTACGATGGCGGCGAGATTAAGATTCTCGAAGGTCTCGAGGCCGTTCGTAAGCGCCCGGGCATGTATATCGGCTCGACGAGCGCCAGCGGTCTGCATCACCTGGTGTGGGAGATCGTTGACAACTCCGTCGACGAGGCCATGGCCGGTTTCTGCACCGAGATCCAGGTGACGGTCCACGCCGACAACTCCATCACGGTCGTCGACAACGGGCGCGGTATCCCCGTCGACGAGCACCCTGTTAAAAAGATCCCGACGCTCGAGGTCGTCATGACGATTTTGCACGCCGGCGGTAAGTTCGATAATTCGGCCTATAAGGTCTCGGGCGGCCTGCACGGCGTTGGCATCTCCGTCGTCAACGCACTGTCCAAGCGCGTGGTCGTTCAGGTTCGTCGCGACGGCAACACCTACGAGATGGAGTTCTCGCGCGGCAAGACCGTCAAGAAGATGGAGGTCGTGGGCACCTCGGATTCGACGGGCACCACCGTCACCTTCTGGCCCGACGACGAGATCTTCGAGACCTGCATTTACGATTTCGATACGCTGCACAACCGTCTGCAGGAGACGGCGTTCCTCAATAAGAACCTCAAAATCGTGCTGACTGACGAGCGCGAGTCTACTCCCCACGTGGAGGAGTTTTGCTACGAGGGCGGCATCATCGACTTCGTCAAGTTCCTTAACGAGGGCAAGGACGTCCCCGAGGCCTTTAAGGAGCCTATCTACATCGAGGGCAAATCGGACCCGGACGCACCTGTGGCCAAGATGGGCGAGGTTGAGGTTTCCCTGCAGTGGAATAGCGGCTACGGCGAGAACGTCATGTCGTTTGCCAACGACATCTACACCCCCGAGGGCGGCATGCACCTTGAGGGCTTCCGCACCGCGCTCACCCGCGTGATCAACGATTATGCGCGCAAGCAGAACCTGCTCAAGGAAAAAGACGCCAATCTGACCGGCGACGATGTGCGCGAGGGCCTTTCGGCCGTTATCTCGGTCAAGCTGCCCGATCCGCAGTTTGAGGGCCAGACCAAGGCCAAGCTCGGCAGCTCCTATATGCGCGCGCTGACGCTCAAGATCGTGACCGACGGCCTTGCCGATTACCTCGAGGAGCACCCTAAGCCCGCTCGCGAGATCGTCAAGAAGGCGCAGCAGGCCTGCAAGGCGCGCAATGCCGCCCGCAAGGCGCGCGAGGCGACCCGCAGCAAGAGCCTGCTCGAGACGGCGTCCCTGCCCGGTAAGCTCGCCGACTGCTCGGTGCGCGATGCCGAGCTGACCGAGCTCTTCATCGTAGAGGGCGACTCGGCAGGCGGTTCGGCCAAGGACGGCCGTCGCCGAGACATCCAGGCGATTCTGCCCCTGCGCGGCAAGATTTTGAACGTCGAGCGCGTTGGTGACCATCGCGCGTTCTCGAGTGACACCATCCAGTCGCTGATTACCGCGATCGGCTGCGGCGTCACGACGAGTGCCGGCGCCGGCGGCGATTTCGATATCACCAAGGCGCGCTACCACAAGATCATCATCATGACCGATGCAGACGTCGACGGCGCGCATATCCGCATCCTGCTGCTGACGTTCTTCTACAAGTACATGCGTCCGCTGATCGATGCCGGCTACGTCTATGTTGCCTGCCCGCCCATCTTTGGCATTAAGGTGCGCAACAAGATCCACTACGTGTATCCCAACGGCCGCCAGCCCGAAGACGAGATCCTGCGCGATACCATCCAGAGTCTGGGCCTGAACCCCGATGATAACGACGAGGACGGCAAGGCCAAGGACGGCAAGATCACCAAAAAGCGCAAGGGCTATACCGTCCAGCGCTACAAGGGCCTGGGCGAGATGGACCCCAAACAGCTTGCCTCGACGACGATGGACCCAAAGACCCGCATTCTGCAGCGTGTGTCGATCGAGGACGCCGTGGTGGCGGACCGCGCCGTGCGCGAGCTGATGGGTTCCGAGGTCGGCTATCGCCGCGAGTACATCGAGAAGCATGCACATGATGCACGATTCCTTGACGCTTAAGAGGAGGTAACGTGGCAGACGATATCAACAATAACGAGGGTATGGACGAGGCCGGCGATGCCGGTATGCCCGATGATCTGAAGCGCCTGCTTGCCCGTGCTGAGCAGGGCGAGGACGGCGATCCGGACGCCTATAACCCCGATGCCGATGATGATGAGGAAGAGGACGACGACGGTGAGCTCGAGGAGAGCTTTGGCGAAGTCGATCGTGGCGCCTCGGCCGGCGAGGACATCAACGGCGGCCAGCTCCAGATTTCGGAGTTCGGTCGCGAGATGAAGCAGTCGTTCATCGAGTATTCGATGTCGGTTATCACAGCGCGTGCCCTGCCGGACGTGCGCGACGGCTTAAAGCCGGTACACCGCCGCATCCTGTACGCGATGAACGAGAGCGGCATCTACCCCAACCGCCCACACAAAAAGTCGGCCTGGACGGTCGGCGAAGTTATCGGTAAGTACCACCCGCACGGTGACTCTGCGGTCTACGAGGCCATGGTCCGCCTGGCGCAGTGGTTCTCCATGCGCACGCCGCTCATCGACGGTCACGGCAACTTCGGCAACATCGATGGCGACGGCGCGGCGGCCATGCGTTACACCGAGAGCCGCCTGGCCAAGCCCGCCATGGAACTGCTGCGTGACTTGCAGAAGGATACCGTCGACTGGCAGCCCAACTACGACGAATCGCTCGCCGAGCCCGTGGCACTGCCTGCGCGCTTCCCCAACCTGCTGGTCAACGGCAGCCAGGGCATCGCCGTCGGCATGGCCACCAACATCGCCCCGCATAACCTCACCGAGGCGATCGAGGCCACCTGCTACCTGATCGACAACCCCGACGCCACCGTCGACGAGCTCATGCAGATCATGCCCGGTCCGGACTTCCCCACCGGCGCCATCATCATGGGCAGCGCCGGCATTAAGCAGAGCTACGAGACCGGCCGCGGCTCCATTACCGTGCGTGCCAAGGCACATGTGGAGTCCACCAAGACCGGCCGCAGCCGCCTGGTCTTTACCGAGATTCCCTACATGGTCAACAAGGGCACCCTGCAGGAGAAGATCGCCCAACTCGTCAACGACAAGCGCATTGAGGGCATCTCGGATATGCGCGATGAGTCCAACCAGAAGGGCATCCGTCTGGTCATCGAGCTCAAGAAGGGCGTCATTCCGCAGGTCGTGCTCAACAACCTGTATAAGTACACCTCGCTGCAGACGACCTTTGGCGCCAACAACCTGGCACTCGTCAACGGCGTTCCCAAATGCCTGAGCCTGCGCGAGATGCTGCAGCACTACATCGACCACCAGGTCGACGTCGTCACCCGCCGCACCCGCTTCGACCTTAAGAAGGCCCAGGCCCGCGCGCATATCCTCGAGGGCTACCTGATGGCCCTTGACCATATCGACGAGGTCATCAGCATCATCCGCTCCTCGCAGACCGACTCCGAGGCCAGCAGCCGACTGATCGAACGCTTTGGCTTTACGCCCGAGCAGACCACGGCCATCCTCGAGATGAAGCTGCGCCGCCTGACCGGCCTGGAGCGCGACAAGATCCAAGAAGAGTTGGACGGCCTGCGCCGCGCCATCGCCTACTACGAGGACCTGCTGGCGCACGAGGAGAAGATTCTGGGCGTCATCAAGGAAGAGATGCGCGAGATCTCCAAGAAGTTTGGCGACAAGCGCCGTACCGAAATCAGCCAGGTTGAGAAGGACCTGGATGTCGAGGACCTCATCGCCGACGAGGACATGGTCGTGACCATCACCCACACCGGCTACGTTAAGCGTATCCCGGTGGCCGCCTACCGCGCCCAGAAGCGCGGCGGCAAGGGCGTGTCGGGCGTCAACCTCAAAGAGGACGACGTCATCGACGAGATGTTCATCGCGTCCACGCACGAGTACGTGCTGTTCTTCTCGAGCAAGGGCAAGGTCTATCGCCTGAAGGTGCACGAGCTGCCGGTGGGTACGCGCCAGGCGCGCGGTACCGCGATCGTCAACCTGTTGCCCTTCGAGGAGGGCGAGAAGATCGCGAGCGTCATCAGCTGCCGCGAGTTCCCGGCCGACGAGTACCTGATGTTTGCCACCAAGAGTGGCATGGTCAAGAAGACCGTGATGAGTGCTTACGATCGTAGCCGCCGTGATGGCCTGATCGCTATCAACCTGCGTGACGACGACGCGCTGCTGAACGTGCGCCGCGTGCGCGAGGGCGACAAGATTATCCTGGCCACCACCGCGGGCAAGGCGATCATGTTCTCCGAGGAGCAGGTGCGCGCCACCGGCCGCGATACCAGCGGCGTTCGCGGTATCGGTATGAAGGACGGCGTGAGCGTTCTGGGCATGGAAGTCACTAACGGCAACGGCGATCTGTTCGTTATCACCGAGCGCGGCTACGGCAAACGCACGCCGGTTGCGGACTACCCAGAGCAGAACCGCGGCGGTCAGGGCGTCTACACCATTCAGATGACCGAGCGTAAGGGCAACCTCGCGGCCATGAAGACGGTGGGCCCGCAACACGAGCTGTTCATCGTGACGGAAGGCGCGACGGTCATTCGCGTCAAGACCGACGAGATCAGCCAGACCGGCCGCGCCACCCAGGGCGTCAAAATGATGACCGTCGACGACAACGACCGCATCTGCGCCGTAGCTCGCATGACAGCCGCCAAAGAGAAGCCCGAGGGCGAAGGTGCAGAAGACGGCTCTGCCCCCGAAGAAACCCCTGTCGATTTAGGCGACGGCAACGACATGCCAGAAGATCTCCTCGACGAGTAAGAGGAACTAGCTGGTAGAAAATATCAGACCCCATATATCGGCGGTCGGCGCACCTGCGCGCCGACCGCTTTTTTGACAATTTTGGACCCACGTTCGCCCCGGCCGCGCGGCGGCATATGAAGTCGATCGCGAGTTCCGCACGAGCCGGAGAGCACTTAATGTGCTCTCCGTGCGAGTCAGGACTGTCCGAGCAGGCGACTTCATATGCCGCCGCGCGGCCGGGGCGAACCCCTCCCAAAGATTTTCAAAAAAGTTGTTGACGCGCGCGTAACGACTCGTCTAATATATCCCTTGCGCGATGGACCTGTAGCTCAGTTGGTTAGAGCGTCCGGCTGATAACCGGGAGGTCACAAGTTCGAATCTTGTCAGGTCCACCATCAAAACTGTTAAAAGCCTCGGGGCAATTGCCTCGAGGCTTTTTTCTTAGCCACAGAAGGTAGTCAAAAAAGCTCTGTCCCAAATTAACTACTTTGATTTTGTGTGCTACGCGAAAGTTTGGGTAGTATAGCTATTCAACGCGGCGGGCCGCCGCGTGTTAACCGCTACGTACCGGAGGTGTTCCATGGTTCGTGTCGACATAGAGACCATCGTCATGGCCGCCGGTCCCGTGCCATCGCTTATCGTGCTTCGCGAACGCTGCAGCAAGTCGGATTCCCCCGCGCCGCTGCGCTCCCTCTCCATCCAGACTGGCTCGTTTGAGGCTGCGGCAATCAGCCGCGGCATCGACAGCGGACGCGCCGATCGCCCGATTACCCATGACCTGTTGCTCGATACTGTTGGCGCCCTGGGCGCCAAGCTCGAGCGCATCGAGATCGTTCGCGCCGAGCCGCCGGTGTTCTACGCGACGATTGTCGTACTGGCCGATGGTGACGAGCGCAAGATCGATGCCCGTCCCAGTGATGCCATTGCCCTTGCCGTGCGCAGCAATGCCCCCATGTTTGTGGAGGACGACATCATGAATCGCCTGGGCACTGTTTCTGCCCATACCGAGGAAGTTGACGACGAGCAGGAGTTCGAGAAGTTCGACGAGTTCGTCCATACGCTCTCGCCCGATGACTTCTAAATGCGGGGCGGCCAGGATGCGGAGCGTTCGCTGATGGCCGGCGGTATGTCGGCTGAGGCGGCTGCGATCGCCCGTGAGGCCCAGATGCGCTCTGAGGCGTCCGAGGCGGCTCGCATTGCCTATGTGACGCAGGCCCGCACGCTTCACGAGCGCCGCGGCTCGTTTATCAAGATGGTTGTCGTCTCCGCCCTTGTCGCGGCAATCTGCTCGCGCCTTCGTGGTACAGTTGGTGCGCTTGGGTTTTCGATCTCTACGGGCCTGGTGATCTGGGGCGTGGTCGACGCGGTAATGCTGACCAGTCAGATCAAGGTGCTCGACAAGCGCGCGATGGATATGATGCGCGCCCGCGACGCTGCCGCCAGGATCGCCGCCGAGGCACAAGAACTGTAACGACGCCAGACTCGATGGGAAGGTCTAAAGATGGCACAGGATATGCAGGACGCCGGTAACGTCTCCGCCGAGCTCGACGCCATGGTGTGCGATCTGATCGGCGCGTTCTTGGACGACCTTGCCGCCGGTGAAAACCCTGGCGTGGTCGTGGCAATTGAGGACGCCGCTTCCAACCGTTATCTGGCGGCGCTCGATGAGGATGGCGAAGAGGCGTGCCTCGAGGCGGCCACCAACTTTATCTCCGAGCACAAGATGGGTCTTAAGGACGAGGGCCTGGGCCGTATCGCTCGCTATGCCATCGGCTACACCGGCTGCGTCGAGATTGACGGCGGCTATCACGATGCTCTGCTCGTGAGCTTCTTCGAAACCACGCTCGAGAGTGGTTTTTCGGCATATGTGCTGTATGAGGGCATGGGCGCCGGCGATGGTTTTATGTGGAGCGACCCTGAACCTGCAGGTGAGGAAACCCCTCTCATCTAAAATCGCTAAAATAAACGAGTTTTCGGTAAAAGGCTCAATATTCCCGCCGAGCGTTGCGTTGCTGGGTGGGTCGCATACGCGTGCCGGTTGTATATAGATAGAAGATAGGGGAACTACATGCGCGTAGACAATCTGAGGAACATCGCCATCATCGCCCACGTCGACCACGGCAAGACGACGATGGTCGACAAGCTCCTGCGTGCCACGGACGCCTTCCGTGCCAACCAGCAGGTCGAGGACCGCGTCCTGGATTCCAACGACCAGGAGCGCGAGCGCGGCATTACGATTCTCGCCAAGAACATCTCTATCGAGTACAAGGACGTTAAGATCAACGTCATCGACACTCCGGGCCACGCCGACTTTGGTGGCGAGGTCGAGCGCGTGCTGCGTATGGCCGACGGCGCCCTGCTGCTGGTCGACGCCTTTGAGGGCCCCATGCCCCAGACCCGCTTCGTGCTGCGTCACGCTATCGACACCGGCCTTAAGATCATGATCGTCATCAACAAGATCGATCGTCCGGGCGCCAATCCCGAGAAGGCCTACAACGACTGCCTGGACCTCATGGCCGACCTGGGCGCCACCGACGACCAGCTTGAGTTCGCCATGGAGCACGTGGTCTACGCCAGCGCCATGAATGGCTTTGCCCGCCTTGACCCCAACGACGGCAACATGGACATGTACCCGCTGCTCGACATGATCATCGACGACATGCCTGCGCCCGAGGTTGACGAGAACGCCCCGCTGGCCATGCAGTGCGTGACCATCGACCACTCCAACTTCGTCGGTCGCATCGGTATCGGCCGCGTGTACTCTGGCACCATCCACCAGGGCGACCAGATTCTGGTTGTGAAGAACGACGGCTCCAGCGCCACCGCTACCGTCAAGCAGCTCTTTACCTTCGACTACCTGGGCCGCACCGAGTGCCAGGAAGTCGGCGCCGGCGATATCGCCGCTGTCGTGGGTATTGACCGCACCGATATCGGCGATGTTTACACCGACCCCGAGAACCCTGTCGAGCTCGAGCCTATCGAGATCGACCCGCCGACCCTGTCCATCGTCTTTGAGGCTTCGACCTCCCCGCTCGTCGGCCGTGATGGCGACATCGTGGGCGCCCGTCAGCTCAAGGAGCGCCTGTTCAACGAGGCCGAGAACAACGTGACCATGAAGATCGAGGAGCTCGAGGACAAGAGCGGCGTCGAGGTCTCTGGCCGCGGCATCCTGCACCTGTCCGTCCTGATGGAGTCCATGCGCCGCGAGGGCTTTGAGTTCCAGGTCGGCCGTCCCCGCGTTCTGTTTAAGAAGGACGAGAACGGCAACAAGATGGAGCCTGTCGAGCAGGCCGTCGTCGAGTGCCCGGACGAGTACTCGGGCAAGGTCGTTGAGGTCTTCGGTACCTCCGGCGGCATCATGACGAGCATGGACACCTCGGGCATCGTGACGCACCTCGAGTTCAAAATCCCGACGCGCGGCATCATGGGTCTTAAGAACCGCATCATGAACGTCACCCACGGCGAGGGCGTGTTCTACCACACCTTCCTGGAGTATGGTCCCTATGCCGGCGAGATCGGCAACCGTCAGAACGGCGCCATGATTTCTATGACCACCGAGAAGGCCGTCGCCTACGCTCTGGGCACGTTGCAGGAGCGCGGCCAGCTGTTCGTTGAGCCGGGCACCGAGTGCTATGAGGGCATGATCGTGGGCGAGCGCAGCAAGGCCGGCGACATGGTCGTCAACATCGCCCGTACCAAGAACCTGGGTAACCAGCGTTCCTCGACCTCCGATATCTCCGTTCAGCTGGTGCCGCCCCGCACCTTCTCGCTGGAGGAGGCGCTGGAGTACATCGCCGACGACGAGCTGGTCGAGATCACTCCCAAGAACATTCGCCTGCGCAAGCGTCTGCTCAACGCCACCGACCGCAAGAAGGCCGCTGTCCGCGCCGGCCAGGTCAACAAATAAGCGCTGGGGCTTATAGCGACTAACCAAAAAGGGCGTCGACCGCAATGGTCGGCGCCCTTTTTGGTGCAAGGGGGACGGGTTAGTTTGCACCACGGCTGGGGCGACTATCCCTCCGATCGGCTTTCCAGCCAAAGTAAAGTTGTTTAAACATATACATAATTCCACTGAATATAGTCGGTATGATGCAAAACTGTTAACAGGTAAATATCAACTGGTATTAAATTAAAAGACCTCTTGACCTGCGGTTTACATGACTGGTATCTATATTATATTTTATGCATTGTGGCATAGACGAACCGTCTTAGAAGGTGTTCCCCAATGGGTTCTTGCAATGCGCTAGGTAGGTTCTCGTTGATGGTGAGGCTTGTGTTCGATCCGACGATTCGCCGTATTCCACACTGTGTTGTAGGAATTAAGGGACAACTATGAACGCACACCGCTCACGGTCGCTGGGTATGGCGACCCTGGTCTTCATTTTAATTAGCCTCACCGCCGCAGTTTTTCACGGTGCAGCCCCCGTGCGCGCCGAGGATGTGAGCGCACCAACGCCGATTGTGATTGATGAGAAGACAGCGAGCGTTACGGTTAAGCTCTATACCGACGAGTATCGTACTCAGGAGCTAAAAGGTGCCGTGACCTCTGTATCAACCCTTTACGGGGCTTTTTCGGCAAATTTCAAAACTGGCGAGGCTCCTACGCCTGGGAACAATGTTGCCGTTTACAAGTTTCCTGACACCATAGCCGTCGACGATAGCGCCGCTGTGGACCTTATGGCGGGAACGGGCACCGATGCCGTAAGAGCTGGCACATGGGAGATTAAAAACAACAAGGCCATCTTTACGTTCGACAAGGCGTGGCTCGCGAAAAACCCTGCGAACATCCATGTCGCGGCCAGCTTCTCGTTCCAGCTTAAAAACAAGGACGTTGGTTCTGGTGGCGTGACATCTGTCGTGTTCCCCGGCGTGGGGAAGGTCGATATTTCCACCAAGGACGGTAGCGTTAAGGGAGAGAAGTCGGGGGTTTTCTCTCAGGGCTCCAACGGCGTGGCCAAGGTCACCTGGACCGTTAAGCTCACCGTCGAGCCGTATGCCACAAGCGTTAAGTTCACCGATACGCTAGGCGAGAACTTCAGCTTTGTGGAGGGCAGCTTTAAGCTTGACGGCAAGACGATTGAATCGCAGCCAACAATCGAAGGTCAGACCGCGACCATCGAGAACTTGGGCAGCCTTCTCCGGGGTGTCCATACGATTACGTATGAAACCAAGCTGAAGAGCGACGTCTCCGTGAACAACGGCGAGTATATCAACGAACAGGGAGGCTCCAAAAACACGGCAGCGTGGGAATGGGGCGGCCCTAACGATCGCCAGAACGGCACGGCCACGGCTGCTCCTAGTCAATTTCGTTATGACATGATCAACAAGTCCAACGGCTCGGGCACGTCGTCGGACATCAAATGGACGGTCAGGCTCAACCAAGGCGAGCTCAAGGCCGACATGAGTGGCTGCAAGTTCACCGATAAGCTGGACAATAAACAAACGTATTCGGGGAGCTACTACACAGTTTACAAGGGTACGTCGGAATCGGATGGAGTCAGGATCGACGAGGGTGCCCTTGATTCGTCGAAAGATACCTTTTCCTATACGTTTCGGGACGACCTAGACGATAAGTATGCCACCTACTGCATCGTTTATCACACCAGGATGAACGATACGAATTCCTATGACACCGTGCACAACAATGCGACTATCGAGCATGAAGGCCGCGTCTTGGGAGCAGCCGAAGGCAAGTTTACGCCGCAGCTGATGGGTACGCCGATCACCAAGAGGCGCGTGAGCTCCGACGAGGCCGGGACGACGGGCAGGGCGACGTGGGAGACGAAGGTCGCGCTGAAAGCGATCGTTAATGCGGTCCATCCGGACAAGGTGACGGTGAAGGATACGTTTCAGTCGGCGTGGTCGCAAAATCTCGGCATCGACGTAGACTCCATTTCCATCACAATCGGCGAAACTGTGCTGAAACGGGGCCAGAACGCTGACTGGGACCTGACGGCCAACTGGACGGTCGGTGGAACAAAAAGAAATTTCAACCTTGATATAAATGTGAACGACAAGGTAAAGGCCGCCCTCGAGAACGAGGACTACGCCGTCATCACCTACACCACCACGTCCGATGCGTTGCCGGGCTGGTACTCGAACTTCGCGTCGGTCAGTGCGTCGGGCCTGAACCTTCAGCGGCAGTACACCGACCTCGTTATGTACGTTGTCAACAAAGAAACGACGCCTGCGGTCGAGAAGCCGGAAGCGGAGTCGAAGGTGTCTTGGAACGAGAGCTTCGACTGGAGCTCCGTCGACGGCTCGGCAGAGAAGGGTGCTTGGCTCGTCGACTGGACAGTGTACGCGAACCGCCAGCAGGGCAACAAGGGCGCAAATGGTGAGTACGAATACTACGGAGCCGGAAAACTCGGCAACAAACCTCTGAATATTGTCGACACCTTTCCGGACGGTATGAGCTACGTTGTGAATTCCGGCAAATACACGCTCGTGCAGAATCCCTACGATCAGCATGCCGGCTACGGTAGCGGAAGCGAGGCAGAGACGATCATTTCGGGCAAACAGCTCGATGCCGGCAACGTGAAAAGCAACGGTAGCACGGTCACCTTCTCCATTCCTACAACAGAGCTTGGTGAATTTGCTGGTTACGCCAAGCTTACGTATCGGACGGCGGTCAAGCGAGGTAAGCTCGACACCTCTACGAACGAGGTGAAGTTCACTAATTCTGCCAGCGCTAAGTCGGGTGAGAAGGAGTTCAGCTCTGGCAGCGGAACCGTCACCATCAAGAACAACGTTATCAACAAGACCGGCGAGCGGGTCACTGACAGCAATCGCATCAAGTACACCATTCTGGTCAACGAGTCTGCGGTTGCCCTTAAGAGCGGCACTGACTTCCTCGAGCTCGTCGACACCATGGATGCCAAGTGCACGTTGGTGCCGTCTACGCTTAAGGTCTATGAGCGGATGAATGGTGCCTGGTCACCGCTGGCTGATGAGGACTATTCATCGGAGATGGAGCAAGTCAAGGATGAATCTGGCTCGCGTACGAAGCTGACACTTAACGTGCCCGATAAGAAGTATCTCAAAGTCGAGTATGAGGTGATCCCGAGCGGAAATCCTGGCGATGAAGTTTCTCTTTCCAACACCGCCATGCTCACGGGGGTGACTGATGGCTCCGCGATCGATGATCAAAAATGGATTGTCAAGAGCGCTTCTGCTACCGCAGGTGGCAACGGCTACGGCATCACGATGACCAAATACGACGCCCAGCAGGTCGGCGCGACGCTCGAGGGTGCGGAGTTTACGCTCTACAGTGTGGCCATGGATGGCGCCGGTGAGACTGATGAGGAATTCCAGACTGCCAAGACCGATGGCAGCGGAAAAATCTCGTTCGGCACGAGCACCAAAAAGATGACTAATTGCGTGCTCTACAAGCTTGTGGAGTCGAAGGCGCCTGAGGGGTACGATACAACAAGCCCCACATGGATCATGCTCAAGGGCGATGCGACTACGGAGGAATATCAGGCCGCGCTTGAAAAGGCGAGGGACGTTGTCGGGAACGCGGAGATCATCGGCGATGCCGAGAAGGACAAGATTTGGATCTACGATAATCGCCTGACGGTATCCACGGAAATCAAAGCAAAGAAAGTGCTTGAAGGTGGAACCTTCAAGGAAGGACAGTTCTCGTTCGAGCTCAAGGACGGCGAGGGCAAGGTGCTCCAGACGGTGACTAATGACGCCGAGGGGAACGTCTCTTTTCCCGTCGAGTACAACAAGGCGGGAACCTATACCTACAAGATCTCCGAGGTCGTTCCCAAGGACGCCGAGGGCAACGTCAAGGATCACATTACCTATGACACGACCGAGCACAAGGTTAAGGTTGTCGTGGCTAATGGCGACGGAAAGCTCGATGTCACCGTCACCTACGATAACGACTCTCCGACTCCACCGACCTTTACCAACAAGTATTCGACCACGCTTCCCGAGGCGGGCGGGGCTGGCTTGACTATGACGTATCTGGCTGGCGCTTCGCTGCTGTGCTTTGCCGCGACATGGATGCATGCTCACCGCCATCGCGATCAAGATCGAGGTGGTCGCCGTGAGTAGGCTTTGGTACCGCTTGTTGGCCGTCGCGACGATAGCTACGGTCGCTATGTTCTCTTTTGCGATGCTGCCCAGGACGGCTCGTGCTGCCGACACCGGTGCCATTACGGTGGACGGTACAGTCGCGACGCGGTATGACGCGTACCAGCTCTTTTCGGCGACAGTTATCGATGATGACGATGCTGGCCATAAAATTGCAACTGACGTAACGTGGGCGAATGGCGCGGTTTGTCAAGCCGTTCTTCCCGTGCTTCATGATGCGGGGCTTGATGGCTCGGCATCGGCGGCGCAAGAGACTGCCGAATGGATGAATGCCGGCGGGCATATGACGACCGCGCTGACGGCAAAGCTTGCCCACGCGATTTGCAATGCCGACGCAACTTCCGTGGCCCTTAACGCGGACACGGCGGCCGAGCTGCCCTGTGGATACTGGCTCATCGTCGCCGACGACGACGCCATCGCCCAGAACGAGGCCGGTACCGCGCCGATCATGGCCCTGGTGGGCGGCAGCGCCGTCACCGTCAGGCCCAAGGCGGCGACGCCCAAGGTGTCCAAGCACGTGCTGGAGGACAGCGCCGCCGCATGGCAGAAGGCCGCCGACGCCACGGTCGCCGACGACCTGTACTGGCGCCTCTCGGCTACGGTCCCGGCGGGTCTTACCGCCTACGACACCTATACGGTGCGGTTCGTCGACACCATGAGCGCGGGGCTCGACCCCTCCAAGGTGGCCGCGAGCATGCGCGTGTACGTGGCGGCGGGCGCGGACGGCGGCTTCGACGCCGTCGCATGTGAGGGCGGCAACGCCAGCTCGACGCCGGCTAAAGGGTGGACAGACATTACTTCACAGTGCAAGGTCTCGATCGAGGGCAATGCCTTCACCGTGTGCACCGGCGACCTGGTCGCCGCGCTCGGCGGGGCCGACGCCTTTACCGCGGGCGCCCGCATGGTCGCTGTCTACAATGCGCCGTTGGGGGCCAACTGCAATCAAGGCGCTACCAAGGGCAACCCCAACGAGGTCTACCTGCGTTACCCGCGCTCTCCCCTCGCCGACCAGTCCGGCGACGCCGGATTCACCCGCACGCCGAGCGATGACGCGTGCGCCTACACCTGGGGACTCAGTCTGATCAAGCGCTCAAGCTCGGACGATAAGCCGCTCGCGGGCGCCAAACTGCGCATCATCGACGACCGCGGTCGCATCCTAACGACTGACGGCTCGTGGTCGACGGATGCCGACGCGTGCATCACCACGGACGCGGATGGCCATGTGGAATTGAGCGGTGTGGACGCGGGTGTCTATACCGTCGAGGAAATCGCGGCACCCAAGGGCTACACCGCCTTTGAGGGCAAGCGTACGGTGACGGTTACGGCTGAGGGTCTGGACGTTAAACAAGTGGCGACCGCGAAGCCCAAGGTGACCGTATCGGTCGAAAACCCTCTGCGGGTTGATACCGCCGATGCCAGGACGGGTTCGATTGAGCTGTCGGTGCTCAACACCCCAAGCAAAGAAGCAGGTCGAGGCTTTATGCCCTCGACGGGAGATAGAACGTTGGTACTGGTGGCGGTTTTGGCTGCCATCGGAGTGGCGGCTATTGTTGTCGCGCTCGTCATCAAGCGGGGAGGAGGTCGCCGTGAAAAATAATTGCCCTTCTTGCTCAATGGCGTACTGCCTCCGTAGCGAGTGACGCACAGGCCTACCGACCTGATGATCATTGGTTTTGAAAAAGTTACTAGAGAACCCTCCAAGAAAAGCGGGGCACCCGGTCGATGCGATCGGGTGCCCCGCTTCGTTTGTTGGCGCAAAGTAACCTGACCCCTTTGCACCACCACAAAGGTGCTCGGCATCTTTGTAGTGGTTAGCTGCTAAGCGGTGGGGAGTCCTGGCGTGTTAGCCGGCTGCTGCGGTTTGAGGTGGGCGTTGCGCCAGATGATTTGGATGATGTAGCCGAGTGTAAAGACGAAGGCCACGCCGCTGATGAAGTCGCCTACGAGAGGAAGCCCCGTGAGGGCGCCTGCAATCACGCCGCCCACAGCCGCCATGGCGTAGCGGTTCTGGCTGTTTCCGACCATGCGCGCGATCGCGCACCCCGCAAAGGCGCTCGACACCAGTGCGATGCCAATAACACCGCACAAGAGGGCTCCGGCAAGCGACAGACCGGCGATAGAGATAATCAGCAATAGGACGGCGGGGACGATAGCAATCGTGCTCAGAAGACCGCTCACCCACAGGGGCATGGGGCGCTGGTGGAGCATGCCGGCGGCGCTGGCGGTCGCGCGCGGAAAGACGAGCTCGAGCAGCAGAGCGACAAAGCAGGTCGAGAGTGCCGCGGCGACGATACCGCCGATGACATCGTTAACGGTGGAAGTATCCTCGTTCTCGGTGCGGTCGATCTTGAGCGCGCCGACCTCGGCTCCCGCGGCACGCTCGGGGTCCTCGGAGACGTGCGCGTTCACGGTGCCGGTGATGTGGGCGTTCTTGCCCAGGATGAGCTTGTCGGCCCAAACCTCGACATCGCCCTCGACGGTGCCATCGATGGTCACCGTATCGCCCGCAAGCGCTGCCGACTTGGTGGAGCCGCGCAGGGCAACCGTCTCACCTATCGCGTAGAAACAGTTGGCGGTGCTGTCGGAATTGAGCACAACGTGCTGACCGACGACCGTGACGCTGCCATCAACCGTGGTCTTGGCGATATCGATAGTGCGTGCCGCCAAGCGGACGGCGCCGCCCACCGTGCAGTCGCGGATAGAGAGGGTATCGCCCGCGGCGATGATATCGCGGTCAATGGACGCATCGTCCAAGTTGAGGGCCTGGCCGGCCCAGTACAGGTCACCTTCGACGCCGGACGAATTGGCGTCATTGTCGGTCGCAAGTACGTTGCCTGCGGTGTCCGTGCCGGCGAACGACGCCGTGGGAAGCGCGGTGACCGCTAGAGCGATGAGCGCGAATAAGATCGTGATGCGGCCCCACGCTTTACGGCGCTGGGTCGACGGGAATTGATTACAGGGCATAGTGAATCCTTCGTCAGATGCTCGACATGCACCTAACAGGGTACCCAACGCGTGGGCGCTCTAAAAGAACCTCTCGGTTGCATTTCGAAGGATGAGCCCGCGCCACCTACTTTTTGCGGTGCAAAAAGCGTGCGATGTCATCCTCGGTGGGGCTTTTGATATCAAAGCGCAGCGACAGCCAGCGTAGTCCCATGGTCACCACGACGCAAACGACCAGTGCGACGACATTGCTGACCAAGCCGCTCATGACAAGGCAAACATAGCTTGCCGATCCGGCGATGGCCGCGATGGCATAGAAGTTGGTGCGCTGGAAGATACCCGGCACCACACCCATAAAACCATCTCGCAGCATGCCGCCGCCCACCGCGGTAAAAAAGCCCATCATGATGCACACCGCCGGCGCAAAGCCGTAGACCAGCGCCTTGTCTGCGCCGGTTGCCGCATAAATACCCACCGAGATGATATCGAGCAGGGGAATGAGCTTTTCGGGCTTGTCGACGATTGCCGGGAAGATGTAGATGATGGCCGCGGTGGCGATGGAGAGCGGGAGCGCCATCGGTTGGTTGAGGATGTAGACGTTGCCCACCTGCAGCGTCATATCGCGCAAAAGACCGCCGCCCAGTCCACAGACCACGGCGAGCGCGACGGCGCCCACCAGGTCGAGTTTGTGCTCGCGTGCGACCAACACGCCCGAGATCGATGCCGCGCCGACGGCGAACATCTCGAGCCAAAACGGGATGGCAACCATGGCATCCGAGGCGTGTGCGGTAACGATCATAGCGGCGGCAACGGGCAAGATGGGGTCCTTTGAGTTACGGGTTTAGACAATGCCCGTACATAGTACATGTTCGGCGCCGATTGCGACCCTATTGCTCGGCAAACGGTCGGGACTGGGTACGGTCATAGGTTCCATGTTAGGGGATCCGGGTTGATGCTGAACGCGATGGGGGCGTGGTCGAATAGGAGGGATGTCCAAATTTTGAGCTCCGCTCAAAATTTATCCGGTCGGCTTGCGCCGACCGCGCTGCGCTAAAAACGCGCCACGGGCGCGTTTTCTTTACGCTCCGTGCTCTGGCGGGTTCGAATCCCTCCTCCTCCGCCATATTTGCTTGTTAGGGACTCAAAACAAAAAAGCTCCCATTCCCGGGAGCTTTCTCAACCAAAATGGCGGAGGAGGAGGGATTCGAACCCTCGTGACCTTATACAGGCCAAACGGTTTTCGAGACCGCCGCATTCAACCACTCTGCCACCCCTCCGCGTGGGGTAAAAACAAAGCAGGCTCGAAGGCCTGCTTTGGAATTAACTGGCGGAGAGTCAGGGATTTGAACCCTGGAGACGCTTTTGACGCCTACACGATTTCCAATCGTGCTCCTTCGGCCACTCGGACAACTCTCCGTTAAATGCGAAAGTCAGTATACACGAGGAATCGCAAAGTGCAAACAGAAAAGTTGGCATTTTTTAAAACGCTTGGCCGCGCTTGGCGTTGCAGTGGGGTTTGAGGTGCCAAAAAACGGCTTCCGACCAGCCTGGTTGATCAACTCAATTGTTCAAAAGGGGTATTCATAAGCGACTTGGCAATGAATATAAAAATCTTTGGGTGGTGTTGTGGACCACTGGTATGCATTTTGCGACCACAGCCTTGTGCCCGTTGACCTGTGGCTTGGCTCAGCTTGTCCCCACGGCACCGTATCTTGTCCACAGATCCGTCAAGCTTTTGGTCGGCATTTGGTTGGAATGCGCATGAAACGTCGTGCGAGTATGGGCATATGTGGAGGTCATGAGGTTGTAGCTGCAAATTCTTGCAGCCTAGGAGGTTGAAAGATATTATTACCAAGTCTTTTCCTGCTTCAGGCGCACCTTCACGACCTGAAGCCACATTTGCCCAGAGGAGGTGACAATATGAAGGCTTATGAACTGCTGTTCTTTGTTGACCCGTCGCTCGACCCCGAGACTCGTCTCGCTGTTATGAAGCGTATCGATACCACGATCGCTGAGGGCGCTGGCAAGGTCGACTCCGTTGACGAGTGGGGCAAGCGCAAGCTCGCCTACGAGATCAACGACCTCACCGATGGTGACTACACCCTCATCAACTTCCACGCAGATCCTACCCAGATCGCCGAGCTTGATCGCGTCCTGCGCATCACCGACGCTGTGGTCCGCCACATGATCGTCCGTCGCGACGACCAGGAGTAAGACTGTCGTTTTGGACTGGGCTTGTGCCCCAAGAGGAAGTAGTGAGTTATGAGCATCAATCGAGTGAACATCACCGGTAACCTCACCCGCGATCCCGAGCTGCGCGCCACCGCCGGCGGAACCCAGGTTCTGTCCTTTGGCGTTGCCGTGAACGATCGTCGCCGCAACGCGCAGACTGGCGAGTGGGAGGACTATCCCAACTTTGTCGACTGCACCATGTTCGGCACCCGCGCCGAGGCCGTGAGCCGTTTCCTGGCAAAGGGAAACAAGGTCGCGATCGAGGGCAAGCTGCGCTACAGCTCTTGGGAGCGCGACGGCCAGCGCCGGAGCAAGCTTGAGGTCATCGTCGATGAGATTGAGTTTATGAGCTCCCGTGGTGGCCAGGGTGGCTACGATCAGGGCGGTTACGCCCCCGCAGCTCCCGCGCCCGCAGCACGTCCCACCGCACCGGTGGCTACGCCGCCCGCGGTCGACGTCTACGATGAGGACATCCCGTTCTAAGGGTTGTTCACCTATTTTTGAGTGAGAGGCGGCTTCGGTTCGCCGAAGTTGCCAAATGAAAGGTATTTTGACATGGCTAATGATTTTTCTGCACGTCAGCCGCGTCGTAAGTACTGCCAGTTCTGCAAGGAGAACACTGAGTTCATCGACTATAAGGACACTCAGCTTCTCCGTAAGTACATGACCGACCGTGGCAAGATCAAGCCCCGTCGCGTCACTGGCGCTTGCACGCAGCATCAGCATGACATCGCCAACGCCATCAAGCGCGCCCGCGAGATGGCTCTCCTGCCGTACACCGTCCCCGTGGTTTCCTCTCGTGGCAACCGCGACCGCGGCTAAGAAGGGAGACGCATCATGAAGGTTATTCTTCTCGATGAGATCAAGGGCAAGGGCGGCGAGGGTGACGTCGTAGAGGTCGCTCAGGGTTACGCTGAGAACTTCCTGTTCCCCAAGAAGCTCGCTGTTGCCGCCACCAAGGGCAACCTCAAGCAGCTTGACGAGCGTCGCAACAACATCGCCAAGCGCGAGGCCGTCCGTCTGGCTACCGCCAACGAGACCAAAGCTGCCTTTGAGGGCAAGACGGTCACCGTTGACGTCAAGGTCGGCGACGAGGGCATCCTCTTTGGCTCCGTTACCGCCGCTATGATCGCTGACGCCATCAAGGCTCAGCTCGGTATGGACATCGACCGCAAGCGCGTCGAGCTCGGTAAGCCCATCAAGGTTGCCGGTGCCCACACCGTTGCCATCTCGCTGTATCGCGAGATCAAGGCCGAGGTTGTCGTTCTCGTCGGCGTTACCGCCGAGGAGCTCGCTGCCGAGGCTGAGGTCGAGGAGGCCGCCGAGACCGCCGAGGCCGAGACCGCCGAGGTCGAGACTGAGGCTGCTGCCGAGTAGCATTTGCTGCAACGCAACAATCTTGTTCTAAGAAGGGCGCTCTGGGAAACCGGGGCGCCCTTTTGTTTTTTGCGCTGAGTGAGTGTTGTGGTGAACGTCGCGTCAAAATCCTATATACAGGACCGTTCATCCGTTTGGTTCGGTGATGATTGGCGGCGCGCGGCGCGTTTTGGGACCGTGGCTGATACTATGGATGCTCGCAAGCGATATGAATGAGGATGCTCATGGCATATGACGATAGGGAGACCGGGCTGACGGTCGAGGACCGCGGCTCAAAGTTGGGTCTTCCCCAAAACCAAGATGCAGAGGCCAATGTACTGGCCGCTATGCTGCTATCGCCCGAGGTGGTCGAAGAGGCCCAGGTCGAGCTGCAGCCCGATGACTTCTACCGGCCCATTCATAAGACCATCTATACTGCGATGGTCGATATGTACAACAGCCGCATTCCCATCGACTCCATCTCGCTGATCGATTACCTGCGAAGCATCAACAAGCTCGATGCCGTGGGCGGCGAGGCGTACATTTTGGAGCTGATGGGTCATACCCTGTCGCTCGTCAACTGGCAGCACCATGCCGCCATCGTTCGCCGCGATTCGATGCTGCGCGAGCTGATCGGCGCCACCAACGAGATCAACGCGCTGGCATATAACGCCCCCACCGACACCAAAGAGGTTGTCGAGCTGGCCGAGAGCAAGCTGCTCAAGGTCACGGCACGCGAGGTCAAGTCGAGCTACAAGACGCTGACCGAGTTTATGGTCGAGGCCTATAACGAGGCCGAGGAAGTGTGCCAGGCCGGTGGCCAGGCTGCGGGCGTGCCCACGGGCTTCCCGTCGCTCGACCGCATGCTCATGGGTTTTCGCGAAGGCCAGCTCATCATCATCGGTGCCCGTCCTGCCGTGGGTAAGACGTCGTTCGCTCTGAATCTGGCGCTCAACGCTGCCGCTGCTGGTTATACCGTCGGCTTCTTCTCGCTGGAGATGTCGGGCAAGGAAATTGCCCAGCGTCTGATTTGCGCCTATGCCATGATCTCGATCAGTGATTTCCGCATGGGCCGCATTAGCCCCGAGCAGTGGGCCAATATCAACGAGGCCACGCAGACCTTGTCCAAGCTGGATATTCTGATTGACGATACGCCCGGCACCACAGTGACCGAGATTCGCGCCAAGAGCCGCCGCATGCTCCATAACAAGGAGAAGGCAATCATCATCCTGGACTACCTGCAGCTGGTGAGTCCTCCGCCGGGACGCCGCTCCGAGAGCCGTACCGTCGAGGTTTCGGAGATGTCGCGTGGTCTGAAGATCATGGCCAAGGAGCTCAAGATCCCGCTCATCGCGCTATCGCAGCTCTCGCGTCAGGTCGAATCCCGTACCGGCAAGCGTCCGCAGCTTTCCGACCTTCGTGAATCGGGCTCTATCGAGCAGGACGCCGATATCGTCATGTTCTTGGACCGCTCCGCCGACGAGGCCGAAGCCTCGCGCGACGATCGACCCGACGAGGGCGTTACGCGTATCGTCGTGGCCAAGAACCGTTCGGGCCCGATCGGCGACGTCGATCTGATGTTCCTGCCGGCATCCACCAAGTTTTATGAGCTTGATGGGGCACATGCCGAGGAGTAGGACAGGCGCCCGTTGCACGGGTATACTGGGAATGTTTTGTGCTTCTGCGTGCCGGCGTGGCGCGTAGACAGTCCATGAATGTAAGGAGTAAACATGCCGTCAACCGTTTTGGTCGGTGCCCAGTGGGGCGATGAGGGCAAGGGTAAGATTTGCGACCTGGTCGCCGGCGACTTCGATGCCGTCGTGCGCTACTCGGGCGGCAACAACGCCGGTCACACCATCGTCGTCAACGGCAAGAAGTACGGCCTGCACCAGGTGCCCTCTGGCATCATGTATTCTGACCACGTGTCGGTGATCGGTAACGGCTGCGTCGTCAACCCCAAGGTTGTCCTTGGGGAGATCGACATGTTCGAGGCCGACGGCATCACCACCAAGAACCTCAAGATTAGCGGCAACGCGCATGTCATCATGCCGTACCACATCGATCTGGATGGCGCCTTTGAGCAGAAGCTCGGCAAGAAGAACATCGGTACCACCAAGCGTGGCATCGGTCCGTGCTATCAGGACAAGATGGCCCGCATTGGCCTGCGCATGCAGGACATGCTGGACGAGGCGCTGTTCCGCGACAAGCTTGAGACCGCTCTCGCCCGCGTGAACCCCGAGCTCGAGCTCATCTACAACCTGCCCACCTACACCGTGGACCAGATTTGCGACGAGTACCTGCCGATGGCCGAGCGCCTGCGTCCCTACATCACCGAGACGAGCCTGCTGCTCAACAACATGATCGATGAGGGCAAGAACCTGCTGTTTGAGGGCGCCCAGGCGACGCTGCTCGACATCGACCACGGCACCTATCCGTACGTGACGTCTTCCAACTGCACCGCCGGCGGCGCCATCACCGGCTCCGGCGTGGGCATGAAGAACGTCGACCGCGTACTGGGCGTCATGAAGGCCTATATCACTCGCGTCGGTTCGGGCCCCATGCCCACCGAGCTTTCCTATGAGTCCGAGGCCGGTCACACGCTGACCGAGGAGGGCTACGAGTACGGCGTGACCACCGGTCGCCGTCGTCGCTGCGGCTGGTTCGACGGCCCCATCGCCAACTACGCCTCGCGCGTCAACGGCCTCACCGATATCGCCATGACCAAGCTCGACGTGCTTTCGGCTTTCGACACCATCAAGGTGTGCGTGGCCTACGACGTCGATGGTGAGCGCTATACCAGCGTGCCCGAGCATCAGGTTCGCTTTGAGCACGCCAAGCCCATCTACGAGGAGCTTCCTGGCTGGAAGTGCGATATCACCGGCTGCCGCAGCTTTGAGGAGCTGCCGCAGGAGGCTCAGGACTACGTGGCGTTTATCGAGGATCTGGCACACACCCGCGTGACGTTCATTGGCGTTGGCGCTGGTCGCGAGCAGATCATCAACCGATTCTGGAAGTAATCGGGACTATTTGGTTATTGCGATATACCCCTTTGCAGCCCGGACGGGCGGCCGAGGGGTATATTTGCTTGCAAAGGGCTCGCGCGGAGCGGGCCGTTCATCCATAGAGGAGGCACCCTTGAAGGCGGACACTCAAACCATCGACATCCTGTTGTTGGGCAGCGGCGGCCGTGAGCATGCTTTGGCAGCTAAGCTCGCAGCATCACCGCGCGCCGGCAAGCTCTACATCGCGCCGGGTAACGGCGGCACCGCGAGCTGCGGCGAGAACGTTGTTCTCGACGACTGCGATCCTGCGGCCGTGGCGGCGTTTGCGCAGAGCCACGGATGCGGACTCGTGGTAATTGGCCCCGAGGCTCCGCTCGTGGCGGGCGTGGCCGACGCCGTGCGCGCGGCGGGTATTCCCTGCTTTGGCCCGGGTGCCGAGGGCGCCCAGATGGAGGGCTCCAAGCTGTTCTCCAAGCAGCTCATGGAGCGTGCGGGCATTCCGACGGCGGCCTATGGTTCGTTTACCGACGAGGCTTCGGCTCTCGCCTACGTGCGCGAGCAGGGCGCCCCGCTGGTCGTGAAGGCCGACGGCCTTGCCGCGGGCAAGGGCGTTATCGTGGCGACCGAACTTGAGCAGGCCGAGGAGGCCGTGCGCGAGTGCTTTGGCGGCACCTTTGGCGATGCCGGCAATACCGTGGTCATCGAGGAGATGCTCGTTGGTCCCGAGTGCTCGCTGCTGGCCTTTACCGACGGCAAGACCGTGCGCCCCATGGCCACCTCGCAGGACCACAAGCGCGCGCTCGAGGGCGACAAGGGCCCCAACACCGGCGGCATGGGCGTCTACAGCCCGGTGCCCATTGTGACCGACGAGGAGCACGCCACCATGGTGAAGGTCATGGAGCAGACCGTGGCTGAGCTCGCCGCCGAGGGCATCGACTACCGCGGCTGCCTGTACGGCGGCTTTATGCTCACGCCTGCCGGCCCCAAGGTGCTGGAGTTCAATGCCCGCTTTGGCGACCCCGAGACGCAGGTCGTTCTGCCGCGCCTTAAGAACGACCTGGTCGAGGTCATGTTGGCTTGTGCCAACTGCGAGCTCGACCAGATTGAACTCGACTGGCGTGACGAGTGGGCCGTGGCCGTTGTCCTGACGAGTGCGGGTTATCCCGGCAGCTACGAGAAAGGCAAGGTCATTACCGGTATCGCCGATGCCGAGGCCATGGAGAACGTGACCGTGTACCACGCGGGCACTGCCGTGGTGGACGGCCAGCTCGTGACCAATGGTGGCCGCGTGCTTGCCGTGACCGCTCTGGGCGACACGTTCGAGAACGCTCGCAACCTTGCCTACGAGGCCTGCGAGAAGATTGATTTTGAGGGTAAGACCCTGCGTCACGATATCGGCCTGCGCGCGCTGCGCGGCCGAGACGCCTGGGATGCCTAAAGTCCGAAAGGAATGAGACGGATGGACGAGAAGAACGAAGAGCTCGTGGATGCGCAGATCGTCGAGGAGGACAGCCGCGTGTATGGGCACGCCGAGGGCGAGCCTGGCGGCGAGGTCGCTGACGAGCCGGCGCTGGTGCTGGGCGACGACGACCCGCACGATGCCGAGCTGCACGAGAAGATTCTTTCGGAGGAGTGCGCCTGGAAGGGCAAGATCCTCGACGTCCACCGTCTTGAGGTTGAGCTGCCCAACGGTCACCGCAGCGCCCGCGATATCGTTCGCCATCCGGGTGCGGCGGCCGTTGTGGCGCTGACCGAGAGCGGCAAGATCGTACTGGTGCGTCAGTACCGCACCGCCATCGACCGCGTGACGGTCGAGATTCCCGCCGGCAAGCTCGATCCAGGCGAGGACCCGCTCGATTGCGCCAAGCGCGAACTGCATGAGGAGACGGGCTTTAGGGCCGGTCGTATTCGCTTTTTGACGTCGATTGTCACGTCCTGCGGTTTTTGCGATGAGATCATCCACATCTACTTGGCTACCAAGCTCGAGTTTGATGCGCCCAACCCCGATGATGACGAGTTTGTCAACGTGGACCTGGTGCCGCTGCACGAGCTGATCGATGCCGTGCTCGACGGCAAGATCGAAGACGCCAAGACCGTCGTGGGTGCGCTTGCCTGCGACAGCATCGCGCACCGCCTTGGGGGCACGGAGCTTTAACGAGTGGGGATAGCCCTGGGACAAGTACTACTGATTGCTTTGTCCCAGGGCCTTACGTTGCTGATATTTCTTTGAGGATCACATGCTGAAGAGGTTTCTTTCGTATTACAAGCCCCAGATGGGGCTTTTTGTTGCTGATACTGTTTGTGCTCTGGTGCTTGCCGCCATTGACCTGGCGTTCCCCATTATCCTGCGCAATTTGACCGGTGGGCTGTTTACTCAGGGTCAGGCTGCCATTATGCAGGCGCTCGGCATGATCGCGGTGGGCTTGGTGCTGATGTATGCCGTCCGCTGCGCCTGCCGCTATTTTGTGAGCTATTGGGGTCACGTGATGGGCGCGCGTATGGAGTCCAAAATGCGCGAGGACCTGTTCGACCAGTATGAGCGCTTTAGCTTTGCATACTTCGACCGCAACAGCTCGGGCGACATGATGAGCCGCGTGGTCAACGACCTGTTCGATATCTGCGAGGCGGCGCACCACGTGCCCGAGTGGATCATCATCTGCGGCATCGAGATCATCGGCTCGTTTGTGATCCTCTTTACCATTGCCCCGGTGCTGGCGCTCGCCATGGCCGTGGTGACGGCGGCGTTTGCGGTCATCATGTTTTGGCAGAACATGCGCATGCGCGAGGTCTTTAGCGACAACCGCAAAAAAATCAGCGGCATCAATGCGCAGCTGCAGGATTCGCTGGCGGGCATGCGTGTGGTCAAGAGCTTTGCCAATGAGGAGACCGAACGCTTCAAGTTGCGCGCCTCAAACAATCGCTATCTTTCGTCCAAGGAGAACATGTATCACGCCATGGGCGTCTATACCGCGACGTATGGCCTGCTCTCGGGTGTGCTCTATGTGATCGTGGTGCTGCTGGGCGGCTGGCTGGTCGCCCAGGGACAGCTGCAGGCGGTCGATATGGCGACCTTTGCACTCTATATTTCGCTGTTCTGCACGCCGCTTGAGACGCTCGTCAATTCGGCCGAAACGTATCAGAAGGCTATCGCCGGCTTTAAGCGTATGGACGAGGTGCTCTCGACCGCGCCGGATATCCAGGACAAGCCGGGCGCCACGGATCTGCAGGTGACTGCCGGCGCCGTGGAGTATCACGACGTGTGCTTTAACTACGAGGACGTTGAGCTGGGCGAGGGCGATGCCGACGAGCGTCCCGTTATCGACCATATGGATCTGTCCATCAAGCCCGGGCAGACCATCGCTTTGGTTGGCCCTTCGGGCGGTGGCAAGTCCACGACCTGTTCGCTGTTGCCGCGCTTTTATGACGTGGCTGCCGGATCCATTAGCATCGATGGCCAGGACGTGCGTGATGTGACGCAGCAGAGCCTGCGTCGCGCCATCGGCCTGGTGCAGCAGGATGTCTATCTGTTTGACGGTACGATTGGCGAGAACATCGCCTACGGCAAGCCGGGCGCTACGGCGGAAGAGATCGCCGAGGCGGCCCGTCGCGCCAACATCGATGCCTTTATCGAGTCGCTTCCACAGGGCTATGACACGGTCGTGGGCGAGCGCGGCAGCCGTCTTTCGGGCGGACAGAAGCAGCGCGTTGCCATCGCGCGTGTGTTTCTCAAGAATCCCAAAATCTTGATCTTGGACGAGGCGACGAGTGCTTTGGATAACGAGAGCGAGGAGGCGGTGCAGGAGTCGCTCGAAGAGCTGGCACGCGGCCGTACCACAATCATCATCGCCCACCGTCTCTCGACCATTAAACACGCCGATGAGATTGCGACCGTTGAGCATGGTCGCGTTGTGGAGCGTGGCACGCACGAGGAGCTTCTCGCCCGTGGCGGCACCTATGCCCGTTACTATCGAATGCAGTTCGAAGGTGCGCGTACGCACGAGCTCGACTGATTGATATGACAGGAAGTTTATGGCTGACAAGAACCCTTTGACTCCGGAAGAAGTGACGGAGTTATTCTCCGAAATCGATGCATCCGGCGTCTTGGATCCCACGCTCGCCAAAAAGCGTACCGAGCGCATGCGTGAGAAGGAGGCTGCGGCCAAGCGCGGTGACAAAGCGGCGCTAGCGCAGCTGCGCAGCGAGGACCGCGCGAGCCAGGCAAAACATATCGACCCGCTGTCCGAGGACGATCCTTCGGGCTCGCAGGTGAGCCATACCATTACGAAGACCGCGATGGCCGTGGTCATTGGTATTTTGGTGCTGATCGTGGGTATGCAGATTGGCTACGGCGTGATGCGTCGTCTGAACACCGCCAACCTGTCCGAGAGCGTTTCGGTCGATACCGTTTCGACGGCGCTGAAGGGCGGCCTTGAGTGGGGCAACGGCTTTACGCAGTTCCCGCTCGACTTTACCGTCGATGAAGCCGATGAGCGTACGGGCACGGTCGAGGTGACGGTGTTGGACACATCGTCTGCCAACGAGCTCGAGCTGCTGTCCAACGGGCAGATCCAGGCCGCGGCGCTTGCGACCAACGCGCTGCTCAACGATAAGATCGACCGCGTGGTGTATAACGTTCACGCCTATATCGACGAGGATAGCAACATTCAGCACGATTCCTTCTTTGGCATGTTCCCCGCGCGGGGCCACCAGAGCGCCATTTTGACGTTCGTGTGGACCAAGAGCTCATCCAACGCCACGAGTATCGACTGGAAGATGCGCATCGTGAGTATGGATGACACCATCGCCGAGCGCATTCAGAAGCAGGTGAACTCGGTGTCGTCGTTGATTGAGGACCCGGTGGTTAGCCAGACTAAGATCGACGAGGAAAAGGCCGAACGTGACCTGGAACATCGTCTGCATGGCCGCGAGATTTTCCGCGGCGGCAAGCCCGATCGCACACCGTCCGAACTGCTGGAGCAGGACAAGAAATAATAAGACGCCATCATCCCGCGTGAGCCACAAGCCCCGCGGGATGATTTTTTAATCCCCGTCCCAGAAAAATCATTATGCATAGAAAGTCATAATTATCATTTCGTAAACATTTCGATGAAATTAACGCCATGAGGCATGCTTGCGGTTACAATACCGCGAGGCCTAACTACACACCTTTAAGCCGGTCCTGTGAGACCGGGAAGGAGAATTATGGCGAACAACCATACCGCGGGCGCTGCCGCCCGCACCTTCGCGCCCAGCGAGCTTTGCCAGCGCATGCTGGCCAAAACCAGCAAGGGCACCTGCGGTCCCTGCATCCTGTATCTTGAGGATGGGACCATTTTTTATGGACGTGCATGCGGCGCCGAGGGCACCGCGACCGGCGAAGTCTGCTTCAACACCTCGCTCGAGGGCTACTTTGAGGTCATGACCGACCCGAGTTATGCCGGCCAAATCGTAACCATGACCTATCCGCAGATCGGCAACTACGGTATCGACGAGACCGACGTCCAGTCGGCCTTCCCCGGCGACGCCGTGCGCTCTGCGAGCGCTCCGGCCATGCGCGGCATGATCGTTCGCGACATGTGCGCCACGCCTTCTAACTGGCGCTCGGCCGTCAGCGTGCCGGAGTACCTGCGCGCACACGGCATCGTTGCTATCGAGGGTGTCGACACCCGCGCTCTGGTGCGCCATCTGCGCGACAATGGTTCCAAGATGGGCATTATCTCGACCGAGATCTTCGACGTCGACGAGCTTGCCGAGCGTCTGGCCGCAGCGCCTACGCTGGTAGGCGAGAACCTGGTCAAGACCGTAAGTTGCCCCGCACCTCATGAGTTTGTGGCCGCCGACCTGCCTGCCACGCATGACTTTGCGCTTTCGGCTGCCGCTCCTGCCCGTCACAAAGTGGTCGCCTACGACTGCGGTGTGAAGCGCGGCATTCTGGAAGGGCTGGTCCGCGCCGGCTGCGACCTTACCGTCGTGCCGTGGAATACGCCCGCGAGCGAGGTGCTCGACATGAATCCCGACGGCGTCTTTTTGTCCAATGGCCCCGGCGACCCCGACGCCGTGGTGGAGACCTACGAGCAGGTGCAGCAGCTGATCGGCAAGGTGCCGGTCTTTGGTATTTGTCTTGGTCACCAGATGATCAGCCTGGCCTGCGGCGCCCAGATGGAAAAGCTTAAGTTCGGTCACCGCGGTGGCAACCAGCCGGTCATGAACCTGGTAAGCCGTCGCGTGGAGATCACCGCGCAAAACCATGGCTTTGGCCTGCTGTTCCCCAGCCTGGGCAAGCTTGTCCCCGAGCTTTCCGGCGGCGAGACCGAGCATGCGGTCGATGGAGATCTGCGCGTCTGGGTGCGCCGCGGAATCGCGCCGGTCGTGATGAACGAGCGCTTTGGCCGCATTCGCCTGACGCACGTGAACCTCAACGACGGCACCGCCGAGGGCATCCAGCTGCTCGACGCCCCGTGCTTCTCGGTCCAGTACCACCCCGAGGCCTCGCCTGGCCCCACCGATGCTCACTATCTCTTTACCGCCTTTACGCGACTCATGGACGGCGAGGAGAACTACCTGGACATCGACACCGCGAAGGAACGCCTGGCTGGCTGGAATTTCGCCGAGACTGAGACCGAGGAGAACTAACATGCCTAAACGTACTGACATCAAGCGCATCCTCGTCATTGGCTCGGGCCCCATCGTTATCGGCCAGGCCTGCGAGTTTGACTACTCCGGCGCCCAGGCCTGCAAGGTGCTCAAGGAGGATGGCTTTGAGGTCATCCTGGTCAACTCCAACCCGGCGACCATCATGACCGATCCGGGTCTTGCCGACCGCACCTATGTCGAGCCCATCACCGCCGAGTTTATCGAGCGCGTGATCAAGAAAGAGCGCCCGGACGCGCTGCTGCCCACACTGGGCGGCCAGACCGGTCTGAACGCCGCCGTCGAGCTGGCGAAAGACGGTACGCTCGACAAGTACGGCGTCGAGATGATCGGCTGCGACCTGGCCGCCATCGAGCGCGGCGAGGACCGCAAGCTCTTTAACGAGGCTATGGCCGAGATCGGCCTGGAGGTCGCGCGCTCGGGCTATGCCTACAGCGTGGCCGACGCCGAGGCTATCGCCGAGCGCGTGGGCTATCCCTGCGTACTGCGCCCGAGCTTTACCCTCGGCGGCGCCGGTGGCGGCATCGCACATACCCACGAGGAGCTCGTCTCCATCGTGAGCCAGGGCCTCGAGCTCTCGCCCGCCCACGAGGTGCTGGTCGAGGAGTCCATCGAGGGCTGGAAAGAGTATGAGATGGAGGTCATGCGTGACCACGCCGGCAACGGCATCATCGTGTGCTCCATCGAGAACCTCGACCCCATGGGCGTGCATACCGGCGACTCCATCACCGTGGCGCCGGCGCAAACGCTCTCCGACCTTGAGTATCAGCGCATGCGCGTGGCCTCGCTCGCCATTCTGGAGAAGATCGGCGTCGAGACCGGTGGCTCCAACGTGCAGTTTGCCGTGAACCCCCGGACCGGCCGCCTGATCGTCATCGAGATGAACCCGCGCGTGAGCCGTTCGTCCGCGCTGGCCTCCAAGGCCACGGGTTTCCCCATTGCCAAGGCTGCCGCGCGCCTGGCTGTGGGCTACACGCTCGACGAGATCGTCAACGACATCACCAAGGCTACGCCCGCCTGCTTTGAGCCCACGATCGACTACTGTGTGGTCAAGGTGCCGCGCTTTGCCTTCGAGAAGTTCAAGGGTACCGACCCCACGCTCACCACGCGCATGAAGGCCGTGGGCGAGATTATGGCGATCGGCCGCACCTTTGAGGAGGCCTTTGGCAAGGCCATGCGTTCGCTGGAGGACGGTCACCAGGGCATTTGCGCCGGTGGCAAAGAGGGTGCCGATAAGCTGAGCGACGACGAGCTTGCTCAGGCCGTGGCGACCCCGACCGAGCATCGCATCTTCTTTGTGGTCGAGGCCCTGCGCCGTGGCTGGGACATCGCTCGCATCCATGCCATCTGCGGTATCGATCCGTGGTACCTCAACCGTATCAACGATATGGTACAGGTCCAGGAGAGCATCCGCGGCCTGCGTGTGGAGGATATCGACGCCGATGCGATGCGCCTGCTCAAGCAGTACGGTACGAGCGACGCCGAGATCGCCGCGCTGACCGGCTCGGACGAGCGCTTTGTGCGCGCCTACCGCAAGGGCCTGGGCGTGGTTCCCAGCATGAAGACGGTTGATACCTGCGCTGCGGAGTTCTCGAGCGCCACGGAGTACCACTACAAGACGTACGAGAACATCTACCGCACGAGCCCAGATGCCAAGAAGTGCGTGGCTCCCGACGAGACCACGCCGGCGGACAAGCCCAAGGCGATGATCCTGGGCGCCGGCCCCAACCGCATTGGCCAGGGTATCGAGTTCGATTACTGCTGCGTGCACGCGAGCTACGCGCTGGCGGCCCGCGGCTTTGAGACCATCATGGTCAACTGCAATCCCGAGACCGTTTCGACCGACTACGACACGTCCGACCGCCTGTACTTTGAGCCGCTCACCTACGAGGACGTCATGGACGTTATCGACGTTGAGCGCCCCGATGGCGTCGTGGTGACGCTTGGCGGCCAGACCCCGCTTAAGCTGGCGCGCATGCTCGAGGAGAGCGGCGTGAACATCATGGGCACCAAGCCCGATGCCATCGACTTTGCCGAGGACCGCGAGCGCTTCGCTGCTCTGCTTGACAAGCTGGGCATCATGTACCCGCCGGCGGGCCAGGCCACCTCGTTTGAGGAGGCCGAGGCCGTTGCCACGCACATCGGCTACCCGCTGCTGGTGCGTCCGAGCTACGTGCTGGGCGGCCGCGGCATGATGATCGCCTACGATGCCGAGCATCTGCGCGATTACATGGCCGAGGCTGCGCGCATTAGCCCCGACTACCCGGTGTATCTGGACCGCTTCCTGGAGGGTGCGATCGAGTCCGATGTCGACGCCCTGTGCGATGGCGAAGAGGTCTACATTGGCGGCATTCTGGAGCATATCGAGGAGGCCGGTATCCACTCCGGCGACTCCGCGACCTGCATCCCGCCGTTCAGCTTTAGCGAGAGCCTGCAGGCAAAGCTTCGCGAGACCACGCGTCGCATCGCGATGGCGCTGGGCGTACGCGGCCTGGTCAACGTGCAGTACGCCATTAAGGGCGAGACCGTCTACGTGATCGAGGCCAACCCGCGTGCCAGCCGTACCGTGCCGTTTATCTCCAAGGCCACCGGCGTGCCGCTGGCCAAGTGCGCGGCGCGTATCATGGCGGGCGATTCCATCGCCAGCCTGGGCCTGCCGAGCGACGAGCGTCAGCTGGACTGGTTCTGCATGAAGGAAGCCGTTATGCCCTGGGGTCGTTTCCCGGGCGCCGACGTTATCCTGGGTCCCGAGATGAAGTCGACGGGCGAGGTCATGGGTATCGCCAAGAGCTATCCCGAGGCATACGCCAAGACGCAACTGGCGATTGACTACAAGCTGCCCGACCCGAGCGCCGGCAAGGTGTTCATTAGCGTGTGCGACCGAGATAAGCGTCACATCCTTTCGGTCGCCCGCATCCTGCGCTACCTGGGCTTTGACATCTGCTCCACCGAGGGTACGGCGCGCGTGCTGCGCGGCGGCAACGTGACGTGCGAAGTCGTGGAGAAGATCAGCGGCCCGCACGACGGCGAGCGTCCCAACATCGGTGACCTCATCGCCGATGGCAAGATCGCGGTAATCATCAACACGCCGTACGGCCCGGGTTCGCGTGGCGACGGCTACCTTCTGCGCACCGAGGCCGTGCGCCGCGGCGTGACCTGCGTGACGGCGATGTCTGCGGCCAACACGTACGTGAGTGCCATCGAGGCCGTGCGCGAGGACCAGCAGGGTCACGGCAGCGCCAACGACATGGGCATGGACGTCATCGCCCTGCAGGACCTGCCGCAGCACACGGTGTAGTTGACCTGGCCGGCCGGGGCGGGAGGGGCCGAGATTTCCCCCTTTCGCTCCGGCTGCAAGCAGAGTCGCTCAGGAGGAAACTCGGCCCCTCCCGCCCCGGCCTGCGGTGACTTGGCTGCACCGTGTGCTGCCGAAGGGGCTTTGAGCGATGACTAGGGCTGAATAGAAAATGAGTGTGGGCCCCGCCGTTCGTTCGAACGGCAGGGCCCACGTTTTGTATGGGGCCTGTCAGTCTCGTCAACCTCCCATTTCAAATCAAATCAGCCAACGTACGTCATAGCAATCCCCGGTAGGTCGAGGGGTGCTTTGCGGGCGGGACAGGCTTTATCTGAACGACTTTGCAAAGCAACCGGAGTGAAGATAAAGCCTGGCCCGCCCGCAAAGCACCACGCAGACCGCAGGGACGGGAGCAGCTATACTACTCTCAGTAGTTAAGGGTCGCGGATTGGCCGCGTCGCCGCTCTCAACAGGAGGTCTTTGTTTATGGCAGATCAAAAGCCGGTTGTCGGGATCATCATGGGCTCCAAGTCCGATCTGGGCGTTATGGAAGGCTGCACCGCCGAGCTCGAGGCGCTCGGTGTGCCCTATGAGCTTGTCATTGCGAGCGCACACCGTACGCCGGCGAAGGTCCACGAGTGGGCTTCGACTGCTGCCGACCGTGGCATTAAGGTGATCATTGCCGCCGCCGGCAAGGCCGCTCACTTGGGTGGTGTCGTGGCTGCCTTTACGCCGCTACCGGTTATCGGTGTGCCTATGAAGACGAGTGACCTGGGCGGTATGGATTCGCTGCTGTCGATGGTGCAGATGCCTTCGGGCGTACCCGTGGCCTGCGTTGCCATCAACGGCGCCAAGAACGCCGCCATCTATGCCACGCAGATCTTGGGCGCATGCGACCCCGAGTACCGCAAGGTTATCGAGAAGATGAAGCAGGAGATGGCCGACGCCTAGGCGTTCCGCCGTTTCACCGCAGTATAAGGAGAGCCATGTCCGACTATCAGGGAAAACGATTCAAGGCTTCTCAGATTCCCGATCCGTCGAAGCCGGGTGCTGCCCGTGCGGCACAGCAGGGTCGGACATCCTCTCCTCAGCAGCCGCGCGCGCCGCGTCCCGTAACGCCGATGTCCCATCATCGCCAGGATACGCCGGCTGCATATCGCCCTTCGTCGTATGATACGGCCAAGAAAGAATCGCGTTCTACGAAACAGTCGGGCGCCGCTCCGTCGAGCTATACCGAGCCGCCGCGCAAAAAGCGCCGCTCCGTTATCCCCATCTTGCTCATCATTATTGGCATCGGCCTAATCGTTGCCGCTGCAGCCATCTTTATCAATGCGCAGATCGGTTACAAGCAGGCGAGCGAGTCGTACCAAAAGATCGAAAAACAATATGTGAGCGACAAGGACGCCAGTGGCGTGCCAATTATTGACTTTAATGCGCTTGCCCAGACAAATCCCGAGGTTGTGGGTTGGATTTACGCGCCCGGCACCAACATCAACTACCCCGTGGTGCAGACCAACAACAACTCCAAATACCTCAACACGCTGTTTGACGGTACATCTAACGCGTCCGGTGCCATTTTCTTAGATAGTGATGACACCGCGCCGGGAATGGTTGACCAGCAGACCACGATCTACGGCCACCACATGAACGACGGGTCGATGTTCAATGTGATCTCGGACACGACCGACCAGGCGACGTTCGACAGCATTGAGTTTGTGTATTACATCACACGGGATGCTACGTATAAGCTGCGACCACTGGCGACCAAAGTTGTCGAGGACACGTATGCCAAGGCGCGCACACCCAATTTTGAGGGCGACGACGGGCTCAAGAACTACCTGTCCGAGATGCTCGACGGTGCCTCTGCCGTGGCGAGCGATGCCACCGATCGTGCTGCTTCGGCAACCAAGGTCGTAACGCTTGTGACCTGTCGTTCGTTATCGCTGAGCAACACGCGTGCCGTCATGGTGCTCACGCCGGTCGAGGAATAAGTTGTTCGAGAGTAGCTAAAAAAGCCCCGTTCCAAATTGGCTACTCGACGACGGTAAGGGAGAAATGATGCTCGAGAATGGCAAAACGATGCCTTCGGTTGATGCTTGGCTGCGCGAGGCCAAGGCCGATTCGTCGGCACCTGCGTGCGGTATGTATCTGACACATAACGGTGTGGTGCGCGCGACGCCCAAGGCCGAGGCGCGCGGTGTCGAGACCGATGGCGTGGCGCCGGGCCACAAGGTGGGCGGCATGGTGTTTGGCTACGACGCCAGCAAGGTACAGGCCGCCATCGAGGCGACGCGCGCGATGCCGGGTATCGGCTATGTGCGCGTGTGGCTGGCAAGCGGCGAGCTTGCCGTAGGTGACGACATCATGCTCGTGCTCATCGGTGGGGACATTCGCCCGCACGTGGTCGATGCGCTGCAGGCGCTCGTTGGCACCATCAAGAATGAATGCGTGAGTGAGGTCGAGCGCGAGGCGTAGAGGCTTGCGACGATAGAAGGCTCGTTTATAAAAATGCCCGCCGGTACGTGTGATACCGGCGGGCATTTTGCGTTTTGGGCGCGGTTGGCGCTACACGCGCGTCGCATCCTTGGGGCTCATGGTCATGCTCTGGAAGCGATTCTCCATAAAGTCATTATCGAAGTACTTGCCGTAGAACTGCGCAACGGGAATATCCGGTTCCGTGCCGTTGACGCGCTGATACCAATAATCGAGCGACTGCAGCGTCATAACGCCATCGACCAGCATAATGATGGTGAAGATGACGGTAGCCGAGTAGCGGCTCTTCCACGGAATCATGTTGATGAGCTTGAGCAGCCTCGGCAGCAGCAGCTTGATCCAGATGAGGCCACCCAGGCCCCACAGGCAGGCGAAGCCCGTGCAGGTACGTCCGCCGGTAAGGACGGCGAGCGGATCGGGCATGCCAAAGAGCTTCATATGCGAGTAGCTCCACGAGACCACGCCAAACGAGGTCTGCATAAACCAGCCCACGAACACCTCAAAGCTTGCGCCGAGCAGCGCGCTCACCAAAAAGATAATGATGGGGTTCTTTTTGTAGAAGCGGTTGAGCACCATGGTCATGAGTACGGCGCCAAATCCGTAGATGGGGCTGAAGGGGCCAAACAGCATGCCGGCGCGGTTCTGGTAGACGCCCGGGTCGTCGACCGTCATGTGCCAGATGTCCTCGGCGATCAGGCCGAGTATGCAGCAGACAAAGAATACCCAGAACAGGTTGAAGTAGTTGAGTTTGATGTAGCCTTCGCCGGTCTCGTCGCGGCCGAGCATGCCCTCGGCGGCGGCGTCGCGATCAAGCATCTCCTGCAGGCGGCGCTGCAGCTCGCGCTCCTGGCGCAGCGTGGGGTCGACGGTGGCCGAAAGCGCGACGAGGATGCCGAGCTGGATGGCAGGGCGAAGCAAGAAGGGCCCGATGCCCTGGAGCATCACGTCAACCAAAAGCTCGACGACGGTAAACGCGATAAGGATATAGGACAGACGCGCGGCATTGCGGCGCTGGTTCTTGATGAGGTCCAGGCCAAAGATGATCAGGATGACGGCGCTTGCCGCAGAGAGCATGATGCCGGCGACGATAAGGCCGACCGCGACGAGCGTGTTGTCGCCGAGCTTGGCGGCGGCGTTGCCGTTGATGAGCGCGGTGATGACCTGCCACATAAAGGCGCCGACCGAAGGGAGCGTGCCCACGCCGGACAGGATGCACAGGACGGCGTACACCTTAATGATGAGGGGGATCTTCTTGACCTCCGTGGCGCTGGGGACGCTGGGGTCGAGTTCGTTTCGATCCATACATAACCTTTCTCGTTTTGCTGTAGGTACAAGGATACGCCGCCGACCTGCCAAAAGACAGGACGAACGTCCCAATTGCAACAATGCAAGCCCCAACGGCGGGTGAGACACGTCGCAACGGAAGTATGCGGGATCGTCGGCCTCGAGGCGGTTGCCCAATAAAATGTTTGGCTGCAAAACGGATTATAAGCTCGGTGGGCTTTTAAAAAGCGCTGTTCATGCGCGGGAGTGCTTGTCTTGCCGTGCGTATAATAGGGCAGGTAACGCCAAATAACGAGGCTCTGAGGGGATGCCATGTCTCAAGAAACCATCCGCGCGGCCGAGCGCGCCGCGGGACAGGTGAAGACCATGTCGACGTATGATCCGGACTCCGACCAGCTGCATGAGGAATGCGGCATTTTTGGTGTGTGGGCGCCCGATCGCGACGTGGCTCGACTGACGTACTTTGGTCTGCGCGCGCTACAGCATCGCGGCCAGGAATCGGCGGGAATCGCCGTGGGTGATGGCGGCACGGTTATGGTTCGCAAGGACCTGGGACTGCTCGACCGCGTGTTCTCCAACGCCGACCTGTCGACGCTCTCCGGTCAGCTGGCCGTGGGCCACGTGCGCTATGGCACCGCCGGCGCCAAGAGCTGGGAAGCCTCGCAGCCGCATCTTTCCACCATCAACAGCGTCATTATCGCGCTTGCTCACAACGGCACTCTGGTCAACACCGACGAGCTGCGCCGCCAGCTGATCGAGCTGGGCGTGCCGTTCCTCTCCAATTCGGATTCCGAGGTCGCGACCAAGCTCATTGGCTACTTTACTCAGCGTACAGGCCATCTGCGTGAGGGCATTCGCAAGACCATGGAGCTCGTGCGCGGCGGCTACGCCATGACGCTCATCAACGAGCAGGCGCTCTACGCTTTCCGCGATCCGCACGGCATTCGCCCGCTCGTGCTGGGCAAGCTGGTAGACGAGGGTCTGGACCAGGCCGATGCCGCATCCGTTTCGCAGCTGCCGTCGCAGGACGGCGCCGCTACGGTCGACTCCGCCGTCCGTGTCACGCGCGCCGGCGGCTGGGTCGTTGCTTCCGAGACCTGCGCACTCGACATCGTGGGTGCCGAGTACGTCCGTGACGTCCGTCCCGGCGAGATCTTGCGCATCAGCGCCGAGGGTCTGGTATCCGAGCAGGGCGTGCCTGCAGCCGAAGAGCCCGCCAACTGCATCTTTGAGCAGGTCTACTTTGCCCGCCCCGACTCCATCATGAACGGCAAGAGCGTCTATGCCTGCCGTTACGACATGGGTCGTCAGCTGGCACACGAGGAGCCCGTCGAGGCCGACCTGGTCATCGGCGTGCCCGACTCCGGCCTGCCGCCCGCGGAGGGCTATTCGCACGAGAGCGGCATTCCCTTTGGCGAGGGCCTCATCAAGAACCGCTACGTGGGCCGTACGTTTATCGAGCCTACGCAGGAGTTGCGCGCCATGGGCGTGCGTATGAAGCTTAACCCGCTGCGCGACAACATCGAGGGCAAGCGCCTGGTCGTCATCGACGACTCCATCGTGCGTGGCACCACCATGGTGCAGCTCGTCAAGATGCTGCGCAACGCCGGCGCCAAGGAGATTCATATCCGCATCAACTCGCCCGAGGTCATCTGGCCGTGCTTCTACGGTATCGATACCGACGTACAGTCGCAGCTTATCAGCGCCAACAAGACGGTCGACGAGATTTGCGAGTATATCGGCGCCGATTCGCTGGCCTTCCTTTCGGTCGAGGGCCTGCTTAAGGTCATGCCCAAGGGCGGTTACTGCGATGCGTGCTTTACCGGCCGCTACCCCGTGGCGATTCCCGAGAGCTTTGGCCGCGACAAGTTTATGGAGGGCTTTAAGCCCCGCAACCTGGATAAGCCGCTGCACTTTGACGACGACGCCGTGGTCGAGAAATACGACGACCGCAGCTGGGAAGAGAAGCACGGCGAGGCCTAAAACCTGCCATGTAGGGACAGGTTCATTTTGGTAGGTTTTACCTGCTGTTTTGTTGATATGACGGCGCGTGCTGTTATGGCGCGCGCCGAAATGAACGCAACTATGAGCACCGTTTGGCGCCCGCGCGGCGGACGGTAGTGGGAGAGGAAGGCTCAGATGAGCGACAGCAAGCATGTGACGTATGAGGACGCCGGCGTCGATACCGCCGAGGGCGGCCGCGCCGTCGACGCCATTAAGCAAATGGTTAAGGACACCAACCGTCCCGAGGTCATCGGCGGTATCGGTGGCTTTGGTGGCCTGTTCTCGGCCGCCGCGCTTAAGGATATGGAAGACCCGATTCTGATCAGCGGTACCGACGGCGTGGGCACCAAGCTCGTGCTCGCCCAGATCATGGACCGTCACGAGACGGTGGGCCAGGACCTGGTCGCCATGTGCGTCAACGACATTTTGGCTTCGGGCGCCGAGCCGCTGTTCTTCCTGGACTACGTTGCCATCGGCCACATTGAGGCCGAGCACATGGCAAAGATCATCAAGGGCGTGGCCGATGGCTGCAAGCTCGCGGGCTGCGCGCTCGTGGGCGGCGAGATGGCCGAGCACCCCGGCGTCATGGCTCCGGCCGACTACGACCTTGCCGGCTTTACCGTGGGCGTCGTCGACCGTCCCAAGATGCTCGATCCCGCAAACGTCCGCCCCGGCGACGTGATTCTGGGCCTGCCTTCCACCGGCGTGCACTCCAACGGTTACTCGCTCGTGCGCAAGGTCATTGGCGTCGACGGCATTAAGCCGGGCACGCCCGAGGCCGCCGCTAAGGCCGAGGAGCTGAGCCGTCCGCTCGAGGAGCTCGGCGGCGCATCGCTGGCAGACGCCCTGTTGGCCCCCACGCGCATCTATGTCAAGCCGATTCTTGAGTTGCTCCGCGGCGGCGCCAACGTGCACGCTATCGCCCACATCACTGGCGGCGGTATTACCGAGAACCTCAACCGCGCGCTCGCCGACGACGTCGACGCCGTGGTCACCCGCAACGGTGCCGAGATGGGCTGGGACGTTCCGCCCGTCATCACCTACGTGGCGCGCCAGGCCGAGCTCGCGCCCAACGAGGCATGCAAGACCTTCAACATGGGCGTTGGCCTGTGCCTGATCGTCGCCCCCGAGGACGAGGCCGCGGTTACCGAGGCCCTGGTCGCGCTGGGCGAGAAGCCGTTCCGCGTGGGCGAGTGCGTCGAGGGTTCCGGTAAGGTCGTGTACTCCGATGAGCGCTAACGAGCAGATGGCTGCCGCCGAGGGCCTGGACTTTGTGCCCTATACCCGTCCGAGCGGCACCGATACGGCCGAGCCGCTCAAGATCGGTGTGCTCATCAGCGGTTCGGGTACCAACCTGCAAGCGCTGATCGATCTGATCGCCGCCGGCAAGCTCAACGCTTCGATTGAGCTTGTGGTGTCGAGCCGTCCCTCGGCTAAGGGTTTGCAGCGCGCTGAGCGTGCAGGTATCCAGACGCTTACGCTGTCCAAGGATGTCTACGCCGACCCCATCGCCGCCGACGAGATCATCGCGCACGAGCTTCTCGAGCGCGGCTGCGAGTATGTGGTCATGGCCGGCTACATGCGCATGGTGCACACGCCTCTGCTGGCGGCGTTTCCCAACCGCGTGGTCAATTTGCATCCGGCGCTGCTGCCGAGCTTTACCGGTGCGCATGCGATTGACGATGCCTTTGCGCGCGGCGTCAAGGTAACTGGCGTGACCGTGCATTTTGCCAACGAGATCTACGACAACGGTCCCATCATCGCCCAGCGTGCGCTGGCTGTCGAGGAAGGTTGGGATGTCGACACGCTCGAGGAGCACATCCACGCGATTGAGCACGTGCTGTATCCCGAGGTCGTGCAAATGCTCGCCGACGGCCGCGTCCACGTGCTGGAGAGCGGCAAGGTCGCAATTGACGCGCCTCGCGGCTAGCGGCGCACAGTACAATTTAGCCGAGTAGTCAGGGTGGTCATTGGCGCCAAGGCGCGCGTGGCCACCTTTTGTTTTGGGTAGTCATCGGGAACGGTCTTTAACGACTGGTCATTCAAGAACGTCGCAGGTGACTAGATGAGAGAGGTGAGCGCATGGCGGATAACGAAGCGCTGTTTACGCCTGAGCTGGTGTTTTTTGATTGGGAGTGTGCAACGCCGGATGAGGTGTTTGCGGGGCTCGAGGGCGAGCTTGCACCACGTGGCTACATTGCGTCCGGTTGGCTCGACGCCGTTCGCACGCGCGAGGATGCCTATCCCACGGGTCTTGCCATGCCGGCGGCAAACATTGCCATTCCGCATACCGATCCGGGGTTTGTGGCCAAGCCCTATATCGCGGTGGTGAAGCCCGCCGCGCCCGTGACATTTAACGCTATGGCTGGCATGGGCGCTCCGGTGCCGGCGCAGATCGTCATCAATCTGGGCATCGCCGAGCCGGGCGGCCAGGTCGAGGCTCTGCAGGCGCTCATGAATATCTTTATGGACGCCGATGCCGCAGCCGACGTGCTCGGCCAGACCACGCCCCAGGGCATGGTCGACGCCATCCGCCGCCACTTCTAAGGTGGGGATGAGTCGGCACTTGGGGACTGTCCCTAACTGCCGGCTGTCAGAGCTGTCCCCTTTGCACCAAAATGGTGCAGATTAACCTGTCCCCAATGCACCAAGCGTGCCGCGGGGGCCGCGTTGTGACACAATGGCGTTTGTTCGATTCGTTATGCGAAAGGCCAACTATGGCAAATAAGAAAAAGAACTCCGAGGCCGCGCCGACGCCCGAGCAGCAGGCCCGCGCTGCCTCCAGCTCTCGCAAGAAGCAGCGCAAGACGTACGTGTCTAAGACCGTCAAGATCGTCCTGGTGGTCATCGGCGTGCTGGCGATGCTGCTTTCCGTCTCGGTGATGGCGTGCTCCGGCCTTATGTCGCAGGCCGAGGACACCTCGGGCTACAAGCTGACCGGCGGTGTTGCTGCAACTATCAACGGCATCAACCTCACCGAGGACACCGTGACCAAGCAGATCATGAGCATGCGCACGTCCTACGGCTACACCAAGGATAAGGATTGGGCGCAGTATCTGGTTGACAACGACCTCACGCCCAAGAAGTACCGCAAGCAACTCATCGACTCCTACACGCAGCAGATTCTGCTTCAACAGGCACAGAAGGAGAACGGCGTGACGGTGTCGGACGAGGAGGTCGAGAAGGCTTGGAAGGACGCGTGCAAGAGCGCGGGCGGTGCCAAGGCCTTTAAGAAGACCCTCAAGACCTACGGCTATACCGAGGACACCTACAAGGATTCGCTCAAGGAGAGCCTGGCGCAGCAGAAACTCAAGGATGCCGTGGCGCCCACCAGCAAGCCCAAGGACAGCGAGATCGTCGATTACATCAACGAGAATCTGTCTAACTACAACGATGCTCGCCGCTCGTCGAACATCCTGATCAAGGTTGATTCCGACGCCTCCGACGAGGACAAGGCTGCCGCCAAGGCCAAGGCGCAGGAGTGCCTGGACAAGATCAACTCCGGTGAGCTGAGTTTTGAGGACGCCGTTGAGCAGTACTCCGAGGACACCGGTTCCAAGGAGAAGAAGGGCGATGTGGGCTGGGATAAGCTCACCACCTTTGTTGACAGCTACCAGACGGCGCTCGAGGGGCTCAACAAGGGCGACGTGAGCGGAGTCGTCGAGTCGACCTATGGTTACCACATCATCAAGTGCACCGACTACTTCCATGTCGATAATCAGGTCGATGACATCAACCAGGTGCCCAAAGCCATCAAGAAGTACGTCTCCAACGTGGTGAAGACGCAGGCGGCCAGTACTGCATACAGCGAGTGGCTGGAGCAGTACAAGAAGGACGCCGACATTACCGTCAACCCCATGCCCAAGGACGTACCCTATAACGTGAGTCTGAAGGGCGTCACCAAGAGCTCGACCGACGATTCGTCGACGACTGAGTAATCATGGGGCGGCGCTCGTGCGAGTGCCGTCCGCACTATTGAGGAGGATTTGCAGATGACCAACGAAGAGCTGCAGAAGGAAATGATTGCGGCCATGAAGGCCAAGGACAAGGTTCGCCTGTCCATCATTCGCCAGGTTAAGGCCGAGGTGAAGAACATCGAGGTCAACGAGCGCCGCGATGTGACCGAGGAAGACGTCAACAGCATGATCAAGCGTCTGATCAAGCAGACGAGCGAGACACTGGAGATGTCCATCAAGGCCGGCACTGACCAGGAGCGTACCGACAACCTGACCGAGCAGGTCAAGATTCTGGAAAGCCTGCTGCCCGCGCAGGTTTCGGGTGAGGAGCTCGAGGCCCTGATCGAGCAGGTCATCGCCGAGCTGGGCGCTACTTCCAAGAAGCAGATGGGCCAGGTCATGGGAGCACTCGGCAAGGCCACCGGCGGCAACTTCGATAAGCCTGCCGCAGCAAAGATCGTCGGCGCCAAGCTCGCATAGGGTCCTAGCGGTACATAGTTGATGTCGAGGGGGCGTGACCATCGCGGTCGCGCCCCTTTTTTGTTGGCCGATGAAGGGCGCCTTCCCTGGCTGGTCATTGGGCGCTCATTGGGGACAGACTTAAATGAGTGCCCAATGAGCGGGCACTCATTTAAGTCTGTCCCCAATGAGTGGGTTAAAGGTTGCGGGTTCTTTACGGGAATGTAGTGTGGGCTGCGGAAACGCGGTTCTTTCCGTACAATAGTTCAACTCGTGTAAACGCAGGGAAGGGACATTCATGGCAGACATGATCGAGATCAAGCATCTCAACAAGTACTTTGGCGACCTGCATGTGCTCAAAGATATCAATCTCACCGTCAAGCGCGGCGAGAAGCTCGTAATGATCGGGCCTTCCGGTTCGGGTAAGTCGACGCTCATCCGTTGCGTCGATTATCTGGAGGAGCCCACGTCGGGCGAGGTCGTTATCGACGGTACGCCGCTCACCAAAAAGAATCACCTGGAGATGGCTCGCAAGTACAGCTCCATGGTGTTTCAGCAGTTCAACCTGTATCCCAACATGACGGTGCTCGGCAACCTGACGCTCGCGCCCATCAAGCTGCAAAAGAAGAGCAAGGAGGAGGCGACCGAGATCGCCATCGCCGCGCTCAAGCGCGTCGGCATGGCGCATAAGGCCGGCGAGTATCCGCAGAATCTCTCGGGCGGTCAGCAGCAGCGCATCGCCATCGCCCGTGCTCTGTGCACCAAGCAGCCCATCATCCTGTTTGACGAACCGACCTCGGCGCTCGACCCCGAGATGGTCCAGGAAGTCCTGGACGTTATGATTGAGCTCGCGCAGGAGGATATCACCATGATCTGCGTGACGCATGAGATGGGCTTTGCGCGCCAGGTGGCCGACCGCGTCATCTTTATGGAGGACGGCCGCATTCTGGAGGAGGGCACGCCCGAGCACTTCTTCGATAACCCCGAGAACCCGCGCTGCCGCGAGTTCCTGTCCAAGATTCTGCACTAGGCGCGGTGATGGACATGACGGATATGACGAGGGCGGCCGTGTCGCGCCGTCACTTTTTGCAGCTGGCTGGCGCCGGCATGCTTGCGCTGACGGGGACCGCGCTTACCGGTTGCGGCAACTCCACCAGCGGCGAGGGCTCCGACAAGGGGTCCAAGCTTGCGGCCATCAAGTCGCGTGGCCATTTGAATGCCGGCGTTAAGAAGGATGTTCCCGGCTATGGCTATTACGACACCGCCAAGGGCCGCTTTGAGGGCATGGAAGTCGATTTGTGCTACCAGATCGCCGCTGCCGTCTTTGGTGTGAGCTACAAGGATGCCCGTGCCCAGGAGCTTGTCGAGTTTACCGACGTAACGCCCAAGACGCGCGGCCCGCTGATCGATAACGGCCAGCTCGACGTGGTCGCGGCGACCTACACCATCACCGACGAGCGCAAGAAGAGCTGGGATTTCTCGACGCCGTACCGTACCGACTACGTGGGACTTATGGTCAAGAAGCGTTCGGGCTTTACCTCGATTGAAGATCTGGATGGCAAGGTCATTGGTGTGAGCCAGGGTGCCACCACGCAGGGCCTCATCGAGCAGATGATCAAGGACAACGGCTTTAGCTGCAAGCCCGAGTTTAGGGCCTTTAGCGGCTACCCCATCATCAAGAGCTCGCTCGACGCCGGCAATATCGACGTCTTCGCCATGGACCGCTCCACGCTGGCCGGTTACATGAACGAGACCGTTGAGCTGCTGCAGCCCGAGGTCAAGTTTGGCGAGCAGGGCTACGGCGTGGCAACCAAGAAGGGCTGCGACCTTTCGGCCGTGGTCGATCAGGTGATTTGCGATCGCCTGGCCGACGGCTGGCTCGACCAAGAGGTCAAGACCTGGGGTCTTGTATAGGCGCATCGTCCAAGGAAGGAATCAAATGCTCGAAGGATTATTTGACGCCGACCGTTGGTCGACGACATTTCAAAACATGGGGCCCTTCTGGGAGGGCTTTGGCGTGACGCTGCAGGTGGTCGTTGCCGGTCTGCTGCTGTCGCTGGTGCTGGGCACGCTGCTGGGCGTGTTCTCCACCACTCGTTCGCGCGTGCTGCGCGCCATAAGCCGCGTGTACGTGGAGTTTTACCAGAACACCCCGTTGCCCGTGCAGGTGCTCTTTATGTACATGGCCGGTCCACAGTTTTTGCAGGCCATAACCGGTGCCGACCAGCCGGTGCGCATCGCGCCGTTCGTGCTGGGCTTCTTGGGCGTGGGCCTGTATCACGCGGCCTACATTTCGGAGGTCATCCGCACCGGTATCGAGGCGGTTCCGCGCGGTCAGATGGAGGCGGCCCAGAGCCAGGGCTTCACCCGTGCGCAGGCCTACTGGTACATCGTGCTGCCCCAGACGTTCAAGATCATTCTGCCGCCGCTGTGTAACCAGGCGCTCAACCTGGTCAAGAACACGTCGGTGCTGGCGCTTGTGGCCGGCGGCGACCTTATGTACCGTTCCGACAACTTTGTGAGTCTGTACGGTTACCTGCAGGGATACATCGTCTGCTGCCTTATGTACTTCATCATCTGCTTTCCGCTCGCCATGCTGGTGCAGTGGCTCGAGCGCCGCTCCAAGGAGCGTCCGCGCGGCGTGAGCCTGGCCGAGCTGGGGCTCGACAACGTAGAGGAGGCCTAGCGCATGGAAATCTTCAACGCGACCAACCTGCTCTACATTTGGGGCGGCTTTGTTAAGACAATCGAGATCTCGGCGCTGTCGATCTTTTTCTCGCTCATCTTTGGCACGGTGCTGGCGCTCGTTAAGAGCTATGCGCCCCGCCCGTTCCGTATTTTGGTGAGCGCCTATATCGAACTGTTCCGTTGCACGCCAAACCTGCTGTGGATCCTGTTTATCTACTTTACGGTGCAGGGTTTGGACATTGTGATTTCGACCATCGCCTTTACGCTGTTTACCAGCGCTGTTATGGCCGAGATTGTGCGCGGCGGCCTCAACTCGATTCCGCGCGGCCAGTTTGAGGCAGCGCAGAGCCAGGGCTTCGGCTTCTTTGCCACCATGCGCTACATCATTTTGCCGCAGACGTTTAAGACGATCATTCCGGCGCTGTTTAGCCAGTGCACGACCGTCATTAAGGACAGCTCGTATCTTTCGGGCATTAACGTGGCCGAGCTCATGTACACGGCAAACGTGGTGATGGCCCACGCGATCGACCTGTCGCAGGTGCTTATGCTCTACGGCCTGGTGTTTGCGATGTACTTTGTGCTCAACTTTGGTATCTCGCTGCTGGTTCGCGCATATCAGAGGCGAATGGTGGCAGCGTAGAATGTGGCAAAGGGACAGCCCCTTTGTCACATAGAGAAAGGAATCGCGATGAGCGATCTGGAGAATAAGAAGAATCCTGTGGTCATTACCATCGCGCGCGACTTTGGCGCCGAGGGCCACGAGATTGGCCGCATGCTTGCCGACGAGTTGGGGATTCCGCTGTACGATAACGAGCTGCTGGTACGTGCGTCGCTGCGCGCGGGCGAGTCGCTCGATAAGATGGCCGCCTATGATGAGCGTCTGGCCGTGGAGAACATGGCGTTTCTGCCCGACCGCTACGATGCGCGTTCGTACTCGGACAAGTTGTTCCAAAAGATGAGCCAGGTGATTTTGGATCTGGGTGAGACCGAGAGCTGCATTATCGAAGGCCGCCTGTCCGATTATCTGCTGCGCAACAACCCCAACCACATTGCCGTGCTGGTGACCGCACCCTTTGAGGACCGCGTCGAGATCGTGCGCAAGAAGCGTGGCCTTAACAAAAAGAAGGGTGCCAAGCTGGTCAAACAGCAGCAGAAGGCGCGCGAGGCGTTCTATAAGCGCTACAGTGCCGGAAAGTGGAAGATGACGAGCGGTAAAGACATCGTCGTTAACCGCGCCAAGCTGGGCCGCGAGGGCTGCAAAGACGTTATCGCCGCTGCCTACCGCTACAAAGTGGCCCAGCTCGAAGGCTAGCCGACCAAAACCACCACAAAGGGGACAGCACCTTTGTGGTGGTTTTTGTTTTAGGCCGAGGGGAAGGCCTTGGTGAGACCGGCGCGCGTTTGCGTGTCGGTCTTTTGGTAGATAGAGCTCAGGTGGCGCTGTACCATGCGCATCGAGATACCGAGCTCCTCGGCGATCTGCTTGAGCGGGCGTTCGTCCTGGGTTACGGCCACGAGCACGTCGACTTCGCGCGGGGTGAGAGCGTGATCGGTGATGAAGGCCTGACGCTGCTCCTCGATACTCGGTGCTGCCAGCGCCTCCTCGGCAAGCTGTTGATGTTCGCGCTCCTGCTCGGTTTGGGGCAGGCGGAACAAACCGGCTGCCACGAATGCTGCGCAGGCGGCGACGAGCAAAACGAGCGCGCCGATCATGATGAGGGCAACGTTGCCCGAGGTCACGAGGGCAAGCGAGATGCCCGATGTAGTGAACGCACACACATTGTTGGCGGCGCGTCCCATGCCGGCCCAAAGGGCGGGCGCATGCATGCGCGGTGCCAGCTGTGTAAAGGTGGCGGTAAAGAACGTGACAAAAAAGCCCGAGCTCAGGTAAAAGACGACAAGGCCCAGGTTGGGATCAGCGCCGGCCTCCACGGCCAGGATGGAAATGGTCGAGAGCACGGCGATGCCGAGCATGACAAGTCCCATGTAGCGACGCTCGGCGAGATCAAAGACGATGCCGGCGGCCAGGCCGCTCGCTGCCAAAAAGAGGCGCGGCCAGGTCTGCACGGCGATGGTGCCGTGGGCGTTGGAGAACGTGACCACGTTATCGAGAGTAGAGAACAGGCAGGCGAGAATCATGACGAGCACGATGCTCCAACATGCCTGCTTGGCGAGGGCGTGCGATGGCTCAACAAAGGGATTGATGGTGGGGTTTGAGCTCTCGGCAGCCTTTTGGGAAACGACGCTGAGGGTGGAGATGACGATCGTCGCTATGCCAAGGACGATGAGCTCTGCGATGCCGCCGCAATTGAGCAGGTTGATGGCGAACTGCATCAAGATGCCCGCGGCATAGGCTGCTCCCGCGCCGGTGGCGAGTTTGGGGTCATCCTGGAATGCTAACGAAAAGGCATGGTGCGCAGCGGCGCCCAGCAGGCCGAGTCCAAAGAATGCCATGCAGCCCAAAATCTCGAGCGCAAGCAGGTCCGTGGGGGACTGAATCTGAGTCAACCCCAAGATGGCGATGGGAACGGCGGCGCTGACAACTGCCTGAGGCCGGCCTTTGCGCTGTGCGAGCCCAAGCAGCGGCGCATATCCGATAAAGCCGATCACGCTGGCGCCGAGGATGAAGCCCTGCGCAATTACAACACGCTCGGCACCGGCGAGCAGCCCGACATTAATGTCGAATCGAAACTCGGCGGCAAGAAAGACAAAGGTAAAGAGCGCAAGTGCCAGAAGCGCGTTGATTTTAGGCTTACTCAGGTTCAAGGACGGTCCTTTGGGTGGACGGAACAATCGCGCCCTCGATTGTAGACCATGACGGTAGGGGGTGGGCCTTTCTGGGCGCGCTTGGCAATCGTATGCTCGTTGCCTTTTGCGCTGGCAGATGCGCCACTTGATAATTTGTGCTCCGGGATCCGGATATCTTCCCGTAACATGGTGTTACAGAAGCACCCCTTACGACAAGGAGGCTCACATGCGAACGCAAATCCATGACAACCCAATCGACCACGGCCGCGCGTGCGCGCTC
>NZ_JADPCJ010000002.1:0-86286 GCF_015670795.1 Collinsella aerofaciens | reverse complement strand
ACCCCTTACGACAAGGAGGCTCACATGCGAACGCAAATCCATGACAACCCAATCGACCACGGCCGCGCGTGCGCGCTCTCCCGCGGAACGTGGCGTCGCGTGGGCGCTAAGCTTGCCTGCGCGGGGGCCTGCGCGCTCATGGCCGGCCAGCTGCTGCTGCCGAGCGTGGCGCTCGCCGCCGACTGGGTCAACGTCGGCGGCACGCAGTACGACGCGGGCACTGCCACCGGCGACGAGGCAGGGACCTGGTCCTGGGACGGCGCCGACGGCATGAAGCTCAACGGCTACGACGGCGGCTCCATCGGCGCCAAGGGCAACCTCACCATCGGCGTGACGGGCACCAACACCGTCACGGCCGACGCCGGGCAGAGCGCCATTGCTGTTAAGAACGGTAACCTTGCCATTACCGGCGACGGCACCCTGAATGCGACGGCCCAGAACGATGTAATTACAGCGATAGGCGACGGCAGGACCGGCGGCGATGTGACCATTGATGGCGCTGACGTTAACGTGACAGCCACGGGCGGAGCATATGAATCCATTGGTATCCATGCGGCAGCGGGCGACATAGCCATAAAGAATGGTGCCGACGTCCATGTCGAGGCAAAGTCGAACGCCGATGTCTTTGCAGTCCTTGCCGAAAATGTTCCTCCCAGGCATTCTGCCATCGAGGGTGCACAGGCCGAAGAGGCGGACTACAGCGCCAAACATGGTGGCTGTATCATGGTGGACAACGCTAAATTAAATGCGACGGCGGGTAATGCAGGGGGCATGTCGGTCGCTCTGTATTCGTTTGGTATTAAGACGGAAACATATTTGAAGATTGCCAACGGGGCGGATGTTTCGCTCGCGACAGGGAGCGCAGGAAAAATCTCGGCTGGTGTTTGGATACGCGTGCAAGACGGGGCGTCATGGATACGCGTCAGTCGCTCGAACCTCACGGCTCAAGGTGATGCCGGGACTGATGAGCTTGTAGGGGCAAATCGCAAAGATGTCTATGGAATTTTTTCACAGTCTGGCTCCCCGTCGGCTACCCCTCGAATTAGCTTCTTTCAATCAAATGTTGTGGCGTCGGGCTCGACGGCGGCAGTCTATGCCGTCAATATGGGGCCCTTCAGGGCCCCCTATATCAAACTTGAGGGAGGGTTAAAGATTGCGATTCCCGACGGAGGTACCGTGCGCGACACCGTTGGAAGTGGGCGTGTCATCGGCGTTCCCGGGTCGTCTGTCATCCAGGACATTAGAACTTCCGACGAGGTCGCCCGCAACGTGGTAATCAGATCTGGAGATGCGGCCGAACCCGAGCCCACCCCGCAGCCTGAACCCACCCCGGCTCCCACGCCACAGCCGGGCGGCGGCAGCGGGACCGACGTGTCGTCCGTGACGTCGACCCAGGCGAGCTCCACGGCCGCTGCCCCCAAGCCGGCCGCGCAGGTCGCCGCGGTCCAGAAGTCCGCGGGCGCTCTTGCCGCCACGGGCGATAGCGCCGCGACGGCGGCGGCAGCCCTCGGCATCGCCGGTGCGTCCGTCATCGGCGCCGGCTTTGTCGCGTCCAAGCACCGCAACCGCTAACGCAGGCTTCCGCAACATAAGACAGCGGAGGTACCCCTTACGACAAGGAGGCTCACATGCGAACGCAAATCCATGACAACCCAATCGACCACGGCCGCGCGTGCGCGCTCTCCCGCGGAACGTGGCGTCGCGTGGGCGCTAAGCTTGCCTGCGCGGGGGCCTGCGCGCTCATGGCCGGCCAGCTGCTGCTGCCGAGCGTGGCGCTCGCCGCCGACTGGGTCAACGTCGGCGGCACGCAGTACGACGCGGGCACTGCCACCGGCGACGAGGCAGGGACCTGGTCCTGGGACGGCGCCGACGACATGAAGCTCAACGGCTACGACGGCGGCTCCATCGGCGCCAAGGGCAACCTCACCATCGGCGTGACGGGCACCAACACCGTCACGGCCGACGCCGGGCAGAGCGCCATTGCTGTTAAGAACGGTAACCTTGCCATTACCGGCGACGGCACCCTGAATGCGACGGCCCAGAACGATGTAATTACAGCGATAGGCGACGGCAGGACCGGCGGCGATGTGACCATCAGCGGCGTCAGCGTCAACGCGACGGCTTTGGGTGCAGCGGAAAACGTGGCGGGCATTCGCGCGACGGCCGGCAGCGTGACAATCGATAAGGGCGCTGATGTCAAAATCGAGGCGAAATCGGCTGAAGGATCTTGGCGTCCAATGGAGATCATCTGCGGTATCCATGCTGATAACATTCCAAACAGACACGCTGCCCAGGAAGGCGAGCAGGAAGAGCCGGATTCCGCTTATGAGCACGGCGGCGATATCACCGTCGATGGCGCCAGTCTGTCGATTAAGACTGGCGATGCCTCGTGGGCTTCCATGTGCATCAATACGTTTGGTATCAAGAAGAATACCCTCATGAAAATCGTCAACGGAGCCGATGTCACGCTTTCGGCTGGTAGTGCGGCTTCGCTCTCGGCGGGTATCAGCGCACGCTCGCAAGCCGGTGCGGTGTGGATGCTTGTCGAGAAGTCGAACCTCACGTCTCGAAGCTTGTCTGCCGCAAGCGGCATCGACGCCGATCGCAATCAAAGTTTTGGAATCATGGCAGAGGCAAATACCAGGTTTGAAACGCCTCGTATCCAGATTTTCAAATCGAAGATTGAGGCTTCGGGCGCGACTGCGGGAATCTATGCGATCAACCGCAACGGCGCGAATGCGACACTGTTCCGTGCCGCGATGATCGATTTACAAGGGAACGCGATGATTACGACTCCGACGGACGGTGCCGTGCGCGATGTGAAGAAGGTTGTCGATACGGGGCAATGGTCTAGTTCCCAGAGCGGGCAGGTCATCGGTGTTGCCGGTTCGTCTGCGATTTCGGATATCGTCGGTTCTGCCGAGGTCGCCCATGATGTGGCGATTGATTTTGGAGACGGGCAGGAGCCGGACCCAACGCCGGACCCCGAGCCGGCTCCGGAGCCCGATCCCATGCCCAATCCCGAGCAGAAGCCTGACCTCAAGCCCGTAGATAAGGACGCAAAGACCACCACGGCGGTTACCAAGACCGTTACGACCAAGACTGCCGCCGGCGCCAAAAGCGCTTTCGGTGTTCTGGCCGCCACGGGCGACAACGCCGCGACGGCGGCGGCCGCCCTCGGCATCGCCGGTGCGTCCGTCATCGGCGCCGGCTTTGTCGCGTTCAAGCACCGCAACCGCTAACGCAAGCTTTCATAGCCATTTTCAGCCGCCGCGTGAGCACAAATGTCCTCGCGGCGGCTCTTTGTATTTCCGCAGGTAGAGGCCTAGGTTCGCATCTACGAACCTAGGCGTACGGAGTCATTTGGCACATCTTGGTGGTACAGGACCACCACAAAGGGGACAGACAACTTTGTGGTGGTATGTCCCTACGACCAAGGAGGCCGTTATGAACGAAAGTCACTTTGACAAGCAAGCTCAACGTGAGTCCACCTGCTCGCTGGTTCACGGTACCCGGTGTTGTGTGGGTGCCAAAATAGCTTGCGCCGGCGCGTGTGCGCTTATGGTCGGCCAGCTGCTGCTGCCGAGCGTGGCGCTGGCGACGGAATGCGCCGATCCCGCCGCTGGGACGGATGAAGTTGCCGCGGCTCCGGTGACGCCGACGGTTGCGGAGGATACGGCCGCAACGACCGCACCAGCCGCTTCGACCGTGCCTGCAGCCGATGCTGCTCCGGCGGCGCAAGCCACCGCTGAGCCTCAGCAGACGGCCCCGACTGGCGCCACCGATGAATCCAACGATGCGGCACCCGCTGAACAAAATACTCCCAGCGACAACGCCGCCACGCCGGCGAATGACGCCATCATGCCCTGCGGTGTGACCGATGTTGTTGGCGGCAGCGGCGTTAGGGTCAATATTACGGTGCGGAACAATTACACCGACATCAAGAAAGAAGAAACGATTGAGTATGTGAAGGGGATTGCCCTTGTAGATGGAGACCAGTCTGCTCTCGATGGTAGCGCTTTGACTTTTATCGGCCTGGGGGACTTGATCGTCCATGCGGCGTATGACAGTGCGAGCAATAAAACAACGCTTACCCTGGATATCAGCAAGATTCAGAGACAGAAGGAGGAGCAGAAGTACTTTACGGAGTACAAGGAGAATAAGTCCAAGATGACGACCACCTATGATGGATCCAAGCTTACGTATACGGGTACAGAGCCCGGGAATATCATCATCGGTGATCCGGACGACGCCTTTAAAGGAGATACCGAGGCGACCGGGAAACCCACTATTAACGAGATCCGGGATGACTACTACACCCGCACCCATGTCTACGAGAGGGCGTGCCTTGTTATCCCGGCAGCGGAATCAGAATCGGAATCCATCTCCTTTGCCAATGTTCAGAATACGAACTTCAATTGGCAGCTGGATACTGGTCCGCAGGCGACGGCAGGTGTCCCTAACTACGATGCAGATAAATACGAAATCGCTTATGAATGCTGGCAGGAATTTGAAAACAACGAACCCGTTGCTGCCTGGTATTCCGATAACGGCTCACATGGTTCCCTGCCGACTATTACAAAGTTTAAAAGCGGGAAAGAGTACGTGTATTCTCTTATGCTGAAGCCAAAAGACGGATATTCCTTCAGCGATGAAACCGTTGTTACCGTAAACGGGGAAACCGTAAAGTCGAGTCTAAGCGGAGAATTCCTGTATGTCCCTGCTATTAAAACAATTACGATGCCTGCTTCGTCGGAAAACGAAGCTCTTGAGAATCTAAACGTCAACGATGTGAAAACCGACTATGCGCCCGGCGAGGCGCCGCGTGCGACCGCGACGATTCCTGCCGCCGATGCCGATAAGTATGAGATCGCCTATGAGTGCTGGGAAGAGATGGATGGCAGCGACCCTGCGGAGCTCAAGCCCGTTGCCTTCTGGTATTCCGATCCCGCAATGTACACGCCGGGCATGAAGAAGATCGACCACTTCGAAGAGGGCAAGTTCTACATGTATTCCGTTGAGCTGAGGCTCAAGGGCGACAATACCGTGGCTGATGACTGCGAAATGAACGTCAACGGTCATTGGGCGCACCACATCAAGACCGCCAACGGCGTCTTCGCGCCACACGCTGACAATATGCTGTGCGAGCAGCCAATCGACGAATGGCGTGCCATCGACGTTATAGAGATCAACGGCGCCACGACCACCTTCAAGGCGGGCGATAAGCCGGTCTTTACGGCGGGTACTCCGGTGGATTCGAACTCCGTCCTTCAGTGTGAGTACTGGACGGGTAGCGACGGCAGCGAAGTGAACTCTCAGAAGTTCTGGGATCAGAACATCACGAACCACATCGACGCCTTTAAGCCTGGCGTGACCTATCGCTACGGTATCTACCTCAAGCCCGCGCGCGGATTCTACTTTACGCCCAACACCAAGCTGGTGATCAACGGCCAGGAGTGCGGCTACCAGATGGGCGAAGCGAGTGTAGCTGATCCCGAGAGCGGCTGTATCTTCACTCTGTGGCTCAACACCGATCTGACGTTTACGCCCGAGGCCACGCCGGCTCCGGTCGACCCCGAAAAGCCCGCGCCGCAGCCTGAGGTCAAGCCTGAGCCCAAGCCCGAGGTGAAGCCCGAGACCAAACCCGCGGCTAAACCGGTCACGACAACCACCACGGCCAAGACGGTTGAGAAAACCACGCAGGCCAAGAAGGGCGATGCTGTCCTGGCTACCACGGGGGATACCACCGCGATGACGGTCGCCGCTCTAGGCATCGCCGGTGCGACCGTCGCCGCTGCCGGCATCGCCGCGGCCAAGCGTCGCAAGCGCTAGGTTTTTGCGGCGGCGCCCATCCTCGTCTTTAGCAAAATCTCAATCTGTAACATCAGACTGTCCAAAACGGCTCTAGATGTTACAGATTGAGATGAACGAGCGGACGTTCGCACAATGTCTCAATCTGTAACAACTACGGGACTCAACGTGGCCTACCTGTTACAGATCGAGACAAACTGGCCGGTCAGGCCCCAAACCACCACAAAGGTGCCTGTCCCCATCGTGGTGGTGGGGCGGCCGGCATAGAAAAAGTCCCCGCCGGGCGTGTGCTCGACGGGGACTTTGCCGTTTGGTGGCTAGCGCTGTAGGTGATTACTCGCCCAGCAGGCTCTTGGTGATGGAAGCGGCGGCCTTCTTGCCGGCGCCCATCGCCAGAATGACCGTAGCGGCACCGGTGACGATGTCGCCGCCGGCCCAGATGCGGGGATCGGTGGTCTGGCCAGTCTCCTCGTCGGCGACGATGTAGCCCCACTTGTTGAGCTCCATCTTGCCGCCGATCTTCTTTGCGAAGGGGTTGGCGTTGGTGCCGATAGCCGAGATCGCGACGTCGCAGGGGATCTCCTCGATGGCGCCCTCGATGGGCACCGGGCGACGACGGCCGGACTCGTCGGGCTCGCCGAGCTCCATCTTCTGGACCTTGACGGCGCACACGGAGCCGTCTTCGCCAGCGACAAACTCGAGCGGGGAAACGAGCGGCAGAACCTCGACGCCCTCGGCCTTGGCGTGGTGCAGCTCGGCACGACGGCAGGGCATCTCGTCCTCGGTACGGCGGTAAGCGATGATGGCGTGCTCGGCGCCCAGACGCTTGGCGATACGGACGGCGTCCATAGCCACGTTGCCGCCGCCAAAGACAACGACGTTCTTGCCGTGCTTGGTGGGGGTGTCGTACTCGGGGAACTTGTTGGCCTTCATCAGGTTCACGCGGGTGAGGTACTCGTTTGCGAAGAAGACGTTGGGCAGGTTCTCGCCGGGGACGTTGAGGAACTTGGGCAGGCCAGCGCCGGTCGCCACGTAGATGGCGTCGAAGCCCTGCTCGAACAGCTCCTCGGCCGTGGCCATGTTGCCCACGACGGAGTTGTACTCAAACTTGACGCCCATGTCCTCCAGGCCGTCAATCTCGCGCTTGACGACCGCCTTGGGCAGACGGAACTCGGGGATGCCGTAGACCAGCACGCCGCCGCCGGTGAAGAAGGCCTCGAAGACGGTAACGTCAAAGCCGTTGCGGGCGAGCTCGCCGGCGCAGGTGATGCCGGACGGGCCAGAGCCGACGACGGCGACCTTCTTGCCGTTCTTGGGGGCCATCTTGGGCGTGGAGGCGAGCTCGGGGCGGTCACCCAGGAAGCGCTCGAGCTGGCCGATGGCCACGGGCTCGGATTTCTTACCACGGATGCACTTGCCCTCGCACTGGTTCTCCTGCGGGCAGACACGGCCGCAGATGGCGGGAAGCATGGAGTCCTCGCGGATGGTATCGAGAGCGCCGCCGAAGTCCTTCTCGCGGATCTGCTCGATAAAGCGGGGGATGTTGATGTTGACGGGGCAGCCCTCAACACAGAACGGCTTCTTGCAGTTGAGGCAGCGCTCGGCCTCGGCCAGCGCCATCTCCTCGGTGAAGCCCTTGTCGACGGGGCGGAAGTCGCAGGCGCGCTCGGCAGCCGGCTCCTCGTTATCGGGGGTACGGGGCGACTTCATATCGGCAACGAAACGACCGTTAACTAGTGGCATGCGCAGCTCTTTTCCTCATAGGCCTTGAGGGACTCGCCCTCTTCGGAACGGTAAGCGGCCTGGCGGGCACGAAGGTCATCCCAGTCGACCAGGGTGGCATCGAAGTCGGGGCCGTCGACGCAAGCGAACTTGGTCACGCCGCCCACCTCGACGCGGCAGCAGCCGCACATACCGGTGCCGTCAACCATGATGGGGTTGAGCGACGCGGTGATGGGGGTGTCGTACTTCTGGGCGGTGAGGGTCGAGAACTTCATCATCGGAACGGGGCCGACGCAGAAGACCTGGCTCACGGCCTTGTCCTGCAGCAGGCGCTCCAGCGGAGCGGTGACAACGCCCTGCTCTCCGTAGGAACCGTCGTCGGTGGTGATATGGATGTGGTCCTCGTCGAGGAGCTCGCGGAACTGGTCCTCCATGAGCAGGAGGTCCTTGGTGCGGGCGCCCATGATGGCGTGCACCTCGTGACCGGTCTCGACCAGGTGCTTGGCGACCGGGAAGGCAATTGCCAGGCCGACGCCGCCGCCAATGACGGCGCAGGGGCCCTCGGCCATCTCGGTGGGAACGCCCAGCGGGCCCACGACGTCGCGCAGCGACTCGCCGGCTTCGTAAGTGGACAGCATCTCGGTGGTCTTGCCGATCACCATGAAGATGAACTCGACCCAGCCCTCGTCACCGTTCCAGCCGGCCAGGGTAAACGGGACGCGCTCGCCCGTCTCGTTGGCGCGGACCATGAGGAACTGTCCAGCGTGCGCATGCTTGGCGATTGCGGGCGCCTCGATGCGGAACTTGAACACCTTCTCCGAGAACTGCGTCTTCTCCAGGATCTTATACATAGAACCCCTCTCTTGTTAGGGCCGCCGAACCGTGCCTCCACGGAAATGGACGGTAGCCCGAATAAAACCGTACGCGCACAGGCGTTGTGCAGACATACGGTGCAAATTATACCCTCATGGACATGTCACTTACGTGTGTCTTCGGCGGTTGGGAGCAGGGTTTATCCACTTCGACCTGCCAAAGGGGGAGAGGTTTATTTTGGCAGGTTTTATCAGGCAAAACGGCAAAGGGGGCCGGCCTCGCGCTTCGGTGAGGCCGGCCCCCTTTGGAGCGTTGCATATGTATAGCGGCACAGGGTTTATTGCGACGCAGCCGCCGCGGCGTTTCCGCAGATGAAACCTGCCAAAATAAACATCTCTAAATGGTAGGTTTTAGTGCTTGCCGTTGGCGGAAGCGGCGCCGTTTACGTGATCGCGGGCGTAGATTACGCCGTGGACGATGGCCAGACCGGCGACATCTGCGGCGCGGGCGCAGGTGTCCTGGAAATCCTCGGCTTCGCGGGCGCGCAGCTGCTTGAGCACGTAGTCTGCCACGGCCATCTTGCCGGGAGGGTTGCCGATGCCGGTGCGGATACGGCTAAAGTCGCGGCTGCCCATCTTGTCGATGATGGAGCGCAGGCCGTTGTGACCGGCATGGCCTCCGCCCACCTTAACACGCACGTCGCCGGCGGGAATATCGAGCTCGTCGTGGATGACGAGCAGCTCCTCGGCCTTGATCTTGTACTCGCGGCAGAGCTTGGAGATGGGCCCGCCCGAGGTGTTCATGTACGACTGCGGCTTGACCAGTACAATCTGGCGCTTGCCGTTCTCTTCCTCGGCATCGTTGATGTTGATGAGCGCGACCTCGGCGCCTGCTTGGTTTTTCCAGTACGTGACGCCGGCCTGACGGGCCAGCTCGTCGATCGCCTTAAAACCGGCGTTGTGGCGGGTCTCGGCATACTCATCGCCAGGGTTGCCAAGTCCGGCAACCATGCGAATCTTAAGCGGCTGTGCAGCTGCCATGTTCATCCTTTCGTTGATTTGTCGCCTGCTATGGTGAGCGACCCTGTTGCCGCTGTCAAATGGAGGGCAATTGAGGTTGTTTGGGGGCGTTTGGACGGCCGTCAAAATCCGAGGTGGACAGTTAGTTCAGATACGTATAAGTTCTGAGGACTCGAATTGCTCAATTCAATGCCGATACGTTGTTTTGGAACTTTAGTTAGTCCATATGACGCTGTTTTGAAGTCTACCCCGCTTTCAAATAGGGCGAATGGTATAGAGATAGCTGCAAAACAGCCTAATTCAATGTGTCTATTTATACGTATTTGAACTAACTGTCCAGCCCTGTTCGACGGCGCACGGGTGATTCGCCGTTTAGACCGGCGCAAGGCCGATTCCGGCCCGCAGAGCGTTGAGCCAAGCGGCCTGACGCTTGCGATAGCCCTTGATGCGATATCGGAATCGGACTCCTGCGAGTCGATGCATCGTTTGGGCGAAGGCTTCGAGTGCAACAAGGTCTTTCATTTGGTCGCGATTGATAACCAGGACGTGGATGCCCATTGCCTTGAGGCCATTATTTCGATTGCCATCGTGGATGCGAGCGTTTTGAAGCTCATGCCCAATTCCGTTGTATTCGTTGTCGACTCCGGCGGCCGGGCAATATAGGTCGCAGATGGCGTAAGGGATGCCGGAGGACATGTTAACCGCAAGAGTGTCGAAGTCGATTCGATAGTTGAGTAGCAGGCCTCCCATGGGCAGGCTGCAACATCCGAATCCGCCAAAGCGCATGGGCGCTCCGAGAACGGCTAACATTAGGGATTCGGCTGGGGATGCAGATCCGGGTCGGGCAAGCTTGACTGCCGTGCGAAACGAGGTGTATGAGCTACTTTTGGCGAAGCGCGCGACCGCCTCGAGATCTTCGATGGTCGTGGCGGGCTCGCATTTGTAGTGCGCCTGTTCGTAGCGGGTTTCGTTCTGCTGTTCGGTCGCCGACTGGTCGCCCCGGCAATCGAGGTCGTCCATCGCTTCGTAGTCATCGCCCTTGGGCCAGATGTCGTCATAGGCAATGGGGTATGTTGCCCCGGGAGGAAGGGAGTAGGTTCCGAGCAGCTCCATAAGGAGCATCAAGGTTTTGGCGACTGATTCATTTTTGGAACAAAGCATGGCTGTCATGGCAGGAGACGTTGCGTAGATGTCAGCCTCGACGTGCATAATTGCACCTTCAGGAAGAGGAGCGGAGAGAATATGCTGAAGAAGTCGCTTGTCGGGGCGTCTGTTGTCTTCGTTTGAAACGAGAAGATCGAGTAGTTCGGAATCATCTTCATTCCAGGCGTCGAGTATCGAAAGTGCGTCAAAGTCTATCGCGTCATTATTGGGAATGCAGCTAGCCAAGGCCTGTGCTTGCTGTTCACTATCAACGGAGTCCCAGGGTAGGGCAGAGTACGCCCGTCGTGCGCGACGAATTGCGCGGAGGGCGGAGAAATGTGAAATCACGGTCGTCATAGCTATAACGTACTAAGTTGGCGGCAGAATGCGACCGCCATACCGTTCTTTTCGCTCAGCGGGGCGCTGTGCGCCATGAACGGCTGGGTGTTATGAAATCGGTGGAATCGGTTGAGGGGATTGCAGGAAATTGAGCTCTGCCGCGAAGGTTGACGATAGCTACTGGACAGTTAGTTCAGATACGTATAAGGCGACGGGCATTCGAGGCGTTTCTAAGGGCCTTCGAGGGTGATTTGAGGGTAAATATGCGGCGGTTGTACTCGAAAACGATGAGCTTTGGGCGGCATGGCATCCGCCGGGGAGCTCAGAAGGCTCCGAACGGCCCTTTGGGGCTTTAAAAAATACGTATCTGAACCAATTGTCCAGGGAAGGTTGGCGAGGGATAGAAAAAGGGTCGGAAGCGAGCTTCCGACCCTTTAAAAGCATCAAAGATGATGCGATGCGCGTTGGACTACAGCGCGAAGTCGCCGCCGACGAGCGTGGAGACGGGCTCCTCGTGGTAAACGGCGGAGATGGCCTGAGCGAACTCCTCGGCGACCGAGATGGTCTTGATCTTGCCGCCGACCTCGACGGGAATGGCGTCGGTGACGAGGCACTCGACGATCGGGGCGTCGTTCAGACGCTCGATGGCCGGACCGGAGAAGATGCCGTGGGTGGCGCAGACGTAGATGTCGCCAGCGCCCATAGCCTTGAGCTCCTTGACGTTGGCGCACAGGGTGCCAGCGGTGTCGATCATGTCGTCGTTGATGATGCAGGTCTTGCCCTTGATGTCACCGATGATGCCCATGACCTCGGCGGCGTTGTGGCGCGGACGGCCCTTGTGGGCGATGGCCAGGTCGCAGCCGAGCATGTCGGACAGCTTCTTGGCGGCCTTGGCGCGGCCCACGTCGGGGGAGACGACAACCAGGTTGTCGGTGTCGAAGTTCATGGCGTTGTAGTACTGGCCAAACAGCGGCAGTGCGGACAGGTGGTTGACCGGGATATCAAAGAAGCCCTGGATCTGACCCTGGTGCAGGTCGAGGGTGATGATGCGGTCGACGCCGGCGCGCTCGAGCAGGTTGGCGACGAGGCGGGCGGTGATGGGCTCGCGCGGGCCGGCCTTGCGGTCCTGGCGGGCATAGCCGTAGTGGGTGATGACGGCGGTGATGGAGCGGGCGGATGCGCGCTTGGCAGCGTCGGTGGCGATGAGCAGCTCCATGAGCATGTCGTTGACGTTGCCGCCGGCCACGGACTGAATCAGGAAGACGTCGGCGCCGCGGACGGTCTCGTCGTAGCGGGCGTAAATCTCACCGTTGGCGAACTGCTTTAGCGTAAGGCCCGAAAGCTCGACCCCAAGGTACTCAGCGATCTTCTGAGCGAGGGGACGGTTGGAGGAACCGGAATACACGCGGATGGACTTGCGCATATTCTCCGACTTCTCGGGATCATTAATCGGCATTACCCTTCTCCTTTATACATCGAATGCCATATAGATGCCTTTTTGCATTGTAACCGTGCGGCGGGGTTAATCGGGTCTTGATAACGTCTTTACCGTCAACGGACACGAACCGACCACTCATCCGGTCGCGCAGGTCACGATAGAAAAAGGAGCCGTCCCCATGGAACAGCTCCTTTTGTGCTTGGTGAAACGTTATGCCTCGTCGTCCTCGTGCAGACGACGGCGATAATCGGCGGCCCAGCCCTCAATATTTACCTGACGGGCGCGGCCCAGACCGAGTGCGTCGGCCGGGACCGGCTCGGTGATGACGGAGCCGGCGGCCACGAGCGCACCGTCGCCAATCTGGGCGGGCGCGACCATCATGGTGTCAGAACCGATGAAGGCATCCTTGCCGATGACGGTCTTGTGCTTGTGGACGCCGTCGTAGTTGCAGGTGATAGAGCCCGCGCCTACGTTGACGCCGGAGCCCATGGTGGTGTCGCCGATGTAGGACAGGTGGGGCACCTTGGAACCCTCGCCGATCGTGGACTTCTTGATTTCCACGTGCGTACCGGCCTTGGAGCCGTCGAGCATGTGGGTGCCCGGGCGCAGGTAGGCGCGCGGGCCGCAGTCGACGCCGTTCTCGATGACGGCCTCGATGGCGATGGTCTCATCGATGATGCAGCCGCTGCCGACGGTGGTGTCGGTGAGGCGGCTGTTGGGGCCGAGCTGGCACTCCTCGCCCACGGTGACGTGACCGATCAGATGCGTCTGCGGCCACACGACGGTGTCGCGGCCGATGGTGGCGTCGGGACCGATCCAGGCCTGCGTGGGGTCGATGAACGTGACGCCTTCTGCCATCCAGTGCTCGTTGATGCGGTCGCGCGCGATGGCGGTGAGCTGCGCGAGCTGGATGCGGCTGTTGACGCCCAGGCCGTCGCGGTAGTCGTCGCAGTGGAAGATGGAGACTGCCTGGCCGTGACCCTTGAGGATTTCGAGCATGTCGGGCAGGTAGTACTCGGACTGCGCGTTGTCGTTGCCGATCTCGTTAATGTGGGCGGCAAGCTGCGCGCCGTCGAAGGCGTAGCAGCCGGCGTTGCACTCCAGCAGCGTGGCGGCCTGCTCGGGCGTGCAGTCCTTCTGCTCGATGATGCGCTCGATCTGACCATCGGCGCCCAGCTTGATGCGGCCGTAGCCAAAAGGATCGGGCGGGGTCATGGTCATGACGGTGCAGGCGAGCTCGCCGGTGGCGACGGTCTGCGCGAACTTGGCGACGGTGTCGGCGGTGATGAGCGGCAGGTCGCCGTTGAGCACGACGACGGGGCCTTGCGCGATGCCGCAGGCCTCGAGCGCGACCTTGACGGCATGGCCGGTGCCCAGGCGCTCGGTCTGCTCGACGCACTCGACTTTGGTGGCGCTGTTGGCGTAGGCGCCATCGATGAGGGCGCGCATCTCGTCGGCGTGGCTGCCGATGACGACCACGACGCGGCTGCAGCCGGCCTTGATGGTGGCGTCGACGATCCACTGAACCATGGGCTTGCCTAGAATCTTGTGCGAAACCTTGCAGTGGTTCGACTTCATGCGGGTGCCCTCGCCGGCGGCGAGGATAATTGCGGTTGCGTCCATGTGATCTCCTGTTACGTTATAGAGACGTGTGTTTGGAAACGATACACGGCGCAATATGATACCGCAGGCATATGATGAGCGCGTAACGATTGATGCGCGGCAGCTGAGGCTTGGGCCGGCGGTACGGCGTTTGCGCTGGTTGTGTATGGTGGCGGCGCTGCGGCGTTGACGTTTGAGCGAGGGGATGGGGATGCCCGTGGACACCATGCGAGAGGAATCGGGCAACGAACCCGTCGCGGCATTTTCGATGTCGCATCCGGCGGTGCCGGCGCTCTACATGGTGCTGACGTTGGGGCTCACCATGTTCTCGATGCAACCGGTGCTGATTGCGCTATCGCTTGCGGGCGGGTTGGCGTACGGGCTTGCGACGCGCGGTGTTGCGCGCACGTTGGGCGCGCTTCGCTGGCAGCTGCCGGTGATTTTGATCATTGCGGTGCTCAATCCGCTGTTTAGTGCATCGGGCTCGACGGAGCTGTTTCGTATTGGCATGCGTGCGGTGTATCTAGAGAGCATGGTTTACGGCCTGTGCATGGGCGGGCTGTTCGTGGCGAGCGTGCTGTGGTTTGAGGCCGCGGCGTCGATGCTCGAATACGACAAGGTACTTGCGCTTTTGGGCAACGCCGCGCCGGTGCTCGCGCTCATGATCTCGATGTGCATGCGGCTTATCCCGCAGTTTTTACGCCGCGGTCGTACGGTACTGGCGGTGCAGGATGCGATTGATGTGCCGGGTCGCGCGCCGGCCGATCCCGTGCGTTCGCGCCTACGGGCATCGAGCGTGTTGATGGGCTGGGGCATGGAAGATTCGCTGGAGCGCGCGGACGCCATGCGCTCCCGTGGATGGGGCGCCGCGACACGTCGCACGACGTACGCGCGGTATCGGCTGGGTCGCGGCGATGTTGCCGCGCTGGTTGGGCTTGCGGTGTTTGGTGCCGCTGCGGTGGCGGTGGCATGGACCGCGACAACGCAGTATTCGTTTTACCCGCAACTATCGGTGCCGGCGCCGTGGCTGGGCTATGTCGTGTACGCTGCTTGGATGATGCTGCCCTGCGTGTTGCATGCGATCGATGAGAAGAGGTTCGGCTGATGGCTCGGTTGGATAGGGGACCGGTGTCGGGCGCGGCATACGGCCCGGATATGCCGGCGATTGAGGTGCGGAGCCTGAGCTTTGCCTACCCCGATGCGGATGCTGCGGTGCTCGAGGGACTCGACTGGTCTGTTCCCCAAGGTGCATTTGCGCTGCTTGTCGGCGGTACCGGATCGGGTAAGTCGACGTTGCTGTCGCTACTCAAGCCCGAGATCGCTCCGGCGGGCGAGCGCACTGGCGAACTGCTCGTGCTGGGCGAGAACGTCGCCGACATGGATGTGCGGGCATCGGCGGAGCGCGTGGGCTATGTGTTCCAGGATCCCGAGAACCAGATCGTGTGCGAAACCGTGTGGCACGAGATGGCGTTTGGCCTGGAAAACTTGGGGCTAGCGCGTGATGAGATGCGCCGTCGCGTAGCTGAGACCAGCTATTTCTTTGGGCTGGAAGATTGGCTTCACCGCGATACTGACACGCTTTCGGGCGGTCGCAAACAGTTGCTGTCGTTGGCGGCCGTTCTGACGCTGCGCCCGCGCGTGCTGCTGCTCGACGAGCCCACGTCTCAGCTTGATCCGGTTGCGGAGAAGAATTTCCTGCACGCGCTGTTTCGTGTGAATCGCGAGCTGGGCTGCACGGTTGTTGTGGCGACGCATCAGCCGCGCCCAATGCTCGAATACGCGACGTGTGCGTACCGGATTGAGGACGGTCGCGTGCGCGAGGTGGCGGATATGGCTTCTTTGGGACGCCGAGAATCGCTGTTTTCCGATGACATGTTGGGGTGGGGTGCCATCCGATGTGCAAATAAAGGAGTATTCAGCAGGCGTGAGGACAATTTGGGCTCTCTGGAGCCGCCCGGGGACGTATCGAGCGCGAAAAAAAGTTCGGAATTGGACAAATCGTCCGAATTTGTGGCGCAAACGTCGCTCGAGAACGGCTCGGAAGCCTTCTCGCGCACGGATGGAAGCAGAATACTCCAAAAAATGCACGGCGGGTCGGCTACCACCCTGTCGGAAGGCTGGTTTCGCTACGATCGAGCGTCCGGCTGGGTGCTGCGCGGGCTCGATGCTTCGTTTTCGGCCGGTGCGGTGCATGCGATCGTGGGCGGCAACGGATGCGGTAAGTCGACGATGCTCTCGGTGCTGGCGAAGACCGCCACGCTGCAGCGCGGCCGCATGGTGCGCGGAGCGGCCTCGGCGGCGTTGCTGCCTCAGAATCCCAAAGCATTGCTGGTTGCCGAGACGGTGTGCGACGAGCTGATGGAATGGGCTTCAGCCTGCGGATATGACGAGACCGTGGCGCGGGAGCGCGCGGCGAGCTTGGGGCTGGACGGCCTGGAGACGCGCCACCCCTACGACCTCTCGGGCGGACAGCGCCAGCTGCTCGCACTGGCAAAGCTGCTGCTGATCGGCCCCGAGCTGCTGCTGCTTGACGAGCCCACGAAGGGCTTGGACCTGGAGAGTCGCCGCACCATCGCCCGTGCCCTGCGTGACCATGCGAAGGCTGGCGGCACCGTCATCATGGCTACGCACGATTTGGACTTTGCCGAGCAGGTAGCCGACGACGTCGCCATGATGTTTGACGGCGAGATTGCCTGCGTGGAGCCCCCGGCCGACTTCTTTGCCGACAACGTGTTCTATAGGGCGTGATGGGATGACGGACTGTCGTTTCTCGCGTTTACTCACAAAACTGGAGATTCCGCTGTTGTTGGCGGTGCCGGCGGTGATGGCAACGGCGTTGCTGGCGGGCGTTGAGCAGGCGGCGCTCGCCATGCTTGTCGTGGTGGCGCTGGTGCTTGCGCTGTTCTTTGCAGGCTACGAGGCGTCGCGACCGGGCCTGCGCCAGATTATGCCCACGCTGGTGCTGGCGGCGCTGGCGGCGGCGGGCCGCATCTTGTTCGGCCCCATTCCCGACTTTAAACCCGTGAGCGCCATCGCCATCATCGCCGGGGCGACGCTCGGGCGTCGCAACGGCTTCATGGTCGGCGCGTTGGCAGCACTGACCAGCAATTTCTTTTTTGGGCAGGGCATGTGGACGCCGTGGCAGATGTATGCCTGGGGGCTCGTGGGATACGTTGGCGGTGCGCTGGCGTATGCGGGTGCATTCGACCGCGCCGATGGCACCGTGCGTATGCCGGCGCTGCTGACCTACGGCTTTGCTTCGGGTTTGCTGTACGGCGTTGTGATCAACGCCTACGACATCATTGGTTTTGTACAGCCGCTTACTTGGGCAGGTGCCGTGGCACGTCTTGCCACCGCCGTGCCGTTCGATATCACGCACGGACTCGCGACCTGCGTGTTTTTGGCCGCCTTGTACAAGCCCTGGTGCCGTCGCATTAACCGTGTCGTCGTGAAATACGGGCTGTAAGGCATTTCGCGTTTCCTCACGAACTTGCGGTGGAATAGTTCTCGTTTTTGGCTATTTGCTGCCCAAACAGGAACTATTCCACCGCAACTTATAGGGGGAGAGGGGTCACATGATCTGTTTTCCTCTGTCCCCTAGAGGAATTACTTGGGGCTAGAGCTCTAGCGTGAGGGTGACGGGGCAGTGGTCGCTGCCGAAGATATCGCCGCGGATACCGGTGTCGCGCACGGTATTGGCGATTGAATCACTTACTAAGAAGTAATCGATGCGCCAGCCGGCGTTGTTCTTGCGGGCATTAAAGCGATAGCTCCACCAGCTGTAGACGCCCTCGACGTCTGGATTAGCCGTGCGCCAGGTATCGGTAAAGCCGGCGTTGAGCAGCTCGGTAAACTTGCCGCGTTCTTCGTCCGAAAAGCCAGCGTTGCCGCGGTTGGACTTGGGGTTCTTAAGGTCGATCTCCTCGTGCGCAACGTTAAAGTCGCCGCAGGTCACGACGGGTTTGCCGGTCTCGCACTCGAGCGCGTTCAAAAAGCCGCGGTAGGCATCGTCCCAGGCCATGCGCACGTCGATGCGCGCGAGCTCATTTTGTGCGTTGGGCGTGTAGACATCCACAAACCAGAATTTGTCGAACTCGAGCGCGCAGACGCGGCCCTCGGTTGCGGCTTGGGCGACGAGCACGGCCGCCTCGCCTTCGCCGGCGTAGGGCAGCAGCGCATCGGCGCGCAGTACGCGCAGCGGCTCCTGGCGGCTAAAGACCGCGGTGCCCGAATAGCCTTTACGCTCGGCGTAGCTCCAGGTTTGGTGATAGCCGGGCAGGTCAATATCGACCTGGCCTTCTTGCAACTTGGTCTCTTGCAGCGCCAGGATATCGACGTCGAGTTCTTGCGCGATCTGGATAAAGCTCGGGTCCTTTTTGAGCACGGCGCGCAGGCCGTTGACGTTCCACGAGGCGAAAGTGTAAGTCTGAGGCATGGTGTCCTTTCGGCGGGGTTGGCAGGCTTAAGATTAGCGCAACAGGGGCGGGGTGGGATCCGCGCATGCTGACTTAAAGGCCGCATGCTGGGACGTCGCTCAACGCTGCCCGACTAACAAGGACGGAGGACTCATATGACGCAGGCAATATCGGACCCCAGGCAGGCCTCCGCCGCGCTGGCGGATCTGTTTGACACCCACAAGCGCGTGGTCTTCTTTGGCGGCGCTGGTGTTTCTACGGCAAGTGGCATTCCCGATTTCCGCAGCGTGGACGGCCTGTATCACCAGCAGTTTGCCTATCCGCCCGAGACCATGCTGTCGCATAGCTTTTACGAGGCGCATCCGGCGGAGTTCTTCGACTTTTACCGCACCAAGATGATCGCGCTTAACGCTAAACCCAACCGCTGCCACACCAAGCTGGCCGAGCTGGAGCGCGCCGGCAAGCTCGACGCCGTGGTGACGCAAAATATCGACGGTCTGCACCAGGCGGCCGGCTCACAGCGAGTGTTTGAGCTGCACGGATCGGTCCATCGCAACATTTGCCAGTCGTGCGGCGCGGTCTATAGCGCCGAGTGGATTTGCTCGCGCGAGCACGAGGATGCCGCGGGCGTGCCTGCGTGCCCCGCGTGCGGTGGCCGCATCAAGCCCGATGTAGTGCTCTACGAAGAGCCGCTCGACGAGCATGTGTTGACCGGTGCCGTTGCCGCCATCGCCGCGGCCGATGCCCTCATTGTGGGCGGGACCTCGCTCGTGGTGTATCCGGCGGCAGGCCTTACGCGATACTTTACCGGCGATACGCTGGCTATTTGCAATCTTGCTCCTACCGATCAGGATGCAAATGCCGACCTGCTGATTTCTTGCGACATCGCGGCCGCGTTTGCGTTCTAGCCCGCGTGCGCGGATACAATAGAAAGACTGAGTGCAAAGCGACCCCGCCGCCAGCTCCCCAAGCTCGGCGGCGTGGGCATTTTAGGAGGATGTTCATGGCGAACGACAGCAAGACATGGCGGTGCGGAAAGTACGAGCTCAGCTTTGACCGTCCGCGCATCATGGGCGTCCTCAACGTGACGCCCGATTCGTTTAGCGATGGCGGGGAGCACTTCGACCCGGATGCCGCCATCGAGTACGGCCTGGCGATGCTCGACGCCGGCGCCGACATCATCGACGTGGGCGGTGAGTCCACGCGTCCCGGCTTTACTCCGGTCAACCCCGACGAGGAGGCTCGCCGCGTGCTGCCCGTTGTGCGCGCGCTGGCCAAAGAGGGTGCCATCGTCTCGATCGACACGCGCCACGTGGCGGTTGCCAAGGCGGCCGTGCGCTGCGGCGCCTCGATCGTCAACGACGTGACCGGCTTCACCGATCCCAAGATGGTCGAGTTTGTTAAGACGAGCACCTGCGGCGTCATCGTAATGCACGCCGGCGAGGTCGCCGCGACCGCACGCACGCACGCAACGGTGCAGCTCGATACCTCGGCAGCGGCGTTTGTTGCCGAGAAGGCGCGCGAGGCGGCTGCCGAGGCCGCGCGTGAGGCCGAGAAGCCGGCTCGCCGCCGTCGCGGCAAGTTGCTGGGCGAGCCTAAGCCGGAGGCCAAGCTTCCGGGCGGCGTGGTGCAGCCCTCGTTGCCGTTTGGCGAACCGGAGCCCACGTCCGAGCCTGCAAGCGAGCAGGAGACGCCGGCCGCCGAGCAGGCTGCTGCCGCCGAGACCGTCGCGCCCGCGCCCGAGGCCGCGCCCGCAGCCATCGAGGCCGCATCGGAGTCCAATGACCGCCTGGCCGCCATGATGCGCCGCAGTGCCCGCCGTGAGGAGGCCTATGTGCCCACCTCGCAGCTCCGCCGCTTTACCCTGCCCGATTCGGCGCCCATCATGCGCCGCGTCATGGGCTTTCTGTCCGACCAGGCCCGCACGCTCATCCATGCCGGCGTGTCGCGCGACCGCATCTGCATCGATCCTGGCCCGGGCTTTGGTAAGTCGGCTAACGAGGACATCGTCATCCAGCGCGAGACTGCCAAGATGGCGTCGCTGGGCTACCCGCTCATGTGCGCCGTGTCGCGCAAGCGCTTTGTGGGCGCCGTCTCTGGCGTGACCGAGGCCGCCGAGCGCGATGCCGCCACGTTTGGCGTGTGCCTGGGCGCCATCCAGGCCGGTGCCAACATCGTGCGCGTGCACGACGCCGCGGGTTTTGCGCAGTTCCTGAACGGTTACTGGGCGGTTGCCAAGCCGCAGCCGCGCCGCGCGTTTGTGGCCGTGGGCTCCAACCTGGGGCATCGCTGCGACAACATCCGCGCCGCACGCGAGATGATCGCCGAGATTCCACTCACCTGCGTGTCCAACTCCTCCAAGATTTACGAGAGCGAGCCGGCCTACGAGACGCGCCAGGACGCGTTTGCCAACGCCGTCATCGAGATCAAGACCGAGCTGGCGCCGCTGGTGCTGCTCGATGAGCTCATGAAGATCGAGGCCGAGCTGGGGCGCGACCGCTCCAAGAAGGCCAAGGCCAACGGTCCGCGCACCATCGACCTGGACCTGCTGTGGATGGATGGCGAGACCCACGGCGGCAAAAAGCTGCGCCTGCCGCATCCTCTCATTGGCGAGCGCGACTTTGTGCTGGTGCCGCTCGAGGACCTGATGCACGACCCGGCGCGGTTCTTCCGCTACAACGGTGTCGAGGTCAAGGAGCCCGAGGACCGCGTGGGCCATATCGTTGGCGAATTGGGGCGTATGTAGATGATCGAGATGAATGCTGTTGCTGCCGGCACCGAGCTCGACGCGGCGCGTAACGCGGGCCGCGAGGGCGTGTCCGCGGGCTGGTGCGCGTGGAGCGCGGGCGATGCTTCGCTGACGTTTTCGCTGGTCGTGCGTCCGGATGTGAATATGCACGCCTTCCACGGCCTGCCGTTTGTGGCCGCGATGGGCATGATGGATGCGCTTGTGGGCACAGTGTCGACGCCGGGCCTGGGCCTTTCCGGCAAGGTGGGTATCCGGTGGCCGAGCGATATCGTGTGCGGTGCGCCTGCGTTTGAGACGTCGCTCGCGCGTGTTGCCGTGAACGGCGGTGCCGGTGCCGCGGGCATGTTCGGTGCCGTGACGGTGGATATTGAGCGTTCGGCGCTGGGCGAGCTTGGTGTGGACGTGGCTGACGAAGCGCTGGTCGAGACGCTGGCCGCCGCCGTGCTGGCCCGCGTGGACGCTTGGGCGGTTGTTGCCAACACGCCGCAAGGCGCCGCAGGGCCGCTGGCTCCCGTGCTGGGCGAGTACTTCGACATGGTGCCGCTGCTGGGCCGCCAAGTTGCGGCGGTGTCGCCCAACGGCCTGCCGCTTGCGGTCGGTGTGTTTGCAGGCCTGGACATCTGGGGCCGCGCGACCATTAAGACCGATGCCGGCGAGCAGGAGTTTCCGCCTGAGGCCGTACGGATTCGCGGACTGTAACGCGAGGCGCCCGCGCTCAAAGACAACGATGACAACAAGATCTTCCTCGGCCTGTGCCGGGGAGGGTTTTGCCTATCTGGGGAATGGGCTGCCAGCGACCTATTCCTCAAAACTGAAAAATTTTCGTTTTTGAGGAATAGAATTAAGGCAGCTCGGTCTTTCGCGAGGTATATTCGCTATAGAGCCTATTCCTCAAAACTGAAAATTTTTCAGTTTTGAGGAATAGCGATAAAAGACCGCGAGGAGGCCCCGATGAAACTCATCAATAGAACGTCATATATGGACACGTTGACGAGCCTTATTGGCGTGCCGGACATCAAGGTCATCACGGGCATTCGCCGCAGCGGTAAATCAAAATTGCTCGAGGCCCTCCGCGATTACGTGGAGGCAAATCTGTCCAATTCGAATGTCATCCATATCAACTACAACCTCGATGAGTTCGAGAACCTGCTCGAGTATCACGCGCTGCTCGCCTATGTAAAAGGGCATCGAGTATCCGGCAAACAAAACTTTCTGCTTATCGATGAAGTTCAGATGTGCGACGGTTTTGAGCGTGCGATCAATAGCCTTCACGCATCCGAGCAGTACGACATATTCATTACCGGATCGAATGCCTTTTTGCTGTCGAGCGATCTGTCGACGCTCTTTACGGGGCGTACGTTTGAGATCGAGGTTTTCCCATTCTCGTTTGAGGAGTATCGTCTCTATGGCGACGAGGGCGAGGTCGACCGCGACTTCGATGAGTACACGAGAACCGGCGGTATGTCCGGCTCTTACCCTTATCCACTGCAGGAGCAGCGCTATCAATATCTCTCCAACGTCTTCAAGACGCTCATTGTGAGAGATATCGTGCAGCGGCATAACGTGAGAAACGAATCGGCGCTGCTGCGCATTGCCGATTACATGATGGACAACGTTTCCAGCATTACGTCGGCACGCAACATTACTGATGCATTAAATGCGGATGGGCTAAAGATTACGAACAAGACGGTCGGCACGTACATGGGGTACCTGTGCGATGCGTTTGCCTTCTATAAAGTTCGTCGGTACGACATTCGCGGCAAAAAATACCTTAAGAGCGGCGAGAAGTACTATCTGGCGGACCATGCGTTTAAATATGCGCTTCTTGGTACACGTGATATGGATTGGGGACGCGTATACGAGAACATGGTGGCAATCGAGCTGCTGCGTCGCGGATACGAGGTATACGTCGGCGTGCTCTATAAAAAGGAAATAGACTTTGTAGCAATCAAGCGGAGCGAGAAACTCTACATTCAGGTGAGCGACGACATCAGCTCGGATAAGACATTTGAACGCGAGATTTCGCCACTGCTGAGCATTGGCGATGCGTATCCCAAGATGATTCTCGCCCGCACGCATCACGAGGCCACGGATCGCGACGGAGTGCAGATCGTGGACCTGGCGAGGTGGTTGTGCGGCGAGGCGTAGCGGAAAGCCCTATTCCTCAAAACTGAAAATTTTTCGATTTTGAGGAATAGGGCTGATGCGTTGCCTAGTTCGCCGCTCGCGCCCGTGCTCGACTTAAGCCCCTGCTCTATCCCAGCTTCTGCATGCGGCGGTAGATTTCGCAGATGCCCTTGATGGTGAGTTGGCCGTCTACCACGTCGAAGGCATCGGTCGAGCCGGCGACGATGCCGGCGAGGCCGCCCGTGGCGATAACGGTGGCATCGTCGCGGCCCAGCTCGCGCTTCATGCGCGCGACCAGGCCTTCGGCCATGGCGGCGGCGCCCATCACGGCGCCGACCTTGATGCACTCCTCGGTATCGCGGCCGATGGCGTGCTCGGGCGCCTCGAGCGGCACGCTGGCGAGCTTGGCGGCACGGGCGGCAAGCGCGTCCATGGAGATGCGAATGCCCGGCGCGATCGCTCCGCCAATGTAATAACCGTCCTCATCGATGACGTCGATATTGGTCGCGGTGCCAAAGTCCACCACGATTGCCGGCGCGCCGTAGAAAGTTTCGGCCGCAACGGCGTTAGCGACGCGATCGGCGCCTACGGCTTGGGGACGCGCCGCGCGCAGCTTGGTCACCGCGGCCGTCTGCGGCCCGATGACGATGGCGTCCGCGGCAATGCGGTCGGCCACGGCGTGCCATTCGCGCGAGAGCTGCGGCACCACGCCGGCAAAGGCGATCGCGTCGACCGCGTCGAGCGAAAGGCCGTACATCTTAAAGAAACCCATCAGGCGCACATGGATCTCGTCGGCGGTATAGGAGCGGTCGGTGGGCATGCGCCACGACTGCACCAGCTCGTCTCCGTCAAACAGGCCCATGGCCGTCTGCGTGTTTCCCATATCGATAGCGAGCAGCATGTCTACTCCCAGTGTTGGCATAAAAGGACGCGCACCATTGTATACGCGTCGCCGACGGCACTCGGCTGCGATTCGTTTACGGTGATAGGGGCTGAGGGGTTTAAATATGAAGGAATTATGCTCCACGAGTTTTTCCTTGCCGTTTACCGAACTCCCGCGTAATATTCTTTCTTGCGCACATGAGGCGCCCAGACATTGCGGGGTGGAGCAGTCTGGTAGCTCGCCGGGCTCATAACCCGGAGGTCGTAGGTTCAAATCCTGCCCCCGCGACCAAGAACTTGCAGCTCGTCGGCCTAGCAGACGAGCTTTTTTGTTATTGCGGGTCAATGTTTTCGACCCAGCTCTCAACTTCCCAAACAAAATCTCAATCTGTAACATCTAGATCCGATTTGGGCGGCTAGGTGTTACAGATCGAGAAAAACCCGCTGTTGGGCTCATCCCATCCACCTGCCGCTACCTGCTGTCCGCCGATTTCCGTTGCGCTGCTGTATTCCCATGCCATATCCTCTAGATAACTACGCGGCATCATCGCCGCCGCGCCTACAAGAGAGGAATGTCCATGACCACACCTGCATCCAAGCTGCTCCAGCCCATTACGGTTGGCCCCCTTGAGCTCAAGAACCGCATTATGTTTCCGCCGCTGACCACCGGCTACGAGGAGCGTGACGGTTCCATCGGCGAGCGCAGCCTGGCTTTTTACGAGCGCTTGGCCCGTGGCGGCGTGAGCTACATCGTCATCGGCGACGTCGCTCCCGTCATGACCGCAAGCCCCACGCCCAAGCTGGCAACCGACGCCCAGATCCCCACGTTTAAGGCGCTGGCCGATGCCGTCCACAAGCACGGCGCCAAGGTCGCGCTGCAGCTGTTCCACCCCGAGTACGATGTGCCCGGTGTCGGCCGCATGGTCATGGGCTCCATGGCTGCCGCCAAGGCCGCGCAGGAGGCCAAGGCCGCCGGCGACGAGGAGACCTTTGCCGCCAAGATGGCCGAGTCCAACGAGATCCGCAACCAGGCCTACGCCAAGCTGCACCACGACATGCAGCACTTTGTGAACGAGGCGAGCGTAGAGCAGCTCACCCAGATCAAGGAGGCCATCGCCGCCTCGGCCGCCCGCGCGGAGCAGGCCGGCATCGACGCCATCGAGGTCCACGGCGACCGCTTGGTGGGTTCGCTGTGCTCGGCCATCCTCAACCAGCGCGCCGACGAGTACGGCGGCTCGTTCGAGAACCGCGTCCGCTACGCGCTGGAGGTCGTCGCCGCCATTAAGGAAGCCGCGCCGCAGCTGATGGTGGAGTACAAGCTCCCCGTGATCATGGAGAACCCCGACGGCACGCCGCGCGGCAAGGGTGGCCTGCAGCCCGACGAGGCCTGCGAGTTTGCCAAGCTGCTCGAGGGCGCGGGCATCGATATGATTCAGGTCGCACAGGCCAACCACACCGGCAACATGGGCGACACCATTCCGCCCATGGGCGCCATGCCCTACAACTGGACGCTGCCCGTGGCCGAGCGCGTCAAGGCCCTGGTCTCCGTGCCGGTGGCAACCGTCGGCCGCGTTGTCTCGGTTGAGGCCGGCGAGAAGATTCTGGAAGACGGCGCGGCCGATATCATCGCCTATGGCCGCTCGCTCATGTGCGACCCCGACATTGCGCTGAAGGCCGCCACGGGTGAGCCCATCCGCGAGTGCCTCAACTGCAACAAGGGCTGCGTCGACGCGATTCAAAATCGCAAGTACATCTCGTGCGTGCTCAATGCCGAGAACGGCGACGAGGCGACCATCGCCATTAAGCCGGGCGAGGGCGACAAGAAGATCGCCGTGGTGGGCGGCGGCATCGCCGGCCTGGAGGCCGCACGCGTGGCGGCCAAGCGCGGCTACGACGTGACCATCTACGAGGCGAGCGATCACTTGGGCGGCCAGATTGTGCTGGCGGCTGCGCCTCCGCGCAAGGACGAGATCATGCGCTCGGTCGAGTACTACGAGAAGATTCTGCCTGGCCTGGGCGTGAAGGTCGAGCTCAACCACGTCGCTAGCCCCGCGGACCTCAACGCCGCCGATGCCGCGATTGTGGCTGTGGGCGCGCACGACGTGGTCATCCCCGTTCCGGGTGGCGACTCGGACAAGGTCGTCTCGAGCTGGGACGTGCTGGCCGGCAAGGTGGAGCTCAGCGGCCGCGTCGCCGTCATTGGCGGTGGCCTGGTGGGCACCGAGACCGCCGAGTATCTGCTGCAGCACGGCTGCGAGGTGGCGATCGTGGAGATGCTCGACAAGATTGCCGCGGGCGAGTCCGAGACCATTCTGCCGCTGATTATGAGCGACTTTGCCGAGCACAACGTGGAGCAGCACGTGAAGACCCGCCTGACCGCCATTACCGACGAGGGCGTGGAGGCTGTTCGCACCACCGAGGACGGCGCCGAGGAGCCGGTGAAGATCGCCTGCGATTACGTGGTGATGGCCGTGGGCTCCAAGGCCAACGCGTTTGACCTGGATGGCGTGACGGTGCCCGTGACCTGCGTGGGCGACTGCTCGGGTGAGCGCACCGCCGACATTGCGAGCGCCATTCGCACGGCGTATCACGCGGCCAACGAGCTGTAGTTGAACATCGCGGCCAGGCGGGGCGGTAGCACGGATCCGTCTCGCCCGGCTGTGCCCCGTCGGGTGTCAACCGGTGCGGGGCCTGCAAGCGCAGCAGGTCCCGCCCTTTTTGTTTTGCTCCGGTGGATGGCAATGCGCGGTAACCATGAGGAGTGAGGACGTCTACTGCCTCGCAGATCACTCAAAATTATTGGGGGAGGGGTTAATAACTATATCCTCTATATCAAAGGACATAAAGAGATGCCAATTTTGTTGACAAGCGAATGACGATTAGCTGCGAGTCAGCTACCAGCGTAAATAATCGATAAAGAAATGTCGTAATTTGGTGCAAAATGCCCAGATAACGCCGCGTCTATTTTAATTAACTGCTTTGAGCAAACAGTAAAATGCTACTATCTAACTTGCACGTAAGAAAGCAGATTAACGGTTAAGGCTAAGAAGTGGCAGGTATGTCGGAAGCAACTAGGACTCGCACGCATGCGCCCGAGGTTAGGCAGCGCGCCGTCGAGATCCTCCAAGAGGGGGTCGGTCATCGCGCCCTCGCCGCGGAGCTTGGCATTCCCCAGGCCACGGCTCGTCAGTGGGCCCGCGCGTATGCCGTGGGCGGTGCCGACGCCGTTCTCAATGCCGGTTCGCATCATCACACCTACTCGTACGACGTAAAGCTCGCTGTGGTTAAGGACCGTCTGGAAAACGGCTTGACGGTTCGCGAGGCCATGATCAAGCACAAGATTCCCAGCGAGTCTTCGGTCAAGGCTTGGTGCCGTCAGTACCGCGAGAGCGGTGAGGCCGCACTGGTCGATAAGCCGCGCGGTCGCAAGCCGCGCGTTAAAAAGGCGGAATAGCAAACGGGATGGTGCGCCCATAGGGGCGCATTTTTCTTGCCGCGCCAACTTTTTGGACCGGCGCGAGCCTGTCGGGACATCCTCCAACGTGGCCAATAAACCGCGCGCAGTGGCCCGCGCGCCTGTCGCTGCGATAGGGGAGCGTCGCCCCACTGCTCCAAAGCGGACGTGCCCTTACCCCGTACGCCTAAAACTCCCCAGTTGACCGAAAACCTGCCGCCGCTGCTCCTCAATTGAGCTATAACGTTAAACAATTGCAGCGTTTTTGCATGGGGGAGTGATGGTATGACGCTACTGTATTTCCTTACCCTGTTTCCGCTGGTACCGGCGCTGAGCATGCTGCTCGCGCGCGGTGACCGCGCCCGCGATGCGGTGGGGCTCATAGGTTCCGGCATTATTATGGCGGTGACGGTTGTAGTCGCCGTCATGTTTTTTGGCACGGGTCCGCAGAGCTTTGAGGTTGCCCCCGGTACATCGCATGTGCTCTCGATCATCAGCTCCGTCATCGACGTCATCCTGTGCGCCGTCATCCTATACAACGCGTACAAATATAGGAACGCGCTCACCACGGTGCTCGGCATAGTCCAACTGGTGGGCTCGCTCGCCTTTGCAGCCATGACGCTGCCCGCGACCGAAGCCGTCACCGCAACCCCGCTCTACCTGGACTACATGAGTGTGATCATGGTGCTCGCCGTTGGCATTGTCGGCAGCCTTATCTGCGTGTATGCCCTGGGCTACATGAAGGACTTCCAGGCCCATGACGAGCACGAGGCCGCGCTGCGCGGGCAGACCGCGCCCGACCGTCGCCCGCAGTTCCTGGCGCTCATGTTCCTGTTCCTCTCGGCCATGTTCGTCATCGTGACGAGCGACAACCTTGAGTGGCTGTTCTGCGGCTGGGAAATCACCACCGTGTGCTCGTTCCTCATGATTGGCTACACGCGCACGCCCGAGGCCATCAAAAACGCCTTCACCCAGATCATCCTCAACATGCTGGGCGGCATCGCGTTTTTGGCGGGCCTTATGTTTCTGCACGTCAACGGCATGCCGCTGACCATCTCGGGCATGATCGAGCTTTCCGGCGCCGGTACCGCGCAGTCCGCACTGCTGGTGATGCCGGTCGTCCTGCTATCGCTCGCCGCCCTTACCAAGGCCGCACAGATGCCGTTCCACACTTGGCTGCTGGGCGCCATGGTTGCCCCCACGCCCACGAGCGCCCTGCTGCACTCGTCAACCATGGTCAAAGCCGGCGTGTTCCTGATGGTCAAGCTGAGCCCGCTCTATGCCATCTATCCCGTGACCGGCTTTATGGTCACGAGTGTGGGTGCCATCACGTTTTTGCTCGCTGCCCTCATGGCCATCTCGCAGAGCAACGCCAAGCGTGTGCTCGCGTACTCCACCATTTCCAACTTGGGCCTCATCAGTGCCTGCTTGGGTGTCGGCGCGCCCGAGGCCGTATGGGCGGCCATCTTCCTGATCCTGTTCCACACGGTGGCAAAGTCGTTGCTGTTCCTGTGCGTGGGCACGGCCGAGCATCATATCGGCAGCCGCAATATCGAGGACATGGACGGTATGTTCAGCCGCATGCCGCACCTGACGCGCCTGATGATGCTGGGCATCATGGGCATGTTTGTGGCGCCGTTTGGCATGCTCGTGTCCAAGTGGGGCGCCCTGGTGGCGTTTGCCCAGACCGGCAACGTGCTCATGATCATGGTTCTGGCCTTTGGCTCGGCCGCGACGTTTTACTTCTGGGGCAAGTGGCTTGCCAAGCTTTCGGGCGTCGACCCCACGGCTCAAAACGTTGAGGTCAATGTTCATAAGACCGAATGGATGGCCCTCAACACCATCGCCGCGCTGCTGATTCTGTGCTGCGTGGCGTTCCCGGTTATCTCGAGCGGTCTGGTGTCGCCTTACTTGGCCATGGTGTTTGGCCGCGTGCCGTACGTTATCGGCAAGGACGCCATGTATCTGATGGTGGTTATCGTGGCGTTTATCGCCGTGGTGCTGCTGACTTCATTCCGCGTGAGCAATAAGCCGCACGTCAACGTGTACCTTTCGGGCGTGGGAACCGATAAATATCGCCATTTCCGCGGCTCGATGGGACACGAGGTAAAGGCTGAAAAGCGCAATTGGTACTCGGAGGACGCCCTTGGCGAGAAGCGTATTGGTCCCGCGGGTAGCGTCGTGTGCTGCAGTATTATCTTGTTTGCGCTGCTGTGTTGCGCGTGGATTGGGCCCGAGCGGCTTGCCATGAGTGCGCCCTCGGTGCTGCGCGGCAAGTATTTTGAAGGCTCGGGCGTCGTGGGCATATTTATTGGTACCGTGGTGTTTGCCCTGCTGGCGCCTTTGGTTGGTGGCCTGATCGACGGCGTTGACCGCAAACTTTCGGCCCGTATGCAGGGCCGCGTGGGCCCGCGCCTGCTCCAGCCTTTCTACGACGTTGCCAAGCTGCTGCGCAAAGCCCCTGCCAGCGTAAACACCATGGACGATACCTATATGGCGTGCGCGCTCATCTTTACCGTCGTGGGCGGCGGCATCTTTGTGTCGGGCTCTAACACGCTACTGTGCGCTTTTATGGTGACGCTCGCCGCGATCTTTGTGGTGTTGGCGTCCGCCTCGACGCAAAGCCCGTTTGCCCAGGTTGGCGCCGATCGTGAGTTACTGCAGGTTATGAGTTACGAGCCCGCCGTTTTGCTGATGAGCGTGGGCCTGTACCTTGCCACCGACAGCTTTGATTCCATCGCCGTGACGGGGCAGTCGGCCCCCATCATCGTGTACAGCGCGCCCATTTTCCTGGCGCTGCTCGCGGTGCTTACCATCAAGCTGCGCAAGTCGCCGTTTGACCTTTCGTACTCGCATCACGCGCATCAGGAGATCGTCCAGGGCGTCGCCACCGAGATGAGCGGCGGCACGCTGGCCAAGATGACCCTTATGCACTGGTGCGAGACCGTGCTGTTTTTGATGTGGGTGGGCATGTTCTTTGTTTGGGACAACCCCGTGAGCTGGGTTGTAGCCCTGGTCGTGATGGCCGCGACGTATTTTGTCGAGGTCCTGATCGACAACACCTTCGCACGCAGCACCTGGCGCAGCTGCTTTAGGCTCGGATGGGGCGTGGCGCTGGTGTTTGGCCTGCTCAACCTTATGCCCATCCTCGTTGACGTGTTTATTTAGGAGGCGGCATCCATGGATCATAAAATGTCGCGCTCGCCGTGGGTTATTCATTACGACGGTTCGAGCTGCAACGGATGCGATATCGAGGTGCTGGCCTCGCTCACGCCGCTGTTCGATGCGGAGCGCTTTGGCGTGGTCAACACCGGCAACCCCAAGCATGCGGATATCTTTTTGGTGACGGGGTCGGTCAATGCCCAGAACCTGCCCGTCGTGCGCCAGATTTACAACCAGATGCTCGAGCCCAAGTGCGTGGTGGCGTGCGGTATCTGCGCGTGTTCGGGCGGCGTATTCCGCGATGCCTATAACGTGATCGGCGGCGTGGACCGCGCGATTCCCGTGGACGTGTACGCGCCCGGGTGTGCCATTCGCCCCGAGACGGTGATCGATGCCATCGTGGAGGCGTGCGGCATCCTGGACCAGAAGGAGGCCGTGATGCGCGCCGGCGGCGACCCGCTTACCGTGGGCGGTGCCACTACTTGGGACGGTGGCGTTGAGCTGGGCGAGGACGGGTTTGTGGCTGCAGCTGGGGCCGGGGCTGACGGTGCCGGTGACGCGCCTGCCGAGAAACCCGCAGCGCCTGCCGCTGGTGACGCACCTGCTGAGACGCCCGTCGCTGCAAAGGAGGCCGAGTAATGCAAAAGGCTATCTATACCACCGTCGGGCTCGACGAGCTCCTGCCGCATGTGCAGGCGCTCAAGGGCGTCGGCGCGCGCTTTGTGCAAATGCACGCCGAGCGCTGTGTGGACGACGGATCGTATCGCCTGGTCTATACGTTTATCAACGTCCGTGCTGCTCAGGAGCAGATTGCGCAGGACGGCAGCTATGCGATCGAGAACCTGGTGGTTGAGGGAATTAATCAGTACCAGGAGATTCCGTCCATCAGCTCGTACTATCCGGCAGTATTCCCGTTTGAAAACGAAGCGCACGACCTGTTTGGTTTTGCCATTACCGATATGCAGATTGACTTTAAGGGCTTTTTCTACCAGGTCTCGACTGCCGAGCCCATGAGCGTTATCACGCCCGAGGTGAAGGCCGCGCGCGAGAAAGCCATGAAGGTCCGTGCCGCTGCCGAGGCCAAGGCGCGCAAGGCCGCGGCCGAGAAGGCTGCTACTGCCACGGCCGCTGCGGGGGAGGGCACTGCGGGCGCTGGCGATGCTGCGGGCGCTGCCGTCGCTCAGCCCGCTGCGGCTGCCGGCTCCGATGCTCAGCACGATGAAACTGCTGCGAAGGCCGCGCTCAAGGCTGCCGAGATGGAGGCAAAGCTCGCCGCCATGGATCCCGAGAAAGCGGCCAAGGTCCGCGCGGCGCTTGCCGCCAAGGCCGCCCGCGACAAGCAGAAAAAGGAGGCGTAAGGTCCATGGCACATCGCTCCGTTATTCCGTTTGGCCCGCAGCACCCGGTGCTGCCCGAGCCGCTTCATCTGGACCTGGTAATCGAGGACGACCGCGTCATCGAGGCAATTCCGCAGATCGGCTTTGTGCACCGCGGGCTCGAGAAGCTCACCGAAAAGCGCGACATGCACCAGTTTGGCTACATCGCCGAGCGCATCTGTGGCATCTGCGCCGTGGGCCACAGCTACGGTTATGCCAGCGCCTGCGAGCGCATGCTCGACATCGAGGTGCCCGGCCGCGTGCAGTATATCCGCACCATTTTGCACGAGCTTTCGCGTATTCATTCGCACCTGTTGTGGCTGGGTCTGCTCGCCGACGCCTTTGGCTTCGAGGCACTGTTCTATCGGTCGTGGACCCTGCGCGAGCAGATTCTCAAGATCTTCGAGAGCACGTGCGGTGGCCGCGTGATTCTGTCGATTAACGAGATCGGCGGCCTTAAGCACGATATCGAGGACTCCGAGCTGGCCGGAATTGTCCAGACGCTCGATGCCATGCGTCCCGACTACGAGGCCCTGGTGCATACGTTTTTGGACGATGACAGCTGCGGCGAGCGCTTGCATGGCGTGGGTGTGATCAGCAAGAAAGATGCGCTGGATCTGTCGATGGTCGGCCCGTTTGGGCGCGCCTCGGGCGTGGATTACGACGTGCGCATGTTTGGTGACGGTGCCTATGCGGATTTGGTTGCGTTTGAGCCCATCGTTGCTACCGATGGCGATTGCTATGCCCGCTGCCAGGTGCGCTGTGCCGAGGTCACGCAGGCCATGGACATCATTAAGGAGCTTGTGGGCAAGATTCCGCACGACGGGATAGGCGGGCGCACCAAGCTTACACCGGCCGACGGCGCACGCGGCGAGGTTGTGATTGAGCAGCCGCGCGGCGAGGCGTATTACTATGTGCGCGGTAACGGCACCAAGAACCTGGACCGCTTCCGCGTGCGCACGCCGACGTCGCAGAACCTGGCGGGTCTGACACATGCGCTGCAGGGCGTGCTCCTTGCCAACGTGCCCATGATTATCCTGACCATCGACCCCTGCATTAGCTGCACGGAAAGGTAGGCGCGGCATGAGTTTACTGACATTTGCCAAGACGGCCTTAGGTTCTATGGTCAAGCAGCCGGTCACGGTGCGCTATCCGCAGGAGAAGCTGACGGCACCCGAGCGCTTGCGCGGGCATATCGTCAACGACATGGACGTGTGCATCTGCTGCGGCATGTGCGCGCGCCGCTGCCCGGCGGGCGCGCTCGCGGTCGATCGCAAGGGCGGTACCTGGTCGATCGACCCGTACGCTTGCGTGGTGTGCGGCGAGTGCATCGAGAGCTGTCCTAAACACTGCCTGACTATGGACACTGCCCGCACTCCAGTCGCGGCGGACAAGACTCCCACGGTAGAAACCAAGCCGGAGTAACGCTGGGATAGAACTGGAATAGGGGCCGGTGGGGCAATTTTGCCCCACCGGCCCCGCACTTAAACGCGCGGTTGGGCCGCCACGAACAAAACTATGCCGGATTACGGGGCTGGATAGCGGACCCTCGGCCATACCGAAAATCGCAAAAACAAAACCGCAGGTAGATAGCCTGCCGTTTTTCAAAAAATGAGGGTATGGATGAGGGTTCCGACTTTAGCCCCGTAATCCGGCATAGTTTTGAAATGGCACCATATCCATAACAGCCCTTGATCTCCCGGGGACGGAGGAAAACGGGTCATTTTGGCCTTGCGAGGGCTGCCACGTGACCCGTTTGCCACGAAATGGGCCCATCTACTACGTTTAGGCTGCTACCCTCAACCATGGCGAACAACGCAAAAACAAAACCGCAGGTAAATTGCCCGCGGTTTTTCATGAAACGCGGCTATGGTCAGGGGTATCGGGTCAAACGTAGTAGACGGGCCGGTTTCGTGGCGAGCGCCATCGACTGCCCCCTTTGGGGACGGAGGAAAGCGGATCATTTTTGCCTGATGGCTCCGAGTCGCACCCGTTTTCCTGCGAAAACGCCGTGTCTCAACTTTGGTGAGACATTTGTCTCACGCCCAAAACAGAATCTGGAACATGTGTCACCTGCCCAAATTGTGTCTCATTTCGTAACTTTAGGCTGTTGCAAGGTCTGAGACCGCGAGAAGGGAGACGCGATGAGTAAGTACACGAGGGGTCTCTTGGCGGTGATACTGGCCGTGGTGCTGGTGTTGCCGGCTGCAGCATTTGCCATGCTGCCCGAGGCCAACGCCAGGTCCAGCACAGGAATGGACGGACCGACAGCGACCGGGACGGTCGTCGACCCCGACACCAGCAACCACTGGAAGTTCTGGGCCGGCGGCTATGACGGCAAAGAAGTAACAACTCAAAACGTCGGCCGAATCTGGACCGACAAGACGGTCAAGGCGGTCGAGAACGGAGATTCGGATTTCCTGACCACGTTGTCGGCCATCTCTTCGACATCCGATACGACGATTTCCGGAAAACCGCTCGATATTGTGATGGTGTTGGATGCTTCTGGCTCGATGAGTGATCCTATGGGCGACGGAGGCTCCACCAAGCGCATCGATGCGCTGAAGACGGCCGCCAATCGCTTTATTGACACCATCGCCACGCAAAACCAAAGCATCACAGATGAATCCAAACAGCATCAGGTTGCCATCGTTAAGTTTGCAGGCGATAAGACTACTGAGGTTGGCAACAAAACATATCGCGATGGTTGGTGGGGACCCACCTGCAACTATTCGCAGACCATGAAGAATCTGACGCCCTGCAAGGACAAAGGTGCGGAGAGCCTAAAGAGCACGGTCAACTCTATCAGTCCTGACGGTTCCACGCGCGCCGACTATGGCTTGGAGCTGGCTGATGAGCAATTTTCGCTCGGTCGCGCCGACGCCAAGAAGATCGTCGTCTTCTTCACCGATGGCTCGCCTACGAGTTACAGCGACTTTGAGAACGAGGTGGCAAATAGCGCCGTCAACACCGCCAAGAAGATCAAGGATAAAGGTGCCGACATTTATACGATCGGTATCTTTAGCGGCGTAAACCCCAGTGCCGTCCCCACGGCTGAAGGCACAAGCAGAGAGAATAAGTTCATGCATGCTGTGTCGAGCAACTATCCGAGCGCCTCGTCAAGCATTACTTATGAGGGCCGCCGTGAAAAGTGGGTCATCGACTATGGCACACGTGCGGAAAACTCCGATTACTACAAGTCGGCAACCAGCGCCGACGAGCTCGAGAAGATCTTCGAAGAGATCTCGGGAAGCATTATCCAGGCTGGTTACCCGACAGAGGTCCATGGCGGTTATGGCGAGCATGAGTCCGGCTACATTACGTTCACCGATAAGCTGGGTGACTTTATGCAGGTCGACAACTTTACATCTGTCGTGTACAACGGCGAGACGTTTGACGATCTGAAAATGAAGACCGAAGGCAACGTCGATACCTATACATTTACTGGTGCCGCCGCGAACCTGGTCATCACCGTTCAGCATGCCGAAGAAGGCAAGTCTCAGACCGGCGATATCGTAACAGTCAAGATTCCCGCGTCGCTGATTCCGCTGCGCCAATTTAAGATCACCGATGGTGTTCTTACGGTCGACAATACTGAGCCCATCCAGGTGAACTACACCTCGAGCGTTAAGAAAGACGCGCTCGATAATCTGTTTACGCCTGAGCAGGTAGTGGGGCTTAAGGACTACATCAAGAGCAATACGATCACCGCGGAGGACGGCTCCAAGACCGTTAACTTCTACGCGAACAAGTGGAATGGCGGCACGCTGGGCGATACGATTGCGAACTTTGAGCCCGCCGATTCCAACCGTTATTACTATTTCCAGAAGCAGACTCCCATTTATGTGGATAAGAACTGCACAACGCCTGCGACGGGCTCGCTGGCTGCCGAGGGCATCTATTACTATAAGGATGAGTTCGAGGCGAAAGGCACAGACAGTAAGGTCGAGCCCCGCACAGCTATTATTGAGTTTACCGGTGGACATGCCGCGCAGTTTGAGGGCGCAATCGTGCGCGATGCGAGCGGCAACCTGTCGTTTAGTGAGGGAACCGCGCGACTAGCCTTTATTGACGAACTTCATACCACCAAGGAACTCGTGGGCGGCAACCCTACTGGTACCGCGGCCGACGTGCTCAATCCCAAGTGGAACAACACGTCTGCCAAGTCGGACGCCACGGAGGTTGACGTTCACCTGGGCAACAACGGCAAGATCAGCTTTAACGTGACGCCGGCAACGGTGGATACCAAGACGAGCTTTGGCCTGACCAAGGCGCTCGAGGGCCGCGACTGGACGGATACGGATGAGTTTAAGTTTGAGCTCTCCGCGACGCCCAAGAATGACGCTCCGATGCCTGCATCCACGGACGCGACCGTGCACAAACCCGACCCGGACGGCAAGGGCAAGGCTGCCATTGACTTCGGCGAGATCACCTTCAACAAGCCGGGCGAGTACACCTATGAGGTCCGCGAGGTCAAGGGCGACGCCGGTGGCATCACCTACAGCGATAACGTTGCCACGTTCAAAGTGACCGTGACGGTTGAGGCCACGGGTGGGCTTAAGGCTGACGTTGAAAAGATCTCGGGCGAGCGCGAGTTCAAGAACACTTATAGCGCCAAGACGGAAACCCCGCTGACTCTTGAGGCTACCAAGACGCTCTCAGGGCGTCCGATGGCCGATGACGAATTCAAGTTTGCACTGAGCTATGCGGGGCACGACGAGGTTCTGTTGAATGCAACCAACAAGGGTGGCAAGGTTGAGTTCGGTCCGCTGACGTACACGACCAAGTCGCTCGCCAAGCTGGTCGAGGAAGGCAAGGCATCGCTTGATGCTAGCTCAGACAAACCGACGTGGACCATTCATTACATTGCTGCCGAGCAGACCGGCAAGCTGCATGCGGGCGTGAGCGCCACCGTGTCGGCAATTGACGCATGTGTAACCGTTGTCGACAACGGCGATGGTACCCTGACGGCGACGGCTGTCTACGGCGATGCCGGCAACGAGTTCGTGAACACCTACACTGCCGCGCCTGCCGAGGCATCGCTTGTGGGCAAGAAGAATCTGCAGGTTCCTAATGGCCTGACCCCGGCTGACATTGCCGGCAAGTTCACCTTTACCGTGACCGGTGAAGAGGGCGCACCCATGCCCGCGAACGCGAGCGTGACCAATGATGCCAAGGGCAAGGTCGACTTTGGCAAGATCACCTTTACGCTCGACGACCTTAACAAGGCTCTGGGCGAGAAGCCCGAGAAGCGCGAGCACACCTTTACCTACACCGTGACCGAGTCCGGCGAGGTCGCTGGCGTGACCAACGACGCCAAGCCTCCGCGTACGGTTTCCTACACCGTGACCGATGACAGCAAGGGTAATCTGCGCGTATCCCGCAAGCCGGACGGCGATGCGGCATTTACGTTCACCAATGCCTATAACGTGACGCCTATCGAGTCTCGTGTCACCGACCAGATCACCGCGACCAAGGTCCTGACCGGGCGCGAGCTTGCTGCCGACGAGTTCTCCTTCGAGCTCGTCGAGGGCGAGGGCGCCGAGGTCGTCGCCACCGGCAAGAATGCCGCCGACGGCAAAATCACGATGAGCACCATTGAGTACACCAAGGTCGGCAAGCACACCTACACGCTGCGCGAGGTCCCGGGCGACGCCAATAACGGCATCACTTACGACGGCAAGACCTACACCATAGAGACCGCCGTCAAGGACAACGGCGACGGCACGCTTGGCGTAGAGCACAAGCTGAAGGGCGCCGACGAGGCGAAGTTCACCAACTCCTACAGGCCTGGCTCCAAGGACTCCAGCGTCACCGACCTGATCAAGGCGACCAAGTCACTGACCGGGCGCGACCTCAAGGCCGGCGAGTTCCGTTTCGAGCTCGTCGAGGGCAATAGCGCGGTCTCCACCGGCACCAACAATGCCGACGGCAAGATCGTGATGGACCCCGTCACCTACACCGCGGCTGGCGAGCACACCTACACGCTGCGCGAGACCAAGGCCGGCGCCACCGAAAACGGCATTACTTACAGCACCGCTGAGTACACTATTGTGACCATCGTCAAGGACAACGGCGACGGTACCCTCAGCGTGGAGCATAAGCTGCAGAACGTCGAGAAGGCGATCTTTGAGAACGCCTATAACGTGACGCCCAAGAGCTTCAGTGTTACTGATCAGATCACGGCGACCAAGGTCCTGACCGGGCGCGACCTCAAGGAAGGCGAGTTCTCCTTCGAGCTCGTCGAGGGCGAGGACGCCAAGGTCGTCGCCACCGGCACTAACGCCGCCGACGGCGAGATCACGATGAGCAAGATCATCTACAACGAGCCCGGCAAGCACGCCTACACGCTGCGCGAGGTCCCGGGCGACGCCGGCAACGGCATCACCTACGATGGCAAGACCTACACCATCGAGACCACCGTCACCGACAACGGCAAGGGCGAGCTCAAGGCAAAGCATGAGCTGAAGGGCGCCGACGAGGCGAAGTTCAGCAACAGTTACAAGCCGAATCCTGGCGAGTTCAGCGTCACCGACCAGATCACTGCGAACAAGGTCCTGACCGGGCGTGAGCTCAAGGAAGGCGAGTTCTCCTTCGAGCTCGTCGAGGGCGATAAGGTTGTCGCTACCGGCACTAACGCTGCCGACGGCGCGATCACGATGGGCAAGGTCGCATACGACAAGCCCGGCAAGCACGCCTACACGCTGCGCGAGATCAAGGGCGGAACCACCAGCAAGGGCATCACCTACAGTGACGCCAAGTACACCATCGAGACCACCATCACGGACAACGGCGACGGCACCCTCAAGGCCGAGCATGTCCTGAAGGACGCCACGGCTGCGACTTTCAAGAACACCTACAGCGTGGCCCCGCTCGATGCGGAGCTCGACTTTGACCTGAGCAAGGTCATCAGCGGCCGCGACTGGACGGATGGGGACGAGTTCAGCTTTACCATCACCGCCCCCGAAGACGCCCCACTGCCCGATCCCGCAACCGTAACCGTGAGCAAGAAGGACGCGAAGGACGGCATTGCCGCCATCAAGTTCGGCAAGATTCACTACGCTGCCGCCGGAACCTATAAGTACGAGATTCGCGAGAACGCGGGCAGCACGGTCGGCATGACGTATGACGCGCATGTCGCAACCGCCGAAGTGACCGTGACCGAGAACGGCGATGGCAGCCTGACCGCCAACGTCACCAAGAAGGAAAACGGACGCTTTACCAACACGTACCGCACTGAGCTTAACTACACCGCTGCCGGCGGTCTGTGGCTCAGCAAGTATCTGGATGGCCGCCCCATGACCGAGGGTCAGTTCACCTTTACCGTGACACCTGCTGACGACGCTTCGGCTCGCGCGCTCGGTCTGCTGCCCGGGGCTAATAGCTTCAAGTCCCCCGCAGCGGCAGAGGCAACGGTCGGACTGATCGACATTCTGGCTGGTCATGAGGTTATATTTACGCAGGCTGACGCCGGCAAGACCTTTACGTACACCGTGGCCGAGAAGAACGACGGCCAGCCCGGTTACACCTACGACGACGCCGTGCGCACGGTGACGATCGCCATCGCCGACGACACCGCCGGCACGCTCACTGCTACGACGACCGTTTCCGGCGGTCCCGAGGGCACGCATGAGACGGTCCACAAGAGTGGCGAGAACAAGGTCGAGAAGGCCCTGGTGCCGTTCCACAACAGTTACAGCGCTACGACCAACACGCCTGGCGGCACCGCCGCTCAGGTCGTTGCCACCAAGACTCTGACCGGCCGCCCGATGGCCGACGGCGAGTTCTGGTTCGGCATCGCCTATCAGGGTGAGCTTGTGGCATACGAAAACCTCAAGCCCAATATCGGCGGGCACGTGAGCTTTGATACGCTGCACTACGACACTAAGATGCTTGCTAATCTTGAGGCTGCTGGGCTTGCTTATCGTACCGATAAGGACGGTAAGCTCGCCTGGACCATTAACTACACGGCCTACGAAGATTTATTCGGGCTGCCGAATGGCGTTTCCGCTACAACGTGGAGCTTTGGCTTTAAGGTTATCGTCGTCGACAACGGTGACGGTACCCTGACGGCAACGGTCGACTACGGCGGCGTCGAGCCCTTGTTCGAGAACGTCTACGGCGCCGACGCCGTGGATGCCGCGCTCACCGGTACTAAGAAGCTCCAGGTTGCCGAGGGCCTGACCCCGGCCGACATCACGGGTAAGTTCACCTTTACCGTGACCGCCGACGAGGCAGGTGCCCCGATGCCCGAGCGCACGACCGTAACCAACGACGCAGCCGGTAACGTGGACTTTGGCAAGATCCACTTTACGCTCGAGGACCTCAACCGCGCTCTGGGCGTGAAGGCCGATGCTTCTGACGACGCATCGAGCGATGCCGAGGCCAACGCCGACGAGGCCGAGGTTGACGCCGACGCTGCCGACACCGACGAGTCCAACGACGAGTCCGAGCCTGCGGCCCCCACCGCTCCGCGCTCGCACACCTTTGCCTATACGGTGACCGAGACCGGCAGCGCCCCTGGCGTGACCAACGATGCCAACGCCACGCGCAAGGTTTCCTATACCGTGACTGACGACGGCGCCGGACATCTGAGCGTCAAGCGCGAAGGCGACGACGGTGCTGCCTTCACGTTCACCAACACCTACAGCGTGACGCCTACCGATTCGTCCGTGACCGATCAGGTCAAGACGGTCAAGCGTCTGACCGGCCGCGACCTTGCAGCTGGCGAGTTCACGTTTGAGCTGCTCGAGGACGGTGCGGCTGTCGCTAGCGGTACCAACGACGTCAACGGTAACGTTACGCTGAGCCCGATCCGCTACGAGGCACCCGGTACGCACACGTACACGCTGCGCGAGGCTTGCCCCAACGCGCTCGGCCTGTACAAGGGCGTCACCTATGACGGCACGACCTACACCGTCGTGACCACCGTCTCCGACAATGGTGACGGCACGCTGACCGCGACGCACAAGCTCGAGGGAACTACCGAGTCGGCTGGCTTTACCAACAAGTATCACGCCATGCCTACGCAGGTTTCCATCGGCGCCATCAAGGTGCTCGAGGGACGCGAGCTCAAGAAGGACGAGTTTAGCTTTAAGCTCGTTGGCGAGGACGTAGAGTCTACGGTTACCAACGATGCCGACGGCAAGATCAACTTTGACAAATTTGAGTACAGCGAGCTCGGTACGTACGTCTACACCATCAGCGAAGTCAAGGGCGACGAGGCCGGTATGACCTACGACAAGTCCGTCTTTACCGCGACCGTCAACGTGGTCGATGACGGCGAGGGCAACCTCAAGGCGAACGTCGCCTTTACCAAGGGCGACAGGAGCGTCGAGGGTATCGTGTTCAACAACACGTACAAGAAGCCCGAGACTCCTACGCCGACACCCGATCCCGGCACGCCCAAGACCGTGACGAACATCGTCAAGACGGTCAAGGGTTTCCTGCCCACCACGGGCGACCAGCAGGCTGCCGCTCTGCTTATGGCATTTGTCATCGCCATGGCCGGCGTCGGAGCCCTGGTCTGGGGTATCCGTAAGCGCTAGGCACGCTGGCAGCGCCCGGGGCCAGAAGGCCCCGGGCGGCCGGCGGGGAGCCAGAACATAGCCCCACCCCCAGCCCCAGCCGCCACGGAGGTATCTCCCTCCTCCGTGGCGGCGCTTTTGTGCGTAGGCGAGAAGGGTTCGCCACGAAACCGGCCCATCTACTACGTTTAGCCCCTTACCCCCAACCATGCCGAAAAGCGCAAAAACAAAACCGCAGGTAGAACGCCTGCGGTTTTGTTCAAAACGAAGGTATGGTCAGGGGTATCGAGTCAAACGTAGTAGATGGGCCGATTTCGTGGCGGGCGGTTTCGGCTGATCCATTGGGGACGGAGGAAAACGGCTCATTTTGGTCCCGCGAGGCTGGCGGAGACACTCGTGCAGGGCCGCCCGAACAAAACTATGCCGGTTTACTACGATGAATCCGAGATTCCTGACCACACCCGCATTTTTGCAAATATCGCAAGTGTTCTACCTGCGGTTTTGTAAGTGCGCAATTTGCCGTGGTCGGAGATATGCGGTTCATCGTAGTAAACCGGCATAGTTTTGAAATGGCATCAAATTGGCGGCAGCCAGCGGCTAGCCTCGCAGATAGGCGATGGCGATTTGGGTGCGGTTGCGTAGCCCCATTTTGGCTAGGATCGAGCTGATGTGGTTGCGCACGGTGCCTTCGCCCATATAGGCGGTGGCAGCGATCTCCTTGTTGTCGAGGCCGCGGGCGATGAGCTCGGCGACTTCGAACTCGCGGTCGGTCAGGCCGGCAAAGGCGGCGGGCCGGCGGGTCGCGCCGGCCTCGACGTCCGCCCCATCAAAGTTGATATCTTCGATCGCCTTGCCCTCGAGCACGCGTTTGCCGTCCATGACCTGCGCCAACGCCGGCGGAATGGCAGCGACATCGGTCTTGATCAGGTAGCCGCGGGCGCCCAGCTTGAGCGCCGACACAATGTACTCGTCATCCGAGAACGTCGTCAGAAACACCACGCGCGCCGCAGGGTCGTGCTCAAGGATCTCGCGCGCGGCCGAAAGGCCGTCGCGTCCCGGCATCTGGATGTCGAGCAGCGCAATATCGGGTGCGTGCTCGGCGTAGAGCGCCACCGCATCGTTGCCGTTGGCACCGGTGCCCACCACTTCGATCTGCGGCTGGGCGCCCAAGATAATCTTGAGCGAATCGACCACCAAGCGGTCGTCGTCGACAACGATGAGCCTCATCGGCCCTCATCTCCTTGCTGTTTGGGAACGGTGGCAAACACACGCCAGCCGCCGGCGCCGGCACGCGGGCCGGCGGTGAAGGTGCCGCCAAGCGCCTCGATGCGCTCGCGCATGGAGGCGAGCCCCATGCCCTCCGCGGTGCCGCGGCCGCTTGCTTGGACCTCACCCACGCCATCGTCGGTAACAATGAGCTGGTAAAACGACGGATGCTCCATGCACCGTACGGTGACGGTCTGGGCGCAAGCGTGGCGTATGGTATTGGAGAGCGCTTCGCGCAGGACCGCTGCAAAGCAGTTGGCGACGTTTGCGGGCGCATGTTCGGCCATAACTTCAAGCTCAATCTGCGGGCCGCCGTCCGAGCGTGTGCCTTCGACAATGCGTTCGAGCTGCACGGAAAGGTCGACGGCGTTGTCGTTGAGCGCGTGGACGCTGGCGCGCACAAGCTGGAGCGCCTCGTCAACCGTGCGTTTAACGTCGGCGAAATCGGCGGCGACGCCAGGCTCGTCGGCGTGGACCACGCGTAGGGCTTCGGCCTGCAGTGAGGCGCGCGTGAGCTGGTGCCCGACGTTATCGTGGATCTCGCGCGCGATGCGGGCGCGTTCGGCGAGCGTCGCGAGCTCGACTTCGTAGTCCTGGCGATCGGCAAGATCGCGGTTGCGCGCCTCGAGCGCGAGGGCTCGTTCCTGCAGCTCGTCGCGGGTGCGGCGCATGCGCCGCTGCTCGCGCTCCAACTGGGCGGTGCGTAGCGATAGCAAGGTGGCGGCAACCGAAAGGATGGCGGTCAGCAGGAGCGTTCGTGCGGTAAGCGCATCGGCGCGAAGGTCCGCGACGAGCGCAAAGGCAAAGACGGAGCCAATGCCCAACGCGACCCAGGCGTGCTCGCGGCGCACGCGTCGCGCGATGTCATAGAGGGCGAGAGGCGCAAACGGCACAAACGGCGGCACGAAGACAGCCGCGATGATGCAGGCGTAGCTCGCTGCCTCGCTTGCGCGTCGGGTGCGTTTCCCCTGTGCGACCTCGGCCAGCGAGGTGGCAATAATGCCAAGGCAAAACGCCACAACCAGACGAGCGTCCACGGCAAGACCCATGGCGGCCGCAATACAGCACGCCAGCACGATCGATTTGTCGAAAAGCCTGTTCATACGGGTATTGTACGCGAAGCTGCGCGTGGTGGAGGGGCCGCCTAGCGCAACCGTGACATTCCTCCCGCACGGTGGGGCGGTCGCGTCAGCGGGCCACGCGACCGAGCCCCCGCACTCGTGACAAAGCTCACTGGTGCGCGCCGTCCGCTCCTGCGATGATGCAATCGTACCGGGCCGCAATCAACAGAAGGGCCGCCTCATGACAGACATCGTCCACGTCGAAAACCTCGTCAAGCGCTACGACGACCTTATCGCGCTTGACCACTTTAACCTCAGCATCGCCCCCGGCGAGATCTTTGGCCTGCTGGGCCCCAACGGCTCGGGCAAGACCACGTCCATCAACTGCATTCTGCAGCTGCTCGCCTACGACAAAGGCACCATCGAGCTGTTCGGCGAGCCCATGACGCCCGCCCGCTACGACCTCAAGCGCCGCATCGGTGTGGTGCCGCAGCAGGTGGCGGTGTTTGACGAGCTTACGGTGCGCGAGAACATCGACTATTTCTGCAGCCTTTACGTCAACGACCGCAAGCGCCGCCGCGCGCTGGTGGACGAGGCGATCGACTTTGTCGGGCTGGGCGACTTTACCAAGTTTCGCCCCGGCAAGCTCTCGGGCGGCCTGGCGCGTCGCCTCAACATCGCCTGCGGTATCGCGCACAAGCCCGAGCTCATCTTCTTTGACGAGCCCACGGTGGCGGTCGACCCGCAGAGCCGCAACGCCATCCTGGAGGGCATCTGCCGCTTGCGCGACGAGGGCGCCACGGTGGTGTATACCAGCCATTACATGGAGGAAGTCGAGCAGATTTGCAGCCGCATCATGATCATGGACGGCGGACGTGTGCTGGCGCAGGGCACCAATGACGAGCTCAAACGCATGATTCAAATGGGCGAGCGCGTGACTGTCGAGGTCGGCGCCGTCGAGACCGCCACGGTCGAGCGGCTGCGCGCCCTCGAGCACGTGCTTTCGGTTGAGCTGTCCGGCGGCGAGCTCGTCTGCACCTGCGAAGCGAGCCCGCACAATTTGGTCGACATCCTCGACACGCTGCGCGCCGCCGATGTGGCGCTCGGCCGCGTGTGGAGCGAGCCGCCGACCCTCAACGACGTGTTCCTCGAGATCACCGGCCGCGAGCTGCGCGACTAGGGGGCAGTCATGTTCAACACCATCATCACTACGGTCAAGACGCTGCTGCGCCGGCCGAGCACGTGGGTCTGGGGCGCTCTCTTTCCCATCGCACTTTCCACGATGTTCATGTTTATGTTTGCGAATCTGAGCTCTGACGGCACGGTCGACCAGGTACCGGTTGCCGTCATAGCGGACGAGGCCTGGGACGCCTCGACCTTTAAGGACGTGGCGACGTCGCTTGCCAAGGAGAGCGACAATCAGCTGCTCGAGATCCACGAGTGCGACGACGCAGCCGATGCGAACCGTGTGCTTAAGGCCGGCGAGGTCGCGGGCATCTATACGGTCGACGACGCGGGCGCACCCAAGCTCACACTGCTATCGAGCTACGACAGCTCGCGCGCATCATCGGTGCTCACCGATCGCAGCATCCTGGAGACGGTGGCAAGCTCGTATACACAAAATGCCGAGCTCATGTCCCAGATTGCCCAGGACAACCCGGCGGCACTCGCCGACCCCGAGGCGGTTGCGCGCGCCCTGTCGCTCGAGGGCGGCACCCGTCGCGTGAGCCTTACGCGCACCACGCCCGACGGCACGGTCATCTACTATTACGCGCTTTTTGGCCTGGTCGCGATGATGTCTGCCGAGTTTGCCGCCTTGAGCGTTGTCGACCTGCAGCCCAATCTGTCGGGCCTTGGCGCGCGCCGCTGCGTGGGCGGCCTTTCCAAGACGGCGTCGCTGGCCGGCATTTTTGTCGGCTCGTGGCTGGTCTCCTTTGCTTCGATGGTGATCGCGATCGGCTACGTGCGCCTAGTCGTGGGCGTCGACTTTGGCGGGCGCGAGGGGCTGTGTTTGGTGGGCGGCGCCGCTTCCGCGCTTGCCGCCACAGGCCTGGGCCTTTTTGTGGGCACGTTTCCCGTTAAGGGCGGCAAGGCGTCCAAGTCGGGCATCCTCACGGGCTTTGCCACCACGTGTGCCCTGTTCGCCGGCCTCTACGGCGAGCCGGCGATGGCGCTTGCCGACGACGTCGCCCGCGCCTGCCCGGCCGAGTGCTGGCTCAACCCCGTCAAGCTCATCTGCGACATGTTCAACCGCCTGTATTTCTTTGAGGACCTGGGTCCCTTTGTCATCCGTGCGGGCGCGCTGGTCCTCATGACGCTGGTGTTTGTTGCCGCCGCCACGCTGATTTTTGGAAGGAGCCGCTATGAGCACCTTTAAGACTGCGCTGCGCATGGCGCTCGCGCATCCGTTCTACCTGCTCATCTATACGGTGTTCATATCGCTGATGGGTGTGTTCATCGCGGCATCGGTGAGCTGGAACTCGTCGCAGCTCACCGAGTACAAGCCCTACGACGCCAATGTGATTGTGGTCGACCGCGACGACAGCGATCTTTCGCGTGCGCTTACCAAGCATCTGGGGTTGCGCTTTGACCTGGTCACGGGTGTTGGCGACGACACGTACGACCTTGCGGACGCGCTCTCCAAGAGCAACAGCGCCAAGGGCAGCGCCGACTGCGTGTTCTTTATCCCGGAGGGGTTTGAGGACGACCTCGTTGCAGCCGCCCGCGTGGGGGAGTCCCTGCCCAAGCTCGATGTGACCTACGGTGCCGGCACCATGGCGGCGGCGCTGTCGTCTGCCGAGGCCTCGCGCTGGATCTCGCTCGCGGGCGCTGCGGCGGCGCTTGAGCCCGCTGCTTCTAACGGCGACGTTGCCAAGGCCGCCGAGCATGCCGCTGCAAAGCGCGCGGAGGTCCAGATCGAGCGGGTCAAGGTCGACTCGGCTGCTGCTGCCACGCTCGAGTCGTATTTCAACTTTGGCGCGTATGCGATTATCTCGTCGGTCATCGTGTCGGTGGGGCTGGTGTTCTCGGGCATGAACGAGCCCGAGCGCGTGCGCCGCATGGATGCCAGCCCGGTCTCCGAGCGTCAGCGTTCGCTTGCCGTGTTTGCGGCCGCCGCCGTGCTCACCGTCTGCATTTGGCTCGTGTCGAGCATGATGGGCGTCGTGGGCTTTGCCGGCGCGGTTGCCGAGGTCGGCGCGGGTCGTGTGTGTCTGGCGCTGGCGGTGACGTTTGCCCTGGCGTGCACGCCTCTGGCCGTTGGCTTTGCCCTTTCGAGCTTGGGCGCGCGCGAGGAGCTGCTCAACGGCGTGGGCAACTTACTCGGCATGCTCATGACGTTTTTGGGCGGTGCCTGGATGCCGCTGTCGCTGATGGGCTCGGCCGTGCAGACGGTGGCGCACTTTGTGCCGACATATTGGGTGAACGACGCGATCAGCAAGGCGCTTGCCTCGGATTTGACGTCTGCCGTGCTGGGCGACATCGCCTGCGACCTAGGCGTCACGGCGCTCTTTGCCATGGCCATCGCCGCCGTGGGCCTCGCCCTCGCACGCGCCAAATCCCGCGCCTAGCCACCTAGTCATTTAAGAGCGTCCCCAATGACTAGTCTGAAACAAATCCCCACTCTCGCCCAAAAATAGTTCGCCAAGGTTTACTATTACGTTCATAAAGTAGTACGAGGTTAACAATGGGGGATACCATGGCAACGCAGAGAGTCTACGTCCAGGTTAAGGATCTCAAAAAGCACTACGGCGATGGAGATGCACGCCTGACGGTGCTCGATGGCATCGACACGTCCATCAACCGCGGCGAGATCTGCGTCATGCTGGGGCCCTCTGGCTCGGGCAAATCGACATTCCTCAACCTGATCGGTGGCCTGGAGGATGCCGACGCCGGCTCTATTTTGGTGGACGGCTGCGACCTTACCACACTCAAGGCCGGAGACCTGGGCGAGTACCGACGCCGCGAGCTTGGTTTTGTCTTTCAGTTCTACAACCTGGTGCCCGACCTCACCATCAAGGAAAACATCGAGGTCACGGCGCACCTGTCCAAAAACCCGCTCAATGTCGACGACCTGCTGCGCTCGCTGGGCCTTTACGAGCACCGCAACAAGTTCCCGCGCCAGGTCTCGGGCGGCCAGCAGCAGCGCTGTGCCATCGGCCGCGCACTCGTCAAAAACCCGGGCCTGCTGCTGTGCGACGAGCCCACGGGCGCGCTCGACTATAAGACGTCCAAGGAAATCTTGCAGCTCATGGAGGATGTCAACCGCACCTACGGCTGCACCATCATCATTGTCACCCACAATGCCGCCATCGCGCGCATGGCCAATCGCGTGCTGCGCCTGCGCGACGGGCGCATCGTCGAGGATGAGCTCAACGAGTCGCCCGTCGCGGCCGCCGAGCTCGATTGGTAGGCGGCGCCATGACACCTCTCGCAAAACGTCTCCCGCGCGAGCTGCGCCGCAATATCGGCAAGTACCTGGGCATCTTTTTGCTTATGTGCGGAAGCATCGCTCTTACCTCGGGCTTTTTGCTCGCGGCGCATTCCATCGGTTGCCTTATCGACGACATGCGCGATGCGTACACGATTGAGGACGGCCGCGTGACCACCTCCTTCGAGGCCACCAACGAGCAGCTCAAGGCTGCTGAAGATGCAGCCGGCGACGTCGGCGGCGTCACGCTCTACAAGAATTTCTCCATCGACGCCATCATCAAAAAGACCGCCGGCGACGACGGCACCAAGCGCACGCTGCGCACCTATACGCACCGCACCAAGGTCGATATCGCGTCCTACTGTGAGGGCAAGCAGCCCAAGGCAGATGACGAGGTGGCCATCGACCGTGTCTTTGCCACCAATAACAACCTGTCCGTGGGCGATAAGGTCGAGCTTGAGGGCCGCACCTACACCATTTGCGGCATCATGACCCAGCCCGATAGCCAGGCGCTGTTCCTCAACAATTCGGACTTTACGGTGAACACCATCACGTACGGCGTGGCCGAGGTCACCGATGCCGGCTTTGCCGCGCTCGAGGATGCCGGCGGCGCGCCTGCCTACACCTACTCCTTTACCTTTACCGATCGCGATCTCTCCACCGCGGATCGCATCGATGCCGAACAGGATATGGTCGAGGCGCTGACCGATGCCGATGCACGCGTGGATGACCTCATCGACACCGATTCCAACCAGGGCATTGGCTATGCGCGCGACGACGTGGACGGCGACTCCATGATGTGGATGACGCTGCTCGACATTATCATCGTGATCATGGCGTTCGTCTTTGTGGTCCTTACCGACGCCACCATCGAGGAGGAGAGCGCCATCATCGGCACGCTGCTCGCCAGCGGCTATCGTCGTCGCGAGATTGTGCTTCACTACCTGGCACTTCCCGCCATCGTGGGTGTGGCCGCGGCGCTTTTGGGCACCGCGCTCGGCGTTGTGTTCTTTACCGAGCCCATGCGCAGCCTCTATTACGGTTCGTACAGCCTGCCGCCCTTCCAGGTGTACTGGAGCTGGGGGATCTTTGTGAAGTGCGCCGTGGTTCCCGCCGCCGCGCTCATCCTCATCACGCTGGTGGGCCTGCTTCGCAAAATGGGCAAGACGCCGTTGCAGTTCCTTCGTCACGAGGCGAGCGGCAAATCGGGCACCAAGCGCGGCTTGCAGTTGCCGGAGCGCATGGGTTTTGTCTCGCGCTTCCGCCTGCGTATCTTCCTGCGCAACCTAGGCAACTTCGCCACGCTCTTCGTGGGCATTGCGTTTGCCTCGCTGCTGCTGCTCTTTGGCCTGGCGATTCTGCCCACGATGACGCACTACGCGGACAACCTCGAGACGAGCCTGGTCGCCGAGCACCAGTACACGCTCAAGGCTCCGCTGGAGCTCGAGGGCACTGCCGAGGAGCGCGAGCAGTGGTCGGCACTCGAGCGCTTGCAGTCGTTTGACGGCGCGCTGCTTTCCGCCGCCCAGGATGCCGATGACGAGCTCGATGACGCATTCGATGCGGCGCAGGCGGCGACCGATGCCGCGACCGCATCTCCGTCTGCCGAGAGCCTGACCGCAGCGCAGGATGCGCTCGCCAAGGTTCAGGACAAGAAGGATGCGCTTTATGCGCGCCTCGATGACCTTGCCGATGCCCTCGGCTGCAGCCGCGACGAGGCTATCGACCTGATCGATAAGGCCTCTAAGATTGACACTGACAACGACGATATCCACCCGGTCAATACGACCGACAACGGCGCGGGCGCAATCGCGCAGGCCGAGAAATATGCCGTTTACCAGCTGCAATACGACCGCGGCGATGGTAATGGACAGGAGACGATTTCCGTTTACGGCATTTCATCCGATTCGCGCTATTGGAAAGACCTCAACGTCGGCGACGGCCGCGTCGTCTTTGGCGGCGGTCTGCTCGATAAGTTTGGCTGGAGCGAGAGTCAGAAGGTCACGCTCAGCGACAAGTACGAGGGCGAGTATTATTCCCTTGAGTATGCAGGCAAGGATTGTACCTGGGGCTCAAAGTCGGACATGAATATCTATATGAGTATCGATGACTTTAACGAGCTGTTCGACAACGATGCGGCCTACTTTAACGGCTATGTGAGCGATGAGAAGCTCGACCTCGATGCGCGCTACTTTGCCGGCGACACCACGCCCGACGACATGCGCGCCGTGGGTGACCAGTTCATCGGCATGATGAGCAAAATGATCGGCATGATGGTTGGGCTCGCGGTGTTTATCTTCCTGCTGTTTATGTACCTGCTGACCAAGGCTGTGATCGACCATAGCGCCCGGTCGATTAGCTACATGAAGGTCTTTGGCTATCGCGATAGCGAGATCTCGCATCTGTACATTCGGTCGATCACGCTGTGCGTGGCGGCGTCGCTCGTGCTGAGCCTGCCGGTCATTATTGGCTCGCTCACGGCCATCTTCCGCTCGATGCTGCTTGCCTACAACGGCAATATCGAGATCTACGTGCCCGCTTGGTCCATGGCGGCGTGCGTGGGCATTGGCTTTGCGACCTACCTGGTCGTGGCGCTGCTACACACGCGCTCTATCAAGCGCGTCAGCCTGGCCGAGGCGCTGAAGGTGCAGGAGTAGTCATTTAAGTCTGTCCCCAATGACTAGGTGCCGTACTTGACTTTAACTCTGCTTTAACTGGTACCATCCTCTATGTCTGTAACGCCATATAGACCGAGGGGATAGATCTATGACCGCAACTGCACCCGCAGCACCCGCTAAGGTGTACTTTACCAACCTGCGCACGCATGCTCGCGAGAGCCAGCTCGACAAGCTCAAGCGCCTCATCCGTCACGCCGGTATTGAGCAGATCGACTTTGAGAACAAGTTCGTCGCCATTAAGATTCACTTTGGCGAGCTGGGCAATCTGAGCTTTTTGCGCCCCAACTACGCTCGCGCCGTCGCGGATGTCGTGAAGGAGCTGGGCGGCAAGCCCTTCCTCACCGACTGCAATACGCTCTACGTCGGTAGCCGCAAAAACGCGCTCGAGCACATCGATACCGCTTATCAGAACGGCTTTACCCCGTATGCCACGGGTTGCCAGATCATCATCGCCGACGGCCTCAAGGGCACCGACGAGGCGCTCGTCCCGGTCGAGGGCGGCGAGTACGTGCGCGAGGCCAAGATCGGCCAGGCACTCATGGATGCCGATATCGTGATCAGCCTCACCCACTTTAAGGGCCATGAGCAGGCCGGCTTTGGCGGTGCCATGAAGAACCTGGGCATGGGAGGCGGCAGCCGTGCCGGCAAGATGGAGCAGCATGCCGCCGGCAAGCCGAACGTCGCGACCGAGCACTGCGTTGGCTGCCGTGCCTGCGAAAAGATCTGCGCTCACGACGCTATCTCGTTCGACGACACCCGCGAGCGCGAGCTTGCCAACGGCAACACCCGCACGGTTCACGTCGCCGCTATCGACCACGATCGCTGCGTGGGCTGCGGCCGCTGCATCGGCGTGTGCAACCAGGACGCCATCAAGCCCGGCTATGACGCCGCGGCCGACGTGCTCAACTACAAGATCGCCGAGTATACGAAGGCCGTTGTCGACGGACGCCCGAGCTTCCATATTTCGCTTGCCATGGATATCAGCCCCAACTGCGATTGCCATCCCGAAAACGACACGCCCATCGTCAACGATATCGGCATGTTCGCGAGCTTCGACCCGGTCGCCATCGACCAGGCCTGCGCCGATGCCGTCATGGCATCCGAGCCGCTGCCCAACACCGAGCTCACCGATAGCGCGGCCAAGATGGAGCACAATCACGAGCATCTGGAGGGCGAGCAGGCCAAGGATCCCTTCTGCATCACGCATCCCGATACCGACTGGCGCGCGTGCATCGCGCATGCCGAGAAGATCGGCCTGGGCACGAGCGAGTACGAGCTCATTGAGGTCAAGTAGCACCTGTCTATTGGACATATCAAGCGCTTTTGTGGCGCAACGTTAGCAAAAGCCGCCCGTGAGCACAGTGTCCACGGGCGGCTTTTCGGAAGTATGCGGCAAATTTCGAGATCGCCGAGCACACGACATTTTTTGGCAACAAAACACCTGATAAATTGTTGGTAAAACTGCGGTCTGGTCGGCAGTTCCGGATTTTGCCGCATACTTCCGAAAATAGGGGGTTAGATAAATTCCCAGACGCCGCTTTTTCCCTAAAAATACTCGTCGAGGAAGTTGTCGACTGTGTTCCAGTAGAGCTCGGGGTCAACTTGCGCACTCTTGGCGTGGGTGGCGCCATGGATGGTGAGCTTTTGCTTGACCTTGCTGGCGCACGCGTCGTAGTTTTGGTCGAGCATGTCGTACGGCACAAAGGTGTCCTGGTCGCCGTGGATAAACAGCATGGGAATCGTCGCGTGTTTGAGTTGCTCCACACTGCTCGCCTTATGAAAGTCGTAGCCCGCGCGCACGTTGCACACCAAGTTTGCTACATCGAGCAAGGGAAAGCTGGGCAGGCCGAACACGTCCTTGAGCTGCAGAGAAAATTCGTCCCAAACACTCGTATAGCCGCAGTCCTCGATAATGCATTTCACGTTTGCAGGCAGAGATTCCCCCGCGACGTTCATGGCGGTTGCCGCGCCCATCGACTCGCCAAAGACCAGGATGCGCGCCTCGGGGTCAGCCTGAACGATTCGCTCGATCCATGTGACGATGTCGAGGCGCTCGGGCCAGCCCATGCCGATATAGTCGCCGCCGGAGCGCTCGTGGGCGCGGGCGGCGGGTGCGAGTACGTTCATGCCGCGGTCATGGAATCGTTTGGCGTATCGGGCCATACCGATGGGCTCGTTGGTATATCCATGCAGGCAGACGGCGTAGTCGTGCGTGCTCTCCGAAGCAGCAAAATACCAAGCGGCAAGCTCGGTTCCGTCATCTGCGGTGAGGCTGCTGCTCTCGCGATTCTCTTTAAACCACGCCCGCGCCTCGGTGTCCTCGGCATCCGGCTGCTCACCTTCTTTGTCGTTCTTGCTATCCTGCATCATCTTCATGGTGTACGGCGCTTGGGGGTTCAGGGCAAAGTCAAACAAAAAGTTGCCGGCAAATCCGAGCAGCGCAACGACAACCACCAGCGCAACGATGCCGGCTATCTTGAGCTTTCGATGGGAACGTGCGTTTTGAGCCATGCGGTATTCTCCTATAAGATGTTAATACATCAACATTTAATGCAAGCGCATTATGGACGTTCGCCGTTGATGCGTCAACAGGCAAAGAATGGGTAAACAAAGGGTCACGTATGGTGCAAATTTCGCACGTACCCAGACGCTTTGATATAGTGTTGAGAACTCTTTACGTTGGAGGATGTAACCGGCATGTCCGATTCGAGCGACAGTTCTAAGCCGCGACCCAAGACCGCGGCCGTTCCACACTACACGGTGGGCGAGGAGATCATGAACTCCGTCACCCATGGCGTCGGCTGCCTGCTGGGTATCGCTGGCTTGGTACTTCTGATCGTATTCGCTGCCCTGCGCGGCGGAGGCCCGGCCCACATGGCCGCGGCGATTGTCTATGGTGTCAGCATTATTCTCGAATACCTTGCCTCCACGCTCTACCATGCGATTCAGCCCGCGGGCGCCAAGCGCGTGTTTCGCATCATCGACCACAGCTGCATCTACCTGCTCATAGCCGGCAGCTATACGCCGTTTTGCCTCATCACGCTTGCAAACGACGGCGGCCCTGCGCTGTTCTTTGCCGTATGGGCCATCGCCGTCATCGGCATTGCGCTCGAGTGCTTCCTACGCGAGCGTCAACCGCACTGGGTAAGCGGCCTGGTCTACCTGCTGATGGGCTGGCTCGTCGTCTTTAAGCTGCCCGAGCTCGTGGCGCTGCTCAACCCCGTCGCGCTTGCCCTGCTCGCCGTCGGCGGCGTGTGCTATACCGTGGGCGTGCCGTTCTATATCGCCAAAAACGTGCGCTATCTGCACAGTGTTTTCCACTTGTGGGTGCTCGCTGGCAGCATCTTCCAGTTCATGGCGGTGATCCTCTTCGTAATCTAGCGACCGCGCCCACGGCCCCGCTCGCGCGGGCGACCGGCGCAATTGCCGTATCCGCCATCAACGTTTTACCTTAACGTCCCGAATCTTGGAGGTTCGAGAAACTCCCGATGGACATAACCATCTCCCTTATTACCACGCTCGTCCTGACGCTTATCAACGGCTACTTCTCCATGTCCGAGATGGCTCTCACCACGGCTAAGCGCGCCGTGCTGGAGCACGATGCCGAGGAGGGCGATAAGCGCGCCGAGCGCGCCGTCCAGCTCGCCGCCGACTCCGATCAGCTGTTGGCCACCATCCAGGTCGCCATCACGCTCGTGGGCTTCGCCTCGTCCGCCGTCGCCTCGACGAGCCTGTCCGACCCGCTTGCCACGTGGCTCATGAGCTTTGGCATCGCGCCGCTTTCCGCCATCGCGCGCGGCCTGGCGCCGGTCATCATCACCGTCGCCGTCGCCTTTGTGTCCATCGTGATCGGCGAGCTCGTGCCCAAGCGCATCGGCCTCGCTAACGCCGAGGGCGTATCCAAGCAGGTCGTGGGACCGCTCTCCGTGTTCCAAAAGATCGCCCGTCCGCTCGTGTGGCTGACCGGCGCTTGCTCCGATGGCCTGGCCCGCATCCTGCGCATCAAGAGCGCCGATGATCGCCAGAACGTCTCGGAGGAAGAGATCAAGTACATGGTCTCGGAGCAGGACGACCTGCTCGATGAGGAAAAGCGCATGATCCACGAGATCTTCGACCTGGGTGACACCGTGGCTCGCGAGGTCATGGTGCCGCGCGTGGACACCACCATGTGCGAGGACGACGAGACGGTCGCCGACGTGCTGTCCACCATGCGCCAGACCGGCTTCAGCCGCATCCCCGTCTATCACGAGGACCCCGACAACGTCGCGGGAATCGCGCACATCAAGGACCTGATCCAGCCCGCGCTCGACGGCAAAGGCGACCAGCCCATCGCCGATTATCTGCGCGACGCCACTTTTGTGCCCGATACCAAGGACATCCTGCCGCTGCTGTCCGAGATGCAGACCTCGCACGACCAAATCGTGGTGGTCGTGGACGAGTACGGCGGCACGGCCGGCATCATCACCATCGAAGATATCGTCGAGGAGATCGTCGGCGAAATCGAGGACGAGTTCGACCCCGACAACAAGTACCTCACGCGCCTTTCGCGCCGCGAGTGGCTCGTCGATGGGCGTTTTTCGTGCGATGACGCGATTGAGCTTGGTTGGCCGCTCGAGGAAAGCGATGATTATGAGACCATCGCCGGCTGGATTTTGGAGCTTTGCGACTCGGTGCCCGACATCGGAGAGGTGTTTGAGGTCGCAGGGTACAAGTTCAAGGTACAGTCGATGCGTGGCCAGCGCATCTCGCTCATTCGCGTGATCGCTCCGGCTGAAACCGATAAGAAGGATTCCGAGTCCTCGGCAGAGAAGCCGGCGGCGTCGGGTGCGGGCTCTGTGGATCCGCACGATGGCGACGAGTAGGGCAAGGAAGAGTAGGGGAGAGTTATGGCAGGCCTGTTCAACATCCTTAAGGTCACCGTCAGCGAGGACAAGATTTGCGCGCACGTGCTGGTGAACCCCGGCATGCCGCTCATGACCTCGGAGGATATCGAGGCCACGGCGCGCGTGTACTACCTGGTGCCCGCGATTGCCAAGCATCTGTGCCTGGGCGATTCGGGTCGCGAGTTCCAGGACTGCATGGGTCAGACCGAGCTTTGCCACCTGCTGGAGCACGTGACGGTCGAGCTCATGAACGAGACCGGTCTTGCCGGCAGCATCTCGTGCGGTCGCACCCGCGTGAGCGAGCATGACGAGCGTGTCTTTGAGGTCGAGCTTTCGTGTCCCGACGATGCGTTGGCCATCGGCGCGCTGTCGTCGGCGACCTTTATGATGGACTGGGCGTACCTGCATGCCGATCAGCCGGCCCCCGACGTGGAAGGCACGGTCGCGGGCCTGCGCAACCTGGTGCTGGGCATGCGTGCCGAGGCCGAGGGCAAGGACCCGCACGAGGCCGTTGCCGCTGCGAACGGCGAGGACGTGGCCGAGGATGCGCCCGAGGGCGACGCTCCTGCCGATGCCGACACTGAACCTGTTGCCGAGGCGCCTGCTGAGCCCGAGCCTGCGGAGCCCCAAGGCGTCCCGAGCTTTGACGACGAGCCGCAGATGCCAATCGATACCGAGGGTGCGGTCGCCGAGAACCACGAGGCCCCCGCGGCCGTCTTTGGCGGTGCGGCAACGGCCCCGTCCGGCTCGGCGCACGAGGGCAACCTGCCGCTCGTCGATGGCGCCGGCGAGAATCCGGCCGCCACGGTCGCCATGCCTGCTATGCCGCAGGAGTAGACTCACTCGCTTATCACCATCATGTACCTGCGCTTTTACCGTACGCAGATGAGCGCGACGGCAAGTGTTGCGCTGCGGGTATAATGGACAGCATTCAAACGGTGGGCATCGAGGTGCCCGCAGGAGAGGAATGATCATGGGAAAGACTTTCAGCTTTGTTTCCGGTGCGCTCTTTGGTGCTGCCGCCGGCGCTATCATCGGCGTTGCTCTGGCCCCGCGCTCGGGTGCCGAGACCCGCGCCATGGCCGCCGATATCGCCAACGACGCCTGGGACAACATGCGTGACACCTACGAGCACAGTGCCGAGGAGGCTCGTGCCGCGGTCAACGACTTTGGTCCGATGGTCGACGCCAAGACCGATGACCTGCGTGCCAAGGTCGACCTGGCCCGCGAGCGCATGGACCAGCTTCGCGAGCAACTCAACGACGCCATCTCGGGTGGCAACGTGACGCCCGCTGCCGACGTCGTGGTCGAGAACGTCACCGAGGCCGGCACCGAGGCCACGGAGTCCTCGACCGAGGCATAATGCGCGCAGGGGATTTTGTCGGCGTCAAGGTTTATCGTAAGCCTGCCGAAGACAAGCGCACCAAAAAGGACGGCACGCCGCGCAGCCCTAAAAAGCTCGGCAAGATTCACTTTCCCGTCTTTACCCCGGGCGGCACGCGCGTGGTGGGCTTTATGGTCCGCCAGTCCGATATCGCGGGTATGATCGAGCGCCCCGACCGATTTGTGGCGCTCGATGCCATCGGCGTCTACGAGGGTGCTGTCGCGGTCGACGACGTCAAGGGCACCTACGATGCCGCCGCGGCCAAGCGCCTCGATATCAACCTAGACGATTGCATCATCTGGGTTGGCATGGACGTGCGCACGGAATCGGGCGATGTCGTGGGCTACTGCTCGGACGTTGAGTTCAAGCCGCGTTCGGGCATTGTGCAGACGTTCTATGTGACCGCCAGCGCCGCATCGAGCATGTTGGTGGGCGACACGCAGGTGCCGCCGACGATGCTGCGCGGCTACGAGAACGGCGCGATGATTGTCTCGGACGAGGTCAAGACGCTTGGGTATTCGGGCGGCGCGGCCGCTAAGGCTGCCGAGGCCAGTGTCGTGGTGGGCGATAAGGTCAAGAAGGGCGCCAAGGTGCTCGATGACAAGGGGTCGGTCGCCGTGGACAAGGGCAGCCGCGCACTGGGCAAGCAGCTCGGCAAGACGCGCGGTATGTTCAAGGCCTTTAAGGACGAATATCAAAAGGCGAGCGGGGGCTCGTCAAAAGCTAGCAAATAGCGACGTACCAAATGATGGGAGGCGAGCCGGAGACATGTTGCTCCGGCTCGCTGTGTTTATGGGGGAGGGCACATGCGCCAAAACGGATCTAACTTAAACAGGCGCTCGGGTGCGCGTCCGACGGCGCGCCGCGACCTGGGGCAGCTGCCCAGCGGTCAGCGTCGACGTCGCCGTAAGCCCGGCGCGATGTACCTCAACCATAGCCGTGGGTTTAGCGATCTCAGCGCGCGCATCGGCAACGGGCGCTCGCCGCGCCGACCGTCCCGCCTGCCCTATGCGCTCATCGCCGTGGGTTGCGCGCTCGTACTGTTTATCGCTGCCGTCGTGGGCTACGTCAACCGCAGCGTGGACGTGGAACTCAACGGGCAAAAGACCGCGGTGCGCGTGGGCTCTACGTTGCAGAATCTTATCGACGATCAAAGCCTGGCCGAAACATACGACGCCGGCGATCTGCTGGCCGTCGACGACAGCGTGCTCAAGCGCCATGGCGGTGAAAAGCTGTCGGTGAAGGTCGACGGCAAGCGCGTGAAGCAAGGCAAGTGGGATAGTCGCGAGCTTACGGGCGGCGAGAAGGTGACGGTCAAGGACGGCCGCAACGTGTACGAAAAGCACGAGGTCCAGGCCACGACTATCGAGCCAAAGCTTAAGGTCGAGGGCACGGGTGCCATTGAGTATGTCAAAACCTGGGGCGTTCAGGGCCGCTCCGAGGTATGGGTCGGCGAGCAGTCGGGCAAGACGCAGGACCGCGGCGAGGTCGTGCCCGCCACCGACTGCGTAGTCGAGTGCGCAAGCGTAGCGCCCAAGGGCAACGAAAAGTACGTGGCCCTGACATTTGACGAGGGTCCGAGCGGCGCGACCAAGCAGATCTTGCAGGTGCTCAAGGAAAAGGGCGTCACGGCGACGTTCCTCCTTTCGGGCGATGCGGCCGAGGCCTCGCCCGCTACTGCCAAAGCGATTGTCGATGCCGGGTGCGAGGTCGGCTCCAACAGCTACAGCGATGATTCGCTCAAGGGCGAGGATCGCGAGACGGTGCGCAAGCAGATCACGAAGGGTACCGAGGCGATTAAGTCGGCGACCGGCGTCGAGACGATGTTGCTTCGTGCCCCCTACGCCGCGTTTGACGAGCAAAACTGGATCGACTCGATGGACCTGGTGTCCGCCGTGGTTTCGTGGAATATCGATTCGGGCGACTGGCTGCTCAACGGCGCCGACGAGCAAGTATCGACCGTGCTCGACTCGATGACGCCGGGCAATATTGTGCTGCTCACCGATAGCGATGAGTGCGCCGAGCAGACGCTCGAGGCGCTGCCGCAGATTATCGATGGCCTTGTCGCCGACGGCTACAAGATCGTGACGCTCAGCGACCTGGTCAAGACGGACACGGCGTTGAGCAAAAAGCTCACCTCGCTCACCAAGGTTTCCATGCCCAAAAACGCCGTGTTCCCCCAACTCCCCGAGGACGACGACACCACAGAGTAGCCATTGGGGACATGCTTAAACGACTGGTTGTTTAGGACGGTTTTAATCGCTTTGTCCCACCGTGCTCATCCGGCTCTATGTCACGGATACGTCAGCGTTTGGTATGCCTGCAATGTGCAGGGCATAAATTCGGTGCCGCAGCGCGATGCTGATGCTATAGTTACTGCGGTTAATGAGGGTCAAGAGAAAGGTTACAGGTGAAATCCAAACCTCGACCATACAGTCGATGACCCCATGCAGGTGCTTTCTGCGCGTGCACGGGGTGTGAGCGCCGAGCGGTGTGCCGCCCGCGCATGCGTATACATATCAAAAAGTCCACGGATTGCGTGCCGGCATGGTCGCGCGGTCCGTAGGAATAATGATGGGGAGCACCATTGAATTATCTGAGTGAGATGCTCAAATTGCCAGTCTTGGACGTCGACGGCGAAAAGCTCGGCGTGGTTAACGATTTTGGCATTGCAACCGGCGAAGTTTTTCCGCACGTGACGTCGCTCGCGTTCCGCGGTCCCGGCAAGACGCCGTTTATGATCAGTTGGCGCAAATGGGTCGACCGTATCGACGAGACGGGTGTACACCTTAAGACGTCGGCCACCGAAATTCGTTTTTCGTACTTGCAGCCGACCGAACTCTTGCTTGCCCGCGACGTGCTCAACAAGCAGATTGTCGACACGCAGGGCATGAAGGTCGTGCGCGTCAACGACATCAAGTTTTCCATGTCGGGTGAAAATCAGCTGCGCCTGCTGGGTGCCGAGGTCGGCGCCCGCGGTCTGCTGCGTGCAATCAGCCCCACACTCGAGCACGTCGTCGAGGGCTTTATGAAGCACCTGGGCAAGCCGCTCAGCGAGGACATTATCGCCTGGTCCTACATGGACCTGCTCGACCGTTCGACTAAGAACATTCAGCTGTCGGTGTCGCACAAGACGCTTGGCGAGCTGCATCCTGCTGATATTGCCGACATTATCGAGCAGCTCGACCCGCGCCTGCGTGCACAGGTGTTCGCGCAGCTCGATACTGCCCAGGCCGCCGAGGCCATCTCGGAGTTCGATGACGACGAACTTATGACCGAGATGCTCGAGGGCCTGTCCGACACCGATGCATCGTCGATGCTGGCCATGATGGACCCGGACGACGCCGCTGACCTAATCGACGAGCTCGATTACGAGAAGGCCGAGAAGCTTCTGCGCCTGATGGGCGTCAAGGAGGAGAAGGCGATTCGTAATCTGCTGGGCTATGAGGACAACACCGCCGGCCGTATCATGACCTCGGAGTTTGTCTCGCTGCCCGCCACGGCGACAGTCGGTGATGCCATCGAGGCGATTCGCAAACTCGACGAGGACTTTGAGAGCGTCTACTACGTCTATACCGAGGATCCGAGCGGCATGCTCACCGGCGTGCTCTCGCTGCGTACGCTGATCGTGGCCGACCGCGACGCCACGCTGGGCCAGCTCGCCTATCGCGATCTGGTCTACGTGTCGCCCGACGAGGACCAGGAAGACGTGACGGACGAGATGACCAAGTACGACCTGGTTGCCATCCCTGTCTGCGACGAGAACCGTCATATCTTGGGTATCGTGACCTTTGACGACGCCATGGATGTTATCGCCGAGGAGCACCAGGAGGACCTGCAGATCGCAGGCGTTGGCTCGGGCGATAGCGCGTCCGACGATTCGACGAATGTGCTCAGCTGGTTTGTGCATCGCCAGTACTGGGTTGTCGTGTGGGGCATTGCCTCGTGCATCATGGCAACGGTGCTTGGGACGGCGCTGGGCTCGGCGCATCTGGTGGTGTTCCCCATGTGCGCCATGCCGCTCGTGCTGCTGGCTGCCTCGCGTATGGTGTCGTTTGTCAAGAACTACTTCTTGGAATACGACGGCCATGACGATGAGCCCAAGCCGTATCTGGGATTTTTCTTCCAGAGCACGGGCATGGGCCTGATTCTGTCGCTCGTGACCTACCTATGCGCCCAGCTGGTGCGCACCGCCGCATTCCTCGACGCGCCCATGTTTGAAGAGCAGCTCTTTACCGGCTGCTTTAACATCGCGGCCATCGTCTGCCTGATCGGCAACATGAGCGCCGTGATTTACCTGATGGTGTTGTTCTGGCGTGACGAGCACGACCTCAATACGTCGGGTACCGCCATGAACGTCATTGCCGTCATGATCTCGTGTGTGGCGTACTGCATCGCCGCGGTTCTGCTCACCATGTCAGTCATGGGTTAGGTGGTCGCGTGCAAAACACGAAGCAAAAGGCGAGCACCAAGCAAAAGCTGACCATCGCGGCCATCTTTGGCGCCATGGGCCCTGGCCTTCTGGCGGCGCTTTCGGGCAATGACGCCGGCGGCATCGCCACGTATTCCAGCGCCGGTGCCAGCTATGGCTACAAGATGCTGTGGATGCTTCCCGTCATGACCGTGCTGCTTATCGTGACGCAGGAGACTGCGGCGCGTTGCGGCTGCGTCACAGGCAAGGGCCTGGCGTCGCTCATCCGCGAGCGCTTTGGCGTGCGCAGGAGCGTGCTGGCCATGGCGGCGCTGCTGATCGCTAATACGGCCGTGACCATTTCGGAGTTTGCGGGTATCGCGAGCGGTCTTGCCCTCTTTGGTGTGCCGGCGAGCATCTCGGTGCCGCTGGTGGCGCTGCTGGTGTGGATGCTTACCATGTCGGGCAGTTTCCAGCGCATCGAGAAGATTTTGCTGCTGGTAAGCTGCGTGTTCGTGACCTACATCGTCGCCGCGTTTATGGCCGGCCCCAACTGGGGCGAGGTCGCGGTCGACTTGGTCGTCCCCAATATTCAGAACGATCCCAGCTACGTGTCGCTCGTGGTCGCAACGATCGGTACTACCATCGCACCGTGGATGATCTTCTTGGCTCAGAACAACGTGGTCGATAAGAATGCGGGCGAGGACGACATCGTGCTGCAGCGTATTGATACCGTGAGCGGCTCGATCGCCGCTGATATCATTGCTGGCTTCATTATCATCACGACCGGTACGGTGCTGTTTCCGGCGGGTATTCAGATTAGCGATGCCGCCGATGCCGCCCGCGCGCTGGAGCCCATCGCGGGTCAGTGGTCCACGGTGTTGTTTGCCTCAGGTCTGGTCGCGGCGAGCTTCTTGGCCGCCTGCGTGCTGCCGGGCGTTACGTCGAGTGCTATCTGCGAGGCATTTGGTTGGGAGCGCGGCGCCGACCGCAGCTGGGACGAGGCCCCGGTTTACCGCGGCATCATTACGGCTATCATTGGCATCTCTGCCGTGTTGGTGCTCATGCCTGGCGTCGATTTGTTCCAGATTATGATGACCTCGCAGGTCATCAACGGCGTGCTGCTGCCCGTAGTCTTGGTATTCCAGGTGGTTATCGCGGCGGATCGCCACATTATGGGCGCCAACCGCAACGGCCGCGTATGGAACGTGCTCACTTGGGCGACTATCGGCGTGATTACGGTGCTGACGGTCGTCATGTTTGCGCTGCAAGCGATGGGCTACGGTGCTTAACGCTCACTTTTGGTTCTTAACAGGCCGCCGCCATGGGCTGCGGCCTGTATTTTGTCTGCTATAGAGTGTTAGTTATATGGCAGTGGGCAAAAAATGCCAAATATGAGTACTGTTGCTAAGTGAATAGCATTTACATCCAAGAAGATAATGAACATAACCCATAGTATGTTCATTAAATTGGCTCCAATACGCCTTAAACCAGTCAGGTTGGCTGCTTTAGGGGGTTGTAGGGGATGCTCGGACGTCTTTTTGGGTGGTTTTGCCTGCGACTAAAATGGTAACAGTACTCATATTTGCCCTTTTTTGCCCACGGACCTTTGAGGTCGCGGCGAAAAGGGCTTGTTTTGATTGTTTGGGGCAGGCGCGAGGCGCGGAAACGATGTCTGGAGCGGCGGAGCGGCTTGGAATTCATCCGCAGAGGTCTTCATTGGCCGCGCCAGGAGTGCCTCCAGGTGCCGGTAGTTAAGGAGCGCCCCCTGCGGGTGTAAACAGATTATGCTGCGCGTTACTTGTCGGTGCCCAGCTTGCGCGGCTTGTAGGCGAGGGCATTGACGAGTGCGTCGGCGGCGGACTTGACGGCTGCCGGCTGCGGATCGTTGACGTGGTCCTCGGGGTGCACGGGCAGGTCTTTCTTGACTGCATCGTGGATCAGGTTGAGGTACTCGGTCACGCCGGTAGTCGACAGGTGCGTGCCGTCGCCATCGAACAGGTCGTTGCGGTTGGCGCTGTGCCCGTACCAGTCGATAACGCGTACATTCTTGTAGCGCGTGGCGGCGTTGGCGATGGCCTGGTTCGTGGACCCGACCCACGGCTGCGGGCTACGCGTGTTTACAAACACGACGATACGCTGCTCGCCGGCGTCGGCCATGATCGCGTCGACCTGGGCGTCCGTTACCAAACCGTTGGTGCCCAGGGCAAAGACCACGATCTTGCCGGCAAGGTTCTGCTGGATATAGCCCTCAAATGTCGCGCGGCCCGCATCAAACTGGCGGCCCTTTTCGGCATCGATATGGCTGTGCGGGAACACGCCGTCAAAGGAATCAACGGCGCGCAGTGACACGGAGTCACCGATCATCAACAGGTCGTAGGAGCCATCGGGGAAGCCGTCGTTGTCCTTGTCGGTGTCGTCGGCCGCCTGCTGGTCGGTGGGCGCGGTGTTTTCGGCTTCCTTGTTCAGAACTTCGGCGCCCTCGCCGCTCAGCGCAGACGTCTCGGGCACAAAGATCAGACCGCCCAGTGCAACGACCAACACGACAGCGCAGGCTGCGCAGACAGGGACGTGCGCGCGTGCCCAGTTGGCGGGCGTGGTGGTGCCATCGCGGAATTCGGCGACGGTGCGGCCGAAGGCACCCTTCCTAAATGGCGTTTCGATAAAGCGATAGGAACACTCGGCTACGGCGACCACCAGCAGCACCTGCAAAATGTACTGCCACCAGGGCGTATCGTTGATGTTGGCGACCGGGTTCATGAGCAACAGCAGCGGATAGTGCCACAGGTAGATGCTGTACGAGCGCTTGCCAACCCACACGAGCGGCTCGGCGGACAACGCGCGGGCAACCATTCCCTGGGGCTGCACACAGGCCGCGATGACCATGAGCGTGAGGATGGAGCATAACAGCGTGCCGCCGCGATACTGGAACGCGGTGTAGCCGTTGGTGAGCGCGACCATGGCGGCAAGGCCAACCAGACCCACGACGCCCAACACATCGATGGATGCGGGCGAGGACCAAAAGCGCACGAGGGCGCTCGGCTGTGCCGGGGCGGTCTCGGCTGATTCGTCGGCCTTCTCGCCGGGCTTGCCCTCGGCGTTCTTGCCGTGCTTGGCGGCGCCAGCCAGGCGATTGAGCCCCAAACGATGTGCGAGACGCACCGGCGCCAGGTCGCGATCGGGGATAAAGGCCATCCAGGCACCCAGCAGCAGCGAGAACACGCGGGTGTCGGTGCCGTAGTACACGCGGCTGGGGTCGGCGGCAGGGTTGTAAAGCACCATCATGGCGAGGGCGGAAACAGCGGCAAGGCCCAGAACCACGCGGCGCGTGTTGGGCTTGCTCACATGCATGGATACCATGGCAAACAGCAGTGGCGGCCAAATTAGGTAGAACTGTTCCTCGATGGCAAGCGACCAAAAGTGCGTGAGCGGCGAGGGGTCGCCCAGGGCATTGAAGTACGAGACGTTTTGGGCAATCTGCCACCAGTTGTTGAAGAACAGCAGCGACGGCAGGATGTCGGGACGCATCTTGGTGAGCATCACGTGGTTAAAGATGGTGCACAGCGCGCAGGTCACGAACACTACCGTTACCACGGCGGGGACCAGGCGACGGATGCGGCGAATCCAGAAGCTCTTAAGGTCGATGCGGCCGGTCTTAGCGACTTCGTTGAGCAGCAAGCGCGTGATCAGATAGCCCGAAAGCACAAAGAAGATCGTGACGCCGAGCAGGCCGCCCTGAGCCCACGTGAGGTTGAGGTGATAGAGCACCACCGCGACGACGGCGAGCGTACGCAGGCCGTCGAGCGCAGGAATGTAGCGGGACTTGGGACGAGCGGGTGCCTGCTGGTCGGTAGCGGACGAGCGTGTGGCGCCGGTGTTGGTCTTGGCTGCATAGGCGCCCTTGTTGGTGGGCGTTCGATGCGGGCTCGGGCCGCGTCGCGACTCGTCGGCGCGGCGGTCGGTGCGCGGGCGTTCGTGCGGCGCCTGGTTATCGGGCGCGCGGCGCGGGCCGCGTGGGCTCGATGGTGGGAATTGTTCCATAAAACATCATCCAATGACGAGAATAATCAGCACATATTCATTGTAGCTGCCTGCTCCTGTGAATGCTTGCTGCTGGCGCAACCTCAAGGGCGCGTTCACATCAAAGTGAACTAAAGTTATAGAGGTGCGAGGGCGCACGATCGACGGCCGACGGTGGGCATAAGGCCCGCAGATGAGGAGGTTCCCATGGCAGATCGCGGCATCGTTGCGGTGTTCGGCAGCATGAACATGGACCTTTCGGTGGCGTGCGAGCGCATGCCGCGCGCGGGCGAGACCGTCGGCGGCAGCGGTTTTATCACCAACGCCGGTGGCAAGGGCGCTAACCAAGCCGTTGCCTCTGCGCGCATGGGTGCGCGCACGTGCATGATTGGCGCGGTCGGGCGCGATGCGTTCGGTGCATCGCTCGTGGCGGGGCTCCAAGATGCTGGCGTGGGCGTTGAGTTTGTGGCGCGTCGCGATGACGTGGAGACGGGCGCGGCGACCATCATTCGCTGCGAGGGCGACAACCGCATCGTGTTGTCGCCGGGCGCCAACCATGCACTCGCGGGCGAGGACGTTGCCTGCGCGCTGAGGCACCTGGTGACCGATGGGCTCGACGGAGACGCCAGCGATATTGCCCCGGCTGCCGGAAGCGTCTTTATCGCCCAGGGCGAATGTGACCTTGCAGCGACTGCCGAGGCGCTTGTTTGCGCTCACGAGCTGGGGTTCTATACGGTCTTTAATCCAGCGCCTGCCTGTGAGTTGCCTGCGGAGGCCTGGTCTGCGGTCGACTTGGTCTGCCCCAACGAGACCGAGTGCCAGGTTCTGACGGGTATCCTGCCCAAGGACGATGAGAGCTGCGCCGCTGCGCTCAACGCCCTGCTTGCTAAGGGCGCCGGCGCTGCGGTCATCACGTTGGGCGGCGCCGGGTCGGTTACGCTCGGCGATGACGGCGAGCCGCTGCGTATGCCGGCACTTTCGAGCACGGTAGTCGATACCACGGCCGCCGGCGATACGTTTATCGGTGCGCTTGCCGCGGCTCGTCTGGAGGGCTTGCCGCTCTTTGAGTGCATGGCCGCGGGTGCTCGCGCCTCGGCGGTGACGGTGTCGCGCCTGGGCGCTCAGCAATCGATTCCCACGCGCGCCGAAGTTGAACATTGGTTTGGTTAAACGATACAAGACGGAGAAGCGGAGTAGAACAATGGCAATCAAGAAGCTGATCCTTGATCTGGATATGGGTGTGGACGATGCGATGGCGCTTGCCTATGCCATCGCGAGCCCCGAGGTGGAGCTCGTGGGCATCACCACGTGCTTTGGCAACGTGCGCGTCGAGCAATCGGCGCACAACTGCCTGGCAGTGCTCGATCTGCTGGGTCGCCCCGAGGTGCCGGTGTACCTGGGCGCCGATCGTCCCATGAAGGCGACTGAGCCCTATACACCGCCGGCGTCCACCACGCTCATCCACGGCAAGAACGGCATTGGCGGGGCGAGCGTGCCCGCGTCGCCGTACGAGCCGGTGGGGGCGACGTCGGCCGACGGTAACGCGGCGGTCGATTATCTGATTGATGCCGCGCGCACCTATGGCCCCGATCTGATCTACGTGGCGACCGGCCCGCTCTCCAACCTGGCACTTGCCTTGGAGCGCGATGCGGCGGCGATGATGTCTATCGGTCGCGTGGTCGTGATGGGCGGTGCGCTTACCGTGCCCGGAAACGTGAGTGCGGGTGCCGAGGCCAACATGGCAAGTGATCCCGAGGCGGCCGATGCCGTGCTGCGTTCGGGCCGCAAGCTCACTATGGTGGGTCTGGATGTGACGCATCGCGTGGTGCTCACGCGTCGCGACATTGCCGGCTGGACGGGTTCGGGCACCATGGCCGGTTGCGCGTTTGCGAGCATGGTGGAGCACTACATTGGCTCGTACGAGATGAACGCCCCCTACCTGGGTGGCTGCGCGCTGCACGATCCGCTTGCCGTCGCTGTGGCGATTGACCCCACGCTCGTGGGTGCGCTCGGCTGCAATCTGCGTGTTGATCTGCTGGGCGAGTATCGCGGCCGCACCATTTGCGACGAGCGCCGCCTATCCGATCCGGACAAGAGCGCGCTTGTGGCGCTGACCGTGGATGCCCCGCGCTTCCTGTCCGAGTTCAAGGCGCGCATGGCCCATGTTCTTGGCTAGATGATTTCCGTGCCCCGCCCCATGTAGTCAATTTGGGACGGGGCTTTTTTAGCTACCGAGCAAATGTGCCCGTTGGGGGAATAGTCGCGCCACTTTGCTTGACAACAGGCTAAACTAGCTAATAAACATTTACTCTTCTGTTTAGATTGAATTTGCGGTCGTTTAGTTGCCGAGCCACGGGGCGGTCAAGCCACGATGCTCGGCCGCGACCGATGCTAGGGGGAACGATGGCTAAAGCAAGCGTCCGCGAGATCAGCCGCATTACCGGCTTTTCGCCCGCAACCGTGTCCAACGCGCTCAACCGCAAGCGCAGCGTGAGCGAGGAGACCGCCAAGGTCATCCTGGAGTGCGCGCAGTCGCTTGGCTATCAGCAGTCGACGCAGCTCGAGAGCATCCAGTTTGTGCTTGCGCGCAAGACGGGCGCCATCCTGGACGAGAGCACCTTCCATCCCGCGGTTATCGAGGGCGTGGAGCGCCAGGCGCGTCGCCACGGCATGAGCACGAGCTTTGTCTCGCTCGACTTTAGCGACCTGGACGCCGTGCGCCCGCAGGTCGAGGGCCTGATCGCCGACCCGTCGGCCGCCATCGTGCTGATGGGTACCGAGCTGGGCGAGGAGGACTACGCCCTGTTCGCCGACGCTGCCGCCCACCTGATTGTGCTCGACGGCTGGAGCGATCGCCAGTACTTCGATGCCGTAGTCATCGCCAACACCGATTCGGTGCTGCGTGCCGTGGATTACCTTATCGAGAAAGGCCACAGGCAAATCGGCTATCTGGCGGGCGACCTTCGGATCCGCAACTTTAAGGACCGCGAGCGCGGCTATCGCCAAGCGCTTGAGGACGCGGGCCTCGAGGCCAATCCGGCATGGCGTGTCACGTTGGGCACCACGCTCGAGGGTGCCTATCGCAACATGGGCGTGTGGCTCGACAACGTCTCGCGCGACGATCTGCCGACGGCTTTCTTTGCCGAGAACGACGTGCTCGCCGTGGGCGCCATGCGCGCGTTCAACGAGCACGGTATTCGCGTGCCCGAGGATGTCTCGATCATCGGCTTTGACGACCTGTCTTTGGGCGCCTTCTCCAACCCGCCGCTCACCACGGTGCATGTTCCCAAGCACGAGGTGGGCGAGATCGCGGTGCGTCGCCTGGTGGGCAACATCCGCAACCCCAAGAGCTATACCTGCAAGACGGCCGTGTCGACCTACTTTGTCGAGCGCCAGAGCGTGTGCGAGATCTAGGCGAAGAAAACGCCGGGGCGCAGGGCGGCAAAGCTCGCTAAGGCAGCCATATCTAACGCTACTAAGAGAGGGTCCTTCGGGGCCCTCTTTTTGTTTCCCTTGTATGTTCAGTTTGTTTACATACCGTTTAGGCTGATTTCTCTACCGTTTACGGGACTTTCGCGCTAGACTATTAAACAAAAGAGTAAAACATTTAGTAAACAGAACAAAACGAAACATGCGTCTGTTTACTGAACATGTGATTAGGGGAGGACGTACATGGACAAGATCAAGCTCGGCTTTGTGCCCACGCGCCGCAGCATCTTTAGCGCGCCGGACGCAATCAAGTATCGCGGCCTGACGGCTGATCGCCTGCGCGAGATCGGCGTCGACATCGTGGATATCGACGACATCAATGACGAGGGCCTGCTGTTCGACGACAGCCACATTGAGCCTATCGTCAAGAAATTCCGCGCCGAGGGCGTCGATGGCATTATGCTGTGCCACGCCAACTTTGGCACCGAGTACGTTTGCGCTCGCCTTGCCCGCGAGCTCGGCCTGCCCGTGCTGCTGTGGGGCCCGCGCGACGAGCGCCCCGAGCCCGACGGCACGCGCCTGCGCGATAGCCAGTGCGGTCTGTTCGCCACCGGCAAGGTCCTGCGCCGCTTCCAGGTTCCCTTCACCTACATGACCAACTGCCGCCTGACCGACCCCGAGTTCGAGCGCGGCGTTTGGGACTTTTTGGCCGTTTGCAACGTGGTCAAGACCTTCAAGCACACCCGCATCCTGCAGATGGCCACCCGTCCATTCGACTTCTGGTCGACCATGTGCAACGAGGGCGAGCTGCTCGAGAAGTTCAACATCCAGCTTTCGCCTATCCCCATGACCGAACTTGTCCAGGCTGTGCGCGACGCCCAGGCCGACGAGCAGGCCATGGCCGCCATGCTTGCCCACATCAACGACAGCTTTGAGATCTGCATCCCCGAGGACAAGGTCCCCGCGGTCGCCGGTCTTGCCATCGCCATGAAGCGCTTGGTCGAGAAGTATGGCTGCAACGCCGGTGCCATTCAGTGCTGGAACGCTCTGCAGGACGAGCTGGGCATTATGCCCTGCGCCGCCAACGCCATCCTCAACGAGATGGGCATTCCTATCGTATGCGAGACCGATATCCACGGCGCCATCACCGCGCTGATGGTCGAGGCCGCCGACCTGGGCCGTCACCGCGGCATGTTCGCCGACTGGACCGTGCGCCATCCCGATAACGAGAACGGCGAGCTGCTGCAGCATTGCGGCCCCTGGCCCTGCAGCTGCGCGGCCGTCAAGCCCAAGCTCACCTACCCGCTGGCTTTCGATCACCCCGGCGCGCTGACGGCCGAGGCCAAGCACGGCGACCTCACCCTTGCCCGCTTTGACGGCGACAACGGCGAGTACTCGCTGCTGCTGGGCAATGCCCGCGGCATCGACGGCCCGGCCGGCATGGGCACCTACCTGTGGGTCGAGGTCGACAACCTCAAGCGCCTCGAGGCCAAGATCGTCGAGGGCCCCTACATCCACCACTGCGTCGCTATTCACGCCAACGTGGTGCCGGTGCTCTACGAGGCGTGCAAGTACATCGGCATTGCCCCCGACCTGTACGACCCGATTGAAGAAGACGTCAAAGCCTACCTGCGAGGAGAGTAGAAATGGCAACTATCGAAGAGCTTGAATCCCTGCGTTGGGACCTTCGCCGCGATTGCGTCGATATCATCATGGCTGGCGCCGGCGGCCATATCGGCGGCGACATGTCGGTGATCGATGCCCTCATGACCCTCTACGCCAACCATCTCAACATTTCGCCCGAGACCGTCGACGATCCCAACCGCGATCGCTTCGTGCTCTCCAAGGGCCACGCAATGGAGGCCTACTATGCGGTGCTCTGCCACGAGGGCTATCTGGATCTCGATGACGTCAAGGCCCGCTTCTCCAAGTTCGGCAGCCCCTACATCGGTCACCCCAACAACAAGCTCAAGGGCATCGAGATGAACTCGGGCTCGCTGGGTCACGGCCTGCCCGTGGCCGTGGGCATGGCGCTCGCCGGCAAGATGGACGGCCGCGACTATCGCGTCTACACCATCATGGGCGACGGCGAGCTTGCCGAGGGCTCGGTCTGGGAGGGCGCCATGAGCGGCGGCAACTACCAGCTCGATAACCTGTGCGCGCTCGTGGACCGCAACCGCCTGCAGATCAGCGGCAGCACCGAGGACGTTATGAAGCAGGACTCGCAGGAGGAGCGCTGGGCAGCCTTCGGATGGAACGTGCTCTCCATTCCGGGCAACGACGTCCGGGCCATCGACGCCGCGCTGACGCTTGCGGCCGAGACCTGCGGCAAGCCCACGGTCATCATCCTCAACACGGTGAAGGGCTATGGCTCGCCTGTTATGGAGGACAAGGCCGCCTGGCATCATCACCTGCCCAATGATGAGGAATATGCCCAGATCATCGCCGATTTCGCTGCCCATAAGGAGGCCATCAATGGCTAACAAGATCGCCAATCGCAAGGTTATCTGCGACACGCTGCTCGAGGCCGCGAAGACCGATAAGGATATCGTCGTCCTGTGCTCCGACTCCCGCGGCTCCGCATCGCTCACGCCGTTCTTTGATCAGTATCCCCAGCAGTCCGTCGAGGTCGGCATTGCCGAGCAGGACCTGGTGAGCATCGCTGCCGGCATGGCTTCGTGCGGCAAGAAGGCCTGGGCCGCCTCGCCGGCGTCCTTTGTGACCACGCGTTCGTATGAGCAGTGCAAGGTCGACGTTTCGTACTCCAACACCAACGTCAAGCTCATCGGCATCTCGGGCGGCGTGTCCTACGGCGCCTTGGGCATGAGCCATCACTCCGCGCAGGATATCGCCGCCATGAGCGCGATTCCCAACATGCGCGTGTATCTGCCGAGTGACCGCTTCCAGACCGCCGAGCTCGTGCGCGCCCTGGTAGCCGACAACAAGCCGGCCTACATCCGCGTGGGGCGCAACCCGGTCGAGGACGTGTACGCCGAGGGCGAGTGCCCGTTCCAGATGGATCGCGCCACCTGGGTGCGTCGCGGCACCGATGTGACGCTCGTCGCCACCGGCGAGATGGTCCGCCACGCCGTGGACGCCGCCGATCTGCTGGCCGAGCAGGGAATCTCGGCGACGGTGCTCGACATGTACTGCGTCAAGCCGCTCGACGCCGAGACCGTGATCGAGGCCGCCGGCGCCACGCGCGCCGTCGTGACCGTCGAGGAGCACAGCCCCTTCGGCGGCCTGGGTTCCATGGTCGCGCAGGTGGTGGGCGAGCATTGCCCACGTCCGGTCAAATGCCTCTCCCTGCCCGACGCGCCGGTCATCACCGGCACGAGCCCCGAGGTCTTTGCGCACTACGGGCTTACCGGCGAAGGCATTGCCAAGACCGTCGCCGAGTTCCTGCCCGCAGAGTAACTGGAATGTGACAAAGGGACCGTCCCTTTGTCACATTCGTTTTGAAAGGGGTGGCCATGGGCCGCTACATCATCGGAATCGATCAATCCACGCAGGGCACCAAGGCGCTGCTGGTGGACGAGGGCGGCCATTTGATTCATCGTGCCGATCGCCCGCATCGCCAGATTGTCAACGAGGCTGGCTGGGTGAGCCATGATCCAGCCGAGATCGCCGCCAACGTGCTGGCCGTGGCGCGCGCCGTGGTGGAGGAGACCGGGGTCGATCCGGTCGACGTCGCCGGCATCGGCATCTCCAACCAGCGCGAGACCACTGTTGCCTGGAGCCGCACGACGGGTGAGCCGCTGTGCGACGCCGTGGTGTGGCAGTGCGCCCGCGCCCGCGAGCTGTGCGACGAGCTGGCCGCGCGCGAGGGCGTGGCCGAGCTGGTGCGCGACACGACGGGTCTAGTGCTCTCGCCCTACTATCCGGCGGGCAAGATGGCTTGGATCCTCGCGAACGTTCCCGCTGCTGCCGAGGCCGCGGCGGCGGGCGAGCTGTGCCTGGGCACCATCGATGCCTGGGTGGTCTGGACGCTCACGGGCGGCGCGGAGTTCCGCTGCGACTGGTCCAACGCCAGCCGCACGCAACTCTTTGACCTGCGCCGTGGCTGCTGGAGCGAGCCAGTGTGCGAGGCCTTTGGCGTCGACGTGGCCTGCCTGCCGCAGGTGACCGATTCCGATGGCCTGTTCGGCATGACGGACCTGGGCGGCTTTTTGCCGGCGCCCGTGCCCATTCACGGCGTGCTGGGCGACAGCCACGCGGCCTTGTTCGCGCAGGGCTGCCACAGCCGCGGTATGGCTAAGGCGACCTATGGCACCGGCAGCTCGGTCATGATGAACGTCGGCGACGAGTTCGTTGCCAGCTCGCACGGGCTTTCGAGCTCGGTCGCATGGCGTATGGACGGCGTGACCGAGTACGTGCTCGAGGGCAACGTGAGCTACGCCGGTGCTGTCAAGACGTGGCTGCGCGACGATCTGGAGCTCATCAATAACCCCGAGGAAGTTACCGACCTGTGCTACGCTGCCAATCCGGCGAGCCGCGTCTACTTTGTGCCGGCGTTTACCGGTTTGGGCGCGCCGCACTGGGCGAGTGACGCCGAGGGCTGCGTATTTGGCATGACGCGTACCACGGGTCGCGCGGAGTTCGTGAAGGCCGCCGACGAGTCGATCGCCTATCAGATCTTTGACGTAATTGACGCAATGGTCGAGGATTCTGGCGCGGCACTTGCCGAGCTTCGCGTTGACGGCGGCCCCACGCGCGACGCGTACCTGATGCAGTTTGAGAGCGACTTGGTTGGCTCGCCCATCCGCATCGCGAGCAATGACGAGATGAGCGGCCTGGGCGCGGCCTGGGCCTGCGGTATTGCGCTGGGCATGTACACGCGCGATGTCGTCGACGTCTACGGCGCCCGCGGCATCGTGGAGCCGTCGATGCCCGCCGACGAGCGCGCTAAAAAGATCGCCGGCTGGCGCCACGCCGTGAAATCAACGATTGCCTACACAGCCTAGAATGGTTTTTCTGGGACGGGGATTAAAAAATCATTGGTCCTCGTCCCAGGTAGTCAATTTGGGACGGGGCTTTTTTGACTGGTATGATTGGTGCGACCATTCGAACCAGCTAAAAGAGCCCGTCCCAATTTGACTATCGAGAGGATCTGCCATGGAGCGCATCGCGAGCTTTTCCGTTGACCATCTGCTGCTTGAGCCCGGCGTGTATGTGAGCCGCATCGACCGCGATCCGGCGACCGGCGCCGCCGTCACCACGTTTGACCTGCGCCTGACCACGCCCAACAAGGAGCCGGTCATGAACACGGCCGAGTGCCACACCATCGAGCACCTGGGCGCGACGTTCCTTCGCAACCATGCCGAGTGGTCGAGCCGCATTGTCTACTTTGGCCCCATGGGCTGCCGCACGGGCTTTTACCTCGTCGTGTTTGGTGAGGTGACGAGCGAGGAGATTCTGTCGCTCGTGCGTGAGCTGTTCGAGTTTGTCGCCGGCTTTGAGGGCGATGTCCCCGGTGCCGCTCCCGAGGAGTGCGGTAACTATCTGGACCAGAACCTCCCCATGGCAAACTGGCTCGCACGCCGCTACCTCGACCGCGACCTGGCCGATATCGACGAGAAGCACCTGCATTATCAGCAGGCGTAAGGGCTTTATCGCCTAAAACGCACGGATTGGGCGCCTTCGCTTATGCGGGGGCGCCTTTTTGTTGAGTGGTCAGGACGAGCGTTCAAAATCGCTCATGTTTGTTCTAGAATGTTCGTATAGTCACATTTACGAACAGGAGTGAACATGCATATCTACTCTGTCTCTGATCCCGAGTTCAAGTCCTATGGCCGCGTGTGGGATGACGTTCCGTCCAGCCTGACCGCTCCACTCGTCGAGGCACTCGCGGCTACGCCCATCCCCGAGGGCAGCAAATACGTGGCCTCCGCGCCCGAGCTCGAGCAGGTTGAGGGCGCCGACACGCTCGGCCTGCTCATGTACGGCGGCCGCCCCTTCCAGCTCGGCTGGTGCAACGGCCACAACACACGACTCAACTGTCTGGAGTATCACCGCGCGAGTGAGTTTAACCTGGGCACCCGCGACTTTATCCTGCTCGTGGGGCATCGCTGGGAGATCGAGGACGGAAAGCTCGATACCGCGTTCGTCAAGGCGTTCCGCGTGCCGGCGGGCAAGGTTGTCGAGGTCTTCAACACCACGCTCCACTACACGCCGTGCATGGTCGATGACGGTGGCTTCCAGGTGATGGTCGCACTGCCGGCAGGTACCAACGGTCCGCGTCCCGAGGCTGCGGCCGACATGCCTACCACCGGTGACAGCTACTGCTATTGGAAGGCCGACAAGTGGGTTCTCTGCCACGCCGACAGCCCCAAGGCAGCCGAAGGCGGCTACGTGGGCCTCATCGGAAAGAACCTCGACATCGCCTGCGACTAGAATCTTCTGTCTCGATCTGTAACATCTAGCGGGCTAAATCGCCTCTACCTGTTATAGATCGAGACAAACTGCAGGGGACAGGCCGAACAATCTCAATCTGTAACACCAGGCCCGGTTTTGGCGGCCTAACTGTTACAGATCGAGACAAACGGGCCCCAGCCATCACAAAGGTGACTGTCCCCTTTGCGGCGGCTGGGGCAGGTGGGTATCAAAAAGTGTCAGACGGGGTGGTTGCCGGGCGCCTGCACGCGAAAAGAAGTATCGGCCTGCGCCGTTGCCGTTGAGCGACGCGTTGTTTGCAGGGATACTGAGCCTATGACAACAGCGTGCGAAAGGATTGATGCATGGCTTTCCGTAATGACTTCCTGTGGGGCGGCGCGACGGCTGCCAACCAGTGCGAGGGCGCCTACAACGTGGACGGCCGCGGCCTTGCCAACGTGGACGTGGCTCCGCACGGCCCCGAGCGCTATGCGGTGGTCTCCGGCCAGCGCAAGATGCTCGACTTCGAGGACGGCTATTACTATCCCGCGCAGACCGGCATCGATTTCTATCACCACTACAAAGAGGACATTGCTCTCTTTGCCGAGATGGGCTTTAAGACCTTCCGTATGAGCCTGGCTTGGACCCGCATCTTCCCCAACGGCGACGAGACCGAGCCCAATGAGGCTGGCCTGGCCTTCTACGAGGATGTATTCCGCGAGTGCCAAAAGCAGGGCATCGAGCCGCTCGTGACCATCACGCACTTCGACTGTCCGATTCACCTCATCAAGGAGTACGGCGGCTGGCGCAACCGCAAGCTCATCGACTTCTACAAGAACCTCGCGACCACGATCTTTACCCGCTACAAGGGTCTGGTGAAGTACTGGCTCACCTTTAACGAGATCAATATGATCTTGCACCTGCCGTTTATGGGTGCCGGTCTGGTCTTTGAGGAGGGCGAGAACAAGGAGGCCGTCGAGTACCTGGCCGCCCACAACGAGCTCGTCGCCAGCGCTTGGGCAACCAAGATCGCTCACGAGATCGACCCCGAGATCAAGATCGGCTGCATGCTTGCCGCAGGTAGCTACTATCCCTACAGCTGCCGTCCGGGCGATGTGCGCCAGGCGCAGATTGACAACCAGAGCAACTATTCCTTCGTCGACGTCCAGAGCCGTGGCTACTACCCGGCCTATGCCGTCAAGAAGCTCGAGCGCCTGGGCATCGATGTGGGCATGACGGACGAGGACCGCGAGATCCTGGCCGCTAACACCGTCGACTTCATCAGCTTTAGCTATTACAGCACCCGTTGCTCTGCCGGTGCCGATAACCCCGATGTCGAGCGCACCCAGGGCAATGCCTTCGCCGGCGCCAAGAACCCCTACCTGCAGGAGAGCCAGTGGGGCTGGGCCATCGATCCGCTGGGCTTCCGCATCACCCTTAACGACCTGTACGACCGTTATCAGAAGCCGCTGTTTGTGGTCGAGAACGGTCTGGGCGCCAAGGATGTTGTCGAGGAGGATGGTTCCATCAACGACGACTACCGTATCGACTACCTGCGCCAGCACATCCAGACCATGCGCGACGCGGTGACCGAGGACGGCGTTGACCTGTTGGGCTACACCACCTGGGGCCCGATTGACCTGGTGTCTGCCGGCACGGGCGAGATGTCCAAGCGCTACGGCTTTATCTATGTGGACCGCGATGATGCGGGCAACGGCACCCTCAAGCGCTCCAAGAAGAAGAGCTTCGACTGGTACAAGAAGGTTATTGCTTCTAATGGTGAGGACCTGTCCTAAGGGCGCTGAGGCGCTCAACCTTGGGGCTCCAACCCTCCTCGCGTACCTAAGTACGCTTCGTCGGGCTTGTCGCTCCCAATCTTGAGCACCTCAGGCCCTTAGGGGGCGGGCCTGACCGCTGTGGATTTCGCGTGCTCATCCTCATAGCCTCCTAACCAAGGCGCCCGGCGAGTATGTGTTCGCCGGGCACCTTGCCGTCTGCGGATTTTGGGACATGTGGCCCGCTTTTTGGGCCCGCCTGTCGGTACACTAAAAGCACTATGGGTACCCGCACGCGACATATCGGCCACGCGGCCGCCCGATCCGCTCCCGTGGCGGATCCCAGGGGCGGCACGCTCTTTGCCATGCCGCGATTCCTTGTTGGCATAACGCATCAGGCGTATCGTCACCGCGTCTTTGCTATCGCCGGCGCCATCACCGCACTGTTCCTCATGCTTTTGGCAGTCTTGCCGGCGCTGTTCGCCTTCGACCCCAAACTTTCTAACGCCGCGCCCGCCTATAGCGAGGTGTCCAAAGAGGTCGTGGATGCGCTCGTCCATTCGAGCTCTCTCCCGCTGCTTGTTGCCGCAATTGCATTTTCGATTTGGGGCGTATCGGTCTATCTGCGCTGTTTGGACTATGTGTTGCGCCGCCGCCTTGTTGCCATCGCCACCATCTGCGCCCTGTGGATGATCGAAGTCATTCTCAAGTACAAGTCGTTCACGCCGTTCTATGCCACCGTGCTGTGGTACCTGTACTACGTGCCCATGACGCTCATTCCACTGCTCTACCAGTTGTGTGGTCTGCGCCTTGCGGGCCTGGAGCAACACCGCCTGGGTCGCCGCTACTGCGCTGCGCTGTGGATTGTGGCCATCCTGCTTATCGGATTTGTGCTCACCAACGATTTTCACCAGCAGGTCTTCCGCTTTGACCGTACAAGCGACACCTGGAGCAACGACTACACGTACGGCTGGGGATATTTCGCCGTCCTCGTGTGGACGGCCTTTAACTTCGTGGCCTTTTTTATCCTGGTTGGCCGGTCCTCGTCCTTTCGCATCCAGCGTTTCTCGGGCACGGCGGCGCTCGTACTGCTGGGCGGCGCATTCTTTGCCATCTCGTATGCTCTGCGCGTGCCCTGGGCATGGAGGCTCAACTTCTCGCTCGTCTATTGCGTCTTGTGCGTGGTGGCGATGGAAATCTGTCTCGATTGCGGTGTCATTCCGTCGTATCACGACATCGCTGACATCTTCGACACCTTGCCGCTCGACCTCAAAGTTCTAACGCGCGACTTGCAGGAGGCCTATGCCACGCCGGTGTCAAAGCCAATGCCGGTAGGCGTGCGTGAGGAGTTGCGGACCCAGGAGCACGGGCGCGCCCATGCCTTTGCCGTGGCGTCCGATCCCGATGTAATGTATCGCGCCTTTCCGCTGCTGGGCGGATCGGCCCTGCTTGCCCAAGACGTATCGGAGTTCACCGAGCTTAACCGTGAACTGGCACATCGTCGCATGGAGCTGCAGCGTCAAAACGAGCTGCTCGCCGCCGACTACGACCTTAAGACGCATTTGGCAGATCAAGAGGCCGAGACCTTGCTGGTCCAAGACGTGGACCAGGCGCTTGCCCGCGCGCTCGAAGGGATGTACGACCTCCTGAGCTCGCTGCCGCCGTTGACCGACGAAGCGTCTTCGCACGAGCGTTACCGCATGTTGCAGCGCGCCAAGATGCTTGTCGCCTATTGCAAACGCAAGGGGTCGCTCACGTTGGCACAGCACGGGGAGAGCGGTTTTGATTGCGACCGCATTCAGCTCATTGCCAACGAGCTCGCAAGTGACCTGCGCACCATCGATATCGATTGCGCCTCGATTATCGCCATACGGCGCCCGTTGCACGCCAGTACGGTAAGCGCTCTGTACGATTGCGTGTATGACTTTGCGTTTTTTGCCTACACCACCGACCATCCGGCGCTTATGTATCACTTGGGCGACCATGACCGATGCAGTGTCGAGCTGCGCGCCACGCTTTTTTCCAACGATGATGCAGATCTTTCGCAGACGCCCGCTGCGCAAGAGCTCGAAAGCGCTCTGCAAGGGCGCAACGTGGCATACCGCCTTGAGGGCGAGCCCGGCCAGCTGCGCATGATCGTCTTGATGCCGAGGGCGGGTGAGTGACGATGCAGATTTCGCTCATCCTTCCCCAAATCGTTGCGCTCGATGTCGTCTTTGCCCTGGCTGCGTGTCTGCAGACGATCCACGTCCCGCTCATCGCATCGCGCCGCTCGTCCTATAACCGTAAGGTGATTTGCGCCTACGAGGCGAGCCTTGTGCTTCACCTGATGATTTCGGCGCTCATCTTATTCGCGTCGTCTGGCTCGTATCTGGTGGCGCCGCTTGACGTTTGCGCCAGGGCAATGGGCGGAGCGTTGTGGCTTAATGCCGCGATCTTTGCCTATGGTGTGGTACTTATGGTGCACTACCGCCGCCCCGTCATGTTGGCCGAGTTGCTGCTCGTTGCCGCCGTGACACCGCCGGTGGTGCTTGCCATGGGCTCGGCGTGGACCGTTGTCCTTATCGCAGAGGGAGCGTTCTTCCTGTTCCGCTCCATCGCGGCGCTCTTGATGGACGTCCGTAACCGCCAAGAGGATATCACCATGTTCTCGACGATCGAGACCATCAACGTGATTCCCGTGGGCATCCTGTATCTGGACCCGAGGGGCCGTCCTCTGCTCATGAACCGCTGCATGCGCAAAAACCTGGTGGAACTTCATATGCCCACCGACCTAGGCGACATGAGCAGCACATGGAACGACCTGCGCAAACTGAGCATGCAAATGCCCGAAAGCAGCAGGAACCGTGTGCGGATTAATCTGGACCGCTTTGGTGAGGCGCGTGCGGTGGTCGAGGTCTCTCCCGCTGAGATTCGCCTATTTGTGCGCGATCGCGTTATGGTTTCGGGACGTTCGTTCGAGCGCATTATCGGTCTTGATGTGACAGAGTACGCGCATGCTCATGACCGCTTGGCGCAAGCCAACCACCTGCTTGAGCTTGCGGGCAAAGAACTCCAGGCACAGATCGAAGAAGTCAAAAAAGTTGCTGACAATGCGGCCTACCTACGTATGCGCGCTCGCGTGCACGACGTGATCGGGCAGCGCCTGTCCGTTCTTCATCGCTATTTGGAGGAGGGGCGTCTGGACGATGAGTCGATCGAGCAGATTGATCCGTTGCTGCGCTCAATTGCTGCCGATCTGCGCGGTGACGGTGCCAGCGAGCCTGCAGAACAGCTGGGTGATATCGTCCATGCTTTTGGTTTGGTGAGTGTGCAGATCGATGTTGAGGGTGCGCTGCCTGAGGACGCGCGTGTCGCCACCGCATTTTTGCAGATTATCCGTGAGGCCTCGACCAATGCCACCAAGCATGCGCAGGCGCATCGGGTCCACGTGCGTCTGTGGCAGGAGGGGGCGGATGCCGGCGCCGTCGCGCGCATGACGATTTCTAACGACGGGTCCCCGGCCCCCGTATCGTATCGCGAGGGAACGGGTATCCCCGGTATGAGGCATGTCGCGCAAGATCTGGGTGGCAGCCTAGAGGTCCACGCCGCCCCGCCCTTTACGCTTGCGGTGTCCATCCCGCTTACGCCCAACGCTGTTGTTCGGAGGAGAAGCTCATGATTCGCGTCCTTATAGTCGAAGACCAGGCCATCCTGCGCGAGAGCCTGGCGCGCTCCGTTGGCGACCAGCCCGATATGACCGTCGCCGCCGCGATCGCCGACGCTTCCGAAGCCCTCGATGTCGCGCTCAGGGAGCGTCCGGACATGATACTGATGGACGTATGCACCGAGCATGATTCCAACGGCATCGTGGCGGCGGCGCGCATCAAGGAGCAGCTGCCCGAGTGCCGCATCATTATCATGACCGGCATGCCCGAGATCACCTTTGTCGATCAGGCCCGCGAGGCGGGCGTCGATAGCTTTGTTTACAAGAACGTCGGTATCGACGAGCTGTTCGCCGTGATGCGCTCCACGCTGGCGGGCTATTGCACGTTTCCCAAGCCGCCCGAGAGCATTTTTTCGGGTACGGCGGCGCTCGACGATGTCGAGCTGTCGATTTTGCGCCTTGCCTGCGAGGGCAAGAGCCGCCGCGAGATCGCGGCCGAGCTGTTTATGAGCGAGGGCACCATCAAGCGCCGCATCTCGGAGATCCTAAGCAAGACCGGCTACGACAACATCATGCGCCTTGCCGTGCATGCGGTGACCGAGGGCAGCATCGTTCCCAACATGGAGCGCCCGTAATCGACGCGCTCACCCGTGTTCCGGCGCCGTAAAGATAGGCCGCCCGCCGTTTTGCATCAGAAAACGGCGGGCGGCCTGCTTGTGCGAGCGGTGCTGTCGGCGCAAGGCGGCGGGGCCGCGGGATCATTTCCTGCGGCCCCGCCTGACATGTGCGCGGATGTGTCCGCCAATCCGCGGCTGATGTTACGTGCCGTTACGCGATGGTTGCGGTGTAAGAGGCGACGTCCTCGTAGGAATCGGTCAGATAGGCGTCGATGCCGATGGTCGTGTTGACCAGGTCGTCAAGGCTGTCAAGCTCGCCGTTCGAGAACGTGAATTCCTCGGTGGCGTTGGTACCGGGCATCAGGTGAGCCGAGAACCAGGGGTCCTTCATAGTGCCGTTGACATTGGTCTTGCCGGAGGGGGCGTAGAAGGTCAGGTCCTTGTCGCTCTTGTTGGTGATGTTAACGACAAAGCCGATGTCGCCCCAGTCGTCCTTGAACTTCTCGGTGATGGTGATGGTGCACAGGTCGTCATCGGCGACGGTGACGGCGGGGGAGATTTCGATGCTCTGGACGTCGTCGTCTTCGACGGCCTCATCGATCTCATCTTCCTTCTCGGCGTTCTCGCGATCCTTCTTTACCGTACCGGACAGATCCTTGTCGGACTTGGTAAAGACAAGATTTCCGTCATCTTCTTCGAGGATGAGTTTGCCGTCCTTGAGCTTCATGTCATACGACTCGTCTTCGGCGGTGAGGGTTACGGTGGTGGCGTCCTTTGCCTCCCATTTAAGGTCGACGACTTCAAGGAACAGGTCGAGGGCACCTGTACCGTCCTCATCGAGAATCAGGACGCAGTGGACACCCCAATCCTCGAGCATCTTCATGTACTCATCGGTCAGCTCTTCGCCATCCACGGTTCCACCCGAGAGTTCCCAGCTGCCGACGAAGTTGGCCTTGGGGTCTTTGCCGCCGCCGCTGCAGCCCGTCAGGGCAAAGGCGAGCGCCAGGACGCATGTCAGAAATGCGAGTGCGGACTTTTTGAACGTTGTCTTCATGGTGTCCTCCTTTATCGAACGAAACCCATAGAAGCAAATGCGGGGGTGGCGGACCTCCCCGCCAATTACCGGATAGAGGGGCTAGGGCCTGGGCGTTCCGCAGTTGCTGCAGAACTTGCCGCCGTTTTCGCTGCCGCAGTTGGGGCAGAACCACTTGGCCGGTGCCGGGGCGGGTGCGGGACTGCCACACTCGGGGCAGAACTTGCCGGTGTTGGTGGCTCCGCAGCTGCAGGTCCACGTGCCGGCCGCGGGGGCAGCGGCAGGAGCCGGTGCGGGGGCGGGTGCCGGAGCTGGCTGTGGGGCAGCCTGCTGCTGTGCCTGGCCGGCGGCGAACAGCTGGCTGGCGTTCATGCCGCCCATGCCGCCCGCCATGCCCATGCCCATAAAGCCGGCCATCGCGCCGTTGGGGTTGGCGGCTGCTGCGCGCATCGCATCGCTCTGGCCGCTGGCGATGTTGGCGGCCGCCATGGTGGGATCGCGCATGACCGCGGCCTTCTGCAGGTCCTTGATCATCTGCTCGTCTTCTTGCGAGGCGGCGATGGAGTTGACGCCAAAGCTCACGATCTCGACGCCGCGCAGGTCGCGCCAGTCGGCCGAGAGGACCTCGTTGAGCGCGCGGGCGAGCTCGGTGGTGTGACCGCGGATGGCACTGTAGCGGATGCCCATCTCCGAGATCTTGGCAAAGGCGGGCTGCAGGGCGGTGAGCAGCTCGGACTTAAGCTGGCTGTCGATCTTATCGCGCGTGTAGCTATCGGTCACGTTGCCGCACACGTTGGTGTAGAACAACAGCGGGTTGGTGATGCGGTACGAATACTCGCCGTTGCAGCGTACGGAGATGTCGACGTCCAGGCCAATGTTGTTATCGACCACGCGGAAGGGCACGGGCGAGGCGGTGCCGTACTTGTTGCCGATGATCTCCTTGGTGTTGATGAAGTAGACGCGCTGGTCCTTGCCCGCGTCGCCGCCAAAGGTAAAGCGGCTGCCGATATTGGCGAAGGTCTCCTTGATGGAATCGCCCAGGTTGCCGCTAAAGACGCTCGGCTCGCTGCCGGTGTCAAAGACAAACTCGCCAGGCTCCAGCGCGACCTCGATGATCTTGCCGTTTTGCACCACGAGCATGCCCTGGCCGTCGTTGACGGCGATGACCGAGCCGTTGGAGATGACGTTGTCCTCGCCGCGCGTGTTGGAGCTGCGGCCGCCGGTGCGCTTGCTGCCCTTGCAGGCTAAGACGTCAGCGGGCATCGATTCGCAATAGATAAATTCTTTCCACTGGTCGGCCATGACGCCGCCGGCAGCTCCCAATCCAGCTCTCAAGAGTCCCATGGTGATCTTCCTTTCTCGTCAAAGGCCGGGTGGTATTGGTCAGAATGGCTAATCGTCCTTGTTGTCCTTCATGACAACGGTGGTCTCGGTGTGGCTGAAGGTGTCGTGCTTCTCGGTCAGGTCGAGCTCGCCACAGTAGCAGTCGGCGTGGGTGGCCTCGTTGGCCGTCTTGAGCTGGCCTACCAGTAGCACGTCTGCGATGACCACGATGATCAACGGCGCGACGATGTTGATGAGGATGCCCTCGACATCAAAGGTGAGGTAGTCCGGATCGAAGGCATTCCCACCCATAAAGAGAATCTGGGAGAGGACAAACCCGATCACAAAGAACAGCACCGAGGCGATGGCGAGCTTGGGCTTGGAGCAGGGGAGCTCGCCGACCATGCGACCGGTCTGGCCGTTCATGGCAAACAGATAACTCTTGCCGTTCCACGAGGTGGAAAGCATCCACACGGGGAACAGGGCGTAGTCGCTGTCTTCCCAGGTGTAGTCGAGCTGCTTGCTTTCGACCGTGGCGTCGTCATACTCGTCGACGACGGTCTCGCGCAGGGCCGAAATCGTACTTTCTTCCATACGACGCTCGGCGCGCGCCTTGCAGGTCTCGCAATCCTCGTCGTAGCGGTTGGCGATATAGCCGGGCATATACGCGACCGAAAACGGGCGCAGCGCGTCGTAGTCAAACGGCTCGATGGCGTCCATGTGGCCGTCGGGCATCTTGGACGATCCGTCGACGGGCACGCGCTTAAACGAGATGTTTCCCTTGCGGTAGGCATCGTAGTGGTCGGTGGTCGTGACGGTGCGGTCGGATTCCTCGGTTACGGTCTCGTTGGTCGCATCAAAGCACACCTCGCCGTCCACGCGGGCGCCGTAAAGCCAAAACGGCACGTAAACGCCTTGGACTTCGTCGATATGGTTGCCGGTGACAAAGCTCTTGGGCAGCAGGATCTTGCCCTTGTAGTGGTCTTTGAGCGCGGCCATGACATCGTCGCGCCCGAGCTTAAACGGAATTACCAGGTCGGGTGAGAAGTCGCCCGAGAGCTGGCCGGGGGCCACGGCGGAGTTGCCACAGTACGGGCAGGTGGTAACGGCGACGGTGCCATCGGACACGAGCTCGGCGCCGCACGACGAGCAAATGTAGCCGGCGTTTTGAGCCAGCTCCTGCACGGCATCGTCGACAGCAGGCTTGGGGGCCGCGGCTGCCGCATCGGCTTTGGCATCGGCCTTGTCCTGGCGCTCGCGATAGAGGGCCTCGACTTCTTCGACTTCAAAACGCGAATCGCAGTAGTCGCAGACAAGCTTTTGCTCGGCACTGGCAAAGTGAAGGGGGCCGCCACACGCGGGGCACTGATAGTTGACGCTCTCGAAGGCCATGATCGGTCCTTTCCGTGCCGGAGGCTATGCGCCGATGGCGCCACCGCAGTATTCGCAGCGCCCGCTGGCATCGGGAATGGTGGTGGCTCCGCAGAAGGGGCAGGTGACCGCGGTCTTGGGGGCCTTAGCGGCCACGACGCTGTCGCGCGTTTCCTGGCGCAGCTGCACCAGCGCATCGCGGACCTCGGTTGCCTGGCGCTTGGCCTCGCGGTATTCGATGGAACCGCGCTGATCGATGGTGGAGTCGTTTACGCGCAGGTTGATCTCGGTAAAGTACGGCGTGTTGACGTGAATGGTCAGATTAAAGTCGTAATCCAGGTCGTAGCGCGGCGGGTTGTAGCTCTCGCGCTCGCCGTCCTTGGTCTCGCGATAGATCTCGGTCCGATGCTCGTCGATATCCATATCGCAGCCGAGTACCTGCGAGAACTCGATGATGTCGGGATTGGCGTCGCGCCAGCGGCTCTGCGAGGTAATGATCAGCAGGCCCGCGTCCTCATCGAGCATGATGTTGGTGCGCCCGGCAGAGAGCGTGCGCGTGGGGTTGAACGAGGCCAGGCGCTCGGCGTTGGCCTCGCGGTAGGCGAGCTGCTCACGGATATCGTCCGCGGTGCTGGAGCGATAGCCGCCAAAGAAGGGGGAGAGCTTGCCGACGCACTCTTTGCACAGGTAGCCTTCGTTGATCTTGGTCTTTCCCAAAAGTCCCAGCTCGGTACCGCAAATCGCGCACTCTTTCTTCTCGAACATCTTGTCAAAGAAGCCCATGGCTGCCTCCCATCAACAGGTAGCGTGTGTCACTTTTGATGATGGGGGAGTGCGCGATCTTTCACGATACCCAGACGGCTCAACGAGTCTCCACAACTGGGACACATGGCCCATTTTTGATTAGTCGCCGGGGACACTCTTCGGCCACTCATTGGGTGTTCCTATAGTTTTGTCAACCGTCGGGGCTACTCCCGGTAGGGCACCCGGTCGCGCATCACGGCGTATA